>JBDRAZ010000094.1:0-40347 GCA_043823195.1 archaeon
GACGAGATTCTGCGGCTAGGCAGGGAAATCACAAAGAAAACAGGGAAAAGAGCAACTTGCCGAAATTGTCTACTGAATGCTGAAATCACCATTCAGTCCCAGCGAAATCGCTGGAAATGCGGTTTTCAGGATGAAGCCGTCATATGGGAAAGTTTTATAAAAGAGCCTTACTAGAGGTATGCCAGTGTTTTTTAGAAAGAAAAAAGAGGAAGATGAAGAGGAAGTTCCAGAGGAAGCTCCGGTGAGACTTGAGGCTCCTCTGCAGACAGATACAGATGCATCGTCACTAATACACCTGAAGGTTAATGTTGACAAGCTCAGTGCGCAGTTCTCGACATTCTTTGAGCTACAGAAGGCAGCAACAGAGCGGTTTACCCGGGTAAACGAGCAAATAGGTGAACTCAGATCCATGCTTATTGAACGGGATAAGCAGGCCCAGCACATTGAGGCTAAGGCTACGCAGGCAATTGATCTGGTGAGCACGGTACAACCGGATAAGCTTATGGCAGATCTCAGGAAAGAAGACGGGAAAGTAGATGCAATTAGATGCGGCCTTGAGGCCAAGGATTCGATGCTGAAGAGTGTTAGCGAGCAGGTGAAGGACCTGCGTAACACGGTTTCAGCTTTCAAAGGAATGGATCAGATGATTAAACTCAATGAGGATGTCAAGGCTGAGCTCACTGAAATCAGAAAGATGAAGGCCCTTGTTGATCGTCGCGCAGACAAGATTGAGACAATCTTTTCTGAACTGCAGAATAGGCTTTCTGACTTTGCAAAGCTCAATGCCAGAACCGCGGACATGGATCAGAACATGAAACAGCTCAGTACTGATCTGGACGCCATAACTGTTAAAATGACCGGCCTAGCCACAAAAAAGGAGCTTAAGGATGTTATGGATAAATTTACGATATTTCAGACGCGAACAGGGAATGTCGTTGATCTGCTTAACCGGAGGCATGATAAGCATAAAAGGGAGCTGACCAGTGAGTTTGACAGGAAACTGGAGAAGGCTGAAAAGCTTCTCAAGGGTTTTGAGGTTCTGGTTGAGAAGACACCTGATCTAAATAAATACTTTAATTTGCTAGAGGGGCAGATCACGAGCGAGACGGATCTGAATATAGAAAAAATTCAGGCGCCTAGTGACGAAACCGCGTTAGAGGAGCCGCCCAAGAAAAAGGAAGAGCCGCCCAAGAAAAAAGGTATTCTACATGGGCTGAAGTCATTAAGAGATAAGATTTCGAAGGATTAAATCACAAATTTCAGATAAGTCAATATTACAATTGCGGTTGCAAGCGCGCCGGTCACAACCCCCTGCAGAAAATCCCTTGAGAAGAATTTTGCTTCAGTCTCATCGAGTTTTTTCTCAAGCCGTTCTTCAATCTCCTCAATCTTTCGTTCATTGGCCTCGATCTCTGTTTCCTTCCTGAGAACCTGCTTAAGCCGCTCCCCGAAATCAGCCAGCCTATCGGGTATGTCGCCCCTTATCTTCTTGTCGATGTAGCTCACAATCTGCGGCATCTGGCCGGTCTTCTTGGAATCATTGAGCATCTGCTCAATCTCCTCTTCCCTTTTGATCAGTTCTTCCATCTTGGTGCTCATATCTGACATATCCTCTGAAATATTTTCGGGAAGGGATTTGCCGGCCTTCTTGGGCATGGTGGCAAGCTTTTTGGCAATTTCCTTGTGCAATTTTTTCTCATGCTCGTGAAGGACAACCTTCTCGATCACATGGATTATGCCTGGTTTTGTGCTATGGCCGGATACCTGATCTGCCAACTCACTGTTTGCGAGGACATCCCTGATCCAGTTTCCGAAATCATTCCTGTGCTCATTAACGTGATGGCCGAATGTATTGTCGTCCATGGTGTTCAGGCTTTTGAGGAGTTCATATAGGTTTTTTACAGATGTGCCGTCATTAAGAAAAAAATACTGTTCAGGTCTGATTTCAGGTGCTTCTTTCATCATGTACTGTTCAAACTAGCTGTATCCCCGAATTTACTGCAGGATATATATATAAATACATTTCTTATTATTATGTAATGGTTAAAACCTGTTAGTCACTTATTCGTGAACCGAAAAGTATTTAAGACTTTTAGATTAAAAAATTGGGTTGTGGGGTAGAGGGGATTAGCTGGATTCATAGGTTCCTTAATCATAGTCATAGTGAAAAAGAAGTGGGGCGCAACGTAAACCACGTTTTGCCGTGGGCCGCGCAAGTGTGATGAAAAATGGGGGTGTGATAGCCAGCCTGCTATTGTTGCTGGCTATCTGGACAGGGGGTGTAGCTAGCGGAAGCGGCAGTTTAAGCTATATAGAGGAGGCTTCAACAGACCATTTCCCAAGGGTCTTTCTTGACCGGGATCTGTATATCCTGGGGGAGAATGTTAAGATAGATGTGGCGGGGCCGCCTGACCAGATTCTGCTGATTCTTCATGAAAACCACACCTATGCCTACGCTAACATCACCCAGACAACGGTTTTCAACCCGGGTTATCCGGGTGAATACATTGCTTCTCTCGCCGGAGCAAATGACAGCATAATTGAAGCGAGGTTTTGGGTTGCCCTGCCGAATGAATCGGCGGTTCTTCTTGCAGACCGGGCCAACTATTCCCTGGGGGAGGCAGTCAATATAAGGATTCTCGCCATTGTCCCATTGAATCATACTAAGCTCAGGATCATATCTGAAAACACCCAGTTTTCCCGGGATGACCCGGATCCGCTTGCTGTCTTCTTTCCTGTCCAGCCGGGATTATATCGTGCACAGATTGAGAACATCAGCAGCGGCAGGCTGCTTGGCAGGCAGGCATGGTTCAGCGTTCCGGAACCGCGCCAGCGCATCTCGTTAAGCGCTGACAGGCGCCAATACGTGCCGGGAGATACAGCGCTTATACATGTTGATCCGGGTGATTTCAGCCCCCGCCTGGTAATCCTCTCAGATGACCATACATATACTTTCCTTGATGCAATCGGCTCTGCAGGTACCCTCAGGTTCAGGCCCGACCACGTAGGCAATTATACGCTCAGGCTGGTTGAGAACCAGACAGTCCTAGCGGCAGACAGCTTTGTCCTTGCCAGTGAATCGCGGGAGGAGCCGGTCCGGCCTGCAGCAATGCCTGTACCCCTATCCAATGCGACAGATGGTGCTAAGTATGCCGTTGATTTTTCAGCAGACGCTGAAGCCAGAAAATCCATAATCGACCACGTTTTTGGGACTTCGCCCCTGACGAGTGTTACAGCTTACATTCAGAACCATTCAAATGACAGCCGATTTAGCCTTCATATGGAGTCGCTCGAGGACGAGCTGTTCCTGATAACGGTATCTGCTGACAGCAGCCTTCCAACGGGTGCATATACCCTGGTGGCAGAGGCTCGCATCCGGGGCGACTCTGTCAGGAAGGAGATGCTGTTCGTGTGGGTTGCCGCAGAGCCTCCCTCTGCTGAGCCGCCTTCTGAACATACTTCTGAACATACCTTTCATGGCAATGAAACCAACGAGACAGTTGCAGCTGCAGAGCTGTCGCGGGAGATTCCCCTGCCTTCAATACCCCATTTTGCTGAAAATATCAGCATTGAAGTCGACTTTGCAGGGTCTGTCCAGGCCGAGAGGACGATACTGGAAACGGTTTTCAAGCGGACGGTTCTTGAGGAGCTTACTGCATTTATCGAGAACGCCAGCGGCGCCCGCCTGTCCATTGCCCATATTGAATCTGACCGGTTCAGGATCGGGGCAGGGGGGGCCGCCCTTGATCCGGGCACATATAAGCTGGTGGCGGTAGGCCGGTCAGGGGGCCGAGAGTACAGGGAAGAGCGCTGGTTTTCCGTCGGCAGGACGGCGATGCCTGAGGTGCCGCATATCGCAACAGACAAGAGGGAGTACTCCCTGGGAGACATTGTCCACATTGAGTCAAACGTGATCCTATCTCAGCTCAACATAACCTGTGAGGATGATCTTGTCCTTACTTCTGATTCACTTGCGCGGACCTCCTACGTGCCCCACATCGTAGGAACCTACTGGATAAGTGCCAAGGCCGAAGGCCTGATTGAGGTATTGACCGCCAGCTTTTCAGTTGCTGAAGCCAATACCTCAATTGGCTTATCCAGTGCACAGCCCGGCAGCCACCTCCGGGTGCATAGGGAACAGGCTGACGGAATCGGCGTTAATCATTCTATGGGCGTTTCCATCATTCTCTGGAATACAGGCAGCACGGTCCATAATGCCACCCTCTATGAAGTCATCCCGCCGGGATGGTCGGCTGAAGACCTGCCAATGGATGCAGAGCTGACAGGGAACACCCTTATTGTCCGGGTCGGAACAATGTCACCTGATGAATTGCATGTTGTGGATTATGCAGCAGGCTCCCCGCCGCTTAAGGCTCTTGATTATTTTCTGGGGAGGGTGGAGTACTGGGTCAATTCAACAAAATATGAGATCAACCTTTCACGGTACCGGGTTGAGGTTAACGCGAGCAGGGCATTTTTTGATGTTGATGTTGATCTATATAGGTGGGACCGGGGCCTTAACCGGACAATCGCAAATGGCAGCTTCTATGAGGCCGAGTTTGTGGTACGTAATGCCGGCAGCAAGGGGGTCGCGGACTATGAAACCATCTATACCTGGAGATACCCCAATTTCATCACAATACAGGATGTTGGACCGGGATGCGAAGGTACCAGGACCCGGCAGACGCCGGACGAGTACAGCATCCTGGAGTGCAGATGGAAACCCTTCAGTGAAAATGAGGAAAAAAGATTCACTCTTGCGCTCAGCTCTTCAGAGGGAGATGCCGAGATTGTCACTTTCTCGAATGTTACTTATGATCCTCCGCTGTTAAGGATTCCAATGGCCAGGCTGCGGGATGATCCTGATTTTGAAACCCAGGTGAGGGCCTATTCCAATGTCACGCTCTCGGGGGCCAGCCTTATTGTGTATCTGCTCCACGATTCTGCGGATTTCGAGAGGATATGGGTGGAAAGCCACCTGGATCATCATGTTAATCGGACAGTCTCTGCAGCCGGCGAGACCGTAAAGGTGACATTATTTGACTATGCGGGGGAATATTTTACTGTTTCTGTCGGGGATGAGCTCCTTGCGTTTGGGAATTCACCGATCCTCATCGGGAAGCGGCCGGATGGCCTTGAGGCTACGGGTTTCGCGGTAATGGAAGGGGATACCGGAACAGGGGTTCTGAGTTCTGCGCTAATTCAGGTGAAAGCATATCTCAAGTATATGGTGTTCAGGGTGGCCCGGTTCTTTTTTGATCTGGCAAGCTCCCCTGCGATTACGGGGCGGGTTGTCCAGGATGAATCTGAGCCCAATGTTACGCTGCCCGGTGACCCGGTACAGGCAGTGCAAAACCTGACCATTAATCTGGCGCCGGAACTGAATGAAACCAATGACAGCGCGGGTGAGGCGGTGCGTGAGCAAATTAATGATAGCACGGTGGCCCGCACTGCCGGCGGCTCTGCGGCAAAGAAAAAAAACAGGGCGCCTGTGGCAAACCTTTTGGATCTTGATGAGATTGTCAATGGGACTGTGGTGCTGGACGCCTCGGGCAGCTCAGACCCTGACGGTGATGCACTGAATTTTGTTTTCATGATTGACAGTGATCCCGGATTTTCGAAACCGTTTGAGGTCTGCTCAGGATATGAAGGCCTGTGTGAATGGGATACCCCGAAGACTGCAGGCGCATGCCCTGAGGCGCAATACTGCTATGTTAAGGTGCAGGCCGGTGACGGCGATCTGACTTCTGATGCCTCTGAAATCCGGACAATCATCGACAACAGCCCTCCTGAGATTATCAGCCTGATCCCTGATTCTTACTCTCTGCTGCTGGACCAGATACTGACCATCCGTTGCACTGCTGCTGATAATCATCAGCTGCAGGGGTATGTGATCTCGGTCGTGCGTAGGGGCGTAGCTGAGGAGATCTGCAGAAATGAGGATGGCGAGTGCCTGACGAAAATAACGGATTCGGCCCCCTTTGACATAGCCTGCGTTGCAGCGGATGCTGCCGGGCACAAATCTGAGAGAATCGCCCGTAACGTCTCCCTCCTGCCGGTTGACAAGGTTTGGCATACAACCAGCAAAGAGCATTTCATGAGGGTGAGGGACATTGAGCCTCCGGCAGGGCAGATGCCTGACCTGGATGTCAAAGATTCCAAGAATAAGTCTGTGGACCACAGGATCAAGAATGTCAGGAAGGTCAACGGCAGCTATGACCTGGAAATCGAGGTTGACGGCAAGCATGTCCAGAAGGTCAGGATACGGGACCTTAGGACAAATGCGACGGGTTCGCTAAACCTCAGGATTGATGATGTGCCTGATGCCGGACGCAGCGGCATGCGGATTAGGGAGGCCAGGGTGGAGAAGGCATATTCAATTGATCCCTCGGCGCTTGAATTCGGGTCAGCTGAGATCACCTCGGTTGCGAGGGCGCTCGAGCTCTGGAAGTGCAGGGACTGGGACTTTGAGGCGCAGGCGTGTCTTGGCACTTGGGAGAAGGTCAAGGACCTGAGACCCGGAAAAGAGTATACAATCAGCATTACTGCGGATGATCCCGGCTTTGCTGAAATCGGGCTTGTCACCATTAACACCCATAAAAGCATCTATCTTCCCAACGAGACCGCAAGGATCGCTCTGGGAATCCTTGACCATGGGGGAAATGTTGTGTGCGATGCTGATGTAACGCTCGCCATAACTGATCCTGCCGGGATAAGAACGGTGCTGACCACAATGGACGGCGATATCAATGTATCAGATGAATGCAGCTATCTTGGGGTTACCGGGATGCCGGACTATTACACCAGTTACAGTGTCGGGGGTGTCGGCAGTTATTCAATGAATGTAACGGCTGTAACGTATGACGGGGAGCCGAACATGGTGGACAACTTCTCTGTTCAGGCATCAGTTGACTATGATGTCGAAAGGATAGGGCATACGAGAATCTATCCCTATGTTCCCTATACCATGAATTTCACTATCATTGCAAATAAAAACTACAATGGGGACATAACCGAAAGTGTGCCGCTGAATTTCACAATAACCCCCCAGGGCGGCCTGGTTGTCTCGGCCGCCGGTGATCGCAAAATTCTTGCCTGGAACCTGCAGCTGAAGAAAGGGAACACCTACAGCATCAGCTATGAGTATGATGCGCCGGATGTTTCACCGGAACTATACAGGCTGGGTCCGCTCGTGATTGGCGGCTGGCAGGAGGCCCGCAGCTGGCAGATCGCATCAGATGCAGGGGATGGCATGATCCACGATGACGGGACGTTCCAGATAGATGATCCTGATGTTGAGATTGACGGGATAACCTGGGCAACTGCCAGCATTAATACAGATAATACAGGAGGCAAGGAGGCTGAGAGCTGGGACCTCTTTGTTGAGGACGGCGCAGCCAGCAGGGTAACTGCATCATGCGCGCCGGGTGTAAGGGATGTCAAGGTCACGATGGCAAACGGCTCGGGCGGGGTATATTCCACCTACTGTGCGGATAATACTCCGGATGCTGCGACGATCAGGTGTGTAAATGTGCCTGATGACGCTGACCTGGGCACAATATCGTTCCGGATTGTCGGGTGCGAGGCAGGAACCCAAACATATAATCTTGAGGCATCAAGCGGCACAAACGGCGGTAGGGATTTAACTGGCACTGATACGCTGACAGTCAATGCGCTTGACACGATACCGCCGAAAATAACGCTGAGAAGCCCGTCCAATAATGCGTCATCTGCGTCTAGGCAGTTAAATTTTACCTTCAATGTGACAACGAATGATGACATCAGGAACTGCTCCCTGTGGACCAATGAGTCCGGGTGGGCAATGATGCGGGTCAATGCATCTGCGGTTAAGAATGGCACTGTGCAGGGCATCAACAGGACTCTTTCGGCAGACGGTCTGTTCAGATGGAATATTGAGTGCTATGACGTGCTGAAAAATTCGAATTTCAGCGTGTCCAACCGGACAGTCAGAATTGACACAGCACCGCCAACCGTATCAAGTCTGGATTATCCCGGCAACGGCGGCACAGTCTCATCAAGGCCTGTTGACTTCAATTTTACGGCTACAGACGGGTTCAAGATTGTCAACTGCAGCCTGTGGGGGAATTTCACGGGGGCATGGGGCCGCAACAAGACCGCCTATAATCCAGCCCATAATACTGAGACCAATATCACAATAAGCCCCAATGATGGCATCTACAAATGGAATGCAGAATGCTATGACTCCGTCGGCAACCGCAATAGCTATTCAAGCAACTATACGGTCCGTGTTGATACAACCGCCCCGAATGTCAGCCTGGAGACGCCTGCAAATGATTCTATTTGGGATACTTCGCTGACCGTGGATTTCAGGTTCAATGTCAGCGACCTGTCAAACCTGGCCAACTGCAGCCTGGTCATCAGCAGCAGGCTCAACAAGACAAATGATACTGCGATCTATGCCGGCGTGAGCTCCCAGAAAATAAGCCAGGAGCTGACTGTCGGGAATTATGACTGGAGCATTAACTGCACCGACATGAACGGCTTTACAGGATATTCAGAGACCTATAATGTGACGGTTGTGCAGGACATTGGCGCGCCATCAATCACCGTTGGCAATCCCACCAATGCGTCCTATACAAACGATGATCCCGTGGCGATAAACCTGACCACTAATGAGCAGGCAATCTGCAAGCTTAGCACGAACTCCACATTCAATTTCACCACCGGCGGAACTCTCTTCAATAACACCAACGCATCAAAGCACTCTTCAAACATTGCATCACTTCCAGAGGGAAGCTATACCTATTACTTCAAGTGCAATGACACATACGGCAACACCAATAACAACACTAACAAGAAATCAGTCACATTTACCATAGACCGCACGTATCCCTCGCTTATTCTCAATGCTCCGGCGGAGGGCGCAAATTACTCTGAGTCATATGTGCTGTTCAACTGGACCGTGACTGACAGCTATACTGATGGCAACCTCACATGCAACCTCTCCGTCAACGGCAGGCTGAACATATCCGGCGTGCCTTCACTCAACACAACAGCAACGAACAGATCGGTATATGTTAAGAACGGAACCCACAACTGGAGCGTTATGTGCGCTGATGATGCAGGAAACGTAAATGTTTCCACGGCCCGGAACTTTACAATTGACGGTGACGCTCCGCAGATTCTTGCCTCCTCGATAAGCGCATCACCGGGATCTGCAGCGGTCGGGACCTCAATCACAATCGCCGCCAATGTCAGCGACTCTTACTCCGATGTCAGCAGGGTTTATGTTAACGTGACGAGAGCAACGTCAAGAACAAGCTTTTGGTATGAGATGAGCCCCGCTTCAGGCAGCCAGTACCAGTATGTGTTTACTGACACCAGCGTTATTGACATCTATGAATATTACATCCGGGCAAATGACACAGCATCCCCCAATTCCAATATCAATACATCTGACACCTACGAGTTCAACATTGCAGGCATCAAGGCAGTGATTGGTATCCTGGCCCAGAACAGCAGCTACAAGCAGGGAAGGACCGTGAATGTGTCAGCACCCGAGACGTTTAACTCGGCCAGCCTGGGTTCGGGAAAGGTTACGACGTATTCATTGACGTCAGATTACACGCAAAGGACATGCAGCGACACCTGGGGCTTTTCATGCGGAGGGACAGGGGATGACACGTTTGATGCATGCCCGAAAGGCGGTTCAGAGGCGAACTACCAGGTTACCGAGGTATTCCTCAATGCCACAGAGGCCAAGTACTCAGAGTCCATACGGGTGAGCTGCCAGCTGGACTGCACAGATACAACCGATTACACATCCATTTACTACCGGAACACCACCAGTGGGACCTGGCGCCGTGTCAGCCAGAACACCCAGTGCGCTGTGGCAACCCCCTATAACGAGACCGTTACAGTGAAGATAGACGATGTGGAGGGGACGCACCAGGTAAGGTGCATAATTTCAAGGGTCAATTTCGGGGATGACTGTGCAGAGAATGGCGGAACAGGCTCAAGTGCTCCAAAGTTTGACAATGATGATGCAAATTTCACAGTACTCATGGTGGATGTAGATGATGCCACAGACCCGGTCAACTACTCAGGTGTCGGCGGTTCAAATTACACTAAGATCACGGACATCGATATTGATGTGCAGCTGGACTATTATAACAATACGGCCAGCTCATCTGTCCCGAATCGGAATGCGGACCTTGAGATCCTGCTCTTCGACGGAAGCTCCTATTCCTATAACTATACCTGTGGCGCCAACGATATCGCAGGATTCCCGCACAACTGCTCCCATAAGGTCGTGAATTCTACCATACTGAATGCCTGGACTGACTCAAATAACAGGAAGCTGCAGATGAGGGGGATCGATTTTGATTTTGAGGGCGGCATAGGCGACCAGATAAACTGGAGCTCTGTTCATGTCGGGCTGAGCACGCCCACAAAAACTGAGAACTATGGCCTCCTGGACATCTCTGCCAGGCTTGTTATGAAGCTGGAATACAGGAACGGCAGCGTCTGGCGGCATGTCTCAACAATATATAACCAGAGTTACAGCCTGGCGGTTAACGAGACTGTTGACCTGCATACTTTCTGGAACAACAACAGCTGGTCGACAAATAACCGCTCTCTAGGGACATATCGTGCTGTTGCCGCACTTACCAGCACCGCCGGAAACGTGCTGGAAACCGAAGACGGCAGATACGTCAATGATAGCTATGAGTTTAACGTGAGCTACCTGAAGGTTGAGATTCAGAATCCCCAGAACGGCGCTGTTGTTGATGCAACAAGCTTTTGGATAAACCTGACCGTGAACACATCTTACTCTGCCAGCGGGGGCTGGTGCGCATATTCGTATGATTCGGGCCCAAACCAGACCATGCAGAACGACTCCAGCACCCATTTCCGCACTCTGGCCGGGCCTGTCCTGGTAGGTGAGCATAAAATCACATTTTACTGCAATGATACTGACAACGACATATCGCATGACACCACAAGCTTCAATGCAACAGACCAGACAAAGCCCTCGATCAGGCTGATGTCACCCCCCAATGAGGCAGCCGGCTATACCGGCACGGTTAACCTGACGTTTAATGTCAGCGATATCGTGAGCAATGTCACGAACTGCAGTGTCTATGTCGGCGGGGTGCGGAAGGGCACAAACTCTTCAGTAAGAGAGAACACACCTACGCAGTTTACCGTAGGCGGCCTTGATTCCGAGTGGCAGAGCTGGTACGTGGAATGCTATGATAACTCCACCAACCTAAACCGGAATGTCTCGGTTTCATGGAGCTTTCTTGTAGGCGGGGATTTCAACGCCCCGTGGGTATATCTGGATTCGCCTGCTGACCCGACAACAACATCAGATAATGACATATTGTTCGTGTATAAGGTCATTGACCAGGATGGAAGCCCGATTGCTAACTGCAGTCTGATCATAAACGGGAAGGTAAACCATACAAACCAGTCAGTAACACCCTATGTCTGGCAGAACTTTACAATCAATGACCTGCAGGTGGGGCAGTACAACTGGACAGTCAACTGCACAGACATATATCTGAATACGGGGGAGAACATAGAGGGTGATGTTGAGTGGAACCTGACAATAATTGTTGATTCTGACGACCCTCATATCGATCTGCAGTATCCCGAGGATGAAGCAACCCTCACAACTACTTCTGTTGGCATACAGTATAATGTGTCAGATAATTCTTCAGGGATTGATGCCTGCACCCTGATGATAAAAGGGACAATTAACGGGACCCATGATGTTGTCACTGAAGGTGCCATCATGGTCTTTAATGTCAATTTTTCAGAGGGGTTTTACAACTGGAGCGTGAACTGCACAGATGATTCATACCAGAGGAACAGCAACAGGTCTGAGACGCGAAATCTGACGATTACAACGCTGTCAGCGATCAAGGTGAATGTCTCAACAGATGATGTGTCCTATGAACAGGGCACCCAGTATAATGATACGGTTGTCATCTACACCAATGTCACTGATGCATACGGTAACAGCATTAATTCAAGCGTGGATACAGATGTTGTTTACGCAAATACCTCGCTTCGGTGGTGGAATGCCTCATGGCTGAGAAGAAAGGCCATATTCATGAATGAAAGCAGGGGCCTGGAGAAGACTAACGTAACTGCCTGGGTAAATTTAACCAATCTTGGGGGGAGCATCGGCACCTGCTCTGAGATCCGCGTGATCCGCAATGCGTCATATTACCTCTATGAGACACCGTACATGAACCTTAGGGGTGACGATGCCACCTACTGTGAAATTGCATTTAACACCAATGTTTCAGCAAATGCTGTAAATGAGAATAACTTTTATGCATACTACAATTACTCAGGGGCATCTGCGCCGATATACTATATGCCATTTAACCAGTCTGACAACCGCACCGGAATTGCAGGGGTCTTCACAGGGACAGGCTATGACCCCGGGGGTGCATTTTCTGACACCTTTACAAACAACAACGCCTACTGGTTCTTTGGAAGCAACGGCAATACCAAGCACCCGAATGCCTATGCGCAAATCACGTTCAATATTACCTACCTGAACATCAGTGAGGACAGGGTGAAGAAGCTGGTTTTCAACATAACGTACTGCCATAGCGGAGCTGATGCGGCAGCTGCAACAGTCTGCGACGGTGCGGAGCCTATCGAGGGTACAAAGCAGGGTGACCAGAATGTTGAGGTATTTAATTATTACACTCATACGTGGGTGGACATAGGAAACCTTGACACGAACAACAACGAATTCGAGGTTAATGGTTCCTACCAGGTAACCAGCAACATGGCGCAATATATAAACGACACCACGCATGAGGTTAGGGTAAGGTATGAACTGCATTACCAGAACGGCGTGGGCCTCGATTCCTGGCTGGTAATTGATTACGCGGTGCTGAACACCTACTACGACGGAACACATTTTTCAACATCGGCGGGGTCAATGCAGCTGCTGGCCAACCGTAGCAGCGGATTTTCCGGTGATGCGGGCCAGTACAAGTATAACATTTCCACTTCCGGCCTGGGCACCGGCTGGTACTCCGCGGTTTCATTCATAACCTCCGCCGGCTATAACAACGGAACAAATTTTACCCTGTTTGAGATCATAACCGATGAGACCCTGCCCACCGTGTCTCTTTCCTCGCCTGCAGATGATAATCGCAGCGACACAGGCAACGTAACATTCCGCTATACAGTCACAGATACGCATTCCGGAATCGAAAACTGCACGCTGATACTGAACAACCAGCTAAATGAGTCAAACCAGACGGCTGTTGTTGAGGGTGGCGTAAACAGCATAACGCTGACCAGGCTGCCCAATGGGCAGTATAGCTGGACAGTAAACTGCACAGATGACAGCTCCAATAAGAACACCGGCACATTTGCTGCGCGGAACCTGTCGGTTGAGTTTGATACTGCTGCGCCAAATACGACCCTTGTCTACCCTCCCACTGAATGGAATGATACCGATGCCTCCATCATCTTCCAGTTCACCTTTGCTGATGACTACGCAGAGACCGCAGACTGCATCCTGGTCATAAACAACAAGCTGAATGAAACGCTAAATGACCAGGCCGAAGGAGCTACCGGCAGCTTCCCGGCCAAGTCCTTCAACAACGGGACATATACCTGGTACGTTAATTGCACTGATGACAGCCTGCTCAGGAACACGAACAAATCGACGGCCAGGACATTCAATGTCAGGGAAGATGAGGTTGGTCCGGCACTGAACCTGGAGTATCCCGGCGCCGGCGTTCAGCTTACGACTGAGAATGTTACGTTCAGGTATAATGTTACTGATGCCATCTCAAACATAACTGCATGCAGCCTGGTCATAAACGGGACAGTGAACTGGACAAATACGACGATCGCTGAAAATGTTTCCCAGAATTTTACCGTACACTACCTTGACGGCCACTACAACTGGAGCATCAACTGCACAGATGCCTCTGAGAACCATAATACCGTCTACAGCGAGAGCCGCAAGCTGATTGTTGCAAGCGACAACGAGGGTCCCGGCATCCAGCTGCGGTACCCTCCGCCCGATGCACAACTCTTTGCGGGCAATATCCAGTTCAATTTTACTGTAACTGATTTTGCATCAGGGATTGAAAACTGCAGCCTGGTAATCAATGATACATTCAATAAGACAATAGAGGCGCCCATCGGCGAGGGAATCGTCCTCAATATCACCTCTGATCTTGTTGACGGTGATTATGAGTGGTACGTCAACTGCACAGATGACTCGCCTAATTTCAATGAAAACATGAGTGCGGTGAGGTATTTAACCGTCGGCGTGGATGAGACCCCGCCCCAAGTGACGCTGGAAAGCCCGGAACCCGGCCACAATGACACCAATGCCCATGTTTATTTCACGTTCCAGGTTGA
Organism: archaeon; assembly: GCA_043823195.1. Classification (GTDB taxonomy): domain Archaea; phylum Nanobdellota; class Nanobdellia; order Woesearchaeales; family JBDRAZ01; genus JBDRAZ01. The sequence continues at coordinate 14,398 of JBDRAZ010000094.1, forward strand.
GGATCTTGCATCGGCCATTGAGAACTGCAGCCTCATCATCGATAACAAGATCAATATCAGCAACCAGACGATAGATGAGGGCAAAAGCCAGTTTTTCTCGCTTTTCAATATCATTGACGGCGCCCATACCTGGCGTGTTAACTGCACTGATGAATGGGGAAACACGGGCAACTCCACAGCCAGGACCTTTACGGTCACCAATGACATTGTCGGGCCGGTGGTTGACCTTTCCACTCCGGCCAATAATACGGTTGATACGGACGGCGACGTTACCTTTTACTTTAATGCAAGCGATGCGATCACCACGCTGATCAACTGTTCCCTGATTGTCAATGGCAAGGTGAACAAGACCAACGCCTCTGCCATGACTGAGGGCGCATCATATCCTTTCAGCCAGACTTTCAGCGACGGCCAGTACAACTGGAGCGTGAACTGCACTGATGATTCTGAGAACCTGAACAAAGGGGGTTCTCTGGTATACAACCTTACGGTGCGGATTGATAATGTAAAGCCGTCAGTAAAACTGATCTCGCCTGACAACGGCACCTATGAATCCGACGGGGCAAGGACATTCTCTTTTAACGTGACAGATGCCGCTGCGAACATATCTTCATGCTCGCTCATTTTCAACCAGAGCTACATCAGGCAGACCAACACAACGATCCAGGAGAACATAACCCAGTATTTTACGCTCACAGGCATTGGCTCGGGAGTATATAACTGGAGCGTGAACTGCACAGACGGGTCGGATAATGCCAATGTCAATAAATCATCAAGCAGGGTCATCAACGTAATCAGGGATTCAACTGCACCGTCAATACTATTAGGCGGGCCCGATAACTATACGCAGGATGTGGACAACAACATCATCTTCTTTTACAATGTAACCGACCAGTTTGCACTGGCAAACTGCACGCTGATATTTAACGGCTCAATCAACCTGAGCAATGCATCCGCGATAGTGATGAACTCAACCCTGAATTTTACGTATAACAACCTGCCCAACGGGACGTACAGGTGGAATGTTAACTGCACCGATACATCAGAGAGCTACTTTGCCGGGTCGTCGGAAATCAGGACCCTCTTTGTTGGGCCTGATGTTGTGCCGCCCGTTGTAAGGCTGGGGTCCCCATCAAACGGGGCCAGCGATACGGACGGGAATGTTATTTTCAGGTATAATGTCACTGATTTTGCGTCCAGCATAGCCAACTGCAGCCTGATCTTCAACGGGAAGGCAAACCAGACCAACCAGACTGTTAACGAGAGCCAGTCGCAATTCTTTGTACTGAACCAGCTGGCCAACGGCAATTACAGCTGGAGCGTTAACTGTACAGACAACAGCACTGCGCAAAATACCGGGAATTCAACAACGCGCAACCTCACCGTGGGGGCAGATGTGACAGCGCCGGTTATAACCCTGGTTGGTCCGGACAACAATACCATTACAGCAGACACAGTGGTCACCTTCCGGTACAGGGTGTATGATTCATCATCAGATGTCTCAAACTGCAGCCTGATAATTGACGGCAAGGTTAACGAGACCAACAAAAGCATAGCAAACGACAACAACGTGGTACATAACTTCACATTCACGCTGCCGGTGGGTAATTTCCTCTGGAACATCAACTGCACCGACAATGCCCCCTATCCCAACACCCGGCAAAGCGATATCCATAACCTGTCCATAATATTGCTGAAGAAACTCCTGGTGAATGTGACGGCGAACGGGACCGCTTTTGAGCAGGGGCTTACTGTTGGCATCAGCGTGAATGCAACAGACAACGATTCTTTCCCGGTCAATGCCTCTATTGTCTTTGATTTGGTGCGCGGCAATACCACGGCATCATGGTGGAACGCCTCCTGGTCGTACCGAATCCCTGCAGCGGCGAATGCCACAAATGTATCCCGCTATGATGAGCTGATTGAATATGATGTAAACTTCACAAGTGTAATAAAAGATGAGCTTGGCCTGTCATCAGGAACCTTTGATCCCAATTCGGTCAGGGTCATTGAATGGGCCGGCAACCAGACTGTAGAGATTGTAAGCCAGTTTGACCAGGGGACCGGCTATAATGCCAGCGCAAATGCCCTGGGGACAGTCTACTGGATTATGAACGGGTCCACCCCGCCGAATGGGGTGCGCTTGTACCACATCTATTTCGACACGATAGATAATCCCAAACCCGCACCATCTTACCCAGGATACAACTATACCTATTCAGGGGTGGGGAGGAATGTAACATTTAACGGGACGAATCTTACTGCTGACTGGCTGAGGATTTCATACAAAAGGAATTCCATGGTGCTGCAATTCTCCGCAGGCCGGGCCATCAAGAGCAAGAACATGGGTTATCAGGGTGCGGGAAGCTTATGGAACATAACAGTCAATGCCACGCAGCTTTCCAACAGGTACTCAGGCGTTGTCCCATTTGCCGTGGCCGAGAACCATTACCTTAACACCAGCGAGTTCAGCACAGTCACAATCGGGCCTGTTGTTGCCAAGATCCGGATACCCGGCAATGTAACCAATAACGGCAAGGCGGATGCAGACTTGAACTACACCGTCTGGTTCACTGATGAGAGGGCCTATGCCAGGGGTTCAGTTTATGTACATTTCGGGACTGCTCAGTCAATAGATCTTAAGCTGAAGAACGTATGGTTTGCATATATTATTGATAATGCGACCAATTGGGACAGCTACATGGACCAGGGCCGCTCAAAGAGCTTAAACCTGACCCATCGGTATAACAACTATGTACCCAGGTGGACGCAGGGCAATACCTATTATTCCAGCCCATGGTATTCTGAAGCGGGCTTCAATGGCTCAATAAACGCATACCTTGAATATTTCAGGATCAATGATGCGGAGAAGAATAAGGGCATCACGATCTTTGACGGAGGCACCCAGGATTATCCTGAGGGAGATCTGATTGGCTTCTACGGGAATATCAGCGATCCTGACATTATTGCTGAGGATGACTATAATGTCAGGGCCTGGATGGTATTTTCGCCAGTCAATGATACCAAGACTGCCGAGAACCTGACAAATTCCAGGTATTCACCTGTTTCAGTTACCGGGAGGCCGGGGCAGGAGCATATCCGCAGGAACGAGACAGCAAGCGGCGCAGACGGCTACCTTCACTTCATCTGGAGTTCATACAATGAGACCGCGGGCTGGTACAGCGCAGTTGCCTATGCAACAAAGCCGCTATACAGGCGGGGATTGGGCTACACCAAATACCAGGTTGCGCCTGATGCGACTGACCCGATAGTCAACATAAGCACGCCTGAGGGGTGGCTCAATTTCACGAACATAACCTTTGGCTACCATGTTACTGACAACAACCCGACCATAAGGAACTGCACCCTCATAACAAACGGATCAATCAACGCTACAGCCGCCAATCCGGCAATCGGCCAGTGGGGCACCATAACCTTTGGCAATTTCACAAGCGGCGTTTACAACTGGAGCGTGAACTGCACAGATGCCGAGGGGAATGTCGGGGGATCAATTGAGAAGACAATAAAGGTTGACCTGGCCTATCCGGGCATCCAGCTGCACACCCCCAATAATACCGGCAGATATACGGACCGGAGATCCTCTTTAATTTCACTGCAGCCGATAACATGGATACAAATCTGACCTGCAACCTGACTGTTGACGGAACCGTAAACCAGACGGTGTATGCAGTTGAAGGAAACTCCTACAACATGACATTAAACCTCAGTGTCCAGAAAGCATACACCTGGAGGGTTACCTGCATAGATGAGGCGGAAAATATCAACTCATCTGCAACCTGGAGCTTCAGCACAGATACCGGCCCTCCGGAAATTGAGCTGCAGAGTCCTGTCGCACCCAATAACTGGGATGATGACGGTTCAGTGACTTTTGCCTATACTGCGGATGATTCATCAAGGATACTGAACTGCAGCCTGATAATTGACCGCAAATACAACATGAGCAACCAGACTGCCATAAATAAAGGCGGCTCAAATAGCTTTGCTGTGGTGAACATATCACAGGGCAGGCACAACTGGACTGTCAACTGCACCGATGAGGCTTTGTCTGTAGGCACTGCATCTGAGGAGGTATTCTATGTTGATCTGAGAAGCCCAAACATCACGCTGACCTATCCGGCGCCCGGCTATTCCTCGGCGAACAGCACAGTACGGCTGAACTTTACCGTTACAGATAACCTCGCTCCTTACCTGCTCTGCAATTTTACAGTCAATGGGACTGTAAGGAATGGACAGGAAATCAATACTACCAACGGCAGCAATGCGAATTACACGGTAAGCGGCCTAGCGGATGGGCTGTTTTGGTGGAATGTCACCTGCCGTGACCTGGTTAACAGGACCAATACCAGCTCAAACAGGAATTTCACCGTGAATGAGAAACCCACGCTGCAGCTTGGCAACCCGGTTAATGAGAGCAGAACCAGCGATTCAGATGTCATTTTCTTCTATACGCCAACCGATAATTCAGGTGTTATTGCGAACTGTACAGTAATTCTTAACGGAGTCCGGAATGTCACCAATAAGAGCGTTGCCGTTGACACTGAGAATAACATCACTTCGAGGGGCCTGCCTGATAACCAGTACAACTGGTCGATAAACTGCACGGACCGGGCGGGAAATACAGGGTCTTCCCTAGTGACTAAAAACGTGTTTGTGGACACGCTGGGCCCGTACATTGAGTTGCGCTACCCGGGAGCTGGCCAGCAGTTGAACGGTGATGACGTGAATTTCAACTGGACCCCGACAGACCAATGGGCAACCAACCTGACGTGCAACCTGACCATAGACGGGCAGACCAATAAATCAGGCCTCAATGTTACGAGCGGACTGTCAGTTAACTGGACAGTCAATAACCTCATGAACGGTTCTCACCAGTGGAATGTGACCTGCTGGGATGACCTCATAAACATAAACACGAGCCAGACGCGGTCTTTTGCCATTACTGTGCCGGACCTGACCATGAATTCTTCAGATATTGTGTTCAATGACACCAATCCGGATGAAAATGACACTGTTGCGATTACAGCTACCATAACCAATATCGGGGGATCTCCTGCGTCCAACGTTACTGTGCGCTTTTATGACGGGCTGCCCAGCAACGGTGACCAGATAGGAGGCAACAACTCGCTGTATGTTGACACCCAGTCGACAAACAGCACGACAGTCTACTGGAACATAACCCTGGGGTATCATGCCATCTGGGTGACCATCAACCAGGACGGCAATGTTGTTGAAGAGGATTACACAAATAACAATCTGAGCAGGAACATCTCCATATTACGGTCGATAGTCAATTACCCCGTAAATGGGTCATCTATGGCAGACAGCCCGCTGCAGCTCAATTTTACCCTGCGGGATTATACCAACAATACCATCAATTATACTGTGTTTGCCGACGGCAAGGCTAACCAATCGAACACTACAGCCGATGGCAATAATACCCTAGCAAACATAACATTCTCTGAAGGTTCTCATACCATCGTAGTAGAGGCATATGCGGCCAACCTGAGCAACGGCACGTACAGGCTGAAGAACAGCTCAGCGGTATATGTCACTATAGACCGCACAGCGCCATTTGCGGATTTCATAACTGCGAACCTTACATGGTATTCTGATGCAACGCCGGAAATCAGCTTTAACATGTCGGATGCACTGGATTCTGTGCTGAATTATTCCGTATATGTTAACGGAACCGTTGATGTAACCGGCTTCGCATCCAATGCAACAAACGCATCAGTCAACCTGACCTCAAAGAATAATGGCACCTATCTGCTGTTTGTTGAGGCGCGCGATGATGCAGGCAACAGGCGCAATACAAGCGGGATACTGGTCTATGTTGATACTGCACTCCCGGAGCCGCAGATATCAACGCTTAACAACTCAAATTTTTCTGATGCCACCCCTGAGATAGAGTTTAACATAACCGACTACTTTGCGCCGGCCATCAATTACACCTTCTTTGTGAACGGCGGGAAAAATACAAACGGCTCTGCAGCCAACGGCTCCAATGAAAAGGCCAATCTCTCGGGGCTGTCTGACGGCCGCTACAACATAACTCTTGAGGCCCTTGACCGGTCCGGCAACAGAAAGAATTCTTCAGCAATAGAAATCCTGGTCGATACCACCGGCCCTGACATAACGATAAACAATCCGACACCGAACGAGGTGCTGGGCAACACCATCAGCATAATGACAACGATTACAGATGACGGGATAGGCAGGATTGATAATGCCAGCTTTACGATAATCAACAGTTCCGCGCAGCTTATTGAGTCCGGCCAGCTGCCGGCGCCGCAGTTTGATGCGAACTGGTATTCCAGGTCGGATATTGACAATGATTCCGACACTAATTACGTTAACCTGACTGTGTTTGCCAATGATACGCTGGGAAACAAGGCAAACGTGACAATCAGGTTCATCGTGGACAATAAAAATCCAAGCATCGATATAGTCTACCCTGATGGCGATTCCGTGAATTCGGACTTCCGCCTGGACATCCGGGTGCAGAATGATCACCTTGTGGCATCTGAGTACAATGTAACCAACAGCACAGGAGCCATCAAAACATACAACGTCAATCTCTCGGTCAATAAGGCAAGCTTCAACTGGACTGATCTCATAAACATTTCCAATGCAACTGCTTATCCGGAGGGGGCATATACTGTCTCGGTATGGGCTAATGACACTGTCGGCAACAACCGGACCAAAACCGCTGCCTTCACGATTGACCGGACACCGCCCAACATAAGTCTTGCCGCGCCAGCAGGCGGCTATAACACTTCAAGCCAGTCGGTGCTGTTCAATTTCAGTGTTGCTGATAATCTGGATTCAACTCTTTCATGCAATCTCACTGTGAACGGGACTGTCAGGGACAGCGGATTTGATGCGTCAAACGGGTCATATGCCAACAGGACCGTTGGCTCTCTGAGCGAGGGGGCCCAGTACTGGAATGTTTCCTGCGTGGATGATGCAGGCAATGCGAACACGAGCATTTCAAGGGTGCTTACCGTGGACCGCACCGGGCCGGCCATCCGCCTGGGTGATCCGGTGACCGGCGCGTATGATGATGACGGCACCATTGTCTTTTATTATACTCCTGACGATGCTCTGACTCAGACTGCCAACTGCACCCTGATACTGAATAGTGTGAGAAATGTAACGAACACATCAGTGCTCGAGGGCAAGGAGAACAACTTTACGGTATACACTCTGCCGGAGAATGTTTACGCCTGGACAGTCAACTGCTCGGATATCGTGGGAAATGAGGGCACCAATACCTCTGCAAGGACACTCTATGTGGACAAGTCGGCACCAAATGTAACGATCCTTACGGCAAATAACACATGGTATAGTGATGCTACCCCTGAAATATCATTTAATGTAACAGACAACTATGACCCGGTCCAGAACTTCACCGTTTATGTAAACGGTGGCCCCAACATAAACGGGACGGCAAATAATGCAACGGCCACCTATGCAAATCTCACGGCCCTGGCTAACGGCACATACCGGATAGTTGTGGAGGCTCTTGACGAGGCAGGAAACAGGGTAAATTCCAGTCCTATTACAATATATGTAGACACTGCGGTGCCGGCAATCAGCCTCTTTTATCCAGGCAACAACTCCAATGTTTCAGCCAATGATGTACAGTTTAATTTTACCGTTACTGATAACCTGGCTGCAATAATCATATGCAACCTGACAATCAATGGCGCAGTCAATGTAACATACATCTATGCCGACAATGCGACACCTGAACTGAAGACAGTGAATGACCTGGCCGTTGGCAGGCACAACTGGTCGATAGTCTGCAGGGACAATGCCTCTAATATCGGCAGCAGCTATGTGTACATGTTTAATGTTACGCCACCAGATCTCTTTATACAGTCAGCTAATATCACCTTCAATGTCACCCGGTTTGAGGAGAATGCGAACTTCACCATTATTGCTGACATTGTGAATATCGGTTCTGGGTCAGCGACAAATGTGCCGGTTGAGTTCTATGACGGGGACCCGGACAGCGGGGGCACCCGCATTGACGGAAACAGGACAATTGCACTGCTTGATTCCGGACAGGCACAATCAGTCAATATCACGGCGCGCCTGGATATCGGTACCTATGACATCTACGTGATACTGGACAGGCCGAACAATGTGTCTGAAACTAATGAGTCCAACAATAAGGCATACAGGAGCATTGTCGTCAGCTCATGGAGCCTGGTCTATGGCAATGTTACCGGTAACTTTACAGTCAGGGATTTTAACAATAATACCATATTGTCATGGTCCGCGACCCTTTTTGACGGGAACACCTATGCGGCAGATTCGGAGAGTTCAATCAGATGGTCCAATATCAGTGCGCTTGGTGTGGATGTCGGGGGGTCGGCAGCCGCTGATGATTTTGAGGACCTTGACCGTAAACTGAACACCACCGGCTATGCGGATTCCGTGAACAGCACATATACTTACGGCGGCTCGCCGATGCAGACAATAACCCTTCTGGTCATTAATAATAACATCGATGATGTGCCCGTGGCCAACAGCTCAGGCAGTACATCTTTTACAACCGGCATCCTATGGGATGCAAGCGATGATCTCACGGACAGCGAGTACAACGGCAGTGAGGATGTACTGTTTGTAAGCCGCATCAACAGGACGAAGCAGGGGCAGTACGGCATTGCAGATTTTGAGATGAGGGTCCCTTCACGGCTGAAGAGCTATTATCAGGATGATGTCCCTATGGTTGAGTTTTTTGTGGAGCTGGTATGAGGACAAAAACAGGCATATGGAAACTGAAAGTGTCGCTGGTCTTCATAGCGATGATGATGCTCATGCTGGGCTCAGCCGACAGCCTGGCGCTGCCATGCGGACGGCTCTGCACAGAGCGGAGTCATTATCTTCCTGATGAAGCCGTAATCATCATGGCAAATGTGACAGCGGACGCCAAAATTGACATCATCCACGGAAATGACATGTATACGTTTATGGAGTCAGCAGGCCAGCGCATAAGTTTCAGGCCGCGGGATGAGGGCATCTACTATGTGCAGGCGGTGAATGGCACCTCCTATAGAATCCTGAGCGAAATTAATTTCACTGTTGGCAGGCCGGCTCCGGATGCAGCCAATCCGGCCTATGTCTCCATTGCGGCAGACAAGGCCGAATATTTGGTGGGGGACCCAATTATACTTTCCCTGGGAAAAACATATCCGGGCCACATTCTGCACGTGTATTCCGATCTTGAAAGCTACCGCTTCCTTGACGTCCCGGACCAGGCCATTAAATTCATACCCCGCACTGCCGGGCGCTATGTTTTCAAGCTGACTGATGCGCAGGGGGTGGCTGTCGGCCTCACAAGCGCAGATGTTATTGATGCGACTGATGCAGCATCAGAGAGGATGCCGCGGATTGTCTCTGACCGGGAGGATTATGCCGTGGGGGATAATCTGACCTTAATGCTGCGCAACCTGGAAAACACCTCATATGAGGTCCGGATATCGTCTGCCATGCTCAGCTACAGCTACTGGAGGACAGATGAAACCGAGGTCACTTTTCAGCTGACCAGGCCGGGCGGTTATTCTGCAGAGCTGCTAAGCGGGGGACTGGTCCTCAGCAGGGCGGACTTCGTTGTAGGTGCGGGTGGTTCAGCGGATAGTGAATTACATAACTTTAATAATTTAAGTAGTAAATTAATTAATAAAGGACACAGTTTAATTAATGTAAGTGGTGCATTAATCGGTTATGTGGTGGGTGCGGACGCTGTCGCGAGCGAACTGGGGCCGGCGATTGCAGCAGATGATCCCGGTTCAGCTGCTCCCGATTCCAATGTATCCGGATTCACAGGGCTGGAGGTGGTGAGGGAACAGGCTTCGGGCACCGGGACGGGAAAAGCAGTGCCTGTAAGGCTGATGATCTGGAACCCGCAGCCTGATGCCGGTCATGTTCTCATTACCGAGATTATTCCTGATGGCTGGGCTGTGCATGATGCGCCTCCTGACGCCACAGTCCATGAAAACCGGCTTTTGATAAGACTGGGGGCTATGCAGCCGAATCAGCTGATAACGGTCAATTACAGCCTGAGGGCGCCTGCCACACCCATGCGGAGCACATTCAGGACCTCAGTCAATTATTCTGACGGACATGCCAGATATTTCCAGCTGGTGCCTTATGATGTTGAGGTCAACACCTCTAAGGCATTCTTTGATGTTGAGATTGATGCCTTTAACGGGGATGCAGGACTGACACGCATCCTTGCAAATGATACGGTGTATCCGGTGGAGTTTACGGTCAGGAACCTGGGTGACAAGTCAGTGGTGGAGTATCCCACATTTTTCACGTGGAGTTATCATGGCGATGCAGAGATTGTCGAGATCGGCGGGGGCTGCAGTGCGGCAAAGATTATGGGCAACAGCATACAGTGCAGATGGGAGACGTTCTATGCAAATGAGGTGAAGTCGTTTGTGGTGGAGCTTAGCTCATCCAGTACTGATTTCGGCTTTATTGCGCAGTCAAATGTTACGTATGATCCTCCTGCAGGCGGGGAACCTGCTGAGCCTTCCCTGGCAAAAGCCATCTGGAACCGCGTTGTCGGGTTCCTGATCCGGGTTTTTGAGTCTGTTGTGGGCCCTACCGGCATGGTTGTCAGAGATTCGCGCGGGGCGGCTGAAGAGATTATTGTGGAGCAGCCGGGGATTATAATAGACATCCTAGGCAACTTGACAGAGGTCAACCTGACCGATGTGGCTGGTGAAATTGCATCAGGGGATAAGCCAAAGGCCAAGAAGGATGCAACAATTACTAATTCGCCGCCAATCCCCAGGCTTATTGATACGGCGCCGATTGTGGGCGGCAGCTGTCTTCTCGATGCCTCAGAGAGCTACGACCCTGAGAACAATGAGCTGACATATTCATTTTTTATTGATGATAATTCCGCGATGACGTCTCCGGTCATGCTATGCCGGGGCAGGAATAGCAGTTGTATCTGGGACACAGCCAATACGGCTGCCACCTGTCCGGAGGGTGCAGACTGCTACGCAGCTGTTGATGTAGGTGATGGTGAGTTTACACGCAGATCATCCATTCAGCAGACGGTTACTGACAATACCGGGCCCAGAATAATATCGCTTGATACGGGCCAGGCCATTATCGGTTTCCCGGAGGGGGAGGTCAGCTGTACTGCAGAGGATGCGGTAGATTCTTCTCTGAAATACAGCATCAGCATGCAAAACGGCCAGATATGGGATGAATTGTGCCGGAATAATCCGGCAGGCATCTGTCCTTATTCCCTTGACGAGCCGTATCCGGAATCCCTGAGATTCAACTGCACAGCAAGCGACAGCAGCGGCCATTCTGATTCAATGCTGTCTCAATTTGTTGCTGTTGATATACCCGAGCCTGAGAAGGTATGGATTACGACCCTGGAGCAGCATTACATCAGGTTTGCCAACATCAGGCCGCCCCGCGAGCTTAAGGATCCGATAGTCATCCAGTTCAAGGATGCTGGGAACACGACAGTTGCCCGCAGGGTGACGCAGCAGCGGATCAAGGAGGTGGCAAATAATACCTACAAGGTAGAGATGAAGTTTGATGGCAAGGCCGACACTTTAAAAATCAAAAAGCTCGTTATCAACAACCTGCAGGCCAAGGCCAACCAGACAATTGACCTGAAGATTGATGATGTGCCCGATAAGGAGATTGAGGACATAGGGGCTGAGATCGGAGCAAGTTCAGGGGAGGCCGGCCAGAATGTCCTCAAGGCATTCTCTGTTGATCCGTCAGACCTTAACTTCACAAACGGCACCCTGACAAGTGTTGCATCGGGAAAGGAGCTCTGGAAATGCAGGGACTGGAATTTCACGCTGCAGAAATGCTTTGGATCGTGGAGGAAGGTAATGGATATCAGTCCGGGCGAGGAATATGACATCCACCTAAGCCCTGAGGATCCTGCCTATGCTGAAACCGGGCTTGCCTCGATCAACACGAGACGGTCGATTTATCACCCCGGTGAGACTGCCGAGATTGTGGTTGTCGTCCTGGACACCAGGGGGCATCTTGTGCCGGCAGCAGATGTCTTCCTCAATGTAACCGGCCCCAACGGGACCTTATACCGGTATTCCACGAACGGGGGCGGGGTAGCTGAGACCGAGAGGGGCATATATGAAGCAGAATATGACAAAACGTCGCTTGCGGGCAACTACTCAATGGAGGTCGCTGCCCGCGCCCCGGACGTCAACAGCACAATGCTCTCATATTTCAGCGTGAAGGAATATTATGAATTTGATATCCTGAGGCGTATGCCTGTCACAACAGACCCCTGGAAAGGTCCGTTTGGATCGGAAGTGAGGATAGTCACTTATACAAACGACAGCCATTTCAATTTTACTGAAACCCTGCCGGTAAACTTCACTGTAACCAATCCAGGGGGTGCGGAGCAGACAACCAAGGGAAATCGCCGTGAGCTCACGTGGTTCAACCTGGTCAACAACTCGAATGTCTCATATTCGGCGCTGCCTCCGCTCATAACGCCTGAACTCTATGAGGTCGGCCCCTCACGGGTCGGCACACCAAAAACAATCTTTGTTGAGGCGCGGCCCTGGTACCTGGCAGTTGATCCGGTGACAAATTACACCGCTGCAGCCTGCTATATAGATGATGATCCGGTACCAGATTCATCATGCACGCCGTCAGACCTGGATTCTGCGGACGGCATCAATTATGGGACTGTGGTAACTGACGGCACTTCGGTTTACCTCTATGCTCATTTCGTTTCTGACATAACTGACGGATCTGTCGGCATATCCGCAAAATTGTGGATTGTGCACAGGAATAACTATAATCTCAGGGTGACTGATGAGGAGGTTGCATACAACGGCACAGGATCCTTTGCGCAGCTCGCTCCGGACCTTTCACAGCTTGGCGACGATGTCTGGGCAACCGACAGCAGGATAATTTCCAGCATAACTACAGAGGCCCAGGTTGAGGATTTGTGGATACAGTATAAGTGCGTATCATCTTCCGTGGCCGGCAATAAGCTGTGCGATGTTGACCTGATGCTGCTGGAGATCAATTTCACTGAGACTGCTGCACCTGAGGTAATATCCCTTGACACGCCGGGGAACGGGGATACTGTGCTGGTCACGCCTTTCAACTTTAACTTCACGGCTGCGGATTCAGACGGTGTCCTGAATAACTGCTCGTTGTGGGCGAATTTCAGCAGTTCCTGGGCAAAAATACAAACCAGGTACAGCCCGGCGGAGAGCAAATCGCTGAACTTCACACGCCGCCCGAATGACGGCATATACAAGTGGAACGTCAGGTGCTTTGACAACAGCGGGCTCAGCGATTGGTATACAACGAATTATACTGTGACAGTTGCTGCACCGCCAAACATAACAGGGACAGTGTCAAACGACGGGCCTGTTGCAATGGGTGCTCCGATCGAGTTTGCCGGAACATGCTCCAATCCGGGAGACAGTTTCAGGCTTCTGGTATGCAACGCGTCTGCAATTGTATGCGACACAACAACGCCTGCTGCAGAGGTCGTGTGCGAGGGGATAGACGGGACTTCAGAGGGCCCAACGTGCACCCTGACAACTGGTGAAAGCCATAAGGGAAGCCACGCCGGGGATAAGGCGGTATGCTGCGATGACGGCGACCTGTGCGACCCTGCACCTGTCAGCGTAAACACATGGAAGGTGGAGTCAGGGCCCTCAACAACTGTTGCACCATCTGACCAGGGCTCCGATGCGGGTGCGCCCACTCAGGCGGGAAGCGATGTTACGTTTACAATAACTGCAGATGACCCCAACGGCGATGATTACTATATCCTTGTGTGTCCAACTAATGCGACCAACCCCGGCCAGGGCGACTGTGAGTTCGGTTATTCTAAATACTGCTGGTCAAGCGCATCAAAATCCGGGAGCGGGACAGAGGCGGGCTGTAGCTACACAACTGTCCCTGTCACAGATTCAGGTGCTTATGCATGGTATGCCTTTGCATGCGACAATGCGACTGCCGGGGATATACTCTGCTCAGATGGAGCTAATGGCACGGGGGTAACAGGAAGCCCGTTCTATGTTAACAACCCTCCCGGCTTTACCCTTGCCTATGCAAATGTAAGCTTTGCAAAACAGAACGATGATATCAATATTACCACCGCCGGGGCGAGTGACCTGGAGGGTGATAACCTGAGGATACAGTGCGGCAATAAGAGCGGGACTGCGAACCTGTGTATAGGATTATACGCAGCGGGAGACCAGAGCTGCGTCGTCCAGTTCAATCACTCGGGTAACCTGAAGCATAGCATATTCTGCGTTCTCAACGACAGCTTTTCTGTCTCAGGCCAATACTTGATAAACATCACGGCGGATAACCTGAAGCCGAGGGTGACAAAGCCCCGGATCAACGGAACTGACCTGATTGTGAGGAGTACAGACAGCATCAGGGTGAATGTGACTGCGTCTGATTCCGGTTCCGGCGTTGTGAATGTCAGCGTCTATAATGGTACCACCGAGTATATGGGCAGAATCGGCGCATCAGATGCCTGGCAAGTGATTACTATCCCGTCTGATCTGGGCTGCGGCATGGTGGATTCCAACTGCACCCTGCGCTTCTCTGCGACTGATAATGTCAGCCTCCAGAACAGCTCGGTCACTCTTCAGATTACCATAGATGATGTGAACCCAAGGGTATATGGCGTACAGATAAATGACAGTGATGCTGCCATAAGGAGCAGCGACACTTTCCGGCTGAATGTTACTGTAACTGATGCAAACGCCATTCTGAATGTTACTGTGGCAAATGAGAGCATGGTGCCGATGGCTGATATTGGCAATAGTGTCTGGGAGGTCATAACAGACGCAGATACCCTTGACTGCACTACCATTGACGGGAACTGCATACTGACCTTCACAGCAGCAGATGTTGCCGGAAACGTCAACAGCACGGAACGGTTTTCTGTTATCATTGATGATGTCAACCCGCGGGTTACTGACCCGTATGTGAACAAGTCAGACCGCATTGTACAGGGCGGATCAGTGCTCCGGATCAATGTAACTGTAACAGATGCAAGCAATATTGCCAGCCTTACCGTGGGAAACGACAGCACGGTACAGATGACCGCCTTAGGCAGCAGCGTTTGGGAGGCTAATGCCACAGCATTATCCATGGGGTGTTCACAGGTCAACAGCAACTGCACCCTTCGTTTCACTGCAACAGATGCAGTGGGCAATGTGAACAGCACTGAGACATTTGTAATTACGATAGACAATGTGAATCCCAGGGTATCAAATCCCCGGGTTAACAAATCAGTCCGGATATTCGGGGGCTCTGAGGGGATCAGGCTTAATGTTAGCGTAGCTGATACCAATGCCATACAAAACGTAACTGTCTCGAATGAAAGCACAGTCCCAATGACTGATAAGGGTGGCGGGGCGTGGGAGGTGAACACAACGGCATCAGCCCTCGGGTGCACGGCAACTGACGGCAACTGCACATTCATTTTCACTGCTACAGATGCCGCCGGGAACATAAACGCCACTGTCAAACTTCAGGTTACTGTTGATGATCTCGGGCCTGCTGTAACTGGCCCGCGGATCAATGACAGCGACAGGGTGGTAAGGAAGGCAGACAGTATTCGCATAAATGTTACGGCCAGTGATGAGAACGGGGTTTCTTCTGTCACTCTGGGAAATGATACTGTGCTGCCGATGTCAGACCTGGGCGGGGATGTATGGGATCTCGCCACAACTGCTGCCAGCCTTGGCTGTACGCAGTCTGATAGCAACTGCACCCTGCGCTTCACTGCGACAGATGACCTGGGCAACACGAACAACACCCTGACATTTCAGATCATAATTGACGACCGGAATCCTGGTGTGGCGGGCGTTGATACGAATGACAGCGACAATGTGGTGAGAAGCACCGATTCCCTGAACTTCTCGGTGCTTGCCGCTGACACGAACGGCGTTGCGTCGGTTTTCATGAACGGAACGCCCATGACACAGACCGGCGATCGCTGGTGGACGGTCCAGACGGCAGCCGGCATGGGATGCGGCGAGGGATACTGCATACTCAATTTCGTTGCCACAGATGCTGCAGGAAATTCAAACAATAGCGTGAACCTGAACGTTACTGTTGATGACAGCAAGCCCGCAGTCCAGATAAACGCCCCAATGGATTACTATAACACCTCTGCTGCGCAGATAACATTCAATTTCACAGTATCTGACAACCTCGATTCGAACCTGTCGTGCAATATCACAGTGGACGGGAGGGTCAATAACACGGCAGTTATTGATGCTGATTCAGGGGCTGCAGAGACTCTGGCAGTCTCAGGGTTTGGTGAGGGCATGCACCGGTGGAACGCCACCTGCTGGGATGATGTGCCTAATGTCAACACTTCTGAGACAAGAACCTTTGGGATTGACCTGAGCGCACCTGTTGTGTCGCTCGTTGCGCCCTTTAACAATACCCTGGAGGATGCAACCAACACAATTGTCTTTGTCTATAATGTTACAGACGCTGTTACGTCTGCAGCCAACTGCTCTTTGGTCATAAACAAGGCTATTGACGGCGCCGCTGACACAACTGTCAGGGAAAACGTTTCGCAGAACTTCTCGAGAACACTCGGAAACGGGCAGTACAACTGGAGCATCAACTGCACAGACCTGGTGGGCAGGACGGGAAGTTCGGTCACCTATAATGTTACGATTGCCATTGCAGCAGACTCGGAACCCCCTGCCATCACGCTTAACAGCCCGGTAAACGGCCATTATGATAAGGACGGCAGGATAAATTTTTCATATACTCCCTTTGATGCGCTATCCGGGGTGGTCAACTGCTCGTTGATCCTCAATCATAAGCTTAACAAATCCAACCAGACAGCGGTGATTGATGGCGCTGTTAACAACTTTTCACTGACAAACCTGGCTGATGCAACCTATAACTGGACTATAAACTGCACAGATGAACAGAATAACGAGGGGACTGCAGGGAACGGGCCCCGGAACTTTACAGTGGACAAGACTGCTCCAGCAGGCTTCAGCCCGGTTTCCCCCAAGAACAATACAGTCAGCACAAACAGGACACCGCTTCTTGACTGGTCTGATTCCGGCGACCAGAATTTCAGGAACTACACTGTGCAGGTTGATAACAACCAGGACTTTGGATCCCCGGAATACAGATACAAAATTGCCAGTTCCACGAACAGCTCATACAGGGTGCTGTCCCAATGGGGCGCAGATACCGTCTGGCACTGGCGTGTTATTGCGTTTGACAGGGCTGTTAACAACTACACAACCGGCGGATACATCTATACAACCGATAATACAAAGCCGAAAGTATCCCTGGATACACCCAATGATTATGCCGTTGACACATCAGGGGCCGTCATTTTCGGGTACACTGCCACAGATAATCATCTCGTCAACTGCACACTATGGGCAAACTTTACCGGGGTGTGGATGCGCAACCAGACAAACACAAGCCCGGTGTCGGGTGTTGCGGCCACATTCGACCCAATTAGCCTTAACGACGGGAATTATAAATGGAATGTCAGGTGCTATGACAATGCAACAAATATCGGATGGAACAATACCAACTATACGCTCTATGTTGATACGACGGGACCCACAGTGGACCCGAATTATCCGGTCCAGGGGTTCAATACCTCCTCTGGCACGCAGATGTTCAACTTCACGGCAGCCGATAACCTGGGGCGCGGACTTACATGCAACCTGACTATAGACGGAAAAGTCAACGTAAGCAAGATTGCTGCAGCAAGCGGAATCCCGGCGAACCGGACAGTATCCGGATTTTCAGAAGGCAGCCACCAGTGGAATGTTACGTGCAATGAGTCATCCGGCTTTACAAAGACTTCGGAAACCAGGGATTTCACTGTTGACCTGACGCCGCCAGCTGTCAACATTTCATCACCCAAAAATCAGACGGCCCTTATAACACCGGAGACTGTTGACTTCATCTTCAATGCCAGTGATGTTATTACGTCAATAGCTAATTGCACCTTGGTCCTGAACGGGAAGGCCAATACAACCAACCAGACCATTACAGGAGATGTCAACCAGACAATAGATGTTTACCTTGGCGGCGGTTCATACAACTGGAGCGTGAACTGCACAGACATGGTGGGGAGGACCGGGGCTTCCGTTGAATTCAGGCTTATTGTGGAGCCCCCTGTTTATATCAATCCAAGGGGCCCCTCCCGGGATTATAAAATTGACAGGGATAGCTACAATAGTTCAGCCCCTGATAACACCACGCTGGTTATGCAATTGAGCGACGGCAAGAGCGGCCAGGCAGTCCAGTTCAGAGCCAACCTGACGGATCCCGCCATATCCGGGAACGATGATATCCTGTTGGGGAGCGTAGAGAGCAACTCTACAGGCCACGCTGCCATTAATTTCAGCGGCAGGGATTCAACAGGAAACAAGCTGTACGCCGGCAACTACACGTGGTGGGCTGAGTCGGGCAGCTATATTGTGAATGGTACCGGCACTGTGCTTGTCTACGGCGGCCTGAACCTGTCATTCAGGTTCTCCGGTGAGCTGCCTGACCTTATGTACGGAGCCGGCCAAATAGCCCACATCCAAGAGTTCCTCAAGTCGTTCGGGCCAGAATCTGACAGCACCCTTAACTATAGCTATATGGCCAAGGTTAATGCAACATTCCACTCGCCCAATGGGACTAATTACACAGTGGAACTTGTTGACCCCGCAATTGACCCTGATTTCAGGCCGTCAAGATACCTGTCAGACAGATTTAACCCACCTGGCTATGCCGCCGGCACCGAGGCTGAGGTGGCCGTCACCGGAGCTGGGGCAGATAACCAGGGGCACGGCGATCCGGTACGCGAATCGTTTATTGTGCGGATGCTTAAGCACCTGCTCGGCCGGCTTTTTTTCCCTGAACCGGGGATTCCGGATGACACTGTTTCTGTAAAGTCCCATTATGCTGAGCCGGTCAATGCCACCCATCTGAATTATTCAGTCCCGCGGGTTGCATCGGGGAGGGTCCTGAGCACAAGGCCCATAGACTATGGCATTGTCTTAGCCAGGGAATCTGCTGCAGCGCTGCCTGGAGAATCCGGCGGGCGGCGATCTGAACCCGGCCCGGCCGATCCGGGCAGCCACAACAAGCTGAAGGATGACCCGGAATTTGACGTTACCGTGCATACTAAATCAATAGCGGACGGGAACCTCTATGTGGAGTTCAGCCATAATTCAGGCCAGGTACAGCCCATTTCTGTCCTGGGTGATATCAGGTATGTCATCTCGCATCAGCGCTCCCGGGGGTATGAAAATGTAAGTCTGACCGTGTTCGATTATGAGGGCCAGTATTTCGAGATCAAGGTAGGGGCAGGGAGTGAAATAATTGGATTCGGGCAGCCCGACATCCGGGTTGAGGGCGTATCATTAAGCATGAAACAGAATTTCAGGATGGGCGAGGCGATCGTCTCCGAGCTTGAGTACATTGGAACAGCCGGACTTCAGTCTTTTACCGGACAGCCTGGTGCAGAGGGGGGCTCATATAGCTCTGCGTATGAGGTGATCAGATCGGCTGTGGCGCGTGCTGACGGGACAGCATCCCGCGTTATGCCGCATATTGAGAAGACTGAGCCCGGAAGATACACAATCACTCTTCCCGGTACCCGGGATATCAGGCCGGGCAGGTACACGCTCTTTGTGAACCTGACAGTTGACGGCCAGGAGTATGAAGTTGAGAGGAATTTCAGCTGGGGGGTTCTCGCCCTGAATACGCACAAATCAATATACCTGCCTGATGAGACTGCACAGATTGGCATTGCCGTTCTTGATGATGCGGGCCATATGGTGTGCGATGCAGAGGTTGTATTGGCAGTTACTGACCCGCTGGGCAGGAGCTCAGTCCTCTCAACTGCAAACGGCATGGTCAGGAGGAGCCCGGAGTGCCAGGTTCTGGGTGTGACGATGCTTCCGGATTACTATGCCAACTACTCAGTATCCGGCACAGGAACTTATGCACTGAACCTGACTGCCTTTACAGCGAACGGCCGGAGGTCAATAGCGGATCAGTTCAGCGTGAGGGAGGATGTTGATTTTGATGTGGCAAGGCACGGGCCGACCAGGATCTATCCTTTGGTGCCGTATACTATGGATATTGGCATCAGGGCAAATAGGGACTATTCGGGGCCGGTCTATGAGTATGTGCCATCTGGTTTTTCAATCGAACCTCAGCCCGGGCTTGACGTTTCTGCTGAAGGTGAAGTCAAAAGGCTGACATGGAGCGCGGAGTTCGTCAAAGGGGGGGCATATTCATTTTCCTATTCCTTTGATGCGCCTGATGTGAGCCCCTATCTGTTCACCCTGGGCCGGCTGCAGATTGGGGCGTTTTCTGAGCAGCGCGACTGGATGATTGCAAGCGATGCGCTGAGCACCTGGAGCTCGTCAAATCTGCAGAGCGGGACACAGCAGCTGAAATGGAATGTGGTTACAAACAAATACTATTCATATACGCCATTATGCTCAGGAACAGTCAAATCTGTAAAGGTGGTTGTCAATGTCACTGCTCTGTACAACAGGGTGGCTCCTGAGAACAGCCTTCAGCTATGGACCTCAAAAGACGGCTTGTCTGACAGGTCGCTCATAGGCAGTGAGCAGACCGCAACTGTTGGCCTGATGTCTTTTATTTCAACAACCGGGGGAGCGGTAAGCGACATAAACTGCAGCAACCTGAACTATGTTAATGTCAAGGCAACAAACCTGGGTGACGGCCCATCATCCAATGACGACTCTATTGACTATGACTATGTGCGCATGGAGATCAACTACACTCCGCCAATGCCACCTAATGTGAGCCTGATTTCGCCGCCAATTAATGGGCTGGTAAACCGCACCCCGGTAAGCTTCAACTTTACAGCCAATGACCCCGACGGCAGCCTGCTGAACTGCACCTTGTGGGCCAACTTTACCTCGGCCTGGGCGCCAAATGAGACCATTCAGAGCCCCACCGAGGGTGCAGTCCTTAATTTTTCGGTATCGCCTGATGACGGCATTTATCTCTGGAATGTCCGGTGCAATGATGGTTCCGGATTGTCCAATGTGTCCAGATACAACTATACTGTGACGGTGAGGGCTCCGGCAGATATAAAGACTGCGGTGACAAATAACGGACCTATTTTTGAGAATAACAATATTACGTTTTCTGCGACATGCACAAATCCAGGGGACACATTCCGGCTGCTCGTATGCAATGCATCAGCGTCATTCTGCAACACATCAACCCCGGCAGCTGAGATTGTGTGCAACGGCTCGAATTCAGCCTCTGCGTCGCCGGTCTGCAGGTTCAATGCCACTCCCGTGTATGCCGGGACGCATTCTGGTGATTATGCAACCTGCTGCGATGCAGGCGGCCTGTGCGATCCGGATACAGAGACAGTCAATGCCTGGACCATCAAGGGGGCTCCGGTTGTCGTGACCGGACCGTCTGACCTTGGATCGTCTGCAGCGTCACCCACCCAGGCGGGCGAACTGGTGAATTTTACTGTGACTGCCAAAGACCCGAACAATGATGCGACTTACAAGATGCTGGTGTGCATGAATAGCGTTAAACCTGCGGGCCCGTCCACATGCTCAGGCGGGGATGCCGCGAAATACTGCCAGGACTTTGCCAGTGACAACACCCTGGCATCGTGTGCCTATTCTGCCACAACCGGCAAGTCCGGGGCATACAATTGGTGGATCTTTGTGTGCGATTCAGAAAAATGCTCACCTTATCATAATGGCAGCGGGACTGCCGGAAGCCCCTTTTATGTTAATAATGAGCCAAGGATGAATAACATAACACCGGATGTAGCTCTTGCAACATTCGGCGATATGATTAACATAACAACACTGAATGCCGCCGATACTGAAGGTGATGCACTCAGGCTGCAATGCGGAAATGCCAGCGGCGTCTATAATCTCTGCGAAGGGCCCATGGGTTCAGGCGAAAGATGGTGCAATTTCACACTGCCCTGGGTCAATAATGCTGCGCATAGCATATATTGCGTCCTGAATGACACCTTCAGCATCTCACTGGAGAATGTGACCCAGGTGAGCTCCGATAACACCCAACCACTGATCCGGCTCGAGGATCCGGAAAACGATACCTTTGATCTTGACGGTATTGTGCAATTTAAGTATACGCCTTTGGATGACAACCTGGATTCGTGCCAGTTGTGGGGGAGCTGGGGCGGCTGGGGCCTTAACCAGACGAACGAGACGCCGCAGAACAATCAGCTGAATGTGTTTGCGGAAGTGGAGGTTTCCGAGGGATCATATATCTGGAACGTGTGGTGCAATGACTCGGTCGGCCAGTCCTCGTTTAATGCAACGAATTACACCATCGGCATTGACACAAGCCCTCCCAATATATACCTTCAGAGCCCGGCGCCAGGGGCAACCTGGATAACTGTCCAGCAGGTTGACTTCAAGTACAAGGCCAATGATACTGCCGCGGGCATCGTCAGCTGCGTACTGATAGTTAACGGCAAGGTCAATAAAACAGACAGTGCTGTTGCAGAGAACAGCCTGGAAACCATAACAGCCACGCTGAACGACGCCGCATACAACTGGAGCATCAACTGCACAGATGAGAACGGCTATACTGCGAATTCGAGCACGAGAACGCTGACAGTCAGTGTGACCAATGCCGCCCCGGTAGTTGCGCTTGGCGAACCTGCAGAGGGCACATACCTGAGAACGGGCAATGCAACAGTGTATTATAATGTAGCTGATGACAAGGGGCTTGCCGGCTGCTCACTCTATCTTGACGGGACATACAACCAATCCAACTCTACGCCAGTCAGCACTGCAGATACAAATAATTTCACGCTCACAGGCCTGAGGGAGAGCTACCACAACTGGACAGTCAACTGCACTGATAAAGGCGGGCTTTCTCATGTTCCCGCGGCACTGGATTTCTACGTTGACTTTACTCCTCCGAATGTGTCTCTGATGACCCCCAAGAACAGCACTGTGTTTGATGCCTCTGACCGGGTTCCGTTCAGGTACAATGTGACAGACAACCTGGACCTGAACCTGAAGAACTGCTCACTTTTCATTAAGAACGGATTCCAGGCAGCACATGCAAGCGTCGAGCAGGCTTCAGGGCAGACCTTTACTGTTACGCTGTCAAACCAGGAGCTGTTCTGGCATGTGCAGTGCTTTGATTATGCCGGAAACAACGGAACGAGCATGGTATACAATCTCACGGTAAATGCGAGCCTGAAGATATGGAACAACTCCCTGGACCTGAGCGGCAAAACAGAGGGAACATGGAATGTCAGTTCAGATGCGTTAGTAAGATGGTTTTACCCGGTATCGCTGAATGCCACACGGAAATTGATCCTTGATATGTCCCCGCCAAACATAACACTGACTTCACCAGGAAACAACACGAACACAACAAACACAACAATCGTCTTTGTCTACAATGTTACGGATGCATATACCAATGTGAGCAACTGCACATTATCTGTCAATGATGAGATTAAAAAGGTGAATCACAGCATAGCCATGGGTGCAAATAACTTTACGCTGGTGCTCGCGAACGGGTTCTACAATTGGAGCGTGAATTGCACCGATCAGGCAGGCAATACCGGAAATTCAACTCCGCGAAACCTCACAATCACGCACAGGGACCTGCTTGTGAATGCATCGGGAATCATATTCAGCACCAACAACCCGGTTGAGGGCCAGCTGATACAGATAAATGCCACTATATATAATAGGGGGGATGAGGGTGCTGCCAATAACTTTACTGTGAAGTTCTCGGAGATCAGCAACATGGGTGCAGCCAGCATAGGCACGGTCCTGGTGCGCGGACTTGCGGCCGGCAAGAGCACAACCGCAAGCGCTAACTGGACAGGGCACCCGGGCAATTTCACCTTCAGGGTTTTTGCAGACTCCGGCTACAATATCTCTGAGTCAAATGAGACTAACAATAACGCGTCGAGGGCTCTTAACATCAGCATGTATCATTTGTATTACGGGGCTGTGACCGTCCAGATACTTCTTGATTCAAAATTTAATTTGTCAGCATATGCCTGGCCCAATGAGACTGATGTTGCAGGAAATATCTTTGCCGCAGATGCCGACAGCAGCATCAGCTGGTTCAGCCTGGCGGCCCTTTCAAGGAATGTAAGCAACAACCTGACATCTGATGATTTTGAGGAGCTGGACCTAAGGCTCAACACAACAAACATGACAGACTCCATTAACCGGACATATTCCCGGTCCCGTGCACCAAAAGCATCAGCAGCATTCACTGTTTACGGGATCCAGATTAATAACACGCCCGCAGTAAACTCGACCAACAGCTCGAATTTTCTTACCGGGATCCTCTGGGATTATACTGATGCAAATGACGGCGAATTCAACGGAAGCCAGGACGTGGTATTTGTTACTGAGATCAATATTGACAAGCCCGGCAAATACGGCATTACAGATTATGAGCTGAAGGTCCCCGGGTCATTAAGGGCGTATGTCCAGCCTAACGACATTAACAAGATCGTGCTTTATATGGAGGTTAAGTGACGTCTTGCAAAGACACATTGCATAGGCGGCAGGAATGTTACGATCAGCGGGTTTTTGGGGGTTTGGCAATTGGGATCATGAACAGGAATTTTCACAACTAAAGGCAAGCAGTCAGAGACTAGATGAAACATTTCTGACATTTCATCACATTTGCGCAGGTCCTTTCCCGGTTTACCCGGGAAGGGACATTGCGCCCCACGCTCATTACACTTGCGCGGTAATGTCCTGCTTTGCAGGGCATTACCTGCGCCCCTGTCATGGCTATCCGGGGAGTTTTATCTGGCCACCTTCCTATTCCGTATATTACTAAAAAGTTGTAACAAAATTATTTAAACATATTAGGAAGTTAATGCAATAGTATACCGGGGGAAGGGTGGTTAGGTCTATACGGGATCTTAACATAACATGGTCAGGCTATTAAACTCGATTCTTAAAAAAGGCGAAGCTAAACCTGAGGCTGCCCCCGAGGATGATGTCCCGGATGAGCTGCCTGATCTGGCAGAGGATACTGAGGATGATGCCCAGGAAACGGCAACAGAGGCAGCAGCCGGCGATGGGTTGGCAGATGGGGGTGTAGACGCCGGAAACGGGGAGCCTGAAGTTAAAAAAGCACCGGCAGAACTGCCGCAGTTTGATGAGATTGACGAGGAGGATGCCTCCGGCCAGCAGTCTGCCGGGAAACAGTCCTCCGAAGGGCTGAAGACGCCTGCACCCGGTAAGCTGCAGGAGGAGAAGGCATTGAGCCCTGCAGAGGAATTGACTGAGCCTGTGCAGGGGGCCGGGGAATCACCTGAGGCCGGGCCAGCAGCAGGACCTGCCGGGCCTGTGGTGCCAGCCGAGACAGCCGAAGAGGCAATTCCGACAGGGGAGGGGCCGGCTGGAAAGTTGGCTGAAAAAACACCAATTCCTGATCAAGATAACGATATTGAACCAGGTGAGGGAGGCGAAGAGGTTAAGGGCTTTTTCTCGAAAATCCTGAGGTATGTTAAGCAGGATAAGGTCAACAGGGACAGGCTCCTGTCTGGGGATCTTTTCTCGAGGATGAATAACTACTGGGAGCTTAAGAAAAACCAGGAGAAGACCGGCCACGCGGTTGCCGAAGAGAAGGTGCTTGAAGGCAGGCTTTTGGAGGGGCTCTATGACATGCAGCGCCTTGAGAGCGGGTGGCGGACCGGGAAGGACCGGATTGAACAGGACCTTAAGAAGCTCCATGAGGTGGAGCAGCAGCTGCTGTTGAAGGTGCAGGAGGTCAACAAGGTAAGAAGTGACCTCAGGCTCTTCAGGATAGTTGATAAGGAAAAGTACTTCTACCTGCATAACGGGACGATAATACGCAGCCTCCATGAGTTGATTGACATGCTGG
>JBDRAZ010000095.1:0-20404 GCA_043823195.1 archaeon
CGGGTACCACCAGCACCACCCTCTTGTTTATTCTGGCCATGAGGGCATGAACAAGGCAATCAAGTACAACGCCCGCCTCTTTTACAAGAAGTTCCTCAACCGCATAATCTATGACATGTACCACAGCTTCATGTCATATGATACCGAGCATATAACGATTGAGAAATCCATAGTTCGTGGCATTTTGTGGAGGCACATCGGAAGGGCTCCGGAAAAACAGCCCAGCCTGGATGAGATCAGGCTTGGCATTAAGCTTGCAGAGGGGGAGGGAATCAAAAAGCTTATCCTTACCGGCGGCGACCCGCTGCAGAGGGAAGATTTGTTTGATCTCCTGAAGTTGGCAGCAAAGTTCAAGGTTGTTGGGATTGATGCGCCTGCCGAATCCCTGCTTGGCGCCGATATCACAAAGCTCACCAAAGCGGGCGTGAATAAATTCGTTACATACCTTGTGCCGTGCGAATATGAGCATAATCTGCTCTCTGGCGGCGACTACAAAAGGGCAGTGAGGGGAATAAAAAAGCTCCTGGATTCAGACCTGGATGTTAAGGTTAACCTTATTATTACAAAGAATAATTATATCTATGCCAGGGATGCAGTCAGGCTTATGGTTAAGTATGGTGTCAGGCAGCTTGGCATTATTCTGCCCCTGAGCTTTGGCTCAAATGACCGCCTGTTTGACGAGGTCTCGTTTCCGCTGTCAAGCGTGATATATGACTACGTGCTGGAGGCACTTAAGCTCGCCAAGAGCAAAAAAATCATCATCACTACTGAGAATGTCTATTCAGACTATGTAGCCCTATTTTCGATACTGTCAAAGAGGATGTATGATCTCTTTGAGAAGGATCTTGCAGTCAGCCGCGGACCGCTAAGATGAGGGTGCTCTTCTATGCAGTCAATGGCATGGGCCTTGGGCATATTATGCGCTCACTGACTGTGGCAAAAGAGCTGGATGCACATACATTATTTGTCACCAATTCAGTTTCTGCCCACATCATTGAGGAGCATGGCTTTCCCTATGTCCGCCTGCCTCTGGATTACAACCAGTACACAAAAGCACCCAAGGCCTCTGTTTCACCGGATTTGGCTTCACGCTTCTTCAATTCGATTATCCTGGACTATTCTCCTGATGTCATTGTTTATGATACGCATTACCCTTCTCAGAGCCTGGAGTTCAGCCATAGGCTCGGCGTAAAAAACGTCCTCATTCTAAGGCGCCTGGCTGACCATTTCCTGCCGAACATTGATCTTTCAAAATTCTCCAGGGTCCTGGTTGCTGAGCATAGGGGGCTCGTTAACCTGCCTGATTCAGCTCTGTCACTACCAAATGTGTCGGTTATAGGTCCCATTGTAAGAACCCCGAAACATTCCGGCTATCAGGCAGCTAGGCCGATTGTCCTGGTTACGGCAGGCGGCGGGGGGCAGGAAGATGCTGACCAGTTCATTAAGCTGGCCAAGGGTGCATTGTCCGGCCTGGATGCTGAGGTTATATGCATAGGCGGTCCCAATTCCGGCTCACCAAATTATGAGGCCAATCTGCCGGGCCTGATGCAGATATCAAGGCTTGTGATAGCCCAGGCAGGGTACAACACAGTCAACGAGATAATCCAGGCAATGGTCCCGTCAATACTCATTCCCGGCGACAGGGACAGCGAGATCCAGAACGACCGTGCAGAATACCTCCAAAAGCTCGGGGGCGCCATTGTGCTGAACAGGCCTGGCAGGGAGGCCCTTGCCGCCCGGGCTGCAGAATTGCTCAGGGATACGCCCACATATATTCAAATGAAGTCTAACCTTGAAAAAATCAGGATGAAAACCGGGAACAGGGCTGTAGCAGAGGCAATAAGGGAATTGTCAAGAGACCTTATTGTCACGGACCTGGAATCCCTTCCCGATGACCCCTCAAAGACCCTGATAATAAGGCCGGAATCTGGGCTGGATTTTAGCAGGCTAAAAGGACACAGGTTCAGGCATGTTCAGCTGCAGCTTTCAGGTCATGTGCCGCGGGGCATCAGCAATGTCGATTCAGTTATGCTGGTGGGGCATGAAGTTGACATGCATGCAGTCAAAGCGCTTGTAAACAGGCATTACCTGATTGTGAACATATTGCTAAAACAAGCAAGGGATCTCACAAGAACAGTGCAGGAGCTAATTGACGCAGGCGTTATCCACATACAGCTTACCGGAGACTCCGGTGATCTGGCAGCAGCCCTGAATCTGTCCCGAAGGCGCGACGTATTTGCACTGGTCTACAGCACTGAATCAGCTGACCCGCCATACTGCCTGTCAAAAGGGGAGTTCATTGACAGGAGACGAAATTATATTATCGCAAGGCAAAGAAAAATCCTGCAGGCCGAATCGCTCTATGATGACTGGAAAAAGATTGAAGACAGGAAACTGAACCTCCACTTTGAGATTACCGGGTTATGGAATCTCATCAGGCCGCAGCAGTCCCGGCAAACGGCGCTGGAAGAGGATTATCAGAAGCACCTGTCCTCCTGCGGCATTCTTGACAAGATGCAAAGACTGGACAACAGAATTGGCAGGGCCCAGGATAGGCTTAACGCAGCCTGGAATAATCTGCAGCAGGGATCATCAGCCAGTTATGATGATTCGAACCGGAAGATAGAAGCGCTCAAGAATGCCATTGCGGCACTTAAGGATGAAAAGAACAGGCATGTTGAGTCCGCAGGGCTAAAGGAAACATTCCGGCAATTAAACAATAAACGCATGGATACAAACAAGAAAATCCAGGTCATCGAAGAAAAAATATTCAAGAGACAGCGCCAGATGAACCAGCTTCTGGACAGGCAGCGTTCGCTGGTAAAAAAATCCAGGCATGGCAGCAGTTGGTTCCGGCTGAACAGCCTGCTGGAAGGCCTATTTCTTTATCCTGGGGAATACTAGGTATCCGTAGAGGAAAGTGTATACAATGAACAGCAGCCAGCCCGCCATGCTGTGGAACAGTGTCAGTGCAAGCTCCTGGGAAACAACAACCCCGACAGATATGATAATTATTACCCGCAGCAGGTTTAGCAGCATTGCGCCGGCCAGGCCGAGGGCATACGCCAGAATGCCCCTGACCGGGTCAATCTGCCTGAATCTGGCAATGAAGACAATAAGGAAGAATATGGTGAAGAATGACAATGAATCTATCCCAGAGCAGCCTTCGCAGACCATCACCGTGAAATCTGAGACAGTCAATGCAGGGCAGTTGGGGGCAGTTGAAAGGCTTGCTTCTGTGAATAATGAAAATACCCTCAATGCAAGCTGGCTGACTATCAGGGAAAGCGTTCTCCAGTATTCCCTGATAAATGACCAGAAATAGAAAAAGCCGACGGTTGTTATCACAGAGGCAATTGCCTCAGCCCTGGCCTTGCGCACGGTTTTCCTGAAGAACTTGTTTCCGAAGAGGGCATAAAACAGGAGCAGCGAAAGCCCGATCAGCAAGTATGATTTGTACCTGTAGATTATTGGAGCGCGTTGCCCATTGCTTATGTACATGACTGCATCATTAACCTCAGCCAGCCCATTGTCTGTCATTATGGTGGTGTCATGGTTCCTGTAAACATACTGCGTGGCAAAAAAAACCCTGTCAGGGCCGCTTGCAGATATTATGATGCTGCTTACCGGCGCTTTCAGCTCATAATTCAGCCAGTATTTCCTGCCGGGCTCTGCCTGCGAATACAGGGGCGTTATGTCATGCTCTTTTCCGTTAACATCCATGATAACCTGGCTGTTGAAGCCATTGCCGTCAACATCCACCCAATAGCTAAGCCACCTGAGATTCCCGGCCGGTTCTCCCTCAAGCCTTTTCTCCATCCAGCCGGCAGCTACGTAATCCACCTCCCTTCTGTCTGCTAGGACATCCAGGCCAAAGAGGGCATCAAACTCAATTCTGTCCCCAATTCGAATGAGCCCGCCGTCAATAGCTGGATAGAACCCGGGCTCAAAGGCAAACAATAAAATAGCCAGGACAATGACTCCCGCCGTGCCGGCAATAATCTGTTTGCAGTCTGGCTTAAACCCTGCAGCCTTGTCTCTTGCCAAGAAGAGGAAGACAGCAAACAATACAGTAACAATCATATAGCTCTTCCGGGTATTATAGAATGCATTAAATTTGTCTGAAACCGAGTTCAGGTCGATGAACATTATGTTAATCAGGGGTATGACGACAATCAGCATCAGGAAAAGAAGACCCACGGTTATCAGGTATCCCTTCTGAGACTTTTTCATGGCGTTATGCTTAATTAACCATTATTTATGTTTTTTGTAAAATGCGCACCCTAAGGCTCGTGAATTCCCGCTCAGACACCGCTGCGTAACCGGGATAATTGAGGGGCGCATCGTCCAGCTGAATCACCCATATCCTGTTTCCCGGCCTTAACTCATTCTTCGAATAATACCTGAATGCATCACCTGCCCAGCCCGGTTCAACGGCGATCCCGTCTCCAGGCAGCACATTTGAGTCAACATATGCTGTAGCGCCCCTCCAGTCGGTTTTCTCCCTGCTGTACTCAGCCAGCAATGAAACCGCTGACACATCAATCACGATAAGAAGCATAATTACAGTAAGATACCCCTTTTTCATCGAAAGGATGCTGCTGGCAATCACGACCAGATAAGCTGGCAGGACAAACAGAAAATACCTCCCTGTTGTCGAGACGGGTATGAAGAAAGCCAGGGCAAAACCAAAAATCAGCGGTATTGCGACCCAAAGCAGCGGCAGGGCCTTTTTGGTCCTGATGATCTGCCGCACAAAAAAACAGAAGAATAACAATCCCAGCAGTTCCCCCCCGCCGAGAAACAATCCAAGGTATCTTGGTACAAAATGAATATCCGCCAGCATGCCCCAGGTTTCAGCCTGCTTCATTGACCATGCGTTGGTAATTATCGGCAAAAGCGGCAGGCCGGCAACGGCAATTATGATGCATGACAGCACAAGGTATCCAGAAACCTCCTTCTTTATTGCCGAATGAACAAGAACAATCAGTATAACCACAAAACCCATGAAATGTGTATAAATACCCAGGATAGCAGATAATGCAAAGAGCTGCCAGTTCCTCTTGGTAAAAAAGTATAGGGTCAGGAGCGCAAACATCGTAAACATGGTATACATCCTGGCCTCCTGGCAGTACCTCAGGAAAAGCCCTGACAGCGAAAGCAACAGCGCAGCCAGAAGTCCGGTTTTCCCGTCATACCAACTTCTGCCAAGAAGGCAGCTGAGGTAGACGCACGCAACCCCGAATATCGCCGAGGGCAGCCGCAGCGCATACTCACTGTACCCAAAAATGCCGGTCCACAGCTTCATGAAGGCATAGTAGAGCGGGGGATGAACATCTGAATAGATGGTCTTCATCATGTCCCCGAAACCTTCCCTGAGGGCCTGCGCAGTAAAGGCCTCATCAAACCAGAGGGATTTGTCACCTAATCCGTAAAGCGAAAACATCAAAGACAAGAGAAGAACCAGCCATATTGCATTTTCAGCTTTCATCAGCCCCATAACAAAACACCCGTTCTAAAGAATTTTTCGAAAACTATTTAAAGGTAAAGAAGCCGTATCTAACTGAAAAAGGGGACATCATGAAAAAAGGGTTGTGGGTGATAGTGTTATTTGTAGCTGTTGTTTCTGTTAATTATGCATTTGCTGGTTGTGTTGAAGGCTGGCCAACTCCAGTTACCCTTACAACACAGATATTTAATCCCAGCGGTGCTGTGCAGGATTCAGCAACTGCGCAGGACCAGTGGTGCCAGGCCTACACTCCGGCAACTGCCCTTTTCAGCGGATGCAAGCAAACCGGTCAATATAAGATGCGTGCAAGCGAACCATACTGCTGTCCTAATGAGCCAGGCCGGCACGACACTGATGAGGATGGCAGAGATAACTTCGTCAACTGCCTATGCGTTGACACGCCGCCAGGCACTGCAAACTGCGTAAGCAACGATGTGCCTGACCTTGGCGGCTGTGCAGGCATTCTGACTTGTGCAGATGGTGTATCCGGCTGGGGTTCATGCCCGACAGATGGGACCGCATGCTCCTGGTGTGCCGGCCAGATTCCCTATTCAGGCTCAACATGCAGCGACGGCCATTGCCAGTCAGGTGCCCAGGCGGCCTGTGGCGGTGACGAGAATCAGCGTTGCATTGATTCAGGCGGAACAGCAGGTTGCCAGAACCTGTGCTCTGACGGCATTGACAACGAGGGCGACGGATGCACAGACGGCATTGATTCAGCCTGCGGAGGCAATGAGGATAGCGACGCAGAATGCGGCAACAGCGTAAATGACGACTGCGACGCCTTTACGGACTGCGATGACCCGGGCTGCAAGCAGACCCCTGAAACATTCTGCAGTGACGGGTGCGACAATGATGAGGATAGCTGCACAGACGCCTGGGATGTGAATTGCGGGGGTTACGAATACTATGGCGGCGGCAGCTACTGCTATGACGGCGGTGACTCTGACTGTGACGGACTGATCGACGCAGATGACCCGGACTGCGTGGCCACCTTTACCGGAAGAGTGACTGACATAGAAATCACCGATCCAATCCAGGGCGCAACTGTTTATGCAGCGGCGTGGTCATCTTCTCTGTCAAGAAGCATTGAGTTTACAACAACAACAGACATCAATGGTGATTATTCGCTTGATGTCTATGGGGACCATACCTATGATGTGTCTGCATCAGCATCAGGCTATGAGCCAAAGGTTGACAGCCCAAACTATGTGAATTACGCAGATACAACGGCAATAGACTTTGAACTAAAGCTTATCCTGTCGGTCTGCAGCCGTGACTGCACTTTCCACGATGTCTGTGACATAAGCTGCGACGGCGAAGGCGGATGCTACTATTATAACGATGCAGCAAAGACCATCTGCAGTGGCAGGCAGCCCGATTTTGAGGTAGAATACAACAGCAGCCACATGATACGCTGCTGTAAGGGAACTCCATACATAAAGCCGGTTGCCAAGTCAGTCAGCGTTGAAATTAACTCAAACAACATTGTAACAACCAGGCGTGTTGTCATATTCCGAGGCAAACCCATTACTATGGTAATTAACATTTTTGATTAGCAACATTTAAATAGGTGTGACTATTACTATTCTCTAAACAATCCATAGGGGGTGCATTTATGGAGGCATCAAGACCACTAGACGCCCTAAACAACGCACGCGGAAATAGGGTAATAGTAGAGCTAAAGAACGGTAAACAGTATATAGGAAAGCTGAAGGCTTTTGATATTCATATAAACGTAGTCCTTGAGGATGCTGAAGAGCATGAAAAGGGTGAAATGAAGAAGAAGGTTGGTGTTATTTTTATCCGTGGTGACGCAATAATTATCATATCTCCGGCCTAGGTGAACCGAAATGACAAAGGGAACACCCTCAATGGGTAAGAAATCAGGCAAAAAGACCCATATCGTCTGCCGCAGATGCGGAAAGAAGACGTACCACGCCAGCCATAAAATCTGCTCTTCCTGTGGCTTCGGAAAGACACCCAAGCTAAGGGATTATGCCTGGAGAAAAAAGTAGTTATGCCCAAAAATGTCGCCAGACGTTTTTGAGATGGGTTAAAAACCCTGTCATTAGGAACTTCTTGGCACGCTGAAAATATTCGCTGGATGCCTCAGGTCTTGGTGCAGGGAGTAACTGAGGATTAACCGCGGATTTTTGTGATTTCTGAATGGCTTTCACAATTTGCCAATCCCGATAAAGATCTTCGCGGTGCTATTGGAATTCTTGCAGATATCTTGCATTAAATGCAGTGATTAGGCCGCAATCCATTTCTTAAGCGAGCCCACAGGATGAACCGGGTGATATCATGAACGATTTGATTCTGTTGGCGGCAACAAAGGGTAGCCGGTCCCTGGCAGACACAGCAGACTACAGGATTTCAAGGCAGTTGTCCGGTGCAGAGGCTGCTCAGTACCTTGGTCAGACCTTCAGGGATGTACTTGACCTTCTGACAAAGCCCGGGAGCCTTAAACCCGAGGATGAGGTTCTGGCTGAAGAAATCAGGCGCTATATCTCAAACGAGGATGCGAAAACCAGGGTTGAGATACAGGTCCTTGATGCGGCGGGCAAACCTATAAGATGCGTCGAGGATCCCCGCTCTGAGTACGTGCGTCTTACCCACCCTGTAAGGCCGTATATTCATGAAAGGTCTGAGGGGATGGGCTTCGGGGACCAGGGCAAGTACGACTGTCTGGACATGATTTTGGGTGACCAGAGCACAGTAATGTGAATCTCCCAGACCTGCTCATCTTCAGCTATCTCAAGGAAAACCTTTGCGTCTTGCACCGGGGCCGGGTATATATTGCCGGGCAGGAGGGTAGCGCGGACAGGCTGTCTTTCGGGGATATCAGCCTGACCCTTAGCAGGGGACTTTCTCTGCAGTGGTTTGAAGATGAGTATTTTCGCATAAACGGGTCCCTGCTTGCGGATCTCGCAGCTGAACAGCTGCAGGCCAGCCTGAAGCCTGCTGATGCATTCCTGTTTGATTTTGTTATTAACCAGGTGATCGCTTCATATAGCACCCCGGATAGCACTGCACATAGCACAGCATATAGCACCCCGGATAGCACTCCTTCTAATCGCTCAGGTACAACGCCCTGTAAAGACTTTGTACTCCGGCCCCCCGGGTTTATAGCTGCAATATTTGAATCAGTTCTGGCATATTACGGAAAACTGTATGATCTCGCCGAAGGCGGGAATCAGCTGTTGATTGACGGCAAGGGCTATGAGCTGCGCGAGGCGAAAACAAGCCTTGAGGGTCTATCTGAACGATACTCGGCACGTTTGGAGGACCATATCATAAAGGCAGCGGGAGATTGCAGGCAGAATATAAGAATAGGGAGCGGTGTCTCAGCAGCGGCATCACAGGGCTTCTATTATGATCCTGAAAAGAAGGTGGGGTGCGAGGTAAAGAACGGCTTCTTTCTCTACACTATTGTAGACCCGTACATACTATATGAACCCGCCAATGGCCGATATTATGGCTTTCCTGAAGCAAAGATAGGAATAGAGCTCTGCACACGCGAAGGCATTATACTGTGGAAAGACCCTGTGGTCATTAATCCCTACTCGCACCCATCCCTGCATCTCAGAAACGGCGCATACCAGCGAATCTGCAATGGGTCTTTCAGCTACACTGACCTGAAAAAGAATTATCCTGACATCATTACCCAGCTATGCCGGCTAATCTCAAAGAGCCGGGACCTTATGACTAGGGGATATTATGGGGAATCCGGTGCATGGCACAGCCTTGAGGAACCCATGTTTTCAGGCCACCTCATGAGGGGCAATATCAATCTCCTTAAGGTGACAAACACATAAAATGGATTACCGAAGGCAGGGAGTATTTGACCAGGAAAGGCTGAGGTCTGCAAAAATCGCAATAATAGGTGCAGGGCCGCTCGCGCATCACGCAGCAGCCTACCTCGCAGGGCTGGGGACGGGCAGCTCAGCGAATGGTGGCTACATCAGGATACTGGGCAGCGCATCGCCCGGCTTTGCTGCTGCCGCATCCTGCCTTGAAAATACCGTCAGGCAGATTAATGATGAGACAGCAATTGAAAGCCTGCCCCTCATTG
Organism: archaeon; assembly: GCA_043823195.1. Taxonomy (GTDB): domain Archaea; phylum Nanobdellota; class Nanobdellia; order Woesearchaeales; family JBDRAZ01; genus JBDRAZ01. The sequence continues at coordinate 9,588 of JBDRAZ010000095.1, forward strand.
ACAAGACCCTCTTAAAGGACTGTGATGTAATACTCGAGCTTACCAATGATCCTGCGGTAAAGAAATGGTTCCAGAGGCTGTCTTTACCGGCATGCACACATCTGGCGATAAGCGGCTCCAGCACACAGGACCTTGGCATAATGGTAAATGGGCAGGAACCGCAATTTCCCTTCCAACTGGTGTATTTGGGCAAGCAGGCCGCCCTAACCAGTTCAATTATAGCTGCCCTGGCAGTCCAGGCAGTCAGGGAGGCAGTTTCTCCTCTTGATGGTGATAAGCCCGTCTCCTCAATCCTTGCCTATGCCCAAAACAAATTCTATCTGGGTGAGGATGCAAGGGAATATTTGCGCAGCCGGCAGATCAGCCAGCGGTTACATAGGCCGCATACAACAGTTCAGATGGACAGAGAGGCCCTGGTCATCGGTGCTGGCGGAGCAGGAACGTTTGTATCGCTTATTCTTAGCCTGCTTGGCGGAAAAATGGACATATTTGATGCTGACATAATCGAAGAGCACAACAGAAACAGGCAGATATTCTACTATGGTGCCGAGGGATCCCCAAAAGGGAGCACCCTTGCCGCCCGCCTGCAAAAAATCACTCCCAGGGCCGATATCAGGGGCTATGATGAGTTCATTGACTATGCCTGTCTCAAAAGGCTGGATAGGGCCTATGATGTTGTCTTCTGCTGTGCAGATAAGTGGGCAGCCAGACGGGATGCAAGCAGGTTTGCACTGACTAGGGGAATACCTCTTGTTACCGGGGCAATATCCGCCCACTCGGCAGAGTCTGAGATGTTTGTCCCGGGCGCAAATGCCTGCATAGACTGCAGATACAACCTGGACGATCTGCTGGACATGGATAACGCCCGGGTCGTGAGGTGTGCTGACCTGAATGCCATTGTTAACAATGTGATTGTGGCCGGATTCATGGTGGCGCAGTATCTCAATTATCTAAGAACCGGATTTGCCAATGACCTGAAGCAGAAATACTATGCACAGAATGTGGATGAGCGCAAGTTCACATGGATTCCCCTGGGCCATAGCTGCCTTTGTGACACGGACCTGACACGATGCAGCTGCCACAGTTATGCAGGGATGTAGAATGGACTGCCTGGAGATTACAGTTGAAGCCTACCATAAGATGCTTGGCATAGCCGGAGCAGTGTCAGAGTTAGCCGGTACTGATGTGGAATGTGTTGGGCTTCTTCTGGGCAATGACCATGTACTTGATGTTGCGCTGATACCTGAACAGGAGGTAACGCACTTCAGTTCAACCTTCAGCTTTGCTGAATCCGTCGGCAGGTATACTGATCTTGGATATCAGGTACTTGGCATGTTTCACAGCCACGGAAGGCATAATGTTGGCCATGATACCGCAGACTTGAAATCCCTTGAGGACCTTTGTCATGCCAAGCGCTTTGTAAGGCGCATCAGGGGCCTTCCGCACGAGATAGGGGCCACTGTAAGCGTTGTGGTGAACCGTAATACCCGTGACGATTCTCATAATTACCATGCCGTGCAATTATCGGGCTTTCCCGATAATCCCGCATGGAATGAGGCCAAGATAAGCCTGATAAACGAGAGCAACAACATAAGGACAGGTGACGATTATCTGCGCTCACTATGTGCAGGATGCATAAAATACAGCAGCAATTATCTTGTGCAGCATACGCCGGATGATACATCATTAGAAATGCGCAGCCTGTTGAGGACAATGGGACAGTACAACCGGCTGGTATGCCGAATCATGAATCAGGCAAGGGCCAGACCCGGGGAAGCGGATATCTACCCTGTGCTTTATGGCCTGCAGCTGGTGCAAAGCATATACAGTACCTGTCTCTCTGCCAGGTACCACCCGCAGTATCGGAAAATCCTTAATCTGAATGCCATACAGATGAGATATATTCTGCATGCAGGGACTATGCAATACATTTATATGCGCAGGCGCTCAAAATCTGTCTTTCAGCGCCTATTTGACAGAATATGCCGGTATTTTTAGAAAATTATTTATACACTGCTTTCCAGAAATTACCAAAAAGAGGTGCAAATGGAAGTCCTGGCATTGGTATTTCTCTGTCTTACTGTGTCATATATATTCTCTGAACTGGCAGAAAGAGTAAAGCTGCCCCGTGTCCTGGGATCCCTTTTCACAGGACTGGTCTTCGGGATACCTGTCGTGAAATATTTCATTTTCACTGACGCGTCTCTGACTCTCATGGAGGCTTTTGCCAAGATGGGCCTTATTTTCCTCATGTTTTACGTGGGGCTTGAGCTTGATTTCAGTGATTTGACAAAAAGATCAGGCAAGGCCGGCATGGTGGCGCTCTTTAACTCTGTCCTTCCATTTGCCCTGGGTTTTTTCACGATGAGATTTCTTGGGTATAATAATGCTGTAGCCATAATTGTCGGCGCGTGCCTTTCAGTTACTGCGGAAGCAGTTGCCCTGGACATCCTAAAGGAGCTGAATATGATGAAGACCCGCATAGGCCGGATCATTATTGAGGCAGGACTGTTCGACGACATTGTGGAAATACTCCTTGTGGGGGGATTGATTACCTTTATTCATTCAGCTAAGCTGTCCACAGGTTTGACAGAAACCATCTTTATCATATGCTTTGACCTGAGCATGTTCTTCATTTTGGTCTATCTCTCAAAATTTATTGTTATTCCGCTGGTTCTTGGATTTGCAGAGCGTCAGCGTTCAAGGGTATCCCTCTACATAAGCAGCACGATACTTGCTCTTTTCATGGCGTCACTTTCTGTTTATTTTGGGCTTGGCGAGGTTGTCGGTGCGGTTCTGGCAGGAATGATAATCAGGTTTACCCTGCTTAGGGGAAGCAGGGCTGAAAAGGCAGAAGAAAAAAGCATCGAGGAAATGATTGGCCTGACAACCTTTGGGTTTTTTGCCCCATTCTTCTTCATTTGGGTGGGGATGAGCTCAAATTTCTCAGTTCTCCTGCTTGACCCTGTCTTGGCAATTGCCGTGACATTGGCGGCTTTTGGGGGCAAGATGATCGGAAGCATCATGGCTATTCTTTGGTCAAAAGGAACCCTTCTTGAGGGCGCCAGCATTGGGTGGGGCATGAACTCCCGCGGCGCAGTTGAGTTGGTTGCGGCACAGCTAGCGCTTACCAGCGGCATCCTCAGCCCAAATGTGTTTTCGGCACTTGTGTTCATGGCCTTTGTCACTACCTTTTTCTCCCCTGTTTTTTTCAAATTCTTTATTACCCTATACAACCAGAAGCAGAAGTTCTCATCGCGTGTCTGAACCGCGTTGCGTGATTTGGCTGATTTTTTCCGGTTTATAGGCAAAAATATAGTAAACTTTAAATATTAGCACTATGCAGTGGTTAAAAATCAGGAAATATTTTAGTTGGTGTTGGAAATGAAGGTAAAGGGAACAAGGCTATTATTCACAGTATTCTTGATAGCAGTTGCCAGTCTGGTACTCCTGAGCATTCCGGCAAAAAGCATACCCTTTATTGAAACAGAAACCACCTATTCTGACATTGTTGCTCTTGGTTTCCAGGAAACCGCAACTTACCGCTGGACACCTGAAAATCCTGGCAACCTCCAAAGCCTGCAATTGAGCGGCAATTTCTCAATAGCAGAGGGCGGCAGCATCAGGGCATATCTGCTAACCGAAAGCCAGCGCCTGCTGGTCTTTGACAGCTATGCTTTTACGAATCACATTAGGACCGAAGCACCGACGTTGCTCCCTGAAATCAACGATACGGCCGAAGAAGAAAATGATACGGTATCAATAAGGGAATCTGATGAAACCGCTGAAGATAACGTTACATTTGATGAAGAACAAAATGGAACTAGCGGGACAGACGGTATTACTGATGAAAATGAGACTGTTTCCGACTCACAAAATGAGGCTACAGAGTCTGCTCTTGAAGCTGAGACCGAAATTAATGACAGCAGTGATGAGACACCGGAATTAGCTCTGCCCGAAACCGCCGATAACGTAGCAATAAATTCAACAGTTATTGATATAAACGAAACCAACATAACAAACTCTGAGGTAAACACGACTACTGAATCAGACATTCCAATCGATTCAGATACTACTGACAACTTAACATCCAACTCAACTAATAATTCATCTGATATTCCAATACCGGATTTATCTCAAAAAAACGAGATCCCTCCATGGGAACCGGAGACAAATGAAACCGATCCAGTTGAACCAAATTCTGCTCTTCCTGATTCAGTTGATACTCTTCATTTCGCCTTTGAAGATATCTGCGCTGATACATGCGATCTTAATCTATACGAATCCGCGTACAGCATTGTCATAGAAATTGAGAATGCAGAGATTGACATTGAGACTATAACATATACTATTAACGAGCCTACGTTTATCGCCCGTAAGTTGCGTGAGATTAAATCTCGTGAGCTGCCAAAGGGCAACTATATTATGGATCTGGCTGAAACCGAGAGGCTGACTGTTGGCGACTATGATCTCTGGATAGACGGATACGCAGACTACACGAGAGTAAACATTGTTGACATGTCCGGCAGCAATTACATTACTTACCACTTCACCGAGGAAAAGAGCGAGGATGTTCTTTCTCTTACTGGTTCAGACGGAACAACCAAGACAGTCGCGCTCTCTTCAATACCGGTCCACAATAAAAAGCATGAGACCAAAGAATACCGATACAACGATAAAGTGGAATCTGTTCTTGAGGATTCCGAATACCTTACAAAAAACAGCTATAATCAGGACGGAATTCCTGTAATTGTCACCCTTGATCTGGAAAGATCTTCTGCAAGAACCGCAGCAGTGCAGTCAGGCGGGGATAGCTTTCAATCAGCAAAGTCAGCACTTCTGGCTGAGCTTGATGGATCATCTGCAGCAAGAACTATAGCAGCTGCCTCGGCTGCGAACCATAGAAATACGCGAGACCTGCAGATTATCAATGCAGTTGCCATAAATATCGAGCCAGATGAGTTATCTGCACTTCGCAGGCTGGGCATAGTAGAGCGGGTAAGCCTTGATAAAGAGGTCCACATAGTGCTTGACGATTCAGTAGACCAGATCAGAGCATCTGATGTCTGGCAGTTAGAGGATTCGTTTGGCCGGACAATTACAGGAATTAACACAACAATTGCAGTTATTGATACAGGGATTGACTATACTCACCCCGATCTTGGCGGATGTCTGGGAGCAGAATGCAAAGTGCTTGGCGGTTATGACTTTGTTAATAAGGATCCTGATCCAATGGATGATCACGGTCATGGAACCCATTGTGCAGGAATCGCTGCCGGAAACGGTGTGCTAAAGGGAGTGGCACCTGACGCTAAACTATATGGATACAAGGTCCTGGACAGGGGCGGCAGCGGAACCTATTCACAGGTTATTGCTGGAATACAGCGCGCAACAGACCCGAATAATGACGGAGACTTTAGCGACCATGCAGATGTCCTTAGCATGTCTCTGGGCGGTGGCGGCCATCCTGATGATGATGTCTCAAGGGCTGTTGATACGGCTGTTGAGCGCGGTTCTGTTGTTGTTGTTGCAGCCGGAAACAATGGACCCAATGATGAAAGCATAGGAAGTCCGGGTGTTGCGAGAAAGGCTCTCACTGTGGGAGCGTCATGCAAGCCAGACCAGATCGGTGATGACAGCAGGTGCGATGAGGCAATTGCCAGGTTCTCTTCACGCGGACCAAGCCCTGTTGGCGATATCAAGCCCGATGTTGTTGCGCCCGGAGTAATGATCTGTTCAGCCCAATGGGGGGATGCATGGTCAAATTCTCAATGCCTGGACGATGATCATACTGCAATATCAGGGACCTCTATGTCAACACCGCATGTTGCTGGTGCTGCAGCTCTTTTGGTGCAGGCACACAGCTGGGAGCCCGAGGACATCAAGTCAGCTCTTATGCTGACAGCCAATGATCTGGGCTTCAGGGTCAACACCCAGGGTGCCGGCGAGGTCAACGTAAGGGCCGCCTATTCAGCACAATTGTCCACTTACCCCCAAAGCGTCTCCTTCGGAAACATCAGGGCCGGTAAGCATTTCAGGACAATTGCAGTCAGCAACCATAAGGATTCTGATGTGACTGCAACCTTATTTGTCACCTATATGGAAAATGAACTGGGTGATGTACAGGATCTGGGGGCAGCAACCCCAAGACAGCTGAATATTGGGGCAAATTCAAATGCTGTGATTAACCTGACAATAGATCCCCCTTCTGAAGCTCAAGGACTATATGAAGGTCAGATCCTGATCCTGTCTGAGGGAAGCTATTACAGGGTTCCCTTCAGTTTTGTAAAATTATCCAATCTCACTGTGCATGTTGAGGCTGAGCAAAAACTTTACCCTGACCTGCTTATTCATAATGATGACATAACAGTTAAAAAAGGGCTATTCCAGGGATACGATGTAAGCGGAGATTCCCATACATTCTCAGTAAGATCAGGTAACTATACCGTCTATGCTGCAGGAGACTTCGAAGATGCTGAGCTTGAATATATGCTGATGGGAACCGTTGAGGTTCCGGTGGATTCCGACGAAGAGATAACGCTCTCTCTCTCTGATGCAAGACCATTCACGATCAAGGCAAGATCCCTTGACGGAAATGAGCTCAAGCTCTATGAATGGGAGCGGGCCTTTGTAAGCTACCATCCTGACAATGGAACCATCGGATACAGCTATATTGATCCCACCTATGGCGACAGGACAGTCTACATCTCAAACAAGCCAGATAACCAGGTTGACACAGATGTGTTCTTCAAATATCATGGAATACCATCAGACACTCCATTTGAGGGATATGGTTCCGGAAAAATAATATCATGAACCAAATAATCAAATCCGGACTGCTGAACATCATGGTTCTGTTACTTCTGGTCATTACCGGATGCCCTCCGGCAGATGAGGCATATTCAGTTGCAGGCGAGCATTATATTGCAGGCTTTGTTCTCCATAATATCAATGATTCCACTGACACCACCCTTGATTATAACCCCTCTGAGCTGGCCATATATAACTATTCGTACGACTATCCGGCATTTCAGCCTGAAACATATGCAAGTGTTTTATTCTGGCTGAAACCTGTCCATAAATATTCCGGCAGTATGGCAGCAGCATCATGGAATGAGGTTGATGTGCCGGTTAACAAGGTTTTTTACGCATATGCTGATTCAGTTGATTCTGATCAGTATGACTCTGATTGGTCTTTGGCTAACTATATGAAAATTAATTATATCATTCCTGAGGATGACGACGAGCAGTTTGCATATTCAGCTAGTCATGAAGAGCATTACGAGTCGGAATATGCCTATCGTGGCTTGAACCCAGCACTGGGTGAATATCGGGAGATATCTTTTGGGTCAGCCCCGTATATACCAACCTCATTTTCAATAAATCCCTGGTATGCACAGCTTAAGCATCCGCTGATGCGTGGAAAAACAGGTCTTTCCTACCTAAATAGATACTCCGAGATCTCGATATATAACATGACTTCAGAAGAGTATGATGTATTTTTCACGGCACTCCCGTTTTATTCCGTATATCTTAATGGATCTTTGATTAGGGATGGAAACATTACTCTAAGAGGCGGTGAATGGAGTCATTATGCGCTAGAACATTATCTGGAATCTAACGGAGATTACCGGATAAACATCACTATACCCACTAACTATCCGATTTACAGCATGGCAAAAATTGATGCCCGGTTTACCAAACCCTCTCCTGAGATGGAGCCGCCTGAGCTGGTCAGCCTTGATGTCAGTCCGGACTTTGTTGACAATCTGTCAGTTACTGTGGAGATGATGGATGATTCCGAAATATCTGATTTTAGCCTGTACTATTCCACTGACATCGATCCCTCCTGGGAACCTGCTGAAACCGCTGGATCAGGCAACTTCTCAGCAAACATTTCCGCTGCTGGAGCATCTGCAATAAACATTAAGTTCCGTGCAGCCGACATACATGAAAATTCAGTTGAGTACGAGATAAGCACTGTATCACTGAAAGCCAGATCCATCACACTCAATCCTGAAATTGAAAACGTACACATTGTGCGCGGGGAAACACTGCAGCTAACAGGCCAATGCAAGGACAGTGATAACAATCTCGTTAGCGGGCTAAGATTTGAGATATTCATGAATAATCAGTTTGCTGTAGCTGACCGATGCGAGTTTAGCAATGGTTATGATGGCAGTGTAGTGGGCGAGGAAGATCCCACAGGCAGGCTTTACGCTGACCTATTTATTCCATACAATTATTCACTGGACTTGCTTGATGTAACAACGGTTTTCCCAGGCACAGGACTTTATCTGCCATATCGGGAAACAGTACAGCTAAGCGTCGTAACCCATCCGCACGATGTTGCAATTGCCAAATTACAGCTTTCTGATTTCAAGCTTAAGGAACCAGGAACAATAAACACTACAATTCATAATATTGGAGAGAACACCGAGGAAAACATCCAATTACAGCTGATAATTAATAACATCATAGTTGACTCGATAACCATTGATCAATTAGCGGCAGAGGACGAGGTCCCCATCTCATTCAATTGGACCCCTGTTAAGGCAAATTATTATGTCATACAGGCAATATCAGTACCTGTTGGGGGAGAAACATACGTGGGTAACAATATAAGATCCAACGAATTGAATATAGGGGCAGATCTGGATTTATACGTCCAGATACCATACGCCCTTCTTGTTAATTCATCGAATACTATTGAAGTAGAATACTGGAATGAAGGCAACTACCGCTCTGAAAACGCCTCGCTTATAGTATATTCACTCTCACATTATGATTACTTCGAAATTGAGGACGAAGAAACTAAAACGTTAGAATTCAACGGTAAAACCTATGAGGTTAGTGCAACCATATCAGATATTGTAGAGATCTCTGTTGCGCATAACAACACCATAGAGAACCACACACTGGCAGAAGGGCAGATCGTTGTTCTTTCTGATGGAACGATGATGCATTTTTGGAATTCCGGGGAAGATTGGATTGATCTAAAGCTCGGTATTGGCAAATCAGCAACCCATAAACTTGATGATCTGTCACCCGATGACTATCAGATAATCGAATATAATTTGTCATTTGACTCCCTGGGAGATTATCAGATCATAACGTATCTTAACTCATCCGGTGACAGCGACTGGCAGGATAACTCCGAGACGGGTTATGTCAGGGTCATACCCTTAGCCGCAGATCTTGACATCCACATGGTTTCTCCGGATAGCACTCTTGTTAATGAAACCGTAATCATTGAAGTATCAGTGGAAAATCAAGGATTTCTCGATTCATCTAACGTAAGCCTCTATATTTATGATCTGCCGGAATCTGTTCAGGATCGCGTATACTATCACACCCCTGAATCATTTACTATTAACGGGATCGAATATACCCTCACTGCTGAGTCGATTGATGGGGAATCCGCAAACCTTATGATTGATACTGCTGCCAATTCTGCAGAATTTTCAGTTATGGAAGGTAATCTTATTGAGCATGGGGAATTGGTCATCCTCATTATGGATATTTACGAGAATTCCATATATTATATTATTGGTGCCGGATCAAAGATCGAAAGAGACCTTGAGGATCTGCCAGCGGGAGCAGATAGAGAATATGGGATCAATCTGACTCCAAACAAAATCGGTCGGCATACTCTGATTTCCTTTGTCACCGCGTCTGACGACTACGATTCAGAAAACAATCATGACTGGAGCAGCATATATGCAAAAACATTTGCACCTGATCTGGAAGCCAAACTTCGCCTGGAGAGTAGTGTGTTGGTGAACGTTACAGCTAAAGTGGAAATTGAGTTATTCAATTCCGGATTTCGTACAGCAACTAACATAACAGGCAATCTGTATGACTTCCACAAATTTAGGTTTAATGAGTTTGAATTTGGCTCTGAGAGGGATTTCTACTACGACGGTACGGATTACATGATCGAACCCATCAGATTAAATGACACCTCCGTTCTCCTGAAATTGGACGGCGAAGAAAATATCCTGACAATAGGCACACCTTCAACATACTCAAACGGGATCTCGATAATGATTGAACACTTTGACACCAGGTATGTATTTCTCATACTGGGCAGATTCAACGAAACAGTTTATGCTCTGCCTGATTTGCAGCCGGAAGAGGGTTACCAAAAAGAAATCAGTTGGACGCCGGGCATTGAGGGAGATCATCAATTATTCTTTGCAGTGAACAGTCCTGATGACCAGAATCTGGAAAACAATATGCAAAGCAGTTATATACGTGTGATGCGTGATATGGCTGATTTGGAGATTGGGGTTGACGGGATTGACCGAATCAAAATCAATGACGAAACGGAATTTGAGGTTGAGATTGAAAATAACGGCTTCAGAGACGCAAAAAATACCAGCCTTGAATTCTACGCTTTTAAAGCCTATCGCAGGTTTTATGCTGAGTTTGGCATCACGGAACAAGTTTATATTTCCGATAATGAGTACAATATTACAGTAACACGTCCATCCAATCAGAGATTTAGTGTAGATGTCTCCGGTGTTGATCCATTTGAGCTGCATATTGGTCAGGCAGAACGGCTCCCCGGAGGCTTTGATCTCATAATTACCCGTGAATATGACAACTCGGTTGAATGGGTTATGGGCAACGCATCGCACATCACTGCCTACCTGCCTGATATTGAGGTTGATGATAGTATTGGGATTTCAGATGTTCTGTCTGCTCATGACATCCAACCGAAACCTGCAGAAGTAATGGATGATGGTGCAATAGCTCATGATGTATCGCTTGAACGGATTGTGGAAAATGAAGCGGCAGAACTTTCAATGGGA
>JBDRAZ010000096.1:0-15340 GCA_043823195.1 archaeon
ACGTCACTTGGTGAGGGCGGAAACGTGACAAATGCAAACCTGACCACTACCGCAAGCACAATCAAGTGGCAGGCTTACTTCGGAGTTGTCACGGCCAACCTAAGGGTTGGATCAGGAAGCTCGGTACTGTTTTCATTTGCCACGGTTCCAGACAGCCAGATAAAATCAGTTTTTGCATCAACTGACCTCGCATTCGGGTTTGAATCACTCAACGCAACAAGCCCGGGGCAGTATGATTCAGCGCTCAGCTTTACAGTAACAGACGGTGACAGCGCAACGCTAAACTTTGATGACGGAACAGAAACGATTGGGAACATTGCAAATGTGCCAACAGCCAACCTGACCGCCTATAACGCGACTGAATCATCAAACCAGAGAACACACATGTACCAGGTCGGGCTCTTTGAAGACACAGCTGCCCCGGCAGCTATCGGCGATGTTGCGGTGGGCGTGCCTGTCGTGACCAGCAGGATAAACTTCCTGAACGCATCCAATGGAAGTGTCGCGGATTATGAACTGATAATAGGGATCACGCCATCCGGCGGTTCGGCTGCAACAGACGATGTGTACCTGTTCCTGGACATCAATTGATTTATTAATTTTTTTCTTCTTTTTTGATCTTCGTCTTTGATAACCGTTTAAACCGCGGCGAATTATTAGAACTATTAACCAGATACAGATAGACAACTAGAAACTGCCAAAAAAGAATCTCTTCTTTTCCTTTTTGCCGAGCACGTGGTCCTCGACCTTCTGGATCCTCTTGGTGTGGGTTTCCATATGTTTAAGAACAGATTTTTTGTGGGTCTCAATAGACTTATGGTGCCCATCCATCCTTTTTTCGAGAGATGCCTTAAATGACGCAAAGTCATCGTGGTTGGCGGTCTTTATGTACTTTATCTTCAGGTCATCAAACTGCTTCCTTATATCATCAAAGGAATGCTCAAGGTCCCTTTCAATGCGCCGGTATTTCTCAAAATCGTAGAAGCGCTTCTCGACATTGACATATATCTTCTCTATCCTTTTTGCGTGCATCTCAATCTGGGCTTTCACCTTCTGAATTATGCCCACGTCGCGGTGCATCTCCCTGCTGATCCTGACAATCTCTTCAACCCCGGTCAGGCGCTGGATCCTGCCCCGGATGTCGCGGAGCTCTTCCATGATCTTTTCCGATATCTGGTGATAGCTCTCAATCCTTGCGCTGATGGCCTCAGATTTGGCCTCCTGCTTCCTGACCTCCATCATGAGCTTTTCAGGCTGCACCTGATGGACAAGATCTGCAGCGCTTATTGCCTTCAGCTCAAGGTCCTTGATATCCTTCTCCTTGTCAGTCATTGAGCCGCGTATCACACCCAGCTGCTCATCCATCTTGCTGAAGCGCTCATTGGCAAACTTCATCATTTCAGAAAACGCGCCGATCTGGAGGGTGGCCTTGTCCAGGTCAGCCTTCATTGACTCGATTGTCCGGCTTACATCATCATGCGGGTGCCTGTCTACACTGGCCCTCTTTTTTTTAAAAAACATGTTACCCTGGCCCTCTTTTTCTTTCGGTCTTTTTATATTTATCGTTATTTTCCAGTCCGCTGCCAGCGTCGGTCAGTTCAGTTGGTTTTGATGGCTCCCTGGCGGCACTATGTTCGTCAGCCGCTGCATTGTCCTCATTGTCCTGCTTGGGGTCTTTCTGCAAGGCATCGGAGTCTGGGCCGCTGTCTTTATTGCCGTCCATCCTGCCATTCAGCCTGCCTGACTCAGCTGCAGAATCCTTTACCGGCCCTTTAGTTGGCTTTCTGGCCTTCCTCTCAGACCCACCCGAAGAGTCCACGGAATACCCAGGAGTTGTAGTGTTGCTGTCCTGTCCCTTGGGCTGTTCCTTTTTGCCGGGCTTATCTTGGGCATTCTTTTGTGCAGTTTCAGCCTCATACCTCTTCTGCTCCTTCTTGGCGAGCAGGATCTCCTTTTTCAGCTCAGATTTCTTGATCTCCTGCATTACCAGCTTCTTGGGGCGCTTTCCGAGCCGTGCCCAGTGCGTCTTTATCCTTGGGGTAAGCGTGTCCAGGTAGATGTCAACCATGCTGAACTCTCCCGTCTTGACCTTGTCCAGCGCGAGCTTGAGCTCAATCTCAAGGTCAAATACATCCACCTTAAGCTCTTTTAGCTGATTCAGCTGGTATTCGAGTTCGTCAATTGTCGAATTATACCTTGAATAGCTGGCAAGCCGGGCATCATCAAGGCGCGTGGTTGAGTGCATAAGTGGGCGGAAGCTTATGAAATAGGGATTTCCCTTGTTATAATCTGCATTTTCCAGCATCCCTGTGCCAACGCTCGAGCGGTTTATGAAGCGAAGCATATGCTTACCGTACTTTTCCCCTATGCGTTTGAGATCATCCTCATCCTTGGTCTTCATCTGGATCTCAGTATTGATGTTGGCCTTTATTGCCCCCACAAAGTCGCTCAGTACCTGGGATATAAGGACGAGCCCAACACCCCACTTCCTGAATTCGCGGCAGGCCCTTCCGATCTGGACAAACCCTGCGCCGCTGCCGCCAAAGCTCGAGAGTAGCCTGTGCACCTCATCATAAACCATGAGGAGCTTCAGCTCCTTGCTCTCGTCTAGGTTTGCATCGAACACGTCCCTGACTGTGTTTGCCACAAATATGTCAATATCAGCCGGCTGAAGCTTGTTAAGCACAAAGATATTTATCTCTCCGGGCTGGATAAACCGCTTTATATCGATTTTTTCGCATGCATTTGTGACCAGCCGGATGTTTCCGGTAAATGCCCTCGCCTGGCCCGCCTTCATGTTGAACGCCGGATAAAGGTCCAGCATATTTTTCTCTGTGCACTTGTGAAGGAAGCCAGTCCACTGGGCAGTTGGGTCAAAGACGATCACCGCAACCTTATTAAGAAGAGCCTCCTCAACGATGGCCTGGGCTGCCACGGTCTTGCCCCCGCCAGTGGTGCCGGCAATCAGCGTATGGGTAGCAAGCTTCTCCATCTCGACATATGCATCGTTGTAGGTATCTGCTATTTTCCCAACCCGGCCTGACCGCTTGCCGCCCTTGGGGAGGGTCCTGTAGCTCACGTTTATCGGATACTTCATGGTTTTCCTCTGTATTGTCCGGTATACATATACCATGCTGACGAGAATAATTGGCGTCATTAAGGCAATGATCATCTGCCATATGGCTACATTGTAAATTCTCCTGGAAAGGAACACCATAATCATCTCCGATATCGGTATCTTGACATCTATGTACTCTATTGCCACCGCCTCCTTGGATTGGTTTCCTGTCTTATACGTGATTACGCCCCGCAGCTGGTATTTTCCATACTGCAGCTCATCCGGGATTCTGAGCTCTTTTTGCATTGAATAGCTTTCAGCAATCTCCAGGTCTTCCGCAAGATCGGTAATCACCCTGTCAGCCGCGTCGTCATAGAGTTCCAGCCTGAATCTGCCGCTCACCGGGGCATTGTAGCCGAGCATGTTGATATTTATCCTGACTTTGATTGCGTCTCCGGGGGTTACCGATGACCTTAGGGGCTGGAGCTCTATGGTCAGCATCTGCTCGACCGTGTCGCGCGGAAGCGCCCGGATCTCAATGGGTATCCTGAGGTTTGCGTTCCTGGTCTGCAGGTTAAGGGCGCCGAAATAGTTGCCAGGGGCAGTCTTCTGCGGCAGGGTAAGGTTTACGCTTATTTTGCGCTCCTCTTTGCCTGCCAGCATAATTAGGTCCTCAACACGGGTAAACCTGGCCACATCCCCAGTTATATTGAGCAGCACAGCAATTGTTGCGTTTAGCTCATTCCTGAGGGATATAAGCGCTGAAACCGACTCTCCGGGGTAGAGCTTCTCGCTGATCTTTCCGGTATCTGAGGTTAGAACCGGCAGAACAGGCGCAGGCGTGCTCCTGATGATAGGCACAGACGGTTGTTTGGCTGCCGAGGATCCGCCGCCTGCAGAACCGCCTCCGCCTGCAGAACCGCCGCTGCCGCCGGAAGAGCCGCCTCCGGGAGATTCCTGGCCGGAATCTGGGTCCGGACGGTATTCCGCAGCCATATACGCCGAGAAACCGGTTATGCCGGCCCTGACAAGATTGTTGCCCAGGTGCCAGACGTCAGGCTGCCTCTGCCAGCCTGAGGGGCAGGTGCGTGATGCAAGCGAAAATGTCCAGTCAGCGCACCTGAAGATATATACATTATTTGCATAGTTAAAGTCAGTGCCGGAAAAGTTAACGGTTATGTTGCCCGGCGTTGTTATGCCGGACTCAACTGCAAAGCCCGTCAGCGGCTCATAGGACTGGGCTGACAGATCAGTGACCTCTGAATCATTCAGGAAATCTATGTTGAGCAGGTTTCCGACTGACCCGTTAATGACTACATCCTTAAGGTATATCTCGGCAGAAGACGCTCTAATCCTAAGGTCATATACCCTTTCGTGTATCTCGCTGCCGGTAAGATTATAGGTCCCGTTTGCACCCAGAGTATGGCTGTGGAGCACGTCACCCGAGTTGGGCCGGATAAATGAAAACTGGACCTGCACAGGCCTATTGCCGGCATCATATACAGACCCGCTGAGATTGACCGGCACATATGACTCGACCCACCTGAGCCGTCTTGCGAGATTTCCCGAGGTGTCATTGATATGGTAAACAATCCTGTGATCGCCTTTTGCCAGATTATGTAGGGTGTATTCAAATATTCCGGAGCCTCCCTGAAGGCTGGCATTGACACGCGTTTCGTTCGGATAGGTTATCTCGACCCGTGCGCGGGATATGTTGACATTGTCAGTAACATTGATTGCAATTGTCGCATCACTGCCCCTCAAGACAGCCGGCTCGTGACTGGAGCTGATCACTGGCGGTGAAACATCGCTGTAGTGGACAGCGTAGGGCTCTGTGTCCGGTGACGTGGCGGAGTAGTTGGCAAAGAGACCCGTTACCCTGAGATGATAGAATCTTCCGTCCGGAACATCCGGTGCGTCACAGTCAATCTGCCAGTTGCTTCCTGAATACGAGTAGTTGAGAATCCTACACTCGCTCTGATTAAGGGCTACGGTGAAATTAAGGTCATCCGGAGATGCCATGGAATAGCCAAGGTAGCGCGCATCAGCGGTTATATGCAGGGTATCATTTTCATCAATATGCACCGGCACTGACCGCCGGGGAGAGGTAATGTTGACTGAGAAATCAATAACCTGCATAGAAACGCCCACTGTTGCGGATGGCACTGAGAGCGATTGGTTGGAAACAGTGACATTTGCCGTGTAGTTGGCCGGGGACGATGGGGCCTCGTAGCGTATCGAGACACGCCGGGTGGTGTTTCTTGCAAGACCGATATCGGTTATATTTGCATAGGCCAGGGAGCTGTTGCTGCTATTGGCCATGAGCCCAACATACACATTCCCCTTATGTATTACGCTTATTGTTCCCAGGTCTCCGGTGGAAAGACGGCCTACTGCACCCGCGATGGCCCCCGGAGCAATTATCCAGCTGTCATCTGCAGCTACCGTAGCATTGAGCTGCATCGCTGCTGTCACGTTGTCAGCAACTGATTGCGCCTGAACGGTCCCAAGGTAGCTGCCCGGAGGATATGCAAAGGGCATGATAATGTCGAAGGTTGCATTCAGGGCCTCTCCGGCTTCGAGCTGGACCGGTACGCCGAGCGACAGGAATGGGCAGACTGCACCTGAGATGCAGCTGAGACTGACGCCTGTCAGATTGTCATTCCCTGTTGAATTCAGCACGAGGTAGACCGGCGATGTGCTGTTATGCGAAACGCCGCGGCCTACTGACCGGGTCATATTCAGTATTTTATTTGATGTGATAGTGATGTTAATGAGCTCAAGGCTGCTCCCCCTGCTCCGGTCCGGATTTGTCCAGTTGGAATAAACGCGGGCGGCAAAGTCCTGGGGCGGCGTTCCGCGGCCAACAGTAAGGGTAAAGGCATTGGCCGTAATGTTTCCCACGCTGACATTTCCAAAGGATACCCCGCCGGGAAGGACTGACCACCCACCGGGCAGGGACCAGTTCATGGTAGCTGCATATGCATTTCCCCGCCCGATATTTGATATGTTTACCCGGATCGTAAGGATCTGGTCGCGATAATAGGTAACCTCGTCTGCGGTTATCCGGGATGAACCCAGGATTATGCCGATGGTTGTCTCATTTATTGAGCTGAAGTTGTAATCAACGGATGTGTTGCCAAGCAGCTGTGCTGATGCGTCCCTTGCATAGATGTTCAAGAGGTGCGTTCCCCCCATCACGGGCGTATAATTTATTTCATAAATGTCCGAGAGAATGCCCCGGGAAACCATATCCAGCGTGGCCACTGAGCTGTTCGGAAGGGTTATCAGGGCCTGTGCCCGGTCAATCCCATGGGGATCATATATGTCTGCAGTAATTGTAAGCTGCTGATATACCTCCAATTCTGGGCTTGACAGCGTGACGTTGGTGATTTTTGGTGGAAGGTTGGCAACCTCGAGCAGGGAGGTTATGTATGCCTTATTCCCAATATTCTCCAAAGAATAGATAGTCACAAGGTATGTATGATTGGCTGGATCCTCAAAAGCAGTTGCTCCGGCGGTCAGCCGGATGGAAATGGAACTCTGTTTTGTCAGATTGAAGTAGCTTCCCGGTACCCTGTAAACAAGGGATGAGTTATCTATGTTGAACATTGAGAGCTTTGCGTTTCCGGTATTGTAGACTGTAATATTTCCCAAATACAGGTTCGTCTCTCCGGGCTGCAGGGTCGAAGGGACAACCGTGTGCGAATAGCTCCAGGAGTAGTCAACGGGCACGGCAATATTGACACTAAAAGTCTGCTTGAGTTCTTCGCCCATATAAACCGAAACATTGGTGGAATAAACTCCCGGATCCACACCAATCGGCAGGGTAATAATGACTATGATGTCCTCTGTTTCATCCCTGGCGAGTATGAATGTGCCTGACTGAGGATAGAAGTCAATCCAGGATGCATCCAGGTTGCCCCCTGATTCCTGAATATATATCAGGTCTGTCTGCGTATTGCCTGTTGCGTTTATCTGGAATGTGCCAATCTGGGCAGTTGAATCGTGGCTGACTGTCCCGTTCACGGAATGATTTGAGGCAACAATATCCATGAAATCCAGGACATTGATTCCAAAGCTGTCCGAAACATTGCTTAAGCTGTAGTTAGCATTTACCCATCTGGCTGCAACCTGTACGGTATAGGCGCCGGGGGTTTCGCCTGCCGGAACAGTAATGCCAAAGCTGACGCGGCAGGTCGCCAGGGACGTTATGTTATGGCAGAATACGGATGAAACATTTGAAGACCAGTCCAGCGCCGAAAATATTACAGATACGTTTGTCAGGTAAGAGGCTGACTGTCCTGTATTGGTAACGTTGGCATACAGGACAAACCTGTACGGCGCAAGGCTGCTCATGTTATTGATATCAAACCCTGATGTACTGACAGACTGGGCCAGCTGGGTTGTTGGAATTGCAGTATAGTTCAGTATCCGGGTGCGGTTGGTGTTTCCTGCTGAGTCATTGGCTACCGAAAACAGGGAATGCGTCCCTGGCAGGCGCGTTGTATAGTTGTAGACGAAAAGGCTGGTATTTTCCGGGATGCGGAATATTGACACAATTGACGATGAATTTGGGAGCGTCAGGTTGATGAGCAGCGAATCCAGGTACTTGTCAGAGGTGTTTATGTAGTACTGCATGGCCCGGAAGTTCATATCAACGACAGGACCGGCAAGCGAATGGGCAATAGATGGTGCGGTTGCATCCAGCGTGATTTTCCTCAGATCGGTGAAATTCACCATCCCGTCAGTGTCCCAGACGCCTACCCTGTACCAGTAGGCTGCCTCTGCATCATCCATGTTCCGGTATGTCAGGTTATATCTCGGCGTGGTGAAGGATGTCTCGTTAATAGGGCCGGCATTATCGTACAGATAGAAAGATATGTTCCTGAATTTCAGGGTTGTCGCTATGATCTTCACAAAAATCCAGTCCTGATTGATGAATGTATTGTTAGGCGCAGTCGGCGGCAGGAAGACAATATCCGGATAGACAAATACAGTTGAGTCTTTGCTGCCGCTATAGTTATTGTAGCTTGCATTAACCTTCAGCGGGTATTCGCCGGTCATTACCGGTGCCGTAAATGTATAATTGTATCTCGCCCGTGTATCGGTAGCGGTCAGTGCGCACACAGTGAGGTTGAGGAGGGCCGGCGATATCCAGGTATTGTTGGTTGTGAGATTTACCTGCACCTGCAGCGACCTCCCCGCCAGCGCAAAATCAGAGGTGTCAGTCATTTCCCCGGAGGACTGGAGCCCTTGCCAGGGGCCATATAGGGACAAATCAGCCGATACCCTGGCCTGCAGCGTGACATTTGAGAACTCATCAGACTCCTGTGACCAGGATATGTTGGCAAACAATACCGGTGCAGAAAAGTCATGCGTCACTGAATAATATCCCGAATTCTTGAACCTAACGCCGCCATATGCCCAGGTCTCGCTGCTGCCGCTGCCTCCAAACATGATGACTGTTTCATTCACGCTGTCATAGATCATGGAATGGCCGCTTCTCCCGCCCGGTGTCACCGGAGGCTGCCTCTGCACCCACCTGTTGCCGGAATAATTATAGCCCCAGGTCTCATCAGAGCCGGTAGTCCCGCCATAAAGGACAACCTGCTGGGTCACAGGGTCATATATCATGGCATGATCGGCTCTTGCAGATGGGGCAGCCGAAGGAAGCAGACTGGTCCAATTGTTGGAGCTATAGTTATAAGCCCATGTATCTGCATAGGTTATCGCTCCTGAGCCACCAAAGAGAATAATAAGGCCATGAAGCGAATCATAGGCCATGGCATGACGTCCGCGGCCGGGGGGCTTTGCGGGCGGATTCATATTTGTCCATGTATTGGCGGAGTAGTTGTACACCCACGTCTCATCCATATTACCTGTGTCACCGTAGCCTCCAAACATTACGAGAATCTCATGATTAGCATCATATGCCATGCGATGGAATATGCGGCGGCCAGGATTTGAGGGCGGATAGAGCTGAGTCCACGTATTGGCTGAGTAGTTATATGCCCAGGTATCTGTTGTGCGCCCGAAATAGCCGTTTCCTGCGTAGAGTATTGTGACCTTGTTGCTCTCATCGTATCCCATGGCGTGTGACCTTCGCATGCTTGGCTGGTCAGGCGGATACATCCTGGTCCAGCTGTTGTCAGAATAATCATAGGCCCACGTCTCATCGATGAAATACGTGTCCCATCCGCCGTAAATTATTGTTTCCCTGGCATCAGAATCATAAACCATGTCGAACCATGTCCGGGCAGAAGGGCCGCCCGTGGGTGCCTGGTTAAACCAGTTATCCACCACAGACCTGGTCAGCACAATCCGGTCCCCCGTGTCTGCTGTGTTGGCCATGTCAAAGGCATTTGAGGAAAAGTTGCTTGTTGTTGAATACAACCTGCATTCTGACAGGGGCTTGGCCCTATAGCTCAGGTTATTCAGGGTGAGGAGTGTATCATTGAAGTATATGTTGATGCGATTGCCGGATACATTTGTGCCGTTGCTCAGGTTCACATAGCCGTATATTGTAAAATCCTTAAGGGATTTGATTGTTGCGGGTGTTTTGAATACCGTGATGTTAAGTGTCAGTGCATCATTGTATGCATAGGCCGTGTAGCTGCCGAACCTAAACATCAGGGTGTGCTTTCCGCTGGATATGGGCTGTACCCTGAAGTGACTGGTGGTGCCGCAGCCATAATCCCTTAGCATAAGACCCTCGATTGCATCTGATCCGGTCATATCTGAATATGGCACAACGTGATCATCATACATTGCATACAGGTTTTCTGCGTACTGATTCAGGCCAAAGACCATAGTATCACCGCAAAAGAGCTCAAGTGCCTGCAGATCATCTGATGTCTCAGGGTTGTCCTCAGGAAGTTCCGCATAGGTTGTCCCGTTGGCTGCAATAATGCTCAGATTGGCAGTTCCTGTTATGTTGAAGGCCACTGTCCAGATTCCGCCGACCGCCGGATAGGACTGCAGATTCAGGACAACAATATCGATTTCATATGTCTGGTTGCTGAGAGAGGGCACGGTCCACTCAATATGGTCCGCAAGGCCGTTCCCGTTCCTGTCCTCTGCCCTGAAATCAACCGGCATTCTGGAGCCGTTTGCAAGCCAGTAAAGGCGGACGTTCTCTGGCCCGGCCTCCTGCGGAAGAGCTGAATATGCACGAATATTGCGATAATGGGTATCTGATGTGACTGTTACAGACTTTTTATATTCACTGATCCGGGCCTCAATTGCCTGCGGGGCGGGGGTATAGTACTCTACCACAATCCCGTCGCCGGCTGACAGCCCCTCTGAGAGCTCAAGCATGTTCTGATCATTCTGATCAGAGGCAGTGCGCCGGACTGCCCCGGAAGATATCATGGTTTTGCGCGGGCCCCGGAGTTTCATGACATTCATATCGCGGGCCGTGGCAGGAACTTCAATCGAGAGGTTCCTGATGCTCCCCTGCCTGACCTCGATTGCTTTTTCCCACCTTACCGGCTTGCCGATCTCTGCCGGCCCCTGGACCGGTTCCCCGTTAAACAGGATGGTTTCCTTGTCAGTTGCCTTCAGAAGGAACATGTTGGAAAATGCCCTTGTGCCCTGAACACTGTTCCTTGCTATGATCTGCATGTAGTGCTCTCCGGAGTAGCCAGAAGGCGTGAAGCTGGCAGCGTGGCCGCTGAACCCTATTTCCAGGCCGTCAGTATCAGCAGATGCATATTCCATGGTGCAGTTGCAGACAAAATAATCAGAGAGGTCAATCTGCAGGGATTCTGCGCCGATTTCCATGTCAGGGATCTCCCCAATGAACTCCGGCCGGATCATGGGCACGGTCACAGTGAATATGTTCGATCCCACATCCTCAAATCCGTTTGCTGCAATCACCCGCAGGTGTTCTGTTCCCACAAAACCGCCGATGGGCTCAATCTCCAGCTGGCTGCCCCTAACCTGAACATCGAGGCTGCTGCTCTCGCTAACCGAATACTCCACTGAGCCGTTGCCTGCCAGGTAATCAGACAGCTCAATTACTTCTGCACGATATAGTGTCATGTTCGGCACAGGCCGGAGAAGGACTGGCAGGGGTGCTTCAATCTCTGTTGTATAGGAAAGTCCGGCAATATCCAGTTCTGCATCAGCCTCAATGAGCAGGCTGTATTCAGATGAATCAAGACTCAGGCCCGTGCATGTGTCTATGCATTTGCCTGCAAATTCCAGGACCGGCAATTCTCCGGACGAATTTTCTGAATCGCCGGCAGAGGAGTTTGCAGCTGCCTGGCCTGTAATGCTGCCAAGGCCACCGGGCCCGATGATCATGGCGCTGTCAAAGACGAGGTAGGTTCTGTTTTCTGCCTGCAGGCTGATCCTTGCCTCCCCCCGCAGCTGCCCTGAGATGCGCAGAGAGGTTATCCTCCCTTCATTTGCGGGATGCCAGGCGTATTGTGAGCTTTCATTGAAGACCAGATCAAGAGCCTCGCTGTGAGCCTGCGGGTATACAGCCAATCCGGTAATCGAGGGCCTGATGAGCAGGAAACCCGCAAGCATGATAGCTACTGCTATCCAGACCACGCCGCCTCCTTTTCTGTCCTTATCTGAGCTGTTCATCTTTTATCCCGGCTCTCCTGTGAACGGTAAGTATTGTCCTGTAGCTCCTGTTAAGAAGCCTGGCTATCTGGGCAAACTGGAGCTCTGTATTTTTATGAAGATAGCTGACAATAGCTTCCAGTACGCTGTATGTCCTGTTCTGGAAGATTGAGGTGGGGATCGTGAATGCGGAACCCGTCACTGCAAACCTCGCTGGCATTCTTTTCCGGGCAACCTGGTAGGTAGTCCAGATCGTCCTGCTGTTACGGTTAAGGAGCCTTGATATCTCAGCAAATGAGAGGCGCAGGTTTTCCTTCATGTACTTGACTATGGCCTCCAGAGCACTCAGGGAATCGTTGCTGAAGATAGAAACCGGGAGCTCTTCCCTTGCGATCTGGTCCAGTTCTTTTGTCAGAAATGAGACAATCTTCCTTTTTTCCTCAACTGTAGCAGATGAAAGCGCGGCAAGCGAAATCAGGGCGCCATCTGCTAATAGAATCTCCCTGCTAACCTCTTTTCCTGAACCCACTGCCATGGTATAAATTGACTCTGACATATTATGTAATCCATTTTATATTTATATCTTTCGAATTTATCTTATCATGTAGTCATAATCTGCAAATGTAGTGAGTATTATGTAGCAATTCATCCCATTATGTAGTCTTACTGGCTGCAGAAATACATATTATGTTTTAATAAAACCTATTATGTAATACAATAAGGGTCAATATTAACTGTCTATGTAATATAAATCAGCATTATGTAAGTCTACGTTGATACAAAATAAGCAACATTATGTAAATATTTAACTTATTATGTAATAAAACCCAGGAGTAAGTCAACATTACCATGTATCAAAATAGCTTAATATGTAATCTTAATAAATGTGCAGACTAACTCATCATGTAAATCAATACACTATCATGTAACAACCGATAAGATAAATATGTAATCATTTACATTATCATGTAATCCGAGGTGCAGTGTATTCAGAGCTATGTTTATTTTACCGGCAGAAGAAGGATTTAGCCCCGGGCCTTTTTCTTTTGGGCTTTCTTATTGGCTACAGGTTTCCTGGCGCGCGCTTTGCGTGATACGGCTTTCTTTTTGCCTGCCTTGCCTGCCTTCTTGCCTGCCTTACGCCTGCCAGCCTCAATGAAGTAGCATAAGGCCGCAATAATTCCGCCCAGGAGAGCCAGTGACAGCGAGAATGCAATGATCCTTGCCTTTTCAGCAGGCCCCGGACCAAGGATTCCCATCGGCACCTGGTCCTGAAGTGCCTGGATTACAATGGCTGCCGTCGAGAGTTCCCCGGCCTGCTGTGTCCTTACTGCTATGGCATAATAGGACAGGCTGCTGCTGACAGCCTCATAGAAGTACATGCCCCCTGACTCAGACAGCATAGCTGTTGGCAGATCACGCCATTGGCCCGACTCCGGATCGTATCTTTTAAGGACTATGGCAGCCGGCTGATGCCCATTCTGGTCCAGCCACGCTTTCTCAACAAGAAAACTGATTATAACCTCGTCAACATCGTCATCTGAAATCTCATGCTTCACCTCAAAGTACTGGTATACATCCTTTAGTACCGGGAGCCCCCACACCGCCAGCCATACTGCCGGGCGGCGGACAACCTTGATATCTCCGCTTTCAGCACCGTGGCTTAGTGTCACCTTAAGCTGCGTCACATGAAGATTGGTGTCCGCGGGTATGACCTGCAGCTGCTCAGGAGGAGATCCTGGGACTGCTGCGCCAATTTCCACAGATCCACCAGAGGACGAAGCTGATGCCGGCGCACCCTGGACGGTTACAGACCAGACGTATTCGGCATCGCTCGAGCCATCGGTGACAACCACTTTAATGGTATGGGATCCAACTGCCGTATTAGCCTCTCCTGCAAGCATAGTGTAGCTGGAGGCAGAGGCTGCAAGAAGCACATCATCAAGGTACCATGCGTATGACATGTTGCCTGATTCGGGGTCGCTTGCGGACACGCTGAAGGCCTGAACCCTTCCGGCAGTGACTGAGACCGGCGTTGCGGGATGAACAGACACGATTGTGGGCGGCAGGTCCGGCTCCACGCCGCCTGCATCAATGACCGTCAGGGTCCAGCTTTTGGATGCAGAAAGGAACCCGTCTGACACATCTGCTGTAATGTAATACAAGCCTGACGAGTACTGGCCGATTAGTGCAGAGACAAAGGTGTACGCGTCCTGAGACTGACCGGATAAGAGGCTTCCGTTTATGTACCACCGGACACCCAGGGAGTCTCCGTTCGGGTCTGATTTTGATATGGTAAAAGTCTGGTTCTGCTCCTCAAGGATGCTGGGGGGGGACGCGGGCGTGAAACCGCCAATGACGGGAGGGTCATTTATTGCATCTACGGTAATAACAATTGTCCTGTTCTTTATGCTATTCGAGGTGTCGTTCGCATAGATTACAATTGCATGGGCTCCCTCACCCAGGTCTGAGATCGCATCTGAGCCTGATGTGCATGACCTGCAGATAACACCTGTTGTGCCTGAAACAGTGTACCAGATGGTATCATTGTATGGCGGGAGCGTGCTTACCGAAAGCGTTGTATAATTGACATACAATACCGATTGGTTTTCCGGAGAGGCCACATAGATGTATGTAAACAGGGTCATCTCAGGAGCAATATCAAATCCTTCGCCTGTGGTTGTCACACCTACCTCATTTGCCAGGTAGCTGTCAGAGGATTCAGGCAGATGGAGCCGCGCATAGTCACCAATGCTCCAGCCGTGGCCCGGGACTGCCGCCACATCGCAGCAGTACTTGTTGTCTCCGGCAACCCCGCAGGCCTTATAGCTGTCAATATCATCGTAGTATGCCCTGACCTCCCGGTCTATCGCCGAAGTGCCGTCTGAGGCGTTGCTGACAAATCCGCAGACGAAATGCACTGCGCCTGCCTGGCCTATGCACAGAATGACCAGTCCCAATAATATCAATGCATGTCTCATTTTATTGCTGGCTCCATGTGACGCTCTGGCTCACCCATACCTCATATCCTTCGTAATCAGCCATGCTGAAATTTGTGCCCATCCCACCCCAGACATTGATCCATCCCTCGGCCCTCTGGTTAACCGGGTCCCACCGGTTGATTACCGAGGCCTTGTCGGCACCGATGCTGCCCATCAGGTGGCTCACTGATTTTATGCTTGAGTTTGGATGCATTGAGATCCAGTTTGCCCCGGTTGACCCTGACCGCTGGAGAGAGAGATTCTGCCGGGCTGCCACTGGCCCGAAAAGGGTCCAGTTCACAACCTGGGGGCCGGTTGAATTGACCTCAACCTCATAGCTTGTGCCCGGGATGATCGCAAAGTTGCATAGCGTATCCTGGCAGCTCTCGCCTGACGGGCAACTGAACCTGTTGCATGCCACTGCCTGCTGCGAAGAGGCATTCCAGAAGGTTATTGCTGTCAGCGGAGCGAGTGCATCCAGTATATCCTGGGCGTTTGAATACTGATTCATTGTAACTGGTATAGTGATCCAGTTCTTTGTTGTTGAGCCGGGCTTGAATGTCATGTTCTGCTTGTATTTGGCGATGACTGTTGAGCTGGAGGTTTCACCCTGGTCATTGAAGGATGACACGATGTAGAAGCGCTTCCTGACATTGAAAATACCCTCCTCGTACCACTTTGTGCTTACAGAATCGTTGTAATAGTCATAGCTATCCCATAGATT
>JBDRAZ010000097.1:0-13943 GCA_043823195.1 archaeon
CAGCAACTTCGCATTTTTTGTATCTCTATACGGAACTTCATTATTCAGGGAGGGTATGTTGTAGTAATCTTTTACATACATCATACAATCAAGGTAGATGTCTTGCTTTTGGTCCGACCAAAAAGTTATCTTATATTTGTCGATGTTATTGAATAACCAATCGCGACTCTTGTTGGATCTGACAAATGTGAAATTGGTATAGTATATTTTGATCACTGTCTGACCTGGGCCGATAGTATATCCTTTGCTCTGATAAACCCATAAATCATCGTCTTTCTCGTATAACTGGAGTTTTATGGATTGAATCGCCTTATCTGAAATAATATTAAACGCAAAGGAAAGAAAATTCCAACTAAAATTCTTTTCAAAAGTATCAGTATACTCGTTATTACCTGCGACGAGATGAACCTTTAATGCTCGATCACCACACAGGGAGGATTCATATTGATCTTTTTCATAATCTCTGATAACATAATTGCCTTTGGATATGTAATTATTAATACTGTAACCGGTTACAAGACCTCCTGATTTTTCAGTATAGACTAACACAGTCAAAACATATAGAACAAAAATTACCATTAGGCACATCAGCACATATGTTACTTTAAATAATCTCATAATATTTTATAATAGATATTATTTCCTCCACTGGCCAAATTTAGGTAATCATCAATTATCATACCATGATTGACTTATTATTGTTTTCAGGTTATTTAATACGAAATCTTTATTTTTTTCTTAACTCTTTGTAAACAATGCAAAACTTTATATATCTGTAGGTACAATATTTATAAACTCTTCTATATCTAAGGAGGTGAAGATGAATGGAATACAAGTATGCTATATTAGGCCTTTTAATCCTAATTTCTGTAGGTTGTACCGTAACAGAAAAGGATCCCATCCAGATAATCGAGATAGGTCCAGATAGTGGTACGGAACCACTTATGGATGTTATTGGATCTGACTCTATTCCAAATAAAATAATTGATGATTCCACAATTCTTGATGACTTCGAAGCGGATGTGCTAAACTTTGGAGCTACATCTGGACCAAATTCAGAGATTAACATTGAAAAGTCCAATGAAGCAAAACAGGGCACCAATTCCCTTAAAATCACATATCATCCAACATCGATAGACACATCAACGGCATATGGAAATATAGGAAATTCGTTGTTAGCTCAGTTTGGTCAAGCAGATTTTTCTAGATATGAAAACCTAGTTTTCTGGTTGAAATCAGATGATGTGGGGAGTATCTTCCAAGTATATCTAGGAGAGCATGACAATGATTGGTGGGTGCATACCGTTGATATAATGGGGACGGATTGGCAGCTTATTAGAATCCCTTTGGATGCTTTTATTCAGGTTGACTCTCTATCAACGGGCGATGGTATGTTGGATTTGACTGGTATTGATATACTAAATTTAGCATTCAACTCTGGGCCAGATTCAACGCTGGAGCCCCAGATATACTACATTGATGACATCAAAGGAGAATACATTATTGACAACTTTGAGTCTAAGGATTTGATGTTCTTCGGGAACGCAAATGTTGAATCCCAGATATCTGCAGCGGGGGACAC
The DNA here is from genome assembly GCA_043823195.1 of archaeon. Taxonomy (GTDB): domain Archaea; phylum Nanobdellota; class Nanobdellia; order Woesearchaeales; family JBDRAZ01; genus JBDRAZ01. The sequence goes on from JBDRAZ010000097.1 coordinate 1,583, forward strand.
CAGCACCGTTCACGAGGGCCAATATTCCCTGAAAATCCAGTATACGCCCTCATCAAAGGACATGGGTGTCGCCGGCGCCAACGTCGCCAACTCACTGTTGAAGCAGGTTGGCAGGGCCGATTTCCAAAACTTCAACGCCCTTTCCTTCTGGATTAACTCAGACGGAAAGCCGGGCGTGTTCCAGGTATCGCTTGGCGAACAAGACGGTGACTGGTGGTATACGAATGTTGACCTCACACAGACGGGCTGGAGGGAAGAGAGAATTGCCTTCGACAGCATGGTCAGGGCGGACCACGTCTCAACCGGGGACAGTGTCATGGACCTCACCAAGATTACGACCATCTCGTTCGGCCTGAACTCCGGAGAGGAATCAACACTGCAGCAGCAGACAATCTACATAGACTACATCCGCCTGATATAGGACCGCAAGGCTTTTAACTTTCTTTTCTTTTCCTTTTTCTTATGCAGCCATTCTACCCGGACTCCTATATGGCCATTGAAATCACCGACCACTGCAACCTAAAGTGTCCTTTCTGCCCGCAGTCCTGGCTTGATAAGGTGCATAACATCGAAAGGGGCTTTATAAACCCCGCATTATTTAAAAAGATAATTGACGACTGCATAAGGGACAGACTGAGATTTGGCCTGTTCATGCCGTTCTGGCTCGGAGAGCCACTGCTTCATCCCGAATTCAGGCAGCTCATGGGATATTACTTTGAAAAGAAGGAAATATCGAACTGCTGGCAGCTTGACACCAATGCAACATTGCTCACTCCCGAAGTTACCGAATTCATCCTTACTAAAAATGCCAACTTCCCGAGCAGGATCCATTTTTCACTGGATGCATATTCTGAAGATATGCACAAGAAACTCCGTCCCGGCGGTGATTTCAAGAAGATCGTTGAGAACATCAGGGCTTTTGTCAAGAGAAAAGCAGAGCTATGCCTTGACTACCCTGAGGTCGTTATGCAGTTCATTGTAATGCGAGAAAACTTCCACGAGGCCAATCCTTTCCAGGACTACTGGAACAGCTATTTCAAGGAAACCGGTTCAGGGGGTCGCATCTTCTTCAAGCGCTTTGACTATGAGATTGACCCGATGGTAACAGTTGTAACAGACAGATTGTACAATTATATTATCAAACACATACACAAACCAAATGAAGTCTCCTTCAAGCAGTTTAAGGAGAGGGCAGAATACGACCAGCCTACAGACATCTGCGCAGCTCCCTGGAAAACCGTCCTGATAAATCAAAATGGTGACGTTACGGTTTGTTGCAAAGACAATGGAATGGTTTTAAAAGTGGGAAATGCTGGGGAAGAGCCTATTAGTAAGATCTGGTGGAACAACCCCAAACTTCATGATTTTAGAACAAAGCTGCTGACTAAACCATATGAAGACCTAGAATACTGCTCAAGATGCACAATGCCCAACTCCCCCAACTGGCTTAAAATAACAAAGGAGGAAATAGATGAATTTCAAAGACTCCCTGTTCCAGATTGAGCCGACAGATTACTGCAACCTGAAATGCGTAATGTGCATGCCGCAGAAGGAAAAACGGGAGATTCACGGAAACAAGCACAAGGGCTACCTTAATATTCAGCTCTTCAAGAGGATACTTGAAAGCATCAGGACACACGATATGTATTTTGGCACGGCCCTGATGCACTGGATCGGAGAGCCGTTCCTGCATAAGGACTATCTTATCATGCTAAAATGCATTCTTGCATGCGAGAGCAACTTCGGCATAATCAGGTGTGACACTAACTTTAACATGGTCACAAAGGAAATGATTGACCAGCTTCTTGGGATTGCCACAAAAAAACTCCACATAACGCTTTCCTTGGATGCCACCGCTGCAGAGGTCTATAGTCATATCCGGGTGGGCGGCGACTTTGACAGGGTAATTTCCAATATAATCTATTTGATTGACCAGAGGCGGCTACGCAAGTCCAGGGGCCCAACCCTCAACTTCCAGTTCGTTGTGCAGGACCTTAATCACCACCAGACCGAAAAATTCGTGTCTTTCTGGTCACAATACCTAAGCATAAATGCTGAGGGATTTGGTGACATGATCTCACTTATGAGGCAGTCTGTCGGCACCGGCGGGCCGCAGCAGGACAGGGCCGATAGATTATATGATGAGGTAATTGGCAAGCTGAACATTAAGGACACGGTAAACGGAATTAAGGTATGCACCATGTCGGAAACAAGCTGGGGTGAAGATGGTTAGAGGACCGTGCCCTGCATTATGGAAAACCCCGGTCATCTCTTCAGACGGCAAGCTGACCATCTGCTGTGCAGATGTTAATCTGGATGTCTGTGTTGCTGATCTAAACCGGGAGGATTTCTACGAGGCCTGGACTAGCGGCGAAAAAATCAATTACTACAGGCTGCTCCATTTGCTTGGTGAACACGAAAGAATCCCTATCTGCAGGAACTGCAAAAACCTCAACTGGAGAAAGATCACAGTGGATGAAATCAAAGAATACCTGAACGGGCTGGATAACGTCCTCCTGGGGAGGCTGTTGATGCAAATATCCGAAGACAGACTAAATACCGGAAAAGCTGCTTCCTTCATCCACAAGCCATGGCTGCAGGATAACTGGTGGCTAACCCTCGAAATCTCAGGCAAATGCAACCTGTCCTGCCCTGACTGCTCGCAGCGCGTGTACGATGTCAGGGGGGAGCATATGGATTTTGACCTGTTCAGGAAAATTATTGGCGATATACGAAAAGACAAGCTCAAATTCAACAGCATAACCCCCTTCTTCCGGGGTGAAAGCCTTTTCCACCCGAAATTCAGAGAAATAATCCAGTATCTCGCCGATAACCGCAATCTTTTCGGCTTTTACACATTCCATACCAATGCATGCTACCTAGCCAAAGGAACAGCAGACGTATTGCTCGATGCCTACTCCCATATGCAATACGGGGAGCTCTATTTCTCAATTGATGCAGCATCTGAGGAAATCTACCAGAAAGTAAGGCCCGGAGGAGACTATAATGAGACAATTAATAACATAAAATACTTTATCCTCCAAAAGAAGAAGAGAGGAATAAAGTATCCGCTGATGATATTCCAGTTCGTCGTCAGGGATGAAAACCTTAAGGACGCACAAAAATTCTATGATCACTGGAGCAGTTTCCTTAAGGAAAACAGTATCGATTTCACAATCAACAGCGACTACAGCAGGATCATAAATGTCCACAAGATCCACCGGAACCTGATATATTTCCGCAGGCTTGAAACCAAACCCGAAAATCAGGAAAAGAACCTGGAACTCCAGCGAAAGGTATACGAGGCAATCAGATGCAAGACCTGAATCGATGCAGACCCTGCAAATACCTCTGGTTCATGCCGATCGTGGCCTTCAACGGAGATGTGACTGTCTGCTGCAATGACAACTACTTCGAGTACAGGCTTGGAAACCTGAAGGATTCAACGCTTGAAAAGCTCTGGACATCAGAGAAAATCGAAGAAATGCGCATGAAGCAGATAAGGGGTCATTGGGATGAAATCAGGACTCCAAAAGGTGATAATAAATGCTCTGAATGCATGAAAGGATGGGGTCCGCCCCAGATTGAGGATCAGTATGTAATAAACTATCTGGAGGACACTGGCCGTCAGGGATTGATACCCGGGTATCTGCACAGATTCTATCCAGATAACCGGACTATCCGGAGTTATCTGGCAGGCATAAGCAGATCTGACTTATTATCACTCTTTCCTGTTGGCCCCCAGCATGAGGAAATAATAAAGATTTCTCCTAGGAATTGGTCGCAATCAGAATGGGAAGAAAGAACGGCCTATAACAATGAGGATGGGTTTGGCAAAGGTTATTCATTCATTGGAGGAAAGGGAAAGGGCTTTTTTGTCTTCTCAGCGGACAAGTTCATAAAAAATCCGGAAGAAATGACAGTTATCGCTCACCTGGCTTCCCCTGCAAAATGCCAGGTTTCATTATTTGTAAACAGCTGCTGCCTCGGTGCCCAGGAGGTTTCAGAATTAAGCGCAGGCACAGGGGATTTGGTATATTGGAAAGTTGGCCCGCCGGAGATCCAAAAACTGCGTCTCGGCGAGACAGATCAGCTGATGATCCGGCTTGAATCGGAGAACGGGTTGTACATATTAGATCAGCCCATTCAGGACGGTCTGGAGCAATATCCTGTCATGATCTCGCTTAAAAAAGAAGACTGTGATGTACAAGCATCCCTGCCGTTCAAAATTGACACCGTCCTTATCGAGTTAGCCGACCATTGCAACCTGAACTGCATAATGTGCGATCAGAGTGCAGAGGGCAACGTAAGGCACGGGCACAAAAAAGCACTGAACGGGGCACATGATAAGACTAAGGGTTTTATAGAGCTTGGCGATTTTAGGAAAATCATTGATGATATTAACTACGGAACACTGAAATACAATGTCCTGTCGCTTTTCTGGCTTGGTGAGCCTCTTATTCATCCCGAATTCCCGGAGATTATCAATTATGTGAACAGCAACAGGGTGAATTTTGACGGCTGGCTTATCCATACCAACGGCCTGAAACTGGATGAGAACGTATGCGATATTTTGTTGGCCAGGTCCACTGACAGGGACACCCTACATATATCAGTAGATGCTGCAACGCCTGAAACATACTCTAATATTCGGAAAGGCGGCGATTTTAATCGTCTTCTGCAGAATATCGAAACCCTGCTACGCAGGAAATCAGAGCAGGCGCTCAGGAGTCCCAGGCTGGTTTTCCAGTTTATTGTTATGGAAGAGAATAAGCATGAAGCAACACCGTTTGTGGCTTTAATGGCAAAACTATTTGCCAAGTATAATCTGCAACATGTGGTGGCAGATGAATATCGGGATTGCCGGGAGAACACCATCTTTTTGCGAAAGGAAATAACAGTTACAAGTAAACAGCATGAAGCGGACATTCTGCACAAAGAAACCAGCGGAAAATTGCTAACAAAATGACTAGAAGACCCTGCGCAGCATTGTGGAAGACCCCGGTTATACACCGAAACGGTGATGTTACAGTCTGCTGCAGGGATGTCCTCATGGAGCTGAAGCTTGGCAATATCCGGGAAAGCACATTAGAGCAGATCTGGCTGGGAGACAGAATAACAGCTATGCGGATAAATGCAATCAAAGGTGACTATGCCGAAATGCCAAAATGCTGCGGCTGCGATAATCTTGACAATCCGACTATCTCAGATGAAGAAATCACCCAGTACCTCAAATCCATAAACAGACAAGACCTCATCAAGCCTTTCCTTGCACGGATGCATTAGACATACCCCAGCGACCTCATCTTCTGCTTTGTCTCTTCATTGTGGCCTGTTCGCAGGACCAGCTGAGGATTAAAAGACCAATAGGCCTCTTCAAAGGCCTCTGAGGCATTAAGTGGATGAAGCTGGTAGGGGTCTTCGGTCAAGTTGTACATCTGGTGGTTGATGAACAGGCAATCCCTGTCCCGGATGAGCACCTGGTGGCCCTGCGAAAATGCAAACCGCTTGCCCGGGTCTGTGAACAGGCCATCCCCCTTAAAGCTCTCAGGGATGTCAATCTGCAGCACCTTCAGCAGCCCGGGCGGCAGATCAATAAGTTCAACCGCCCGCTCTATCCGTCGTTCCTCCTCACCTGGAATATAGACAATAAGCGGGACCTGGACAACTGTATTAAGATCATGGCCGTGTCCTATCGGCATTTTCTCACGCAGTGCTTCACCATGGTCTGCTGTAACAGCAATAATAGTATTCTCAAGCAAACCAGCACCCCGAAGATAGCCAAGCAGGCTTCCTATTGCGTCATCTGCATACCTTATCTCGCCGTCATACCTGTCCCTCAGCTCATTAATATCTTCCTGGGTCAGGTTCAGCGCATCGAGTTGCTGGTTCACAACGCTGAAATCAAGGCTGCCATTGTAGCCCTTCCTGAATAAATCCTTATATTCTTTCGGCGGGTCATAGGGTGCGTGGGGGGAAAAAAGATGGAGATACAGAAAGAACTTTCCTCCTGCATCATTGATCCATTCGGTGGCCATCTCAGTCATTACCCTGTCATCATTTGCCGGCTTATAATCATCATAGCCCTGATCATAGCCCCAGTCAGAATCAATGTACGTGGCACCAATTATTGCTCCGGTGCTGTACCCTTCAGACCTGAATACTTCTGCAATGGTAACTGCTGAATCCGGCATATGATTTATCACCTGACCGCCGGCTCCATCCAATCCGTTGGTATTTGCATAATTGGAGGTAAACAATGAGGCGACTGATCTCGCTGTGGATGTTCCCTGCGATATTGCATTCTCAAAAACAATGCTGTTCCTGCACAGTGAATCCATTGTTGGGCTGGTGTTCTTCGCATAACCGTAGCAGCCCAGGTGATCCCAGCGAAGGGCATCAATTATTATAATGATTACGTTGCAGTCTTCGCAGACAGGCTGGCTCCCGCAGCCTAGAATAAGAAACAAGCCCATTAGCCATATCCGTCTCAATCAGCACCACCCAGCTCAAGGATTAGCGGCCCGATATCCATGACAGTCATATTCTCCTTCAGCTCAAAGTTCGCAAACACAACCCCCGGCACATGCCTTGCATCCACGATATGGTCAGCAGCCCACTTCTTGTTATTATTTGTGATAACCTCGTCTGTCAGCCCCCCGACGGCATTCTGCCATGACATCCGGTAGCCAGGCTCAAAGCCAATGATAATGTCCGGCGCATCCTCGAGATACTTGCCGGAATAGATGTCCTCACGCTTATACAATTCGGTTATCACGCTCCTGTTGCCGTCTCTGAGGCCTTTCAGATTCCCTACAATCTCGTCAACCAGTGCCTCCCTGTCCTCAACAATGCCCTTGCCCTCGCACCCCTTCAGATTGACATATATCGACGAAAACCCGAGCGAATAGGCCCGCGTCCTTTCCCAGTCAACATACTTGAAGAGATCGCCTGAGTCCTGAGGCTCTTGTTTAAGGACCATGTAGCCATTGTCAACCAGCCACCTGTTTATAGTAACCGCCCTCTTAAACGACGTAAACCCGTGATCTGATATAATCAGCAGCCTCGTCTTGTCATCAATCCTCTCCAGGACCTCGCCAAGAAAGCCGTCAAAGCCCACAAAGTAATCTTCTATCTCCGCAGGCACCTCCCCCCCGGAAAACAAATCCTCATCCCAGAACGTATGCATTAGCCTGTCAGATGCATCAAAGACAAAGGCATAAACCCCGGAAAACCCCTCAAACTCATGCCAGAACATCCTTCGCCGCTCCTCTTCAATCTCTGCCACCTGCTGAAGGAATACCTCTTCACTGATCCTTCCCTCCTCAAGCGCCTTTGTATCCTCTGGCATGCCAAGGGTATAATACATCCCGATTGCCTGCGCCAGCTCCCCTGCATACCCCTCAGGGTACGACAGCTTAACAACCGGGTTTTCCGGGTCGATCATGACAGAAGTCATGTACATCCTGAACGGCTCAACGCTCTCCAGATGCACCTTTGCAACGCCGTAGACATTCTTCAGTGCACCGGCAGCGAACCTGATCCTTATCCAGTCGCTCCATCCGCCCAGGACAACAGCGTACTCCTTATCCAGAGACAGGATGGCCCCATCCTTTTTTACAGTAATCTGCAGAGGCGCCTCAACCTGCCCGGATTTGATAAAGGGCCCCTTCACAGCAGTCTCGATCATTCCGTCCTTCAATTCAACCAGGATAACCTTCTCGGCCCCCTCGCCTGAAGCAGCCTCTGTTGCATAGAAATGGTAGCTGTTCATGAAGCCCTGTATGTCAGGGACACCGAGCCCGGAAAGCATCCTGCCATTGATCCTTTCAGCCGGAAACGACAGAGGCCACCTGATAACCGTTGCGGGAACACCTGCATCTGAAGCCGCCTTCCAGAATGGCTCAGCCTTTACCGGGTTTATATATCCGCCCCTATCCTGCTGGCTGATCGAGAGCTTTGGCAGATAGGTTTCAGCATCACGCATGATGAAATCAAAGACACCTGTCTCCCCCGGGTTACTGCCTGTTGCTATAGCACTCCAGACTACCGGGCTCTGGGGCGGATTCACTGTGGCAAGCTCAGAAAAATGCCCTGCCTCAGCCAGTTTGGCGAAATTCGGAAGCTTTCCTGAATCCATCAGGTGCTGCATCAGCCTTGGGTCGGCTCCGTCTATTCCAATAATCAGAACATTATTATCTGCCAGCTTCTCCCCCCCGCACCCAGCAATCAGCAATACAATCAGCAGCCATCTCATCGTTTAAATATCTTTCTCACCAGTTTTTTGATGGGATTCCAGAAATATTTCAGGAGAAATGCACCGACAGCAGCAGCAATAACGCCGAATACCGGTGCCGATGTCCCGATTATCATCCCTCCGGTTCCCGGGTCAATGTATGCCTCGGCAGACAAGGCTGCCACAAATATGATCATTTGGTGCATTCAGGCTTTAACATTTCCGTAATTAATAAACATTTTGGAAAAAGATTAATAGTTGTTAATTTTGAAGGCTAGGCATGAGGTGGGTCTTGTGCGTCTTGCTGATATCTTTTATTACGTCATGCAGCGCCCCGGAAGAGCAGACGGTTCTCGTCATTGGCGTCGACGGCATGGCATGGAACATATTGCAGCCTCTTATAGACCAGGGCAGGGTTCCGAATCTGCAGAACCTTATCGAGCAGGGCAGCTCCGGTGAGCTGCAGACAATCTTTCCCACAAACTCACCTTCCATATGGACCAGCATTGCCACCGGCAAAACCCCGGACAAGCATGGAATAACCCTGTTTACTGTAACCGACCCTGACGAAGTCGACTCATATCTGCTGACGAGCACACGCCGCAGGGTAAAGGCATTATGGAACATGCTGACACACCACAAAATCTCATCAGCCACAATTAGCTGGTGGGCATCCTACCCTGCTGAGCCCGTAAACGGATTAATTATTTCAGATCATCTGGGGGAGCAGGACTCTACCTATCCTCCGGACAAGTTTGATTCCCTGATTGTCCAGGCAGAGGGTACATCTGAAAACATCGATCTAAGGCAGCTGACCGGCTATGGCGATGAATTTTACTCATATCTTACCGGCATGGAAGATATATATGCCGAAATGTTTGAATCGTCATATAGGGGGGACATTATGGCATACCTGCTGTTTAAGGGTATCAGGGGGCAGACTGATGTGACTCTGGTTTATCTTGAGCACACAGACACCATTTCCCATATATTCTGCAGATTCCATGAGTCTGAAATGTTTTCTGATGTAACCCGGCAGGAGGCAATGCTGTTCGGATCAGTCCTCGAAGATTATTACGTGTTTATTGATGCGCTCATTGGCAGGATGGCTGATGGCTACACTAACATCATCATTGTCTCTGACCACGGTTTCAGACTGGGCGCTGACACCAACAATACGATCCTCTGCTGCCAGCATCAGGACGCCCCGCCCGGGGTTTTGATCATGTCCGGGCCAGAAATAAGGAAGAAAAATCAGATCGTGGACGCAAGCGTGCTTGATATCACGCCTACTCTCCTGTATCTTCTTGGCCTTCCTGTCGGCCGGGACATGGACGGCAGCATCATCACTGAGGCATTCACCGACGACTTTCGGCAGAATCATCATCCGCAGTACATCGAGACCTACGATATCCCATCCAATGCAACAGAACTTAAGATTCCTGCTGACCCCGAATACCTGGAGCACCTCCGGGCGCTGGGATACATCTGAATTCAGGAACCAGTCTTCGGGACTACGTAAATGTAAATGGTGTCCTGATGGTTTTTGACCTGTATTATCCGTTCTACCCGCTCGCGCAGATCATAGGCTAATCGCCGCAATCCCTGGCTTTTTAAGCGCTGTATATTCTTGCTATACACAATCAGTACATCTCCCTCTGCATTTACCGCCGCTTCAGGGCCTGCAGTCTCCATAGATTTATTGACATAGCCAAAGCTGGGGTCTTTAAGCGTCGACAGTTCCGGCCAGGCGGCAAATATCCTATAATCTGAATAATTGCTTTCAATAATGCTGGCAGCCTTATGATGAAGCCTGATGAAGCTCAGATGACTGAAGCTAATTTCACCTGACGGCACAATCTGCGTACCAAACCATGCACTGATAGACAATGCGACAATAACCAGGACCATTAGGAACCTAAGAAGATTAAATCTGGACAATCCGCAGATCGTGGCGGCAGTGAACAGGTAAAAAAAGGGATGGAGAATCAGGATATAGCGTGCCAGAAAGGATTCCACGGTGAGAAAGCTAAAGAATCCTGCAAGGCTGATGGCTAATATCAAATAGAGCAACATCTCTTTTCTCAGAAGCGCTGATCTGACCTTCCTGGATACTAATGCAATCGCCAATCCAGCAAAAATAATGGCCAGGTTAGCATATCTGTGCTGTATCCAGAAAGTGATCATCAATATGTGCTTAAGCCTTGCCCATATCTCAGCCGGAATTATCTGGAAGGCAGACATATGATCCGGGCACAGGTACCATCCCATGATGGCCTTATTCAGGACCATCCAGGCAAAAAAGACCAGCAGCGGAGAAGCAAGGAACGCCAATCTAGGCATCAGGCTGCACCTGTTCTTTGAAAGGCAAAATAGTTCGTAAGCACATATTGAAGATATTACAAAAACAGCTGGCTCTTTGGTGAGCATCATAATTGATGCAGTGACAATATATGCGGTTCTTTTGTTTTTCAGGTAAAAAAAGATCGTCGCCAAAGACAGAGCAGTAAAAGGCACTTCAGCAAGAAAGAAGCCGCTCTGGATAAAGAAAATCGGTGACGCCCAAAGCATAATGCTGGCGATAATTCCCACCTCTCTTGAATATGTGTGGCTGCCTATTGCATATAAATAATAAAGGGCTATTACAGAGAAGACCGCTATAATGATACGGTTTATGCTGACCGTGTACCCGAAAAACCCGTATGCCAGCGCACCCAGCATTGGCATCATAGGTGGGTGGTATGCCCAGACATCCATGAACGGATTGTAGTTGTTGTTACGGGCCATTATGGCCCGGGATACGTAGCCCTGCTCATCCCAATGCAAAGGAACACCCGATGTGGGATACTTGGAAGCAAACACCAGCAGCAAAAAGAACAGGAATACCAGTCGGTTGCTGTTCAAGAAAACGGAGAAATACCTGTCCAGAACCTTAAGTGGTTTTTTTCGGCTGGGCCTCATTGGCATCATTTACTGTTGAATACAGATATTAAAGCTATCCTTTTCTCTGACACTGTGTTCCGCAGTGACATATGTCACCACCCTTAAAATTCAGCTAATTTTGCTGAATTTTGGTGGTGTTTATGAAAAAAGTAGAGATTAGGCGTGAGTTTTTCAAGCTAAAAAATAAGGGTCATTCTTATGCTCAATGTAGAATTATTTTAAAAGCTAAATTTAACTTTGAGGTTAATTGTAGGACTTTAAAACGTTATATTAAACGTTTAGATTCTGGAGATTGGGATCTTATGGATAAATCAACAAGACCCAATACTTTATACTACAAAGTTACTCTAAGTGTTGAGAATGAGGTTTTAGCTTTTAGAGCTAAAACTGGTTGGGGATCTGAAAAAATATTGCAAAATTTACCTCATTTGAATATTTCTACAAGAACAATTGATTTAATCCTAAATAAGCATAATCTATGTCGAGAGACAAAGAATAAAGGTAAAAGAAAGAAGTGGGTTAGGTGGCAAAGAGACACACCAAATAGTCTTTGGCAGATTGATCACACTGACGAGATGAACAAATCCAATTGTTATACTCTTTCAGTACTTGATGATGCTAGTAGATACAGCTTAGCACTAGTAAAATTGAATAATGTCACAACCAAAAACGTGACATTAATTCTTGATCTATTGATCAAGAAATTTGGCAAACCAAAACAAATACTCACAGATAATGGAAGTGCTTATGGAGGTAAGAATAAACATAGTAAATTTGACAGGTGGTGCAAAAGAAATAAGATACAACACATAAGAACTAAGGCGCATAGTCCAACCACAAATGGCAAAGTAGAAAGGCTCTTCAAGACAATGGATGAAGAGCTAGAGTTCTGCAATAACGACTTAGAACTGTTTAGGATGAGATACAATCAGTTCCGACCACATAGCAGTCTAAATAACAAATCTCCAGGACAATTTTACAACGATTTTAGCAAAAAATTCAACTGGTGACATATGTCACTTCGCTATACACCTTTTCTCTGAAGTATCTCCGATGAGAAATAACTACTTCTGAATTAAAAGAAAAGCCTATGCAGGCGAACCTGCATAGACCTTTCTGTGCATAAACAATGAACATACTGGGTTGCTTCCTAAATAAATCTCTTTCGCTTTTGCGGCTTGG
>JBDRAZ010000098.1:0-4443 GCA_043823195.1 archaeon
ACCAGGGTGCGGCGAATCAGGAGCAGGGGGGGGGTGAATATGACTAAAGAACCCAGTATGGGGCTAGTGTAATCAGCTGCAAAGCCGGCGTACTAATGATCCGGCTTTATATGTATCGGAGATACTGTTATGCACAACTCATATATAAATGTTACTACTTAAAAGTATCGATAGCAGCGCCAGCTACAGCCTGTCCGCTGCCACAAGAGCACCCATAAGATTTGCCCCTTCCTTGATTTGAGAGGGCATTAATCGCGATTGGTACCCATATGAGTTCAGAACCTGTTCAGCAGAATCCCCAAAATAGGTCAGAGCCCTTCCCACACCACCACCCACATAGATCGGGATATCGGCTGGTGCACCATCTTCTGCTGCACATTTCAGTACATAATTCCCCGCTAGTCCAACTACAGCTCCAAATGCAATATTCACAAATAAGGCAGCTGCGTCACCGTTCTCAGCCATTTGAGTCAGTTCCTGCAGATTATCCCGGGTAATATGAGCATATCGTCCATCATCTCCCACAACAGCACGCATAATCATATGCATACCTTTATTGGATACAATTTTTTCAGCCCGCAAAGTGTTGTTGTCTCCCGAAGGTCCCACCAGATCGGCTTCGCAGTACAAACGTTCAAATAAATCATAGTCTACTCCCGTTTCCCGAAACAACTCCCTAAGCTCATCCTTGTGAACCGCTGTTGCATAGCCTGGCTCATTTGTCAGATGCAGGCTGGAATCCTCCCCATCCCAGTCAACTGAAGGATGCATGATTTCTCCTTCAGCAGAAAGCCACGCACCCCCCCATCCTCCGCCAAAAGCCCAATAGAGCAATTCCTGCCTGGCAACATTCCATTCGGCAAGGCCTCCTGAGTCGGCGTCATTTACCAGTGCTGTAGGAACCTGTGTGCGTTCTTCCAGACTCATCCGCAAATTGCGACCGTTAAGATATCCAAGGTTTGCAGCTGTTATGTAGGTTCCGTCAGAACTAAAGACACCAGGAGTTGCCAGTCCGATTCCCGATACCCGCGTACTATCACCGGCAATCCCCACCAACTGATCATACCGATCAGACAATCCGTCAGCCAATGCCTCTACAGTTCCAATGTCAATTAGCGGCAGCTCTTCCCTTGCAATTATTTCAGTTGAACCTGCAGGAGATATTGCCATCTTTGCGCCAAATCCGGCACCCAGATCAATGCCAATCACATAGCTCATTTTCTGCTTGGGGAGTGATAGCTATCTTATTAAGTTTTCCAAATAGAAAACGCCGAGGCTGGGACTTTCATAGATTTACTTTGGTAGGTCCGTGAGACTTTACGTCTCACTTGAACACCTTTTACCAGATTTTAGTAAAATCTGCTTTGAACCCAGACATCCCGAAGGAAACTGGCTTGCTTGGATACCACTCAAGGCCAGCGCGGTACCGAATTGCGCCACCTCGGCATAACCCTGATGATTTAACGCATGGTATATAAAATTTTTTATTTCTCTGGCGGCAGAAGAATCGGTATTCCTCCCTTTATCGGGTACGTCTGATGGCACTTACGACAGATAAGCCCTGTCCTGTCCTTATCGTAATCAAGATCATGCTTGCAAACCGGGCACGCAAGGATATCAAAGAGCTTTTTTGGAATTGGATCACTCATTTTTGTTCTCAACTTGAAAGTTGGTAAAAACCATAAATTTTATTTAAAACTTTCGAAAATGTAGAAAGATTTATATAGTACATCTGCTCCACCTTTATAAATCTATTGTATTCATTAGATTATTAACAAATATTTTGTATTTAAAATTTGTGTTTAAAGGGGGTGTGCATAGTAGTAAGGTGGTAAAATGACCTATGTAAAAAAGTGTCCGGAATGCGGTGGAATCAATCTGTTCTGGAACAAAGAAAAGGGAGAAATCATCTGCAAAGATTGCGGACTTGTCGTTGAAGACAAGATGGTCGATTTTGAGGAAGAATGGCGGGAGTTTGATTCGGACCAGTCTGAAAGCAGGCGCCGTGCCGGCGCACCAATGACTTATACGCAGTATGATCAGGGTCTGGGGACCGAAGTAGGGAGGAAGTCCGACCTCTATTCACTCGGGGACAAAAACAAGAACAAGTACTTCCGTCTCAGGAAATGGCAATACAGAATATCTACAGCTATCGAACGCAACCTGAAACTTGCACTTGCTGAACTGAAGCGAGTCTCATCCTATCTTAAGCTACCTAAATCAGTTGAAGAAGAATCAGCGAGGATATATACCCTGGCTGTTCAGCGCGGGCTGGTAAGGGGAAGGAGCATGGAAAGTGTTGTCGCTGGTGCATTGTATGCAGCATGCAGAAGGCATGACGTCCCAAGAACGCTGGACGAACTCAGCGAGGCCTCCGGTATAGAAAAGAAGGAGATCGGCAGGACATACAGGTTTGTGACAAGGGAACTCGGAATAACCATACTGCCAAGCAATCCTGCAGACTATATCGCCAGGTTTTCATCTGCACTTAAACTCTCAGCCGAGACACAGTCAAAATCAATAGAAATTCTTGAAAAGGCACAGAAAGCTGAACTAACCTCAGGAAGAGGACCAACAGGTATTGCAGCAGCAGCACTCTATGTATCGGCTCTGATCCACGGTGAAAAGCGCACGCAGCGTGAGGTTGCGGATGTTGCCGGTGTAACCGAGGTTACAATCAGGAACAGGTACAAGGAGCTTTTGGAAGAGCTTGACCTGGAAAAAGAGATCAAGAAAACCAAGAAAAAGAAGAAACGGGATTAGCTGTCCAGAAACTTTTGGAGCCTTATGAGCTGCACCAGACCTTTTTTTATTGGTTCAAGTTCCACGCTCTCCTTTAGGCTATGGGTTTTTTCAGCATTGGAGATGCCTACGGTAAAACTAGGAAGGCCCTGGCTCAGGGGATAATTTGAATCGGTGCTCCCTGCACTTTCCTCTGTTTGTATACCGAGGCTGGCCTGGATTTTTTTCAGCGCCTTGTCCGCATACATAAACTCCTCTCTGAGCCTGCCGCAGGGGCGTTCGCCCAGGATTCTGATTCCGATTTGTGCCTCTTGTACCTGATGCAAAATATGATTGACATCTTTATAAACACGGCTGAGGCAACTCATGTCAGCTGATCTTATCTCGACAGCAGTTTCACATAAATCAGGAATAGAATTAACTGAAGTCCCACCCGAGATTTTCCCCACGTTAAGTGTTGTTGCAGGCGGCAAATCGATCAGCCTCATCCCGGCAATTATCCCGGACGCCACAATGATGGCATTTGCCGCTCCGTAATCCCGCCAGCTGTGCCCGCCTGCGGTTCTGACAGATATTAGGAATCTCCTGCTCCCTACTGTCTCTTTGGTGATTCTTCCAAGCAGTATTCCTTCAATACAGACATGAAACCTTAGCTTTTTTGTATCAACCTGGCAGAAGTATTCCCTTATGCCCTTAAGGTTTCCCAGCCCCTCTTCACACACGTTGAAAACAAAATGCACTGTGCGATTTGGCCTGGACTTGAGAAGATATCTTAGCAGGTACAGGTTGGCAACAGCACCAAGGGCATTGTCGCATGACCCCGGCCCGTATAGCCTGCCTCCCTCCTCTCTGATTTCGGGTACTATGCCGTCAAATACCGTATCCACATGTGATGAAAACACAACCAGCGAATCAGTTCGTCCCTTCAGCTCAACCACAAGATTGCCGACACCGTCAGTCCGGCCCTCAACACCGAGGCGGTTCACATATTCACTGATAAATCTTATTCTCCCGCTTTCTTTGAATGTTGGCGCCGCAATTTTGGCCAATGCCTTAAGGTCATCAACCAATTTTGGAAAGATTGCCTCGGCAAAATCGGCATCATTCATCCTATGTATGACTTATCCCCCACTGAGAAGGCTGCCTGAGCCGGCCTCTTTTTGGCGATCTCACCATACTGTTTCTCATATCTCTTAATATCCTCGGACAGGATCCTCACCATCTCCTTTGCCAGAAACGGATTTATCCCAATCGGCTGGTGCTCAATTTTTACTATTGCTTCGGTCTTCATCTCTGATTCATTCACAGGTACCTGTGTAAAACGTGGAGCGATTGCCTTAAAGTCAATGATGAACTCAGTATCATTATGGGCAATAGTCAGTTCATTTGCGCCAAATTTCCGTCCAAGATCCAGATTAATATTAAGCTTATTCTCCTTTTCCATCCTTATCCTCCCAGCGATATAACACTGACTCAAAAGCGATTATTTTATTGTTTGCCATTTTGATGCCTTCGCCCCTCAGGACTTCCGCCTTTTTTGGATTATTCAGGACCCCCGAATACCCGCCCAAGCTGCCATCAGATGAGACAACCCTGTGACAGGGAACCGCTACGGGCTTCCTGTTTCTTCTCAGGGCGTTTCCCACCGCCCGATAGGCCCTAGTTCCCAGCCGCTGCGCAACCAGCTTGTAAGTGGTTACC
>JBDRAZ010000099.1:0-6769 GCA_043823195.1 archaeon
CTGTCCGTAACAAGTAGCCTATTGTTCTCACGTATTATTTCCCGTGCCTCATCACTTTGGGTGATTATCATGTAAGTGTAATTTAGATCTCTATTCTCCAGATTATGAATCACAAACGATATGTTGTGATACTCACCCATGAGTACTCTTGAGGGAATGCTTGACGGATACTCGAAATAAAGTTCAGTATAGCCTATCTCATGATAATGAAACACCATCATAAGCAGTATCATTATTAGCAGCAATATTAGGGTAGCCAGACTATTCATAACATACCGTCGTTTTTGTTCGTGGCCGAGGTTCATTTAGCTAATGCACCGTAGTCTACAATATAGTTGCATGCGTTCTGACGCTGTATATAGCTTCCGCTCTTATCCTTAATAGCAACACTAATTTTGTGAACGCCATTCTTCTGCAACTTGTTGTCCAGCGAGAACGGTTTCACTATGCCGGGTTCAATATCCGCTTCATAACTTACTTCTGTCTCAACTGAATCTGGATCTGTAATTATCCAGCTAATCATGCCATTAAACTTGTTCAGGTCTCCATTCTTGATGAATACCTGAGCCACCCTTATGGGTCCGGCAAGCTTTCCCTTCAGTTCAGGGTGCTTAATCTCAGTGAGTCCATCAGTCAGGCAAGCCAGGATCATTGCTGCAAATTTCTTGTATTCAAAGCTGCGGTATTGACGATCAACCTGCCCCGTCTGGTTTTTCAGGATGACTTCAAACCTGTAATCTCCGGGGAACGCATACTCTGAGATTTTGTATTCAACAGTTTTTTGGATAGCCGTTAAAGGTTCCATGCTAACTGAAATTATCTTTTCAAATATTTGGTCTCCATATGGATCGATTATCCTGACGATGGCACTTAGGTTCAGCTTCTTGGAGTCCTTGTTCCTGATGCTGATCAATAATGCCTTGCTGCTATGGTCAAGGTAGTTCGATGAGTTTATCTTGATATCCTCAATATATTGCATGCTCGTCCCGGGATTGGCTGAGGCTTGAACACTATTCAAAGTGGATTCAATCTGGTTCAGTGCGTAGATGCTTGTTCCCTGTGACGGGTAATCATTGTCTCTTTTGATCTTGTCAACGGAATATATTTTATTGAGCTGCATAACCTTATCAGCAGGCAGGCCTTTGCTTTGGTCCAATTCTGTTACGAGTTCCATTCTATCAATCCCGCGGCGCGCCAATATTTGCTGAAGATAGCGCTCAACACCGTAAAAGTGATAGTTGTCAAACAAATTAACTAATGACAAACGGACCATTCTCTTGTTCAGCAGTAGCATCGAAGCATTATTGTCCTTCATGGCTCTAACCAGGGCATCTGGACTGGATATTAATGATTTCATCAGTTCCAGTGACACATACTGGCGGGTATCATACAAAAAGTAATTGTTAACTGGTTTAACAAGTGTTGTCTCTTCAAGTATCAGCGCGCTGTAGTCATCAGATATCACCTGATCAGATACAATTTTATCAATCCATGACGCTGCCAGAACCGAGTCTGTAATGCTCTCATAATCTCTATGCCTGTTATCGTAGTTATTCTGCGCGAGATTTGCGATTGGCAGAATAGACAGGGTAATAATCGTAACCAATAGGAGGCCCGCCGTGTAACTGTTCCTCATATTTCGTAGTGTCCACGCCAAGCCGTAGGCTTCGAGTATTATAACCGGAATGGATAGGAAGAGAAGTTGTCGGTAGGGATCCCCAAATATTTTCATAATACCGAAGAAGGCAAGACCAAAGAATAGAAGATAAATGAATACTAATTGCTTTGTAGTGCGAGGCACTTCTGATTTTATAAATGACATTAACCCTATTAGGCTGAATGGTACCAGCGGCAATCCGAGGTTCAATAGGAGGCTGTAATTGTAATCGATCTCATCGTGTATCAAGTTGCTAAAACCAAAATTTTTTAGGTTAAATATGATCCACACAATATAGCAGGCGATGGCAATAGTCAGCAGACGCCCTTTGTGTTGTTCCGCTTTCCTTGCGAACCCATATCGATTTATTTTTGGTAGGTTCCGCAGGGCCATTATGGCAGCTAAGACAATTCCAGCCAGGATTGCCAGGACCCACCAGCCTTTGATGATCCAGTTGATCGACATGCTTGCTGCCAGGTCTTTAAGAAATGACATGATTCTTAAGGACCTCAATGGAAGCAGTGCAAAATACCACAAAAAGGAAACAATAACAATGCCAATCCCTAATGTGATGACTTTTCTAATCATAGTCCTCCCATGTATTATAAGCGCCAGAATAAGGAATGCAAAAATGCATGAAACATTGCTAACCGTAGTCCTGGCATGAATGGTGCCGAGGCAGAAGAGAGTCACACTAAATGCTGATATGTATCTGCCGGTTTCAAGATATTTCACCAAGCATAGCAGTACAATCAGCAGAAGCACAAATCCTAGTAAAATGGGATTGTTGTTCAAGCCCTTAAACGGAACAGTTACGCTGATAATAAAGCTCCCAATGAGTCCCGCGAGATAGCTTCTCGTGATTGCCTTTATTAGGCAATATCCGGCCAGGACCATAAAGGCAAGCCAAGAAAAATGAAGCAGTACAAAGACTGTCAGTGTCGGCATGTCAGATACCATTCCCAAGACAGCAGTAATTGTATGCGAACCAGCAGGATAACCCCCGGCCAGCCAGTATACTGAAGTGTGTATGTTCGTATCGGCTAGGATATGATTAGTCCTTCTTATGTCATTGACTCCGCTTAAGTGCCTCTTGTTATCACCACCGAATCCTTCTACTGGAATTACTCCGTGTTTTATATACGGACTCAGGTAAAAAATAAAATTAAGAAATACAATTATCAGCAGGACTGCTAAAATCTCATTCTGTCTTATTGTATTCATTGGTGGGCAGAAATGTGTTTCATATAAATTATTATTGAAAATCTCATTACGCGGTCGGGTTAATCCCGCACTTATCCTGATCGTATTATCTGTTATGTTCGCTGTGGTGTCACTATTACTTATACCTCAAGTTGAAGCCGGTTCAAAGCCAATACCTGCGATGAGTTTCATTCGCATAAAAACTGCACGGTGCTGCGACCTTCAACCGTACCTGATAATCTAACTGGTATATCAATATCTGCAGATTCGGGATGAGCGGCGCAACCATCAATGTTGCTACAATTCATATATTCCTGCAAATAGTTGTTAACTATTTGGGTTACATCCAGAACATGTTTTGAACCGTTTGCTTCAGTAAAATATATGTTATCAATATATGCATTTACTATCACACCTTTTGTATTATTCTTGTCATTATTGTAAATATCCAGGTGTAGCGCTTTTAGATTTTCATAGTCAAAATCCTGGTTTGTCAGTTGAAATTTAATGACCGGAATCTCTATGCTCTGCCACTCCTTGCCTGAAATGCTAACTGATGTAACAATCCTGCTGCCTGAGGTATCCTCCAGCCATACGCGCACTGCGGCAGCATCCTCCGCTAAGATCCAAAAAGAGAGTTTCATTTCGTTCAGATTAGAATCCGATATTTTTTTGTTTGTTTGCGCGTCAAATGATAATATCCACCTGCCATAGTTATTATCACTTTCGCTAGTGTTTTGTGTCAGCCGTGCTGATCTGCCGCTTAGCGATCTGGATGTTTCGTACCTGAGTTTGTACGCGTCGTCAAGATTGGTCCACTGCGACTCCTCCTCAAAGTCCTCAACCAGAATAGCCGAGTCATATTTGGCTTCGATGTTCCCGTCATCAAGCACATCAATTTCCATATTCTTTTCCGCGGTTACCTCATTATCGACATTAAGGATGCATCTTGGTTTGCTTCCGGGCTTTGTTCTCAGATATATCAGCTTGTCTTCCTTGCTGAATGTAAGATTCCAGTTGTTATTAGAAATCACCGACCCGTCAGGGCACACCACGCCTGTATCGCACAGCTCCTCAGAGTTGGTTATCTGCCCGTCCTCGCATACGTATTTGTATTCTGTGACTATCTCGGGCGCAGTAAAGAACAAATAAAGGGTGAATGCGCATACAATTGCCAGCCCGAGCGGCAGGTAAATCAAAAACAGCTTCCTGACAAGCATCCTTTGCCTTCTTCTGGTCAGTTCGATTATTCTTATCCCCGGGATTCCAATAACCAAGATACCTTAAATAGTTTTCGATTAGTTACTATTGTGGAATAGCTATCGCCCCCCTCCAAACCTTTTTATCCCACTTGTGTTTTACAATCAATATGAACCACCTCGACAATCTCGAAAGCCAGAGCATCTACATAATCCGCGAAGCCTACAAGAAATTCCGAAAGATCGCCATGCTCTGGAGCGTCGGCAAGGACTCAACCACGCTGCTCTGGCTTGCAAAAAAATCCTTCTTCGGAAAAGTCCCGTTCCCGGTAATACACATCGACACAGGCTACAAGTTCCCTGAGATGTACGAGTTCCGCGACATGTGCGTAAAGAAATGGGATCTTAACCTCATAATATCCTCAAACCAGAAGGAAGCAGACAAAAAAAACATCGGCCCCAGGGACAAGCTCGGCTGCTGCACCATGAGAAAGACTGAGGCGCTGAAAAAGACGATTGCAGAGCACAGGTTCGATGCCCTTCTTCTCGGAATAAGGCGCGACGAGCACGGCGTCCGCGCAAAAGAGCGCATAATGAGCCCCAGGAACACCGATTTTCAGTGGAACTACAAGGACCAGCCACCTGAGCTCTGGGACCAGTACAAGACACAGAAGGAGACTGAGCAGCACCTCCGCGTCCACCCGCTCCTTGCCTGGACAGAGATCGACATCTGGGAATACACAAAGAGGGAAAACCTGCCCATCAACCCCCTCTATCTTGCAAGAGGCGGGAAAAGGTATCGAAGCCTCGGCTGCGTGCCCTGCACAAGCCCGGTAAAGAGCGATGCCGGCAATGTCGGCAGCATCGTAAAAGAAGTCATTGAAAACAAGACATCTGAGCGCTCCGGAAGGGCTCAGGACAAGGAAGAGGCAAATGCAATGCAGAAGCTCCGCTCGCTCGGCTACATGTAAAATGGAAAACCTCAATATCGTCATTGTCGGACACGTGGACCACGGCAAATCAACGCTCATCGGCAGGCTGTTCTACGACACCAACTCCCTTCCTGAGGGAAAGGTCGAAGAGCTGAAAACCATCTGCAAACAGCTGGGTAAAGACCTTGAGTTCGGCTTCCTCCTTGACCACCTTGAAGAGGAGCGCGACCAGGGCATAACAATTGACACGACCCAGGCCTTCTTCCGCACAACGGCAAGGCAGTACACAATCATCGATGCCCCGGGCCATGCGGAATTTGTCAAGAACATGATCACGGGAGCCTCCCAGGCAGAGGCGGCAATACTTATTGTTGACGCAGGAGAAGGCGTTCAGGAGCAGACACAAAGGCACGCATACATCCTGGGCATGCTCGGCCTCAGCCAGGTCATTGTCGTCCTGAACAAGATGGACACAGTCGGCTACAGCGAGGGGGTTTTCTGTGAGGTCAGGGATGAGCTTCTGGCATTTCTTGGCAGGCTGAAAATAAACCCAAGGCACATAATACCCATCTCGGCAAGGCACGGCGACTTCATAGCAAAGAGGTCAGAAAGGCTCACCTGGTACGATGGCCCGACCGTCCTTGAGGCGCTTGACTCATTCAAGGCCAGCCCCTCTCTCAGCCAAAAGCCCCTCCGCTTCCCGGTCCAGGACGTCTACAACTGGGGAAAACGGATCATTGCAGGAAGGCTCGCATCCGGGACCATAAGGGTTGGTGATGAAATAACAATCATGCCCTCAGGGGAAAAAACAGCCATCGCCACAATTGAGGAATACGGAAAAAGCCCCGGCACAGCGTCTGCAGGGAAAAGCATCGGCATCACCACAAAAGACAAGGTCTTTGCAGACCGGGGCAGCATCATCGCGGCAAAACCCCTGCCAGCTGCCTCAAAGGAGTTTTGCGGCCGCATCTTCTGGATGGACAAAGAACCATACAAACCCGGCGAGCGCCTCCTCCTGAGATGCGCGACCCAGGAGATGAGGTGCAGCCTGGAAATCACAAGGATAATCAACTCATCCACGCTTGAGCCCAAGGGCACAGCCCGGATAGAAAACCGCGATGTCGCTGACATCATCATCAGGACTGAACAGGAGATCGTGACAGACAGCTTCAGCAAAATCCCTGAGATGGGGCGGTTTGTCCTGCAGCGCAAGGACACCTGCGCCGGGGGAATAATCATATGATTGTCCTTGCGATAGACGCACTGGAGCTCAGCTTGGTTGAGGAATTCAACTGCACACACCTGATGCAGGACCATTACGGAAAGACAGACATCTCAGAGTTTTCTGAGCCAAGGACAATGGTCCTCTGGAGTTCATTTGCTACAGGGAAAAACCAGGAGTCCCGTGTTCTGGCAGACGGCAGGGAGATGTGGAATGTGCGGTTTGATGTTAAGGATACTTTTTTCTCAGGATACAAAAGCCCTAAGATTATTGATCTGCCCGGCTTCAGCTATGACCTCAAGGCCCATGAAAAATCCAGACAACTCCTGAAAGCCTATTTTGAGTCCTCTGACCCGGATGGTAAGGAATCTATAAGAAAAAAATATAATGATGATGCATTTTCCCATCACAGGAAAATCAGCTCAGAGTTTCTCAAGGCCCTAAAAGATGGGCAAGATTTCCTCCTGGGGTATTTCAGCCTCATTGATGTGATCGGCCACCTTAACTTCGGCAACAGGCTAATGATGAAGACGATCTACAGGGAATTTGACGGCAT
>JBDRAZ010000100.1:0-30371 GCA_043823195.1 archaeon
TGCAAACAGCATGCTGAAAAGAGGCATGGGAGAAACATTGCGTGGCCGCACCGTCTGGCAACAAGCCAGACATTTCTACGCGAAATGCTTCACACACAACATATTATTGAGGTGCAACTGATGGAACTTGCAATCGAGCCCGTTGGACAGAATATTTATAAAGTTCAAAGCTTTATAACCCCTCAGACGTAAAAATGTTTGACAAGCTAATAGGAATAAAAAAAGGAGTATCCGTAAGCAGGAAAAGCATGCCCAGGCATATTGCAGTCTCCCTTAACGGGTGCATAAGATGGGCCAAAGAGAATAAATCAGAGCTGGACGCATCGTACAAAAAGGGTTTCCAGGCCGTAAGCAACCTGATCTCAGCGCAGACCTCAATGGATATACCCATCCTCACAGTTCATCTCCTTTCTGAGCAGATGAGGACCTCGGTCCATTATGACGCATTTGCGAAGCTTCTTGCCAGATATCTTGCTGAACTCAGCAATTCAGAGCTAATCAGCACCAGGCAGGTAAAGGTCTCGGTTTTAGGCAAATGGTACGACCTTCCCGGTGATGTCGTTGAACAGATAAAAAAGATACTTGATTCTACCCGTGACTACGACAGGTTTTTCCTGAACCTCTGCATAAACTATGACGGACAGGAAGAGATTATGGATGGATGCAGGCTGATACTGAGAAAGGCCCTGTCAGAAAAGCTTGACCCCGCCTCGCTGGACAGGTCTGTCATCAAGGACAACCTCTACTCTTCATACTACCCGCCGCCTAGTCTCCTCGTTGTCACGGGCGGTGTAAAGCATACCTCAGGGCTCCTGCTCTGGGATTCAGGGTATTCCCACATATACTTCTCAGACGTGCTCTGGCCTGATTTCAGCAAAGGGGCTCTTTTGGAGGCAATTGCCTCATTCCAGAAAAAATGAAAAAGGTTCTCGTCTTTGGTTCATTTGACGTTATCCACCCCGGGCACCTCTACTTTTTCAGGGAAGCACATAAATATGGTGACAGTCTGACTGTGGTTGTTGCGCGTGACAAGACCATTCGCGAGGTCAAGGGAAAAGACCCAATCAATCCTGAATCAAGAAGACTGGAAAACGTAGGCAACCTTTCCATTGTCGACCGGGCAATCATCGGAAATGATGGTGACAAGTACAGGGTGATCCAAGACGTCCATCCCGACGTTATCTGCCTCGGATATGACCAAGATTCCTTCTCAGATAAGCTATCCATTAAACTAAAGGAACTGGGTCTGGACATCCCGGTATTCAGGCTAAGGAAGTATATCAGACCAGGCTGGAGACAAGCATCATAATTAGCGCAGAGGCGGCAGCTCCCGCATAAACCCTCCTGTCCCAGGCAAGCACCTTTGCACCGTCAAGATTTCCGAAAGGTATAAGATTAAAGAGCGCCAGCCAGCTGTTGATTGTTACTCCATACCCGGCAGCCAGCGCCACAAGGCCCGTTCCTGCTGCAACCGGCAGGAACAGCAGCGCAATGCCGATGTTTGCTGCCGGGCCCGCAAGGGATATCATTCCACTCTTTCTTCGCGTTACATGACCTGAAATCATCACCGCACCAGGAGCTGCAAACACCATGCCGGTAAACGACACAACGATTGCCAGGATCAGCATCTTGGTATCTGCACGGAACTCGGCAAAGCACCCGAATCGCTGCGCCACAACCTTATGGGCTAGCTCATGGACTATAAATCCCAGCCCCACGGTCAGTCCTGCCACTATGACGGAACTGAAAAATCCGGCTGACAGACCTGAAAAAGCAATCGCAAATGCAATGGATATTGCAGCCCAAGCCTTAAACAGGTGGTTTCTCTCGATGGTTGATAGTCTCATGCTAACCTCTGCATCACCGTAAGATATCAATGCTTTATATCTTTTTTGTAATGACGGGCGCCTTCCAGACGACCTAAGCCTGCCGGTCAGCCAGGGGACATGGCAGCAAACCACTGAAATGGCCGGGAAAGGAAACGTATAAAAACACCAACACACTCCTCTATACCATGCATACTGAAATTGTCGCTGCGATCAGGCAGTATTTTCAGCTAAACAACTGCAAAAGGGCTGTAGTCGGCATAAGCGGAGGAATAGACTCTGCCTTATCTGCGGGGCTCACTGCAGAGGCCATCGGTGCGGGGAACCTCCATGCACTAATTATGCCTGAGACCGGATTAACAGCCAAGCAAAACATTAGTGATGCCATTGGGCTGTGCAAACACCTAAGAATCCAGTACACTGTTATCCCGATTGATCCTATGCTTGACAGTTTCGGCCGGCTGCCGTGGAGGCAGGCCAGAATTGCCAGTATGAACACCAAATCCAGAATCCGCTCGTTGCTGCTCTATAACTATGCCAATTCTTTAAACTGCCTCGTAATTGGGACATCCAACAAGACGGAAATCAGGTTGGGGTATTATACCAAGTATGGAGATGGCGCAGTTGACCTTGAAGTCATAGGCAGCCTGTACAAAACAGAGGTATACCGTCTTGCTGAAAAGATTGGGATCCCAAAATCCATCATTGCCAAAAAGCCCACTGCGGAACTTGCATCAGGGCAAACTGATGAAGACGAACTCGGCGGAAGCTATGATGACATTGACGCAATACTCAGGCTCATGGACCAGGGCAAAGGAAAGGATGAAATAGCCGGGGCATCAAATGACAGCAATCTGGTTGAGGCCATAATAAGGCGCATCAGATCAACAGAGCATAAACGGCATATGCCGCCGGTCATTCTGGACAAGGGTTTAATATGACAACAGGCCTTTTTCTGGGGCGATTTCAGCCATTCCATAAAGGGCACCTCGAGATAATTCGCAGGGCGCTGCAAGACTGTTCCAGAGTGGTAATTGCCCTGGGCTCAGCTCAGGACGCAAACAGCACGGACAATCCTTTCTCAGCCAAAGAGAGAACCGAGATGATCAAGGAATCCCTAAAGGCCGCAGGATTAAAGGGCGTAAAGGTCGTCCCCGTCCCGGATATCAACTGCAATGACAACTATGTTAAGCACGTGATCCAGCATACAGGACCAGTGGACATTGTCTATGCTGCAGAAAACAAATTAACAGGAGATCTATTTGAAAGGGCGGGCTACAGGATAGTGGCATGCCGCCGCCTATATGGAATAAGCGGCACCAGGATCCGGGCCCTGATGGCCTCTGATGGAAAATGGCATGACATGGTTCCTTTGTCTGTTGCCTCAATCATAAAAATCCGCCGAAAGTGCCCTACCCCGGCCTGATAGAAATCCCCGGATACGAGGGATTTCTAGCACACAGAAAAATTGGATATTTTTCTGGTGCAGAAACTTCAGCAGGAATTTTCTAGCATGCTAAACATGTCCTATGGACATTTTTAAGCATAAAGGCCGGGGTTTTAAACCCTGCCCAAAAACGTCTACCGACATTTTTGAGCATAACCAAAAAAATTAATGGTGTGGGGAGGATTCAGCCAGCTAGCCCTAAAGGGCATCCTTGATCTTCTCAAAGAAGCTTTTTGCATTTACCTCATTCCCGCCCAGCCTGGCAAAATCCTTGAGCAGCTCCTTCTGCTTCACGGTAAGCCTTGTTGGCGTCTGGATAATTACCTTCACCATCTGGTCTCCTGCACCAGACCCGTGGAGGTGCGCTATCCCCTTTCCCCTCATGCGAAAAACAGTATGGGTCTGGGTGCCGGCCGGAATCTTCAGGGTTGCCTTCCCATTCAGGGCAGGAACCTCAACATCCGCGCCCAGCACTGCCTGGCAAAAGCTTATCGGAACCTTGCTGTAGAGGTCATCGCCTGACCTTTCAAACAGCTTATGCGGCATCAGGTGGACAACCACATACAGATCCCCGTGTGACCCGCCCTTTAACCCGGCATCGCCTTCATCCGTGATTCTCAGGCTTGTACTATCCTCTATTCCTGCTGGAATCTGGACATCGATCTTCCTTCGCTTTTCAACCCGCCCCAGCCCGTGACAGGTCGCGCATTGCCTGGTTGTTACGCGGCCCTGCCCCTGGCACTTGCTGCATGGTCCTGCAGTGCTGAACATCCCAAACGGGGTCCTGCGCGTCTTTCTGACCATCCCTGCACCCTCGCATGCATCGCAGGTCTTGATGTCAGAGCTGCTGTGGGCCCCGCTGCCGCTGCAGCTGGTGCACTCCTCATGTCGGTCAACATAAACCGTCTTTTTCAGGCCGGAGGCAACATCCTCAAGCTCAATTTCCATGTCCAGTCTAAGGTCAGACCCCCTGTTGGGACCCTGCTGATTGCGCCTCATCCCGCCGCCAAAAAGGGTGTCAAAAATGTTGTCAAAGTCAAAACCGCCTGTATCCGACATGAAATCGCTGAAATCAAACCCGGAGAAATCCGGGCCTGCCCGGTCTCCCGCCTTGCCGAACTGATCATACTGCGCACGCTTGTTATCATCCCCGAGCACTGCGGCAGCCTCATTGATCTCCTTGAACCTGTCTGAAGCATCCGGCTCCTTGCTTATGTCAGGATGGTATTTCTTGGCAAGTTTTTTGTATGCTTTTTTTATTCCCTCTTTTGATTCGTTCTTTTCAACGCCAAGGATCTTGTAATAGTCTTTAGTCATTCTATCCCTCAACAATCTCAATAATCTGCATCGGATTATCAACCACATAGGTTGGATTGGCCCTCATTAGCCGCTCAACTGAATGGTACCCGTATGTCACAGCAATGCTGCCCTTGAGGCCGGCATTTTTTGCTGCATGTATGTCGCCGTCCATATCCCCAATAAAAAAAGCATTTTCCTTTGTCTCACCAAGCATATCCAGGCACTTCAGCAGCTGCGTGGGGTCAGGCTTGAGGCTTCCGTATTCATCGCCGATCACTACGTCAAAATAACCCAGAATTCCAAATGCTCCCAGCTTCGACTCTATCTCAGACTTGATATTGTTGGAAACAATGCCCAGCCTGAAGCTCATGCTCAGCCTGCTCAGTACCTTATCTATGTTAGGTATGGGCTTCGTCAGATGGTTGTACTTCCGGAGGTTCTCCTGGTACAGCCGCCGGGTTGTCTCGATGTCCCCGGGATCAGTTATGCCGGCTTTTGCCAGTGTTTTTCTGTAATCAGTCTCAAACATGTCGAGATGCTCAGCCCTCCTGAAATCCTCAACACCCATGGCAGTGCCTATCTCATTGTAGATTTTGAGGATTAGCGCCCTGGTATCAGCCAGGACGCCATCATAATCAAAGATTATGGCTCCCCTACTTTTTTTCTTCATCATCTACCTTGTACTCTGCATCCACTACATTCTCATCCTTATCGTCCTTCTTGCCCCTTTTGCGGTCACCGCTCGCAGCATCTGCTGCCTTCTGCTTGGCTGCCTGCTCCTCGGCAGCCTTCTTGTACAGCTCAGTTGATGCTTCCTGAATGACCTTGTTTATCTGCTCAGTCTTCTCCTTGATCTTCGGGACATCCTTGTTCGCAGGCTCCATCAGTTTCTTGAGCTCGCCAACACCTTTCTTGATATTCTCAATCTTGTCAGGGGATACCTTGCCCTCCAGTTCAATCAGGGTCTTTTCTGTACTATATATCAGGGTATCTGCATTGTTGACTACTTCTATCTCATCCTTCTTTCTCTTGTCTTCATCTGCATGGGCCTCTGCTTCCTTTCGCATCCTCTCAATATCCTCATCGCTCAGCTTCTGAGATGCACTGATTCTTATTGACTGCTCTTTCCCGGTTCCCAGGTCTTTGGCAGTAACGTGCACAATCCCGTTTGCATCTATGTCAAATGATACCTCGATCTGGGGGACTCCCCGCGGCGCAGGCGGTATCCCCACAAGGTCAAACCTGCCAAGGCTCTTATTGTCAGCAGCCATCGGGCGTTCGCCCTGAAGCACATTAATCGTGACTGCTGGCTGATTATCTGCAGCTGTGCTGAAAACCTGGCTCTTCTTGGATGGTATTGTGGTATTCCTGGGAATCAGCTCTGTCCTGATGCCTCCCAGGGTCTCAATCCCCAGGGTAAGCGGTGTTACATCAAGCAGCAGGATATCCTTTACCTCTCCGGCAAGAACACCTGCCTGTACCGCTGCCCCCTGTGCAACGCACTCCATGGGGTCTACTCCGCGCTCAGCCTTCTTTCCCACAAAATTCTCAACAAACTTGCCAATTATTGGCATCCGTGTCGGACCGCCCACCAGTATTATCTTGTCAATGTCTGCTGGCTTAATCTTGGCATCGTTTATGGCCTGCTCCAGGGGGTGCCTGCACTTCTGGATCAGGGGCTCAACAAGCTGTTCAAGCTTCGCCCTTGAAATCTTCATCTTCAGGTGCTTTGGACCCTTGTCCGTCGCCGAGATGAAAGGCAGGTTTATGTCTGTCTCCATCACTGTTGACAACTCGATCTTGGCTTTTTCAGCAGCCTCGCGGAGCCTCTGGACGGCTGTATCATCGTCGTTAAGGTCAATCCCGGAATCCTTCTTGAATTCGCTTGTTATGTGTTTCATAAGCGCTTCATCCATGTCGGTTCCGCCCAGCAAGGTGTCTCCTGATGTGGACTTCACCTCAAAAACACCGTCTCCGAATTCCATGATGGTCACATCAAGTGTGCCGCCCCCGAAGTCAAAGACCAGTATCTTCAGCTCCTTGTCCGACTTGTCCAGGCCGTACGCAAGGGATGCCGCAGTCGGCTCATTGATAATCCTCACAACCTCAAGGCCCGCAATGGTTCCCGCATCCTTTGTTGCCTGTCTCTGGTCATCATCAAAATAAGCAGGGCAGGTAATCACTGCCTTTGTCACGGGCTCGCCGATAAATGCCTCTGTATCCTTCTTTATTTTCTGCAGAATAAAGGCAGAGATCTGCTGGGCAGTGTAATCCTTGCCATTGATTTTGTACTTGTATGATGTACCCATCTTCCTCTTGGCAGCAGTGATTGTCCGCTCAGGATTGGTGACTGCCTGCCTTCTTGCCGGGTCTCCCACAAGAATCTGCCCGTCCTCTGCAAAGGCCACTACTGACGGAAATGCCTTCCCATAAGCTGTCGTTCCCTCTGCACTCGGTATGATTGTTGGTTTTCCTGCCTGCAGCACAGCTGCTGCTGAATTGCTTGTACCCAGATCAATTCCAATTATTTTTTCCTTTTTAGCCATTTTTGTCCTCCTTTTCTGAGATCGTTGATCCCAAAATTTCTTTAACCCTTTCAGGTGTTAATATCTTCCTGGGCTCTCCTTTCGTATTTTCCCAGGAATGCACATGAGTAACCTCTAGAAGTTTCACAAGCTTGGGAATATCGATCCCCTCAGCCTTGAGAGACCCCAGGGCCTCATAAAGAGCCTGGTCAGACGTGACCAGATTAACATAAGCTGATTTGCATAGTATCAGAGTATCAAGCTCATCATTCCTCGCTGCCAGGTAGCTGACAATGTGCTCAGGACCGAGCATCAGCGTATGCTGTTTCATATTATGTTTCATATTTTTTGCGTTTTATAGTATCTCACATGACAGTATTTTTTTTAGCCTATCCTTGTCCGGAACCAGTTCTGACAGCTTGCCTCCCCTGATTGGCCTGTTATAACGGACAAACTGCGCCCACTGCCTGAGTGACTCAGGGTCATCTGGATTCACCAGATAATTCAGGGAGTACCACATGAGCAGCTTCCCGCCGTGCTCATTGCAGCTCCCGATGCGGCAGTAGAGCGGCTTGACCTCCTGGATTTTGCACTCCCTGTTCTCCAGGAAGATGCACCTTCCGTAAGGCCTGCCTTTTGTGATGAGCTGAAACCGGAAATTCTTTGCATTGAACCTGGTAAGCGGTTCAAGGTACCTTTTACTGAATTCCTCCTCCGCCAGAGACAGGTATTTGGCAATCGTGGCCGCTTCTTTGCCTCGGATAATGCCTGACCCATACTTGCAGCAGTGCCCGCATTTGCCGCATTCCCTGCCAATCCTCTCAACGGTCCTTTTGGGAGTGTCTTTGAAGATTTCCAACGGCCTATTCCTTTTTACCGACTTTGACCTTGGTATGCCTGATGACCGCCCCATTCAGTGCATAACCCTTCTGAAGCTCCTCAAGCACAACCTCTCCCTTGTCAGATTTCTCCCTCAGCATAGCCTCGTGCAGATAGGGATCAAATCTCTTGCCCAGCGCCTCTATGTGCTGAAGCCCCTGCTTTGCAAGCAGGGCAACAAGCTGCTCATGGATCATCTGGATTCCTTTCCGGAACTCAGCGCCCGAATCTGAATTTAAGGCGGCCTCAAAATTGTCAATGACCGGGAGCAGCTCACGGACAATCTCCTGCTTGGCATATTGAATTGTCCTCACGGCTTCATTCTCGGCACGCTTCCTATAGTTTTCATACTCTGCCTGCAGCCGCTGCAGCATGTCTGTAAGTTCCTGGACTGTCTTGGAGTCTTCTGCGGCATCCTTAGCATCCTTAGGGTTGTCTCTCTTCTTTTTCATGGAACTCACTGTATCTTAATCTTCTTGGCCTTGTCGCGCTTGACTTTTGGAAGTTCAATCCTCAGAAGGCCATTGGTATAGGTTGCCACTGCCTTGTCGGCATTTACTTCATGTGGCAGAGGAATATTCCTGTAAAAATGCCGGTTTTCCGCCACATACGAATAGCCCCCCTTTGCCTTTTTCTCCTTCTCGTGTTTCCTATTGACTGTGATCTCAATATTGCTGTCTGTAACATTCAGGCCAATGTCTTCCTTGTTTACACCGGGAAGCTCAATCGCCGCAATCAGAGAGTTCTCTGTATCGCACAGATCGCAGGAAGCTGCCCGCCGGGGCACCACATGGTTTCCTGCCCTTGGTGCGAGCAAAGGCCTGCTGCCATCAGACCAGCTGAGCATTCTGTCCATCTCATGCTGCATTCTTGCCATTTCCTCAAATGGGTTCCATCCGTTCCACATCATCTTATTCACCTCGTTAGCTGTGTTTGGTTGAGTTAAGCTCAACCGCATGTATCTTAAATTAACAAGGAGTATATAAATGTTTCGGAAAAAGTTTATAAGCAAGAATGAATATGATGTTATGAATTAAAGGTCAAGATGAACATAAACTACCAGAGAATCACAATCATCAAATTCAACAAACCGGCAAAAAGGGATATAAACAGAGATCTCCAGTGGTTCGGCAGTTCCCTTGGCCTATTCAATCTAAGGGACAAGGACAAGTCCTGCTTCAGGATATTCATTGACTTGCTGAAGAGTTCCAAGTCAGGAAGGCAGATCTCTTCTGATGAGGTTGCCGCTCACCTTAATCTGACAAGAGGCACCGTTGTACATCACCTGAACAGGCTTATGGAGACCGGCCTTGTAGTAAACCAGAAAAACAGATACTTTCTCCGTGTTGAAAACCTGGAATACCTGATGGATGAGATTGAAAAGGACATAAACAGGACGCTTTCTGATCTTAAAGAAATAGCAAAATCCATTGACCTGTCGCTTGGCCTGGAACAATAAGCCTGCAATCGCCCGGCGTGCAGGACAAAAATGTCCAGAACCGCAAATGTCCGGAATCGAAAGATTTAAATCCTCACTCAAACATAATTCATTACCTGATAAAGGGGGTGGCCTTCTATGTCAGAAGCTGTTTGCAGCATCTGCAGCGGCAGGATGCAGCAGATAGGCAAAAGGAAGCTGGGAGATAGCGAATATTTTATTCTGAAGTGTGTTAGGTGCCGCCATCAGATAGCAAGGGATCAGGGATAGCCGTATTTGCCCCTAAGAAGGACAAACCTAAAGCATCCTAGCGATTCGGTGATTATCCGCCCCTTTTTTTTGGTCATTTTGATCATCTTCTGAGGCCCTGAACCCACAGGTGCAACAAGTATACCGCCCTCAGAAAGCTGCTCAAGAAGCTGCTTGGGTATCCCCGGGCAGGCCGCGGTTACGATAATGCGGTCAAAGGGTGCGTTTTTAGCATAGCCAACAGATCCATCGCACCTTAGCACTGACACATTGGTTATGGCTGATTTTCTTAAATTGTCCCTGGCAAGACCTGCAAGCTCTCCAATTATCTCGGTGCTCCACACCCTGCCTTTCCTGCCCACCAGATGCGAGAGAATTGCAGCCTGATATCCGGAACCAGCACCTATTTCCATAACTTTCTGGCCCGGTTTCACATCCAGCGCATGTGTCATGATGACTACCGTCGTGGGCTGCGAGATCGTCTGCCCGGCCGGTATGGGAAGGGGATAATCCTCATAAGGATCACCCGCGCAGCACCCCGGAATAAAATCAGCCCGTTCAACATCAGAAAAAGCCTTAATAACCCTGTCTGAAAAATCATAACTGGATTTCCAGTTATTAATCAGGCCCTGTTTGCGGGCATCCACATATGGCTGCTTGTCTACCCTCTTGGTGATTCGGGACAACATCTCACACCTATCGCACTAACACCTGAAACAGCCTTACGCCAGCTTAGCAGGTTGTTCTTTGCCCCGTGATGCTGTATTACAGATTCAGCATTCAGGGCGCCCAACTGGAGGGCAAACGTAATATCGTGTTTCCTAATAATCCCCGCAAGAAATCCAGAGGCAAACGCATCCCCTGCGCCAGTTGTCTCAACCACCCTGATCTTTCGTGGTTTAACACGGTACAGTTTTCCGCCGGAGTAGGCCAGCGAACCCTTAGAGCCCATCGTAACGACAACAATCCGCGGCCCAATAAGCGAAAGCATCCTGGGCAGTCCGAGCACAGGACAATCCCCAACAAGAAGCCTGGCTTCATCATCATTCAGTATAAGAATCTCAGTTGCCTTTAATATATGCGACAGGTGGTCTGCACCCATCTCTGCCAGGTAGCTGGAGGGATTGAACGCAATCTTAATGCCATTTTTTCTGGCAAATCCCGCAAGCTTTTCCATGCTCCTAAAGGATTTGCCCATCATTGATGAAAAATAAAACCACCCGGTTCTGAGCCTGGATGTCCTGATTTCGCTGTACCCAAGATCGTTATTGCTCCCCTTGTATGCGAGGATTGTCCTGTCTTCGCCCCTTGCATCAAGGATAATTGAGTATCCTGTTCTTGACTTATCCCGGCAGACAAGTGATGTGTCCACCCTTTCCTTTTTAAGGCTGGCAAGGACCAGCTCGGAATGGAACCCCTGGCCGATCTTTCCCAGGAAAGCTACTTTCAGCCCAAGGCGTGACAGCGCCACAGCTGAATTAGTCCCGCCTCCCCCGACGCTATACTGAAGCTCCTCAATCAGTATCTTTGATCCGGCCGGGTAGGCAAGCAGGTCAATTTCCCTCTTTGGACTGATGATCTTAATCAGCTCAGAAAACTGTGTCTTGGCAAACATATCAACAGTTGCCGACCCGACGGTTATTACATCATACATGTTCTCAGCCGAAAAAAAGCCTGGCTACCTCAAAGAGTTCCCTGTCAACCTTGTTAAGCTGCCCGACTGCCTTCTCCAGGCTCACCGATACAATCTGGTTCCCCTGAAGAGCAACCATCTGGCCAAATTTTCTCTCTTCAATCAGTTCAACCGCCTTAACTCCTAGCCGTGTTCCAAGCACCCTGTCAAAGGCCGTCGGTGTCCCCCCCCTCTGCACATGTCCGAGGACAACAACACGGGTATCAAAGCCGGTACACTTCTTTATATCCTCTGCCAGGATATGGCCTATCCCGCCCAGCTGGACATGCCCAAACGGATCCCTATCCTTGCTCTGGACAATTAGTCTCTCCCGCTCTGCCGGCTTTGCCCCCTCAGCAACAACAACTATGCTGAAATCCCTTCCGCGGCGATGCCTCTTCTTGAGCAGCCGGCAAACCTCCTTTATTGAGAATGGCTCCTCAGGAACAAGGATGCAGTCCGCACCGCCCGCAATCCCGCCCATCGTGGCAATCCACCCAGCATGCCTTCCCATCACCTCAACAACCATGGTTCTGTGATGAGACTCTGCAGTGCTGTGAAGCCGGTCTAGGGCATCTGTTACTATGTTAATGGAAGTGTCAAAGCCTGTTGTAAAATCTGTGCAGGACAGATCATTGTCAATGGTCTTGGGTACACCAACCACCTTTACCCTTTTTTTGTAGAGTGCAAGCGCCACACCCAGCGTATCATCGCCCCCCACTGCCACGAGTGCGTTTATCCGCAGCTTTCTGAGGTTCTTTATGACAGTGCTCATCCCGCCTGGTGTCTTTAGGGGGTTTGTCCTTGAGGTTTTAAGTATGGTGCCCCCGCGGGAAAGTATCCCTGAAACAGAATTCATGGTGAGGGGCTGGGCATCTGCATCGATCAACCCCTGCCACCCGCTTCTTATTCCGGTAACATGATATCCGAGAGATATGGATTTCCTTACAACAGCCCGTATAATGGCATTAAGTCCTGAACAGTCTCCGCCGCCCGTTAACAATCCTATCTTGATAGGTATCACCTCTTATTCTACGCATCATTACGCCTATGCCTATAATTCCTGCACATCTAGTATTTATAACTATTGCATAAATTTTATTGGACAATTTATTTGCGAACACTGAATCTGCGCCCCTCCTGCTGCGGTTACTACAGCAGAGTATTAATAACAGTTTTTATATTACCATCGAGTAACATACGTCGATGGCTGAACTGGAGAAGACACTTAGCTACCCTGCGATACTGCTAATAACCATTAACTCGATACTTGGCACAGGGATATTCTTTTTGCCGGCAGTAGGGGCACGGTATGCCGGACCCGCATCCCTGATATCCTGGATCCTTCTTTCAATTGTTGCCATATACATTTCCATGTGTTTTGCAGAGCTCACCTCCATGTTCCCCGAATCAGGCGGCATCTATGAATTCTGCAAGCAGGCATACGGAAGGTTCGCCTCCTTTATAATCGGCTGGACAACGATACTCACAAGCAACATCACAATTGCGATGCTCGTCGTGGGGGCAATCCAGTACCTAGTGCCGGTCGGTTCAGTCTGGGTAAAGTTGTGCATCTGCCTTTTCTTCATCCTCATTTTCAACCTTATTGCTTATTCGGGTATGGAAACCAGCGCAACAATGCTTGTTGCTTTTGCAATAATCACAACCGCTACTCTGGTAAGCCTGATCGTGCCGGGTTTTGGCAGGATGGAATTGTCAAATTTCAGCCCTTTCTTTGTATTTCCTATCTCTTCTGTTATGCTCACCATATTCTTCATTGCTGAAACCTTTTTTGGCTGGGAAACCGCAACATTCCTTGCAGCTGAAACAAAGGACGGGAAAAGGGTAATGCCAAAAGCACTGATCACTGCAACAGTGGTCATTGCCATAATCTGCATCCTGTTTGTCTTCACCTCACTGGGGGTGGCACCCTGGAAGGAATTCGGTGATTCCAAAGCGCCGCTCAGCTACCTGGGGACACTTCATTTCGGGGAATTTGGCGGAACAGTTTTCACCCTTATGGTATACATGGCAATTATCGGTTCGGTTGCGGGCTGGGTTGTCTCAGCCCCCCGGCTGCTCCTGGCAATGGCCAAAGACAAGTTATTGCTATCGCACATGGCCCGGATTCATCCGACGAGAAAAACACCGCACGTTGCCATATTCTTTCAGACGATACTTTCAATTATTTTTGTGCTTGCTGGGTTTGGAGCGTATGAGCAGTTGTTGCATCTCCTCATCCCCCTCGTCCTTTTCCTCTATAGCGCAGTGATACTTAGCCTGGTCGTTCTGCGAAAGACAAAGCCCGAGATGCCCAGGTATTATCGCGCGCCCTTTGGCAAATTTGGGCCCTTTATCACCATTGGGTTTTTCGCATTCCTCATTTTGATGTGGCTAAGGGAATCATCAGGAGCCTGGCACACCCTCAAGCTTGGCTTCTCCTTTATCTCAGTGGGATTACCGCTCTACTTCCTGGTTTCAATATACTATGACCCCAAGATGATCACTGAGGTAAGGGACATTACTGCTTACTTCACACGGTTTACAGAAAGGATAACAATCCCAAGAAAGGTCAGGGATAAAATCCTCGCCTATCTGGGAGACACAAGGGGAAAGATCATCCTTGAATATGGCTGCAGCGTTGGAACGCTTACTGTAGGCTTTGCGCGCTCTGTCGGACCAAGCGGGCGCGTATTTGCAGTTGATATATCAAGAAATGAGCTGAGAATTGCTGAAAAGAGGATAGAAAGGGACATCTGG
This sequence comes from archaeon, assembly GCA_043823195.1. Lineage (GTDB taxonomy): Archaea > Nanobdellota > Nanobdellia > Woesearchaeales > JBDRAZ01 > JBDRAZ01. Next base: position 14,096 of record JBDRAZ010000100.1, read on the forward strand.
CAGACACACGAACGAATTCACGGAAGGGTGCATGTTATCCATGACAAGGATCAGATTGTGAGGGTGCCCCCGGGCATTCCGTATGCTGACATTATTGTCTCAATTGGCACCCTCGGCTACCTGCAGGACGTGAAAACCGTCCTGAAGGGCATGCAAAAGATAATGCCGGCAATGGGTAAGATATGCTTCGTTGAATACGGGGATTTTTTCAGGCTGATACCCAATGTCGAATGGCTGGGCAGCAATGATACCATAGAAAAGATATTCCGGGAGTGCGGTTTCTCAGTGCAGGTTGTGCGGGAAAAGGGCATCTTCTGGAACTACATATACGTATACGGGATAAGGTCTGACCGGGATGTAGCCTACATCTAAGATGGCTGAAGAACCAAAACTAAAAAAGCTGAGTTTCACCGTAATACTTCTGGTTTTGCTGAACGCGATGATCGGGCTTGACGCCTACTATCTGCCGGTCCTAAGTACTGCAATAGCCGGGCCGGCGTCACTCATCTCATGGCTGCTCATTGGTCTGCTCGGGCTGTTTATCATAATGTACTATGCAGAACTCATCTCCCTCTATCCCTTCAGCGGAGGCCTTTATGAGATAGCCAAGAATACCTATGGGCGCTTTGGGTCATTCATGATGGGCTGGCTGGTCTGGCTGATGGGGAATATTGGCATGGCGCTATGCATTGTGTGGGCAACAAGCTTCCTCATGCCCTCTGAGCATCAGCTTCTTCAGCGCTTTCTTTTCGCTCTGTTCTGGATTATAATCTTCAACCTAATTGCATTCATAGGTATCAACTTCAGTTCTGTTGTCCTTGCCGGCTTTGGCATCTTTGCGATATGTGTCATTTCGTTTACAATTGCACCGGCAATAATCGACATCCCTGCCCTCATCGGCGGCTCAATACAGACTCAGTTCAGCATATCCAGAATGGAGCCATTCTTCATTCATCACGGCTTGCAGAACAATATGCTCTTCCTCATAGGAACAATGTTTGTTATTGCAGATGTTCTGGTGGGATTTGAGGTAGTCAGCTTCCTTGCCGGCGAGGTCAAGGATCCGGCCCGCAATCTTCCCAGGGCACTCATTATCGCCTTCTGCACTATAATGGTCCTCAACATATTGTTCGTAGTTTCATCCTACGGAATCCTGACGAGGTCAGAATACATGACATCAGCCACCCCGGCAATTACCCTGGTCATGAAAACGCTGGGCCCCGGTGTTGAGACTGCCCTCACCTGGGCTGCCTTCATAATCATTATCGGCGCTGCTGCAACCTGGCCAGTGGCTGGCTCCCGCCTGCTGATGGCAATGGCCAAGGACGGCCTGTTCCACAAATCCATGAAAGATATTCATGCCCACACCCAGACACCACATAAAAGCATAATCTTCCAGACCATTGCCACCATGCTGTTCACAGCACTTGTGTTCAGGGGCTACTGGGAAGGCTGGCGCGACCCCTACGGAATCATGCATCATGTACTGATTTTCATATTCCTTATCATCACCATAATGATACTTTATGCTCTTGTAATCAGCAGAAAAAAAAATCCTGAGCAGGTCCGCCCGTTCAGGGCTCCCTTCGGAAACCGCGGCCCGATTGTCGTCTGCTTCATCCTGATAATCATCGCCATTGCCTGGGTCTGGAGCGAGCCTGCCCTTGGATGGGACCACATAAAGAAGGCAACTTCATTCATATTGCTGGGCATTCCCCTCTACCTCCTTGTGGAGTTATACTATGATCCCAAGATGATCACGGAGGTAAAGGACTTCACCGCATATTTCACCCTGTTTACAGAGAGGATTGCGGTTCCAATCAAGGTAAGAGCAGAAATAATGGAGCTTCTGGGAGACCTGCGCGGAAAAACCATACTTGAATACGGCTGCAGTGTCGGCACATTAACCCTGATGCTTGCCAGGGAGGTTGGGCCTTCAGGAAGAATATTTGCTGTTGACATATCACGTAACGACCTTAAGATCACTCAGAAAAGGATTGAAAGGGACATCTGGAAGACCCATGAGCGTATACATGGCAGAGTCCACATCATACACGACGAGGAACAGGTGACCAGGGTTCACCCAAGCATACCCTATGCAAATATTATTGTGTCGTTCGGAATGCTGGGCTACATCCAGAACGTTCACGCTGTCCTCAAAGGCATGAATGACATACTGCCAGTCGGAGGCAAGGTCTGCTTTGTTGAATACGCAGATTTCTTCCGCCTGATTCCCAACGTGGAATGGCTTGCAAGAAACGACATCGTTGAACGTATTTTCCGCGAATGCGGTTTCTCGGTCAGGGTAATAAGGAAGAAGGGGTTACTGTGGAATTACATATACGTTTACGGCATCAAATCCGAAAGGGACGTGGCATTTATCTAAAATGGACATGTTAAACACCCTCCTCATCTGCCTCATCGGGTCCTATCTATTCTCATGGATCCTGAACAGAATGGGGCTTCCAAAAGTCCTGGGGCCTATGTTCTTTGGTGTGCTACTAACTGCTCCCGCGCTCAGTAATCAGCTGTTATCGGGCAACAGCATGGAAATAATCGGCGTGCTCAAAGACATCGCGCTCGTGTTCCTTCTCTTTTTTGTGGGCCTTAAAATAGATTTGAGGGAGTTTAGGAAAGCAGAACGCAGATCTGCATATGTCGCACTCCTGGGCGCTGTGTTTCCCTTTGTCCTGGGTTTCCTGGCAACCCTGCTCCTCTTCAAGCTGGGCATAATCGGGAATATCGTCCCGGCAGAACACCTGTATGCTACTGCCGTAATAATCGGCCTGTGTATTTCCATCACTGCTGAAGCCGTGTCAATCCAGATTCTTGAGGAACTGAAGCTGCTCACCACAAGGATAGGTGAGACCATCATTGAAGCGGGTGTTATTGATGACATAATCGGCATCATATTAACCGCCGTGATTGTTGCATTTGCGCATTCATCTGCATTTCTGCAGGTGGGAATGCTGATTGTACTCCTTGAAATAGCACTGTTTGGTGCTGTAGTCCTGTTAATAGCTGCACTGGTGCCAAAGCTGTTTCACATTGTTGAAAGAGAAAAATCAGAAATCGATGTGTTTGCTGTCTCACTTATAATTGCACTTTTTCTTGCCGTTGCCGCACAGGAACTGGAGCTGGGATCAATCCTCGGAGCACTTATCGGAGGCGTAATCATCCGCCATACCCTGCTTACCGGAACAAAGCTGGAAAAAAAAGAGGAAAGGCACATAACACGGATCGTTGAGATGACAGCCTTTGCCTTTCTGGCACCCTTCTTCTTCATATGGATCGGCGCCAACACAGAACTATCCATTCTCTACACCAACCCGTGGGCGGCAGTCATTATTACTGCAGTGGCAATAATCGGGAAGCTCCTGGGCGCAGTTGCAGGCAACTGGATCAGCAAGGGTAGCCTCCATGAAGGGTTTATAATTGGGTGGGGTATGAACACCAGGGGCGAAATTGAGCTTATCATTGCAGCTATAATCCTAAGCAAAGGCATGATTAGCCGGGATGTCTTCTCGTTGCTGATTTTCATGGCCTTTGCAACAACTGTAATCAGCCCGGTTGTATTCAAGTACCTGATCAGAAAAAAGCACTGCGTTTAGTAAATCTCAACGCGAGGCATCAGCCTGGCGCTCAAGGTCTCTCTTCTTTGAAACTGCCTGAGAATTAGGTGACAGTTCATAAGCGTTCTGTATTTCGTCTGCCAAAGCCTGGATAATCTTCCTCTTCCCATTAAAGGATTTTGCATAGGATGCCTGGACCATGTTACGCAGTGCAATGTCAACCCGCCGCTGAGGCGCGCATTCGACCGCCTTGGGATAGCGTGCGCCTCCATACTCAATTGTAATAATCTCTTCCCGTGGAGCTGCATTCTCAAGTGCAGAGACAAATACCAGTATGGGATTTTTTTTGGTCCTGGTTTCAATGAGCTTAAGGGCCTCTTCTACAATCTTATATGAATTCATCACCTTGCCGGTCATGTGGCCGCTCGACTTATGATGCTTCTTTCCCTTATGACCAGATACTGACAGCTTGTTAATAAGCCTCTCCAGAATGAACACCTTTGACTTATGGAACCGGTTTCCTGCGTATCTTGCTCCGGTTTTGGGAACAAGCCGTGGTGTAAGGGTAATATATTTCTGCAAACCCTTATCAGTAACCTTGACACTGTCAACATCCCAGTTATTGAATGCCATAACGCTCATTTTCTAGCTTTCTCCAGTTTGCCCTTCAGCAGCGCATTTAAGGACTGGTCATTAACCTTAATCACCTGCCATCTGACGCCCGGGATATCTCCCTTTGCACGCCCCATTTTCCCGCCAATGCACTCAATAAGGACCTCATCATGCTCATCCATAAGCTTTGTTGCACCGTCACCAGGGCAGAATGCTGTAACCTGCTTTCCGTTCTTAATAAGCTGGACCCTGACACATTTCCTCATGGCTGAGTTTGGCTGCTTAGCTTCCAGCTGTATTTTTTCGAGAATGATACCCTTTGCCTGCGAAGACCCCCCCAGAGGATCTGATTTCTTCCTGAGGTTAAGGGCCTTTTTTACATAGTGTTTATCCTTCCATCTAAACTTTGCTCTTTTCTGTTTAAGCTTTTTCCCAGCATTTATTCCGCGTGACTTTTTGCCCATCTTTGTTGTCTGATTGCAGAGTTGTCAATTCCTTTTTAAACTTTGTTGTTTTTACACTACCTTGATTTCGCTTATCTCAAAATATCGTTTCACAATTTCCTCATTGTTGCGCAGATTCTGCCCGCTTCTTCCGATCAGGAGCCCCTTTGTCTTTGTATCGGCTCCGGTTACAGTAATGACCCCGCCCTCCTCTGTAATTTCAGTCGGTTTAAGCGGGTAAAGCAGGTTTGATACGAATTTGATAAGATGCGGACTGTATTCCACAAGCTTCACCCTCTTCCGGAAGGCTGTGCTTATCCTCCTGATATTGTCTCCGTTTTTGCCAATTGCCTTCCCCAGTTCATTCTCATTGACCACAAAGACCAGAAGATCCTTGCTGTCAAAAAAGCAATCCTTCAGCTTGGTTCGTGTCAGAGACTCAAAAAGTGACATATATTTTAATATCTCACTGTTGAATTTGATCCTTAGCATCGTACCTAATCTGCCTTGATGCCCAAGACAGAAATCAGAAACTCCTTCTTGCAAATCACCCCGAGCTCTTCATTATTATGGGTAAGCTGTTTTATGCTTGTCTTGGCCAGCTTCCCATAATGACCAATGTCCTTGATCATATCCTCGGGGCAATTTGAGCTGAGATATACAGTGCTGAGTTTCCCAAGCTTAAGCTTCTTGAGAGTGCTCTTTGCTCCAATAACTGCTTTCTTCTGCTTAAGCGCTTCACGGATTGCCTTCACTTCCTCGCTGATTTCTTGTTTTTTCGCCATTTTATTTCCGTATTTTGGTTATCAGACCAGGCAGGCCGGTTCCTATCGGCACAGGCTGGTTGAGCATAACATTTTCCACAACTGAATTTAGCTTGTCCTCTTCACCAACAAGGCTTGCTTCAATTATGTGCTTAATCGGTGTTTCAAAAGAAGCCCTGGCAAGTACTGACGCCTTTTCACTCACTACGCCGTACCGGGTTATGCCCTTGATCACACCTGAAACAGTCATTACATCAGCAACAAGCATTATGTGGCGCACATCAACATTAAGCCCCTGTCCCTCAATGACCTTGTAGACCTCATCGATGATTGCCTGCCGTGCCGCCTCTATTCCAAACACATTGGCTATCTCAAATATGTTGTTTGTTCTGGTTTTCTTGGTATTCACAAAATCAAGCCCAAGCACGTCCTTCATATTTGACCCGGCTGTAATAATAACGAACTCTTCATCCCGCTTAATTGGCAGAACCTGCGTAATTCCCTTTACGCCCTTAATATAAACCTTCTTGATCTTCTCCTTCAGCTTGTAAACCTCATTTAGGCTTTCATCCTTGCCCTTGTGGCTGAGCGTTATGGTATTCCCTTCCTTTTTGAGATTAAAACCCTTTACGCTCTTCTGCAGTATCTTGACGATATTCCCTGCATTGGTGTTAATTGCCCTCATCTTATCCGCATTGAGGCTTACCTCGATACTCAGGTCTGCAACATTAATGAGGAATTCAGAAACAAGCTCCCCGAGCACGGTCTCCCTTATGCTCTGGGCAATCTGCTTGATGTCCTTTCCCTTGCTGTAGGGCGGCTTAAGGAATATCTCCATCATGGGGGTCGATATGTTCTGCCGGCCATCCAGAATCTCTATGATACGCGGCAGACCCACTGTAATATTCATTTCCGCAACTCCCGCAAAGTGAAATGTGTTAAGCGTCATTTGTGTACCTGGCTCCCCAATGGATTCCGCAGACACAAGACCCACGCACTCACCCGGATCAACGTGGGCGCTCCTGTATTCAGCATCTACCGCTTCGAGGATCCTCCTGATCAGTTCATTGCCCGCCTTCTTTGGACTCTTCTCCTTCACGTCCTCCAGCAATCTGTCAGGCAGGACGCCTTTGTACTTATCAAAAGGTGTGCTCATTTTACTCCCTCAATGATCCTCTGAACATTAATTATCCCGCCCTCGCTCTTGGATACATCCACACCATCATCGCCGTATTTGAACTGTATGATTTTTTTGCTTGCATCACGGACAGTGTAGTCATATTCCACTTTGAGATCCTGCATCGCATTGGCCAGCCTCCTGTAAAGGTAGCCGGACTTGGGGGTTCTTAAAGCAGTATCCATTAGAGAATCCCTTCCGGTGATTCCCATAAAGAAGAACTCATAAGGATTCAGGCCACCCTTAAATGAATTTCGGACAAACCCGTGTGCGTCCGGACCCAGGTCACCCTTCATAAAGCAGGATAGCGTCCTCCCCGAGTAGCCCTTCTCAATCCTTTTGCCTCTCATCGCCTGCTGCCCCACGCAGGCAGCCATCTGGGCAAGATTCAACAGGTTGCCTCTTGCACCTGACTCAGCCATAATCATCGTATGGCTCTTCTTGTCTGCATGCTGAAATACGATATTGCCGGTTTCGTTCCTGGCCTTATTCAGGATTTCCAGTATTTTGAGTTCAAGTGTTTCCTTGACAGTTCTCCCTGGAAATGCCTCAAGTTCACCTGCCTGATACAATTCTATCAGCGTCTGGACTTCTTTGTCAGCCTGGTCCAGTGTGTTTCGGATCGCCTTGTTCGCATTGTCAGGCAGATCAGTATCTGATATTGCTGTTGTCAGCCCGTGCTTCAGAAGGACCCTGATTCCCAGCCTGAAGATTTTGCCCAGCAATCTGATTGTCTTGCCAGGCCCATACTTTTTATGGATATTCCTGAGAAGCAGTCCCGATCCCTCGCCCAGGTTGTTCTTGTCCATGTAACCCTTAATGAGGCGGCCCTTTTCTATTACCACAGAACCGCCTGACCTGGTTTTGCCCTCAAAGCTGAAATCCTTTGGAATAAGTACGCTGAATATATCTTTTCCGTCGATAACATCTTTATTAGGCAGCCTTGAGAAATCCAATTGCCCGGCCGCCATCAAAAGCTCCACTGCATCCTTCCTGCTGAACTTCAACTCCTTTGTCAGGAGATAGTTGCCTGAAATCGCATCCTGAACACATCCAATAATGGACAGACCGTATCTGGGGCTTATCAACTGTGTCTGAACCCTCATCAGAATCTCAGCCTCTGCCCGCGCCTCCTCTGTCTGAGGTACATGAAGATTCATCTCATCCCCATCAAAGTCTGCGTTGTATGGTGCACATGCTGCCGGATTAAGCCTGAAAGTCTTGTATGGCAGGACCCTTACATAATGAGCCATCATGGACATCCTGTGGAGGCTTGGCTGCCTATTGAAAATGACCACATCACCGTCAAGGAGATGCCGTTCAACAACGTATCCCGGCTGCAACTCTTCCAGAATCTGCTCCTTTGTTTCCTCTGTGATCTTCTTCTTCTTCCCGTCTGGCCTGATGATATAGTTGGCTCCCGGGTAGGTTGCAGGGCCTTTTTCAATAAATTTCTTGAGATACTCCAGGTTCCAATCAGTTATTTTTTCGGATACAGTAAGCTTGGTTGCGACCATTTCCGGCACTCCCACTTCATCTATCTCGATCATGGGATCCGGGGAGATAACTGTCCTTGCCGAAAAGTTTGTACGCTTGCCTGCAAGATTATGCCTGATTCTGCCTTCCTTACTCTTAATCCTTTCTGTCAGGGTCTTGAGGGGCTGGCCTGACCTGTGCCTGGCCGGCGGCAGTTGTTCTATGCCGTTATCAAAAAATGTTGTGATATGGTACTGAAGCAGATCCCAGAGATCCTCAATAATTATCTCGGGTGCACCTGCATTTATATTCTCAAACAGCCTCTGATTGATCCTCACAATGTCACCCAGCTTGTGGGTCAGATCATCTTCTGACCTTTCGCCGGATTCCAGCGTAATAGAGGGGCGCATAGTAACAGGCGGTATTGCGAGAACTGTGAGCACAACCCATTCGGGCCTCAAAAACTTGGGGTTTATCCCAAATACCTCACAATCCTCATCGCTTATCTTCTCAAGCCTTGTACGTATCTCAATGGGGCTAATCCTCTTCTCATTCTCAAGGTAAGTGCTGGGCTTCTCTATGGCTATTTTCTGCTGCCTTGCGCGGCAGTAAGGGCACTTGTTGATCGTCCTGAGGTTTGATATGACCTCCTTTACCTTGTCCCTGCGGGCATCAAGGCCCTTTTCATCTTCTGCAGCATTAAATGTGCTGACATACCGCTTTATCCGGTTCTGCGGAATAAGTATTTTCCCGCAATCCCTGCACGTGCATCGTAAGAGGTCGAGAATGATCTTTACAAACTTGACATGGATTATCGGCCTTGCAAGCTCAATGTATCCGAAATGTCCAACACATTCTTTAAGCTTTGATCCGCAGGTCTTGCATTTCAGTCCCGGATCTATTACACCCAGGCGAATATCCATAAGCCCGCCGTCGACAGGATAGCCCTCTTTGTCATAGAGTTCGGGCGTAACAATTTTTGCCGAGGCCATCTTCTTTATAAGTTTTGGTGATAGCACACCGAAAACAATGCTGCCAACCTTCTTACTGACATACATCTCAGTATCCATGTCATCAATGCTGACTCGTGGCTCAGTTTCGGGGGCTTTCACTGCTGCCTCTGAATCAGCAGTCTCCTCCTCAATAATCTCTGTATCAGCTAACTCTTCCCCGCCCACCGTGGGCGGTTCTTCCGCAACCTCTGGGGTTGGATCCTCTGGATTTGCTTTCACCATTTTAGTACTTATTCTTTAACTGTAGTTTTGGGTAGATTCCAAGCGATTTCAATTCATCTAAAAGCAGCTTAAACGCATAGCTTATGTGGATATTGTGTATCTCAACTGCGTCGCCGCATACCGAACAGTATTCACGATTCTTAAAGGTATCATGAATAGCAACAAGGCCGCATTCTGTGCATACGGGAACAACCGTCTTATCAGAATCAAACCTCTCCTTGAGGAGCAGGCTTGCCCCGTGAGCGACAAAGGTGTCCTTCTCCATCTCACCCAGACGCAGCCCACCCTCCTTGGCCCGACCCTCTGTGGGTTGTCTAGTGAGGAGCTGGATTGGTCCACGCGCCCGGGCATGCAGCTTGTTGGCAACCAGATGCTTGAGTTTCAGGTAGTACATGTTCCCTATGTATATCTTGGCCTGGAACTGCTCTCCGGTAATCCCGTTATACATCGTCTCAGTTCCATTAGGCCTGAATCCCATCGACATAAGCTCTTTACGCAAATCAGCTTCTGTTTCAGAATTGAATGTAGTCCCGTCAATTGGTCTGCCTGCAAGGCTTCCTGCCTTTCCGGCCAAGATCTCAATAAGATGGGATATTGTCATTCTTGACGGCACTCCATGAGGAGAAAAAAGGAGATCCGGGATTATGCCTGATGCAGAGAAGGGCATGTCCGTATGCTGAACAATCAGCCCAACAACGCCCTTTTGTCCGTGCCTGGAAGTAAACTTGTCCCCAATCTCAGGAACCCTCTGTTCTCTGATCCTGACCTGGACCAGCTTGTTTCCCTCATCATTTTCAGTCAGGGTTACAAAATCAATGACACCCTGCTGCCCGTGCTTCATTGAAGCCGATGACTCCCGTCGGGTTGTCGTGGCAAGATTGTATTCATCAAGACTGCTCAGGAAGCGGGGAGGACTTGTCTTCCCAATGATAACATCACCTTCAGCAACGCGTGCTTCAGGATAGATTATGCCGTCATCCTCGAGTAACCGGTAATCGTGCTCGCTTTTGTATCCCTTAACCTCTTTATCAGGAATGCAGATATCATCAACCAAGCCGCCAGAATACCTCAGCTCCTCGGCAATTGCCGGCCTGTAGTAGGATGACCGTCCAAACCCTCGGTCAACAGAACCCTGGTTTATGACAATGGCATCCTCCATATTGTAGCCGGCATAGCTCATGATGGCAACCACAATATTCTGGCCTGCTGGATGCTGGTCATAATGTGAGATTTCGTGCATAAAAGACCGTACAAGCGGCATATGTGGAGTGTGCAAAATGTTAACATCCATGTCCATCCTGACAGAATAATTTGCAGCATAAAAGCCCAGTGCCTGCTTCTGGTTCTTGCTTCCGGCATTAAGCCTTGTTGACTGGTTATAGTTTGAAAAAGGCACAAGTGACGTGCATAATCCAAGCATGTCAAGCGGCGTCACCTCAAGATGCGTATGGGTTGGCGTCAGGTCTCTTTCAAAGAGTGCTACATTCGCATTTTCTTCCTCGCCTGCATCAAGATACTCGACAATGCCCTGATTAACAAGGTCAGACCACTGAATCTCGCCATTTTGGAGCTGAGTCAGATGCTTTTCAGTAAGAAGAGGCACCCCGTCCTTTACAACAATCAGTGGCCTTCTGACACGTCCCTTCGAACATGTAAGATGGGCCTCATCGAGCTTTTCAGAATAGTAAATATTAAGGTTAGCTGAAAGCTTTGATTTTCTCCGTTCTGAAATCACCTGTTCAAAGAAATCCTTTGCGGATTCAACCGTGCCCAGGTATTTTCCATTTAGATAAACATCTCCCATGTGATCACCTTTAGACAACCGTCTTAAGCCCAAGATTCTTAAGCGACTTGATTACCTCTTCTTCATTATCGTCGCGGGATACGCTCGCAAGCAGCGCAAGATTCTTCCTTAGTCCAATGTTCGTACCCTCGGGTGTCTCAATCGGACACAGTCTCCCAAAATATGTGCTGTGAAGCTCCCTTGCCTCGAAATTTTCCTGAGTGGCAGAAAGCGGGCTGACAACCCTCTGAAGATGCGAAAGGGTCTCCAGGAAGTTCAGGCGCTGGATACGCTGGCTAACACCCTTTCTGCTCCCGACCCAATTCCCGGTAGCCATTGAACTGTATATCCTTGAGGTAAGGAGCTTGTCGCGTATAACGACCTTGATAGATGGAAATTTTCCCCGCTTGACTATTCTCTGGAAATTGTACAGCAGATCACCGATCAGGATCTTCATGTTGACCCTCAGCAGGTCAGCAAGCAGGTCGCCGGAAAGCTTCAGCCGTTTGTTCATATAGTGGTCCTTTTCATCAACAGGAATCTCCGCATCTGAAGCCAGTATGTACTTTTTCAGCATCTTGCAGAGATTATAGGCCTTCATTATCCGGTCTTCGCGGTTCACGCCCAGGTGCGGCAGGAGGTATTTATCAAGAATCTCGCTCATTCTTTCGATCCTGATATCCTTTGCCTGCGTAATACCGATCTTCTTGGCTACATAATCCAGTGCATCCTCTTCTGTTTTGATATCCACGAAGGCATAAAGGTTAATCGGAACCCTGTCTGACTCCGCACGCGGTGAGGCAAATCTCATGATCTCCTCATCCTTCAGCAGACCAAGGGCCTTGATCAGCACAATCAGCGGAACCCTCTTTACACGCGTAAATGACACATAGAACAGGCCATCCTTAAGCTTTTCCAGGGTATGGGGTATCTTAAACGCCCCCCTCTCGCTGAAGAACTTGCCGACATACTCGCTCGGACCGATATTCGCTTTCTCTACAAGGAACTTGTTGGATGCCAAGTCCTCGATTTTCACAAGGGCCTTTTCAGTGCCGTTTATTATAAAATAGCCACCCGGGTCAGTTGGATCCTCATTATGCTTGATCAACTCTTCCTTCGATAGTCCATACAGATGGCAATACTTGCTTTTCAGCATTATCGGAAGGCTTCCTACCTGCGTCGTAAAAGACTCGCGCTGCACGCCGTTAATATGAGCACTGACCTCAATAAATATGGGTGCTGCATAGGTAGTCTTTCTGAGACGGGCCTCCATTGGATATATCTGTCGCTTTGATCCGTCTGCCTCAGTTACCGATGGTCCGGGCGGCCCATTCTCTGCCCCGTTCTGCTTCCTGGGATGCGATACCCAAATCTTGTCAAACCGGATCTTGAATTCATCGATATTATGCGGAATTACCGTCGGCTCAATGTCCTTGTTCTCCTCAATGATTTTATTCAGCTCATTGTCAATGAAATTGTTAAAAGAAGCGATGTCAGAATCGACAAATCCCTGCTCCTCAAAATACTTTTTTATTAAGAGTTTTGACTTATTCATATCGCATCCCCGTTACTCATCCACAACTCCCCTGTAAAAAATCGCCTCACCAACCGTTGGGCTCTGCCTGCATATCTTAATAACATCCCCCGGCTTTGCATCCAGCATTTGTATCGCCGAATCGCCTTTGAGAATCTGTGGAAGATGCTTAATCGTAATGCTGTACTTCTGCAGAAGCTCTTTCTTCTCTTTCTCGCTTAGCTTTACGTGCTTTGGAATCAACTCATGATCTATTAGTTGCGGACTCTTTTTCATCTGTTATCCTCCTGCGAAGGTTATGGGCCGGACGAGACTTTCATCAGCATCCCACGGAATGCTGCTTCGAACTCGCGACCACCTGATTTCTCCGTTAGTTAAAAGTCAGGCGCTCTATTGCCTCTTTCGTCCAGGCTGAGCTACCGGCCCCTACCTTAAAACCGATGTCTGTTGTGCATTTCAGCACCACATACCGGAAAAAAACGCCCTGGCCGGGATTTTCAAAGCAATATAGAGCCTTTTGAACCCGGGTCGAAGCCTCGACAGGGCTTCATGATAGGCCGAACTACACCACCAGGGCATTTATGTTTTTTAGCCTGTATTCATCCGTCTACTAGCTGATAAAGGACAAATTGACCATTATAGCGCCATAGAAGGATTCATTAGGCATAAAGGTATGAGTTATCTACTATTTATAAATCTTGCGTTCTTAATACAATAGCAGAATATCTATCTGGAATCCGATATGGTTTTATTGCACTAAATCATTATTAAATGTTTCTCTGCTAGAACTTATATTTTTAATTAGCTATATTTACCTACAAGGTTGCGGGATTGCGGGCAGCCCACTAAGGAAAAAAACTCACCGCTTGAATCAATCTCTGGACTGAAGTTATCTCCGGAATGAAGTGCGGTGTTTCAGACCCGGCACAATTTTCAAAAAATAAGTCCCCTCACCCGGACTTTCATGGATTTTCACTTTGGTAAGTGCATGAGACCTTATGCCTCACCTGAGCACCTTTTACCAGATTTTTAGTAAAATCTCTTTTGAACCGGGGACTTTTCGGTAACGGCTGTCTGTCCTTCATCCTCTCTGGATTCAGAGTGTCCAGCAGAATCTACAGCCGAACGCTCTACCGCTGAGCTATGAGGGGATTCTTGCTTGAGATTGGGGCATCATATTTAAATTTATTGTAGGAGCTAAAAAAACCAGTTGCCACTTTAAAATGGTAAAAAATCGAAAGATTTAAATAATAGTTGGGTTTAACAGCAGGCATGATAGTCGAAAAGAATTTTCTGAACAAGCTAAAAGAGTTAGGACTTAACAGCTACGAAGCAAAGATATGGACTGCACTCCTGTCAAGAGGCATATCCAGCGCAGGAGAGCTATCTGAAATTTCAAATGTTCCCCGATCCAGAAGTTATGATGTTCTCGAAAACCTTGAGAAAAAGGGTTTTGTCATAATGAAGCTTGGCAAGCCAATAAAGTACATCGCCCTCCCCCCAAAGGATGTCTTTGATAGAGTCAAGAAGAAAATCAAGGAAGACTTCGAAAAGGATCTTGAGGCAATAGAAAAGATCAGGGAAAGCGAGATTCTTCCGGAACTTGATCTTCTTCATCAGAAAGGGGTTAGCGTTGTTGACCCAATCGATTTTTCAGGCTGCCTGAAAAACAGGGGTCACCTCTACAATCAGATGAGTACCCTCATACGAGAAGCAAAGTCCTCGATCACTATTATGACAACTGCCAAAGGCATAGTCAGAAAAGCCGACTTGTTCAAGAATGCGCTTGAACGGGCAAAGAAGAGAAACGTCACCATTAAGATAGCAACTGAAATAAACGGGGAATCCCAGTCAGCAGTTGACAAGCTCGCTGAGATAGCAGAGATCAGGCATATCGATGGCATCAAATCCCGCTTCTGCATTGCCGACGGCAAACAGGTCCTTTTTGCCCTTCTGGAAGAGGCCGACCAGTCCTATGATATGGGAATATGGGTTAACACCGAATTCTTCGCGAAGACCCTGCACTCATTTTTCGAATTGGCCTGGAATGATGCCAAGGTCATGATAAAGAACTAAGGCACCTTATTTCATCTGAAGAACTAGCTTATTAGACCTGTAAGCAACAATCTTTCCCTTTTTATTCTGGTATTTTACAACTGCCGCAGGCAAAGAAAATCCTCCCAGGATGCTGAGTTTTGACCTTATTTTGTAGGTTATAAGCCTCTCCTCGTGCGCATCAAGGCTTTCAAGATGCCACTTGATGGATACCGATTTGCTTGCATGCTTCACAACCTTATTCGGCTTTAGTGTTCCCAGACCAAAATCCTGGACCAGCTCAGCTATCCCCGGCACCTTGTCAGTAATCGATACCTCGGGAATCGCACCGCTGCTCCTGTTCTTTATGTGGAGCTTGAGTTTCAGGGAGGATATGCCACCCTCGTGCTTCGTTATTCCCACAACTGTTTTTGATGCAATTACCGGGCTTCGCAGCCAAAAGTAGGCAGTGATAATGATTATTAAAGCTGCAATCACTGAAACAACGGGCCTGTAGTTCTTGTGGATCGTTGCATTAAAAACTCCCTGAGGCGCCAGCGAATAATCCCACACATAGTACTTCTTGCCCTCCATTTTCTCAATCCTTGCTTCAGGCTCAGCGCTTGCATAAAGGAAACGCATGAAAGGGACCGCTTCCATGAGCTGCCCTGTCTTCTCCACATTCCCGTCATTCAGCACCCGCACAAGAATCTCCGTTTTCAGAAATCCTCTGCTTGGTTCAGCACTCCTTATCTGCTCAGAATATGATATGATGTCAAAAGATTTCGGTTCAGACTTCCAGACATACGTCCTGTTCCCGGCATCCAGTGTGACTACCGCCATGATTGAATGTCTGCCTGGCGTCTCAAACGGATCCAGCGTGAGACTAAAGTCTTGCACAACCTCCTCACGAGGGTCCATGTCTATTACTGATTCGCCCTCTGCCACATCAGACTGCAGCTTTATACTGACATGATCCAGAGCAAGAGGGACCAGGTTCTTAACCCTTACTGTCAGGGGCAAAGCGTCCCGGGAATCAACCTGGTCATCCATATCAAGCACAACGCTCATGGATGGGAGGTATTCCTTTGGGCCTGTTGCCGCCCCCTTAAGTATTATTATCTGCTGGCTGTTAGCAACAGCGCCGGTTAGGGAGGATTTGACAGTAAGTCTGAGCACATACTGGCCTGGAAGAATGTACAATGGCTTCGCCTTGACAACCACAGACCTGCTGGAGAATGGATAGACCTTAACGAAGTAATCAGACAGCGGGTCTGTGTAGACATCCCAGTTAACAAGGTCAGGCGATCCTATGCTGACCGTGTCAATTCTCTTCTGATTGCTACTAATTGTCAGATTAAACTCTGCGCTCTCATTTGCAAGTATCGTCTTCTTGATACTCGTAACCTCCAGTTCGATAGGCTCCAGGGCATATGCAAAGGAGGAAAGCAGCAATATTATCGCAACTAATAGTCTATAATTTCCCATCATCCACCACGAGGATAATCTGGCAGTTCTACTATATATATCTTTTGTTTTAATGTAATTCTTTAGCTTTCTGAAGCGTTTTTCCCACTTGTATACTACAGCACCGAAATCTTTTTGTATTTGTGTAGTTACATTGTAACTACAATGCGAAAACCGAT
>JBDRAZ010000101.1:0-2713 GCA_043823195.1 archaeon
GGAAATAATAGATGTAACAAAAACTAATTTTGAAAAAGCAAAGAAGAATCTTTCCGATGCTACTTCAAGCGAGACTGCTTATAAGGGGCTGTATCATAGGGCATATGATCCAGACCTTGAGGCTTCGCAGTCAGAACGATTAAAACTTATAGTTGCTGATAGGAAAGCGCGTGGGCTTCCACCTTTAGCAGACGAAGAGCTTGCGGCTATGGGGTACATGACAGAGGGGTCGGTTAAGGCCTATAATAAAAGACTCGATAATCTTGCAGAAATAGCAAATTCTGGGGATTCTCAATCAAAAGGAATCCTGAATCAATATATTGCTGCGCAGGACAGTACGATTCAAGGCATCAAGGATAAACTATCTTTTAACGAAAAACTTTTAAAAGATGTTTCGAGAGCGACCACAGGAACAAGCTCTGATACTCCTGAAGAACGTGCGGCGGCAGATGCAGCATCACGGGAGCTTCCAGGATACAAAGCGTGGATCGAAGGGAATAGTGTATCTGCAAAGCAGGCAAGGGCGGCTGAGCAGCGAAAGAATGCAAAGGAATTTACCGGCTCTGAAGAGGAATTGGTAAAACAGTTTGTTGAAAATCCAAACTTATTAACAAGTTCAGATCGGATACGTGCAGCTGAAGCTTATAATAAAAGCAAGAGGGTGTCGCAGCCTGTAACTCCTTCCGGCGAAACGGCCTCCATTATAGATCCGCTCGGTGGAATGACGCCTGAACAATATGCAAACCAAGGGCTTCCTGGAGGCACCCCAGCTCAAACAGTTGCGCCCACACAAGGTATTAGATTAAAAGATGCCATACAGCAAACTACTCCACCCATCACAACCCCCCTTACAGGCATTGCCCCGCCGCCACCTTCTTCCCAGCCAGGCGCTCCAACACCAACTGGTACAAGGGTCGGTGGTGTAAGCCCTATAGTAGCTGCAGGAGGGGTTGGCCAAACCCCAGGCGCAGGCGGCCAGCCCAACAACATCCGAAACGCAACCAGATCAATGCTGTCTTCACGAACGCCTTCTCCGACGCAGACACCCTCTCCAACACAACCTGGCAGCATGCTTACAGCAAATGCAGGGCCTGGGGGATCAAGTGGAGGCTCAGACAGCAGCGGATCAAACCTGATGACCTTCTCAAACATGCGAAAAGACAAGCTTAAATCTCGCTACAATCTGCAATCATCCGGTTCCGGGTGGGGACAAAACAACACTTCATATTAAGGATTTTAACATGCCAAAACTTAGAGACTCCATAATGAGACAAAGACGCGGCGGGGATATCGAAACCTTTACCGATACAGACGACCGCGGGGATCTGACCATGTGGCAGGAGGGTGGCTATGATATGGACCCGCAGCAGTATGGCATCCAGGATAAGCCCTATGAGTTCGGGCCACCTGACGAAACCACGCCGCCTATCTTTATGACAAATATCCCACAGGGCGGGATCGGTCCAAGTATTACCGAGCCAGGAGGTGTCCCAGGCAGCGAACTCGATCGTGCGGACATCGATGCCAGGGCTGCAGAAGCCGGCGTTGACGTTATGGATTTGTCGCAAAAGCAAAAAACCAAAGCTCCTCCTGCCTGGGTGGATCCGGACGTAGACCTCAATGGTCCCGGTGAACGCGACAAGTTTAAACAGTCGTTTCGCCAAACTGCTTTTGGAGGAATTGATTTGCCGGATGTAGATCCAATTGCAGAAGCCGCTAAAAAATGGGACCCTGCAATATATCCTGATGAATTTAAACAGCTTTCAAATACATTAATGCTGCGCGTAAAATCTGCAAGGGACGCGGAAGATCGTGTAATGGATGAGTTTGATAAGAATGCTGCTACCCAGGCATCCGCAAGGAAGAGAATGGCCGAAAGCGAAAAAGCAAGCGGCACTGACATCCTGAAAAAGCGTGAAAGATACATACAGCTTGGAAAGGATTATGCAAAAATTCTAACAGACAGGCAAAAATTGGTAGAATCACTTGGGACAACATTTGACGAAACCGCCAAGGATGCCCTCAATGTCCAGATACAGGAACTGGACAGATTTTCTAACGATATAAAATTCCAGATGAAGGGGTTTGAAGGTATTCCTGGGATTAAACCGATCAAGGTTAACGATGAAACGATGGCATCTCATACACCAACTGGCCAAGGTCAAAAACAGACAGGAGCGCAGAAGTTTGCAGTAGAAGGCAAGGCTAAAGGCTGGAGCCCTGAGCAAACCCTTGCTGAGTGGAAAAAGCTTAAAACATCTGGAGCTGGTGGAAAGGCCGGGACGAAATCTGTGCCTGTTAAACCTGTGTCTACTAAACCTGCCCCTGCAAAGATCGTTAAGCCTGCGCAACCCTATGGCAAACTGTCTGAAAAACAAATAGGCATGAAATCCGATGTTGACTATGCCAAGCAGTTCCTGATAGATGTTGGGAACTTCACAGCTGAAATGTTCATAGGAAAACCGGCAGCTGAAATTATGCGCTTATATAACGAAATGAAAAGTTCAGTCAGAGACCCAAGGGCCGGGCTGGCATCAGGGGTAAGATAAATGGCATACTTATCTCAAGACGAAAACTGGGATGATATCTTAAGCTCTATCAATGTGTTTTATAATTATCAGTTGCAGGCAGAATACACAAGTACTGTGTATTAAGAGGGCTTTGAATCTTGGTATGCCGTTTGGGTGAACAAGACCGGCTTTTAACGGGTGTG
>JBDRAZ010000102.1:0-65059 GCA_043823195.1 archaeon
ATGACCGCACACTACCATCAACGGATCGAGTGGGTTCCCACGCCGATCAGGTGTGTATGGGGGCCTTTCTTTGCGGAGAAGCCGATTGAGTTCAACAATCGCACGGCAATCCCGCTGTGTATCCACGGCCGAACGTACGGCCGGGCTGATGCGCCGCTTCGCGCGGCCCATCAGTTTTCTTCTTAGAATTCAATGGTTATCAATTTTTCCGGATGAAGCCTCTTTGGGCCTAATTATGAGAAACTATTTATAATTCTCTACATCTGGAAGTCAATATGAAAAAATTGCCTATATTGACTGTTATCGGGTTAGTTTTCGGAATTGCCGCGGCCGAGATCACTGCCAGAATAATTGACCTGCCGCCGGAGCTGTACAAATTACAGCTTAATTCAACCGGGAGCGTATTTAAGGTATCTGACAATCATATTCTGGGTTTCGAATTCAAGAAGAACTATAGAGATGAAAATGCCGATATGATTACCAGCTACCACTACACCAATTCGCATGGATTACGGGATGTTGAGAGAAGCATTGAAAAAACCGGGCCCAGGGTAATTCTCCTTGGCGACTCAGTTGTTGCCGGCCATGGACTCCCAAACCTTAATTACACAATTTCCAGACAGCTTGAGGCTATGCTAAATGCTGGCGGCTATAACTGGGAGGTGCTTAATTTTGGAATCAGCGGCTATACCACACTTCAGGAGGTTGAATTGCTTAAGGAAAGGGGCCTTCAATTCTCACCGGATATTGTGATCCTTTTCTTTCTGACTAACGACAACCCAGTAGAGAACACCCTGGTCTCATTATACGGCCCGGAAGACATCAATTTTTTTCTCAGGTCCATTTTTTTACATTCAAGATTATTCAGGCACATACTTATAAGATTCAACCTGTTTGACGTTAGATTCAAAACAGACAGCGCATACCGGCAGGCAGTTAATGATGCACACTCAGACTATATTACGGGAGCGGTGGCTGAATTGGAGAAGCTCTCCAGGGAGCATAATTTTGATCTCTATGTAGTAGACTTTCCCAGATTCCACAATTCCTACAATATCAGCTATGTCGAGCAAAAATGGAAGAATGATCTGATATTTGTACAGATGACCGCCTTTCTTGAAAAGCGGGGCATCCCGATGATTGACGTGATAGACTACTACTTAAGGGACTATAATCAATCTCCAAGGACACTCCATGTAAGCGACAGGTATTCAGTTAATGACAGCATCCATGCCAACCGGTTCGGCGGCAGCATCGCTGCCCAGGCCCTGTTGGATGAACTGACCAGATTGTATTATGGGAACGGAGAGAGGAGGTAATGGGTGCTGACCTCACGGATCGATGCGGGAGCTGATACTGGTACGGTCAGCCTGAACCATGGAAATCATTAAGTATCTGGAGATGCAGTATCCATAAAATGACAAAAAGGGGGAATTACTTATATGTTCTTGGCATAACCGTGATGGTGATCCTATTTACTGAGACCTGCGCCAGAATAATTGACCTGCCGCCGGAGCTGTACAGATTACAGCTCAATTCAACCGGGAGCGCCTTTCGGGTCTCGGACAACCCTGTCCTTGGCTATGAGTTCAAGAAAAGCTACAGCGACGACAATCCTGACCTTTACACGAGCTTCCCGTCAACAAATTCCCACGGGTTCAGGGATATTGAACGAACATATGAAAAGGGCTCAAGAAGGATAATTGTCCTTGGCGACTCTGTGGTTGCAGGGACCGGAATATTTAATCTGAATGATACAATCCCGGGACAGCTTGAGGCAATGCTAAATGCTGGCGGCCATAACTGGGAGGTGCTTAATTTTGGCGTGATAGGCTACTCAACATACCAGGAGCTCGAGTTGTTGAAGCAGAAGGGACCGGATTATGACCCGGACATCGTTATCCTGTTCTTCTCAAAAAATGACCACATGAGGTACAGCAGGGACATAATGCTGTTTGGTCCGGAGATTAACTTTTTCTTGAAGAATGCATATCTCAAATCAAGGGTATTCAGGCACCTGGCCACCAGATTCAACTGGTTTGGCATGAGATTCAAGACCGATCCCCTGTACCGGCAACAGGTTAACAACAACAATGCTGCGGAGTCCGGTGAAAGCCTGCAGCGCCTGATAGAATTCTGCAGGGATTCTGATATTGAGCTTTTCGCAGTTATGTGGCCTAATTTCCCGTCCCTTAATAACGCAACCGATACCCTGAAGTACTGGCAGGAGGACCGAATCTTTCTGGAATTTGCCGACCATGCAAGATCGCAGAATGTTGGCTTGATTGATGTCTGGGACACATTTGCAGAGGATTACCGGTCTGCATCGCCAGCAGAGGATTTTAATGAGTACTATACCATAAATGATACAATCCACCCAAATGAGCGCGGCACATACCTGGCTGCAAAGGCGATAAACAAATCGCTTATTGCAGAGTCCCCAGGCTAGCGAGTGCGTCGTATGCCTCTGCAGATATGAGATCCCAGCTGTATTCCCTGGCTGCCTTTCTTGCATTTATGGAAAGCTTTTTTCTGAGGGTAGCATCACCTAAGAGGGCCCTTATGGCCCGTTCAAAGTCCCAAATCTCACTCACGCAGGCATTCACCCCGTCGGAGACCCTGATGCCTCTTGCACCCTTTGGTGTTGTTACTGCAGGCAGACCAGAGGCCATGTATTCAAGGAGCTTGAGGTTGGTGCCGGAGCCTGAAAGCATCGGGTTTATTGCGATGTCTGCAGCCTGGAAATATGGAAGGATATCGCCTATGTCGCCGGTGCAGAACATATTGCCCCGGACCTCTCGTTGCGCCACATGCCCAGCCACAACGAAAAAGATGTCTTTCATCTTTTCTGCAAGGGACCTAATGGATTCAAGTGCTTCTTCATTGGGAGGATGCCTGCTTCCGGTGAAAAGGACTATATGCCTGAATTTTTTTCCAACTTTTTTCCAGATGAATGAGGGGTCTCTTTTTTTCGGGGTGAAAATCCTGGTGTCAACGCCGTTCGGAATTATGCAATATCTTTTCTTTCCGTATAAAGACCGCAGTTCCGTTTTGTCCTCCTCGCAAACGCAGAAAACCATGCTGGCAAGGCTTATTGCCTCCTGCTCGGTATGTCTTACAGATTCCGTAATTCGTTTTCCTAGCGGGTGGCTTCTAAAGATGTCTCTTGCAAGATTGTGCTCAATATTATGCGCAACAAGGACTATTGGCTTATCAGTGAATTTTGCTATCCAGGCGACAAGCCAGGGGTGCTCTACCTGGACAATGTCGGCATCTTTCAGATCAGACAGCAACGGGGCCGGAGGCCTGACGTGGCGGAATAGCGAGGGGATGAGAAAGTCGTATGAGCGGATTCCCAGGAATTTAAGGAATAGAAGCACGGCAGTAAATGATTTCAGGGAGTATATGTGCTCAGCGTAGCCCTTGTTCAGGGTGGCAGTCTTGTTCAGCACCGGAGTAAATGAATGCTGAACAGCATTAAGCCTCTTATTTAGATTGTATACCCTTATCTGGCCGCCCTGGCGGGGCGGGTATGCATAATACTGGCAGATGCAGACAATCTTCATTTAAGCCTGCCTGATGCTGGAATGTTTTAAATTACTATCTGCTGATTTGTATATCATGAGTTTTGTTTCCGGGTACTGAACCTCGCCTACCTGCGCAAAATCCTGAAGCGAGACCCTGTGAATCCAGGCCTCGTTAACAAGGACAGCTGCATCAATGGAGGAACGGCTCCCTATGTCCCGGTCTGTCTTTATAACAAAATCGGCGTATTCACTGGCGCTCCACCGGTCCAGGAACGGGTCACCGTAGTAGACATCCACCCCAATGCCCCGGACCCTGAGCGAATAGCCAAGCGCCATGCCAAGCATGCTGTAGGATACCAGGCAGGTCTCCCTTCTTGACGGGTCTTCATACTGCTTCAGGACTCCGACGATGTCGCCCACCCTCCAGTCATATTGTACCGGATAGTACAGCCCCATCTCATACACCATGCCGGGATCCGGACCGTAGGCATCGTGCATGAAGGTGTGCTTGGATATCATGGCAAATCCCAGTTCCCGGTTCACTGAACCAAGGATTGAATGATCGAAAGAGGCGGTGATAAGAATGGTCTGGGCCAGGGCAGCAGCAATTATGACTGCAAGCAAAACCCTGCGATAACGCCCTGCTCTGCAAGCAAAGACTGATATCATCAGCGCTATTGCCGGAAGCGCCGGAAGCATATAGCGGATGTCCAGATTGTTATACAAATTGCCAAAGACGATGAGTGGAGGAAAAAACCAGGCTAGGAGCAACCCCCCCCGCCCATGCAGAATATGGGTGACAAGGGCAACCAAAAACAGGACAGAAAAAAAAAGCAGTATCTGGTAGGCAGCAAGACTGATGACATAAAAATGCAGACCCCTGACAAACCCTGCTACCGGGCCCAGCGTACCATCTGATGTCAGCTCTGCGCTTATTGCCATCTTTGCGTGGCCATAGATGCTGCCAATATTGGGGAGATAGAAGGGCGCTGCAGTAATGAAGAACACAGCCAGGGCGACCAGGATATTCGCAAAGATCCCTGAATGCCTGCCCCTCCAAGACAGATATGTGAACATGGCAAGGGGGCCAGCAATGTACACCGCCAGGGTTGGCTTCAGGCTGGCAGACAATCCGGCTGCAAAGCCGAAGACGGCAGCCCAGATGCGCGACCTGAACATGCCGGTCTTCAGCATGGCGTAAACTGCAAATGCAAGTGAGCACATGAACGGATAGTCGAAGTAGAATACCCTGGATAACCCGAAAACATTTGGAAATGAGCAAACCACGACAGCAGATACAACCCCGGCTGTCCTGGAGTGAAGCACTGAGCCGATGCCATACATTGAGAACACCAGGATTGCCAAAAACAGGGTATTGCTCATCTGAAGGGCCAGGGGATCTCCATCGAAGAGCAACAGCCAGACAGCACCGTATATTGCGTGAAGCCCGGGATAGTCGCCCCCGGTGTAATAAATGCCGGAAAAAGGCCCACGGGTCACTGATTCATAGATATCCAGGCTGGTAATGGCCTGCAGGGCGTCATCGCCGAAAGGGGGAAGCCTGTTTGTTTTCAGAACCCAATAGTTCAGCGAGACGTGCAGGAGCACAAGCCCAAGTAGCATAACAATGCAATTCCTGTGGCTGAAAACCCCGGGTCTGTTCATTGTGAAAGAAAGCCCCACAAATAATTTAAATAAGCGCAGTACTCGTCACTATGATGGAGAGGTATAAAAAACTATCTAAGATTTACGGGCTGTACATGTCCAGGGTGCTGAACAGGCCCCTCATCAAGCCGTATACCGTTACAATCACGCTCACCTCCCGGTGCAACCTAAGGTGCCTGATGTGTGACCACTGGAGGGCAGAGTGCGCTGAACCAACACTTTCTGAGGTGAAGGGATATATCGATCAGATATCTGAGTGGGATATCCCTGAGATTGAGCTGTCTGGCGGTGAACCGTTTGTCCGGAAAGACATTCTCGGGATAATTGATTATGCCACCCAAAAGGGCATTGGCATGAATATTACCACAAACGGGACTCTTTTTAGTGAGAAGAACATGAGGCGGATTGCCGGCTCAAATGTGAAGAGGCTTCAGATTTCCCTTGATGGGGCGACTTCAGAGGTTCATGACAGGATAAGGGGTGTGCCCGGCACTTATGAAAAGGTAATGAAGGCAGTTGGTTTTTTCAGGGGAAAGATCCCGGTGAATGCAACAACCGTCATCATGAGCCATAACCTTAACCAGCTGGTGGAGCTGTATCATCTCACAAAGAGGCTGGGGTTTTCATCGATAACATATCAGCCTGTGAATGATTCCAACATTGATGTGGGAAGCAGGAAGCGGCATAATCCATTGAGGGTAAGTGACCTGGATAGGCTTGACAAGGTAATGGATCAGCTTATTGGGCTCAGGAAGATGGATGCCTTTATCGGGAATCATCCGGGATTCCTTTCCTCTGTAAAGGATTTTTTCAGGGATATGCCCAGAGAGAGGATAAAGTGCTATTCGGGATTCATATCAGCAATAATCACGCCAGATGCAAGGTTCTGGAGCTGCAAGGGGGCTTTCGGGAATCTCAATAGAGAGGGATTGAAGTCAGCCTGGGAGTCATCTGCTGCAAAGAAGAAGAGAAAGGCAATAAAGAGGTGCAGGAACATCTGCATGTACCCATGCTTCCTTGATCCGGATGCTGACTCAGTGATTGCAGCAACAAGGGAGGCCCTCAGATGAAGATCCTTGTGATGGACAACCAGATAATTTACCCCCCTGAGTCCGGTGCTCCGCTGCGGATTGTCAACTCCTTTGGCAGGATGCCAGATGATTATGAAGTAACGTACCTTGGCGTTACGGGCTGGATGCACCGGGGGAACACAAAAAAGAAACTGTCGAAGAATTTCACTGAAGAGATAATGGTCCTTCCAAAGATCTTCCTTAATGTTAACAATTTTTTAACTAATGTCCTGGGGTCAATACCGGCGTTTGATGCGCTCTGCACAACATTCAGGGTGCTGAACAGGAGGTTTGTTAGGCACATGGAGCAAAAGATCGGGGAGTCTGACATCCTGGTCAGCTCGCACCCCTGGTTTTTTAATTACTTCAAGAACAGAAACGACAAGCTTCGCGTTTATGATTCGCATAATTGCGAATACATGCTTTACAGGAAATTCCTGAAGCCCGGAGTTTTCAACCATCTTCTCGGACGATGGATAAGACGGATTGAAGAGCAGGCCTGCAGCAAGAGCGACATTGTGCTTGCATGTTCAGAGGCTGACAAGAGGCACTATGTTGGGCAGTACGGGATCGATGCAGGGAAGGTGCATGTTATTCCCAACTCAATCAACACCGGGGGATTTTCAGTGGTGGCTGATTCAGCAAAAGAGTCTGCAAAGAAGAGGCTTGGCATCAGGGGAAAGACACTTCTCTTTGTTGGCGTCCACTATCTGCCAAATATCGAGGCATTTGATTATATAATGAAAGAGCTTGTGCCTAAGCTGGATCATACGTTCCTTATTGTTGGCAGCATCAGGGAGGCTTTCTTCAATTCTGTTGATGACGAGCTGAGGAAACTGGAGGTTAAGCCGGCAAAGGATATGCTGGGCTACGGATGGCACAGCCTGGAAAAATGGGGGCATGAGGGATTTGATGTCCGCTGGACAAAAAAAGAGTGCAGCTTCTATGTGAAGGGCAGGGCAACTGAAATCACAATCCATGCTAGATCAAGGAAATATGTCACGGGAACCCTGCTTATCAGGAACAGGCCAGTAAAGAAGCTAAATTTTTTCGGGCTTGATTTCAGGAAGCATACATTCAGCATTCCTGAGCATAAGGGATTCTGGTGCACCCTGAGGCTTCATGGGACAAGAAAGCCGCTGTTTTCAGATACAAGGGATACGGGAATTGCGGTCAGGGGGATATCCTGCAACGGAAATGAGATCAGCCTTGCGTCAACGATTGCGCCCCTTATGATACCAAAGAATGTCAGGCTCTTTGGGCATGTGAACACTAAAAAGCTGAAAGAAATTTATAAGGCATCCGACATTGCGATCAACCCGATCTTCTCCGGTTCCGGCCTTAATATTAAAGTCCTGGACTACATGGCTGCAGGCATTCCAACCATAACAACCCCGCATGGCGCCCGCGGGATTCAGGCCGAGGACGGCAGGGATTTCATTGTGACAGATGACCTGCTACAGGAGATAAGAAGGGTTTCTGCTGACCCTAAGCTGTACAGAAAGCTTAAGAAGAACGGCAGGAGGGTGGTTGAAACAGAATATGACAGCAGGGTCATAAGCAAAAGGATCGATGGTATTTTCAGGGGATTTGTATGAGTGAATTTGCCTTAAGCCGAAGGCATATCTAAAGGATGCTGATATTTCTCACCCGGCCTGACAAAAGAGGGGGCATTCCTGCTGAATATTATGCTGGTAAGCAAAGGGAATGCTCTGGGCAACCGCCGCCCATGAGCCAGATGGAAATGCAACCATTTCAGGCGGACCTGATCTGCAAGTGGTGCGACCGGCCGAGGCATGATTAATAATGCCGGGCAGATGAGGTTCTCGGGCAGTGCGGGCATCCCGGTCAGGGAAACCCGCCGCCGCAGCGGGCGGTCTCGCTACTGCAGTATGGCTGTACTGTAGGCCTTGTCCAGGGGGAGAAGGGGATGCTCAGGATTGCCGACTTCCCCGGGACCGCGGCTGTACAAGGCAAACTGTTCCGACTTGGCAAGCACATCAGCAACAAACCTCCTCGTCTCCGGATATAAGTGCTGCTCAATGCTCCCCCAGCTATGGTCCGGCCCAGCCCTGAGGGCATTTTCCAGCCTTCCCGGCCCGGCGTTGTAGGCAACCAGGACAAGGGCATTGTCATTGCCATACTGCTTCATCAGATCAGACAAGTAGTGTGTGCCAGCAAGGATGTTTTTTTCAGGGTCAAAAAGCTCATTTGCCCGTACCTTGTATTTCGCTGCTGTCCTGGGCATCAGCTGCATAAGGCCGCGTGCCCCTTTCCTGGAAACCGCGCGGGGGTTCCCCCCTGACTCTTCGTATATCACGGCCTTGATCAGCTCATAGCCCACATTGCCATGCATCTGTGAGGCTTTCAGAATAAACTGATCGTACCTGGCGATCCTTGCTGATATCTGTTGAAATTCAGATGAGCCTGTTCCGCTGGCCGGCATGCTGACCTCGGTGCCCAAGTGTTGGTCCAGCGCATCATGCCCGGAGAGCGTATCAGGCGGGCTGCCAGTAGGAACGGGAGCAACTGCCTGCGTGGTGTCCGGAGCAATGGGGGCTTCCGGCATGTATCCAGCCGTCTGCATTATTTCTGCTAGGGCAGTATACTGAGCCATATCTGCCTCTGAGAATGAAAAGAACAGACCAAGGCCCGCGAGGCCAATGGTTGCCGGCAATGACCGGCCCCTTTTCGGGGTTAACCTCCCAGCGGTGTTTTTTTGTTTCATTGCATATTTCATGATTTTCCAGTATTTATGCTTCGCGGTCAATATTTTTAATTAATTGCCAATAATATCGAAAGATTTAACTAATAGTAAAAAATATTCAGAAGATTATGGTGACATACAACCGCGACCTTATATACCTAAGGTCAGAAAATGCGCGGATGAGCCTCAGGGAGACTGCCAACCTCCTCAGGAAAAGCCCGCAAAGGCTGAAGTACTCCATCAATGTCCTCGAGAAGGATGGGATACTTAGGCATCCTTACTGCGTATTTGACTATTCATTCTTCGGGCTGATCCTGTTCCGAGTATACTTCAAGGGGGGCTATATAAGCGAGAGGGAAAAATCAGGCATACTGGATAAGCTGCAGGCTAACCCTTATGTAGTCTCGGTCTATGAGCTCTCAGGCGAGTTTGACCTTACAGTCGAATTCGCATCCCCAAACCCATCGAAGTTCAACAAGGAGCTCAAGAAGCTCTCAATGCTGTCTAAGACCCTGAGCGACTATAAGATTATCCTTAACCTGGTCACGCATATCCCGCCAAGGGATTACCTGACAGCGAGGGATGAGCTTCACAGGCTCCATACTGAGAGGATTGTTGGAGGGGACAGGGAAAAAGAGGGATTCACAGCCAATGAGATGACGGTGATGAAAAACCTCCTGAACCACCCTCTTGCAAGGATGACTGGACTGGCCAAGATGTCAGGGCTCAATGTCAAGACCACAAAATCCATGATCGCAAGCCTCACCAGAAGAAACATCATCAGGGGCTTTAAGTATAGCCTCGACAAAAACAGGCTAGGCATATACAAATTCCGCCTTTTCCTCAGGCTCCATAACCTTGCTAGTGAACGGGAGGCGGGCCTCATGGCGCACCTGCTAAAGACAAGAGAGGTCACACGGATAAACAAGACTGTCGGCGATTGGGACATGGAGGTGGACATTGAATCCTTTGAGAAGACCGGGATCAGGTACCTTATCATGCACCTGCGGGAGCAGTTCCTTGACATAATTGAGAAGTTCAACCTTATTGAATTCACTGATACCTACAAGAGGGTCTATCTCCCGAGCTTCATCTTTGAGGATGGGCATGGCTGAAGCTCAGCTCCCGGCAATTTTCCATACGTTATTGAAATATGCCCTGAGGTTGTCTGCCAGGTCTTTTGAGTTTATGAGTACAGAGATTACCTGTTCGCCCCAGGATACAAGAAGGACGCGGTTGTTGCAGACCTCGATGTTTCCAGGTATGGGGAAGTCAACGTACCTCTGGTTGAGTATCTTTATTTTCTGAAAGAAGACTGATTGCCTTGATAGTCCGTTTGTTATACCTCTCATCGGGACGTTGTTCAAAAGATCCAATATGCTGAAATAGAACAGGTCAGATTCCCTGGCGTATCTTTTCTTATGGATGTAGAAGAACAGAAGCTCGCTGCCCCCCTCTTTGACCAGCAGTTTTTCATAGGC
This sequence comes from archaeon, assembly GCA_043823195.1. GTDB lineage: Archaea > Nanobdellota > Nanobdellia > Woesearchaeales > JBDRAZ01 > JBDRAZ01. Next base: position 10,451 of record JBDRAZ010000102.1, read on the forward strand.
GGTCTTCAGGCCTTTTTTGCCGACAAAAACCTCTGCTTCGGGCTTTTCAGAAATCTCCTGGAAGCTTTCGAGCTGAGGCAGGATCTCCTTCAGTGTAGTCTTCTGGGTCGCGAGCTCATCCTCCTTTTTCTTCAGGTAGCCAATAAGGTTGCGCGGGCTTGCTGCCTGGAAGTATTTTGTCTTGCTTTTTACTATGAAGCTGACGATCCCCTTTCCAATGAGCCGGTTCAATATTTCGTAGATATTGGAGTATGCAACACCTGACTCCTTGACTACAGGGCCGACTGTGCTTGACCCGATCTTGGAGAGGGCAAGATAGACCTTTGCCTCGCCCTCTGTTAATCCGATCCTTGTCAGGTCATGAACTGTATCCATGGCGATCATTGGGCTTCCATCTTATTTAAGCTTTACGATTATATACCCTGTACGGGGGAGATAATAATTATATTATGTAGTTCCTCAATGATAGTAACAAGGAGGTAATTCAAATGAAAGGAAGAACAATTGCACTTTTGACGTGGCTTGCTGCAAAGGCAGTCTTTGCAGGCAATTCAGTCGAGGTTTCGGGAAATCAGGATTCGCATACAATTGATACAAAGACAGACGGAAGCATAGGGAGATTTGGCTATGCTGGAAGGCATCAGGCCGCAACAAATAACGGAGAGACTGAACACTTCTCGCTGGTTGATGCAACATACCCAATAGGCTACGGAGTAGACGCAGTCGTTGAGGCGCAGTATACTGACAAGCCAGTGGCCAGGGCGGGCCTGCAGCACCTGGGAGAATGGAAAACGGTGCTGGGAACGTTTGGCCAGTACACATTGCTTACCTCGCAGATGGACGGATCACTTGAGCTCCTGACAGACACAAGCCTGAGTGGAATACCGCACTGCCCTGTGGATGCAAGGCTTGAGACAATAACCAATCCGAACATGCGGACCAGGAAGCTCAGAATTGGACGTGAGTTCAGGGGTGTGGAAATGGGCTACGGAAGGGACAGTGTTTGGCTGAAGGGCGAAGATGAAGACTTTAAGGACCTGCAGCATGTGGTGTACGGGTCAAAATCGTTTTGATTTTTTATGTCGGGTTGTTGGCTGCTGTGTCATTAATCATGAAATGGTACAGCTGATCAGCCATCATCTGGTGCATCAGCGGGCTGGGGTGGTAGTTGGAGAGCGAGAGTCCATTTTCCAGGCCGTGGTTATCGAATACCAGGCAGCGCCACCTCATCCCGGTGCAGATTCCCTCCAGCCGGCTAGTGTATTCAGGATTATCTTGTATAATGTATATGATTACACCGAACTTATTGGCTGTGGCAAGCACTTCAAGCTGTTCCAGGGCATTTTTCACCGGCCCTAACTGTTCATCATAAGTCATGGATGCCATCTTCTTATCCCATGCGCCATTAACCGCCCCCCATATTTTGTCGGTTATTTCAAGCGACAGTGTGGAGGCATCCGTTCCCCTGCGCAGCCAAAGGGGTTTAGAAAACTTGCCTGACAGCTCGCTATATTTGCTTTTCAGAAAAGTATGATTCGTGACATCATTTGTCAAAAAGGCAACAACAACCAAATCCGGATTATACTTCAATCCAACAGATTCAAGCATAGTGACCTCTTCTTCGGTATCGTAACCGGTAACACCAAAATTCAGGACTTCATATCTGTGCCCAAGCCTTGATTCCAGTATTTTTGGAAAGGTTTCATTTGAATGGACACCCAAGCCGAAAGTGTATGAATCGCCCAGCACGATGATTCTTTCCTTGCCTGCCGGCCTGCCAACAGTATAGTTTTTATCCCTGAAACCGTCTGAATTGACCGCATAATGGATAACACGTCCATCTATTACTTCACTTGCCTCAAAATCAGGCTCCAGGCAGTTGCTAAGAGGAACATAGAAGGGACGTATTACTAGGGTTTCCTTATGGTGGGTCCTGGCAAAGACCACGGCCACAACGCTGCAGCATGCTAACAGATTAACAATTATCAGCACGGTACCCAGCAACTTAACTGACATTTGTTACCCTTCCATTGTACCATTAATGAAACTTCCTAATGCCGGATCATGGACCTGATTTTCCCGGCAAAAATGCCCAGGTCAAACTCCCTGGCCCTTATTTCACAGGCTCTCCTGAATTTTCGCGGATCAGTAAGATGTCCAACCCCCTTAACAATCGACTCCGCATCGGGCTTTACAAGGAGTCCAGTTTCCGTTGTTACAGTCTCTTTGTAGCCCCCTTCATCAACAGCCAGAACAGGCTTTCCTGAGGCCATTGCCTCAAGGACAGTCATGCCGAAATCCTCATCCTTTGCAGTTGAGATGAATGCTTTGCAGTTTGTATAAAGGTCAATGAGCTTTTTCTCACTGACTGTTCCCAAGCATGTAATGTTTGAGGGAAGGTTTGCCATGATCTTTCTGCTATAGCGTTCAGAATGATCACCCTCTGCAAATCCGCCGACAATGACAAGCTTATCTTTTGTTCTCCTGAAGGCCTCTACCTGCAGCTCCAGCCGCTTGGCAGGATAAATCCTGGTTACCGAAAGCCAGAAATCACCGTTTTTCCTGTATTTGTACTTGGAGCAGTCAACAAAGGGATGGATGATTATGCTATTTCTTTTGTAGTACTGTTTAATGCGCTTTTGTGTGGTTTTTGAATTTGCAATCCAATTGTCAATATGCCTGATATTGCTTTCCAGCACGGGCCGGAACACCCTTACCCATGCAATGAACGCGAGTCGCTTATGGACCGGCAGCGCATGAAGAAAATGATCGTAAAGATCATAGAATTCCCTCACGGGCGTATGGCAGTAGCAGAGGTTCGGGTGATGCCTCTTTGCAGCAAAGAGTGTCCAGTTGCCTGAGAAGATGCAGAAGTCATATCTGAACCTGGCCCTGGAGAAGAGATAGGCTGCATGCATCTGCTTTAGCGGCGGGATCTGAAGGGTGTTGCCAAGACAGATTACTCTGGCTTTGCAGCCCAGTTTTCTTATCAGGGCCCCCTCGTAGTTGGTTGTAATAATGTCAGCTTTAAGCGCCTCTGCAAGGGCCAGGACAAGCCGCTCTCCACCTCCCAGGACATCCAGGTAGTTGTGAAAGATGGCAACCCTCATAGCAGGCTCCTGTAATATGTTTCAATATTATTTACTGCCTCTTTTATGTCAAACGACTGTGCAATCCGGTATGATTTCCCGCCCAACTGCTTGCGTTTTTTTATGGCAGAGAGAATCGCTGAGGCAATAGCTGATGCATTCAGCCTGCATATAAAACCGTTGCCTCTGACAAGATCCTTGGCCGCGTTGCCGGGATGGTCAACTGTGACAATTGGCAAGCCGCAGGCCATGGCCTCAAGAGTTGTGATGCTGAAACCTTCCCGTGCAGATGGAAGGACGAACACCCTGGAGCCCTTGAGAAAGGAGTAGAGCTTATCTTGCGGCAGAAATGGCCTGAAAGTGACCTTTGATGATATCCTTTTCAGTCTTGCCAGTTCGGGGCCCTCGCCGATGACTGTGCATGTTACCTTGTGCTTTTTGCTTAGGACTTCAACAGCATCAATCAGCAGTTCAATGTTCTTTTCGCGGATAAGCCTTCCAACAAAGACAACATCACTTCCTTTGGCAGGAGAGACCGAGTCAATCTGTTTACAGTTGATAAAATTGGACAGGACAACCGGCGTCTTGCCGCTCTTCCTCAGTTTGCCTGCTGTTGTTTTGGAGACTGCGGCGTTATTCTCTGACAACATGAGAACAAGCCTCTCAACAAATCTGCCAAAAGGCGACACCGGTCCCTGTTGTTTCCAATTATCGCCCCACAGTTCATGCCAGGTGAGGACCAACGGAACCCTTTTAATCATTGAGTATGCCCTGCACACAAAGAACGGGAAATAGGGGAAGTTCTGGCAGTCGATCAGGTCGTAATCCTCTTTGAAAATTTTCAGAAGTGATAGTGAATAGACCAGAGGCTGGATAAGGGACCTCCGCCCATCCGCATAAATATCCATAGCCCTGCAGACGCCGTGGTAGTGCACGCCGCCTTCAACCATGTCATCCCCGCCCGGCCAGTACTTCATGCCGTAGATATGGACGTCGTGCCTGTCAGAAAGCGCCGCTGCAAGGTCATGTACCCTTTTTTCAACTCCCCCCTTTACATAGGGATATATAACGTCATAGACAAGGGCAATCTTCATCAGTGCAGAGGAATGTCCAGAGATATATAATAATTACCTAGAAATCAGTATCTGCCTGCCCGATTGACTGCCACAGGGCCATTCAGATCAAGAGTGCTTATGGCATAGATATCCCCTTTCCGGGGCGTTAGCCTTCTGAGCATCATTGACTGCGCTGCGACTTCCCCGGTCCCATCTGCCGGGCCTTCCACAACCAGCCTTCCGTGCGACATGCTTATCCCGGGATAATGCCCGCCCCGGTATTCGAGAGAATATCCGGATTCCTGCCTGAGGATCTGCCACCATGCCCGGACAGCCAGGGATTGGCTGCGCGATTCAGGGGCGCCAGGCCCGGACAGCTCATCAAGCGCGCCCTCGGCGATATCAGATAGCCTGAGATCCGGAACCAGGCCGCCGTTCCCGTCAGAATAGCTGTGAACAATGTACGCGGGGTGTGACCGAGCAATGTCAGCCAGGTGACCGGTTATCTCTTCCAGCATCAGAAACCTGTCATTCCTCAGCGGGCCCACCTCTACAGGGACCGGGTCCTCAATCTGGAGGCTCCAGAAGCTGTGAGGGTGTTTCGGCATATGGAGTAGGACCATGTGCTCTATCGGCGTCTCGACAATATCAACCCTTTGCATGTATGCCGGGTTTTAGTGCACAAATATAAAGTTTGCTATGGGGGAGTGGTCTATTTGTTCAGCTTTTTAAAGAAACCAATCAAGGCAAATGCTTCCCTTTTTGTTAGGAAGGATTTTCCGATAATGCGCTTCCAGACCCTTTTCTGGGTCTCCTTTTTGTCAGCTGTCGTGAACTGAAGCGTGTCCAGGACGCGGCTGATGTTGTTTTCAAGGATTCTCTTGTCTGTTGCTGTTGCTGACTCAATGTGCTCATTTGATTTTTTCTTTCCTGAATGCTTGAAGATCTCATAGAATATTATCTGGGCTGCATGGCTGATGTTGAGTGTGGGGTATTTGAGAGATGCAGGTATTGTGACAACAAGGTCGCATAGCCGGATTTCCTCATTTGTCAGGCCCATTCCCTCCCTGCCGAGAAGGATTCCGGTTTTTGCAGAAGATTTTGAGAGCTTCTTTCCAAGGTCTTCAGGTGTGATCGGGCAGCGCGGTATGTTGTAGTCTGTCCCGATCTTTGCGGTTGTGCCGACCAGGGTGTCAAAGCGATCCAGAAAGCTGAAGTCCCTGACCTTAGCCATTTTCAGGATGTCTTTGCCGTGCTTTGCCCTGGCGACCGCCGTTTCATCAAGACTGCATCTCGGATTGACCAAAATGAGCTTTGAGAGGTCAAAGTTCTTCATGGCCCGGGCAACAGCACCGATATTTCCCGGGTTTTCCGGTTCAATAAGTATAACCGATATCATTAAGGAACCTGGCAAATTCTGGTATTGTGAGGAAGAAGTCTTCACCCATCATGACATCAAGGGCGGTGACAGGCAATCCCCTCCTGCAGGTGTACGGCATAGGGCCGCGGTTGTCGAGTTCAATTTGTGTAAGGCCTTTAAGCTGAGCTGCAACGCATCTGCTGTGGCCATCGCCCCTTAAGACATAGCCAGACCCATCTTGATAAGCAGGAACAGGGTCGGTCCAGCCACTATAAAGGCAATTCAGAACCTGACCGGCCAGCACGATATCCTGCTTCACATTCGGCGAATTTGTTGCATATATTCTGTCCAGCGGTATCAGCATGAATGGGTGCAAAGGCGTCATATTTTTAAAGATTGGCATATTTTTCCCATTTTTCGGGGCTGTAGTGTAACTTGGCTATCATCCCACATTCGGGGTGTGGTGATCTGGGTTCAAAACAGATTTTACTAAAATCTGGTAAAAGGTGCTCAAGTGAGACATAAAGTCTCACGGACCTACCAAAGTAGGATCTGTGAAAGTCCCAGCAGCCCCATATTTATGATAGAAATCCTCGGTCACTCCCTGCCATAAAGGCAGGGGTTTTAAACCCAGCAAGTCTGGCGACATTCTTTAGCATAAGACTTAGAGCCCAAAATTTGAGATATTAGGCAGCCACAATGGCCTTGTTGCGGTGTGAAGGGCATTACGGGATCATTTCAGATAGCTGAACGGGTTTCCAATATAGGTCGTTGCAAGGCCGAATAGCACCAGGGCCAGGAAGAAGAATGACGTGAACAGCCACAGCCTGTTGGCCTTTTCTTTCCCTGCAACGCGCTCAAGGAATGTCTTCTGTATCCGGCCGCCATCAACGATAGCGAGCGGCAACAGGTTAAACAGGCCGATGAAGATGTTCAGGAGGACGATCCACCGGAACAGGTCTTTGGTCCAGTAGTAAGGGTGCTTTAGCATATTGTATTGCGGCTTTACGCGCCGCTCATTCCGGAAATTCTGGATGCCCACTATGCCGCGGCCGCCTACATCCTGAGTCTGAAGCGCATAGGTAGTGCCATTGGCAGTCAGCGTTATTGTGTCGCCTGGCTCTGCGCAGTAGTACATTTCCTGGAGAAACGGGGTTGCGTCAGTCAGTTCCTCGCCGTTAAAGGCGGTTATAACCATTCCGTTCTGCATGCCTGCCCTTGCCGCAGGAAGCGTATCGTTTGTCAGGTCAAAGGAAAAGCCTATCGGCTCAGTTATCCTGTTTTCAAGCGGGCCAAGCGTTGTCGGGTCGCGAACATACGGAAGGGCCATGAGGAGGATTATCCCCACCAGGATGTTTACCATGGGGCCGGCAGCAAAGATTGAGTACTTAACTATGTCAGCCTGCTTTTCCAGCTTTTTTTCATCCGGCTCAACAAAAGCAGCAGGGATTATAGGGAGGAAAATGGAGAAAAATGCAATTCCCGAGGATTTGATGGGAATGCCGTGGGCCCTTGCGACGATTCCATGGCCGAACTCGTGGATAAGCGCCAGGAAAAAGATTGCGATAATCCAGTGGAAAAAGGAGAGATAGCCGATGCCGGGGACATGGGTGAAGGGAAGAACAAAGGAGAAGCCTGATGCTGCCGAGGGAGTCTTGATGAGATTCCAGATGAGCGCGAGAATGCTGTATGAGATCAGAATCATCCCGGTAACGCCCAGCCCAATGAAACAGTAGCCGGCGAACTTAACAAACTCGCGGTATTTGCCGGCACAGCGATCCATGAATCCCAGGCCGAAGTTGCTCTTGTAGAGAATCATGTAGAAGAGCGGATAGACTAGCTTCTGGAGCACTATGTTCTTTCGATGCAGATAGGTGAAAATAGCAAGAAAAAGCACAAAGCCAATGGCTGCCACTACCTGCAAATCCATTTTATTTCTTTCTTACGGGTCTCAGGACACGGCTGCCGCATTTCCTGCATTCAATCTTTCCTTCCGCAACCTTTAGGCTGGACGCCTTTATCCTGGACTGGCATTTCCTGCATACAAAGAAGTTGTGCAGAAACCTAGCCTCAGCTTCAGGGAATTTTGCCATATTATTTAACCTGTTTCATGACCTTGTCATCCATGATAACCCAGTAGAGCACGTTGCATCCGTCAATAACCTCTCCCTTGAGCTCAGTCGGGATTGCAAGATCAAAGGTCTCGTAGGTCTCTGAATCCATGACATTTGCCGTATCGCCGTGAATAGAGAGGACTTGGGCTGTCTTCTTGTCAATAACCGGGACTTCAACATTGTCGTGCCCAGGCATGACTATTACGCGCTTTTTGGCGTCTATGAGGCCTACTGCGCTCAGCCTTACCTTTGCGTGACCGTGCTTTCCGGGCCTGCTCACCTGAGTGTCAGTTGTCCTGCATGCCACCCCATCGATGACAATGTAGTTGCCCTTCTGCAGAGTCCCTATGCTAACCAGTTTGGTAGTCATTATAAACCCTCCGACTAGAAAGAAGACATGTCATATAAAAAGCTTTCTATGGCATGGCGCAGCCAACCTCATGGAGAAACGGCCCAATTCCGGCATTTCATGGAAAAAGCCAAGATCGCTTACATCCGATGCGGGCGGAGGAGTAAATATGCGGGACCATATCAGGGACTAATGGTCCGGCTTTTTTTCACAGTATTCATTATCCTGGCTGACGCGCCACAGATCATGCTGTTCCCTGCCCTCAACTATGTTTCTTGCAGCAAGGATTCCCGTATAGATTGAATGGTCCATATTATTATACCTAAACATCCCGCCCCTGCCTGCAACCTGCAGATTCGGCATATGCCTTACAGTTTTTCTAAGGCTGGCTATGCCATTGCTGTAATGGCCGTCATATACGGGGTATGCATCCCTTGCACGCAGAACATTTGCTTTTATGCAATTGCTGCGTTCCGGGATTATTTTTATCAGTTTTAGCTCATTTATGGCGAGACCAATTAATTCTTTGTCTGCCATATTCCAGATGTAATCCCCCTCTGAGCAGATGTATTCGCAGCCATATGAAGAATGGCTGCTGGCCGCCACCATATCCGGACCCCAGTTATTCAGCACCTGCAGCCTATTGGATTTCACCGAGCTGTCATGCAAATATATCCAGGTGTCTTTAAATATATTGGGCTCACTGAATACCAAGCAGACAACAATAAGGCTCCTGAATCTTAATCTGGCTGCAAGAGTCCTGATTTTTTCGGGAGTATGGTCAGTGCATGAGATTAGCTCCGGCAGCGGCATGGTGGACACCACATGATCATATGCCTTGGCAGACCTGCCATTTTTTCCCTTTATTCCTGCCACCCACCTGCCATTCCTGTAGGTCAGCCGATCCACTTTGGATCCTGTAATAACCCTAAAATCCGGATGCGTCTCAATGCCGTGCCTTAGCGAATCATACATCATGCCGGAGCCATATCTTGGATACCTAAACTCCCGTATAAGGCTTTTAACCCTATCATCACTTCCCTGGATGCTGTTGCGAATCACGCTGAAAAGGGATAGCTTCCTTATCCTCTGGGCCGCCCATTCTGCAGAGATCTGGTCGCAGGGCATCCCCCACACCTTTTCGGTGTAGGTTTTAAAGAAAGTCTCGTACAGCCGCCGGCCAAAACGGTTTGATATCCATTCTGAAAAATTTTTCTCTTCTTTGAACGGAAAGAGCCTCATTTTCAGATAAGAAAATCCCATAATTAATGATTCAGGCAACCCCAGCTTGTATACCACATCCCTGATCCGGAGAGGGTAATCGTAGAACTGATTCATGTAATAGATTCTGGAATATCTCTTTACGGCAATAAAATTATCCTTCAGCGCATGATTCCAGAGATCGTTTACATCTTTTATCTTGGAGAAAAAGCGATGGCTTCCCAGGTCATATCGGTACCCGTCAAAATCAGCTGTCTTGCTCAGGCCTCCGACCTGCTCATCTGCCTCGAGAATATCTGCCTTATACCGGTGTGCGCCTTTGGCAGACAACTCATGCGCACAGGCTAAGCCGGCGGGGCCTGCGCCAATTATCAGAATATGCGTTTTATGCATGGGTTTGCTGATGGTTATTCATTGATATAGTTTTCCATAGTATATAACCGCCGTGCCGCCTGAATGCAACATTGAGACAATAGGATTCCAGCCAAGAAAGAGGTGTTGAGCGCCTGAATCCGGAAAACTGAATTCCGGCGGCACATTACCTGCCGCCTTTCCTCAGCAAAGCCGGACAATGCGTAAGATTAGGAGCCTTAAAGCTCCATTGCAAAGCAGGCAATCATCAGGAAGGTCCCTTCCAGAATGAACAGCACGTAGTAGATCGTGTGGGAAAGCCAGGACAGTGCAAACCAGTCCATTCCGATGCCGAACCGGTTCAGGACCTGGAGGGCTCCTGCTGCAAGGATCAGGAGTGCAATAAGGAAGGATATCCAGCCGACTGCGTTGCTGTTTGAGATCTCTATCACGCTGTTGATCATGAGGTAGAAGCCTGCGCCTGCTGCTATGTATGCAAAGATCTGCACCGGCATGAAGGACAGGGCAAATATTGGCGGACCAATGTTGAAGCTGTTCAGGAGCGGCAACACACCTGAAGCAGTAAGAACTAAACCGATAAGGAAACTAATCCAATCCTTGGTTTCCATCATAGTAAACACCTCTTTTTATGCAGCTGCTTTCCAGACCCTGGCAGCATCTGATTCAGCCTTTTCGTCAGCTGAGATTAAAACGCGAAGGGCCTGTGCCTCTTCCTGGGCTGCGGATAGAAGCCTTCGGAACAATGTGTATACCTTTTTTTGCTCCCCGTCAAGAACATCTGTCGGCTCAAGGCTTCCCTTACGCCACCTGATCAGGTCTGAAAGGTATGAATGGAGTGCGTCCAGAATGCCAAAAATAATCAATAGGTCGCGCTTCTGCGCCCTGTAAGAGTTCTGGAAGAAGGTGGTGACATGCAGGGTAAAGTTGTCTACCCAGGTGTCATAGTTTTTTTCAAGCTGGTCAACGCGCAGCTTACCGGATTTAAGGTCAGCCAAAAATTTTCTCCGCATGTTAACCATGCTGCTGTAGTCATTTCCCATCCTGCGCAGCTGGCCCCTGAGCTCCCCGAGGTTGTGGCGCATAGCCATGTATTTGCCCCATGAGCCCCTGGTTTTCTTTGCTGCAACCTTTACCATGCCCATGAATGACTCCTGCGTGTGGGGCTTTGCATCGTCGATTAAATTGATAACGTCACGGTACTCGTTCCTGAGTTCACTCTTCCCCTCCTCAAGGGCGCCCACAACCGTCACCTTAAATTTCTTGCCCATCCGCGGGGAAACCCTTTGTCCCCTGCTGTCAACAATCTTTTTTTCGGCAACCGCCTTAATTAGCTGTACGCAGGCACCCACGATCCGCTCGATCTTGCCAAGCGCAACAGAATCCTCAACTGCTGTTATATTAAAAAAGCCCTGGCTTTCCTCCTCTGCTTCACCTGCAAGCTCAGAAAGCTGCTTCTGCTTTGGCATTGCCTCTTCCAGAAGGTGCTCATTTTCAACCAGGCGAGGAAGCACTTCAAGGATTGCATCCATCCTTGATGTATCGCGGGTGAGATCCTTGACACTGCGCCTGCCGGCCATGTACATCAGAAACGGACTTCTTGATTTGAATAGCCTTTTTGTTAAAAACCCCATTTTGATTACCTCTTGCTAACCTATAGTGGTGAATTATTTAAAGCTTACGGTCTGGGCCTGCCTAAGACGCCGTCACAGATCTGGATATCAGACATGCTTTTCGCTGCCTGGCAGGTCTTTTCAATCTCATCAAGCCTTGGCCTTGCCTCTCCCTGGACATCAGGGTGATCCAGAAGGCCGCCCTTCTGCTTTTTTGAGTTTTGTATTGCGATGAGAATCTTGTTGCAGCAGATCCTGATCTCCTGGGCGCAATGAATTTTTTCCTCGCTGCTTGCCTGCGCCTGGGCGTGCTTCATCTTGTCCATCCATTCCTTGATCCTTAAGAAGAACCTCTGGTCAACGGGCATTAGCAGGTCTGTAGTCCTGAACATCCTTCCAAGCTCCTGCTTTTGGCGCCTGGTGAGCCTTGGACCAGGGCCTCTTCTGCCGTCGTCCCTCTGGGCATTTGGATCTGCCTGGATGTCGTTCAGGTAGGTATCAATCCCGCCCGCAGGGATCTTGCCGCTTGCAACACCCCTCTCAAGCAGGTTGCTGTAAAAAATGTTTGATGAGCCAGGGGTCTTGTCCTGGAGAACTTCCATGAACTGTTGAACGCGGTCAAGGTTTGCACCGAGTGCAGCCTCTGCTCCAATAGTTGTCTTCTCAAGCTCTTTAACCAGGTCTCGCATCTTTTCCAGGATTTGCTTAAGTGTGTAGACCTCGTCACGCATATGGGGCTTAAGGCCGTTGTATTCGGTCAGTTCCTGCTGGTATGCCGAAACGATCTCGGGTGTGTGGGCCTCGGCATAGGCGGGATCCTTGAACCTGTTCACCTGCTGATCGATATGACGGTTCATTTTTGTAAGCTGGTCGTTTGAGTTTCTTGTGTGGCCCTGCAACTGCTTTAGCTGCACCTGTATATTGGCCCATATGCCCTGGATTGATTTCTTCCTTGGCGAGATGAAATTCTTATCAGCAAAGCTCTGGCCTTCCTTCTCAACCTCATCACAGAGCTTTATCAGCGGATCCTCAACTGAGTTCTGGAGTTCTTTTACATCGCGGAGAAGCTTGTCTTCCTCAATGAGCGCCTCGTGAACATCGTGAACATGCGGGTTAGCGGCAACCAATTGCTTCATGCAGACTTTGACTCTGTCCCTGAAGTTGCCAGGCCATGTACCTGGGGGGGCGTCGAAAATCTCCCGCATCTTAATTAGGATATGGGCAGTGACACTTTCAAGGTGTCCTGTCTGGACCCAGCCCTGAAGGAAACGCTCGAGATCAGCGGCGTTGGCAAACTCGCTTCTGTCCATCAGCTTTTCCAGGGTTCTTCTGCTGAGCTCTGCTGGCAGGTGCGCAAGCCTCTTCTCAATCTCCTTATAGCGTATTTCAAGCTGGTTGTGCATCTGCTGAGCTTTTGTTGTGGTATTGATTGCTGTGCCGGCAGGCATACCTGCTAGCTGTCCGAAATCACGCCCTTTCCTCTGGAAGACCCTGTCCATCTCCTCAGACATGGCAACCTTCTTATCATGATAGACCTTGAGCAGGTGATAGTATTTCTTGATCCTATCCTCAACCCTTGCCTCCTTCTTCTTTTTCCTCATCGCTCCAAGGAGCAGGAGCAACGGCAGGAGCGCAAGCAGCCACCAGGGGCTGATGTTGCTCAGCGCAGAATCGGATGCTGCTGCCACAGCAGTTCCGTTGTCATCACAGATGATTGCGTTAATGAACTTGTCTGCGTCTTCCGGAGGCGTGGTTCTCATCTGACCTATGGTCAGGGGTTTCGTGCTGATAACGTATCTTCGGTTTTTCTGAAGAACAGGATGATCCCTTTTCTCGGAATCAGTGAGCGAGACGACAGCAGAAACAAGACCGAAATCGGTTGTTTCCCCCAAGGGATTAGTGAAGTCAAAGCTAAAAGTGGAATCAATGGCAAATATTGAGTCCTCAACCTTTTTAGCCCTTTTTTTGGATAATTCCTTGTTGTAGGTGTCCTCGCCATCAACGCTTGCAAACGTATAGATATAAATCTGCTTCTTATCACGGGCGCCCATCTCGGTCAGGAACTCGTCAAAGAGTGTTGAGGTCTTGTAATCATCTGTGTTGTAGACAAAAATACCGTCATGACGGCAGTCGCCATCTGCGACAGCGCCTTCATAACCCAAGGGCGTTACATCACGCGGCGCGACTGCACCCTTAGCTGCGAGACCAGTAATCATGCCGTCGATTTCCTTGATTGCGTCATCAACCGAAACATCCACAGTGGCCTGAGCATGGGCAAATGCAACAGTGAGAACAACCATTATCAGGAGTGCGATATATCTCATTTTGCCATCCTCATGAGTTCTCTTTTAAGTTTGACCAGGGCATCCATCTTCTGCTGGGGAGTGAGCTTGCCGTTAGCATTAATAATCCTGGCCTCGCCAAGTATCTCGCCGGGTGTCCTGACGACCTTCTCTTTGACAGTAATCTGCTTCTTTATAGAGGTAAGGACCGCCCCGCCCGCATCATAGGCATAGGCATCAATTGTGTAGGTGCCTGCTGTCAGGTCGGCTTCCAGCTGAGTGCCGCAGACGGATTTGCTTGTTGACTTTACCAGCTGGGCGGCATCATAATTCCCAGTTCCCCTGTATATATACAGCCTGCACTGGGCTCCGCCCGCATCTTCAGTGATCTTGAACTTATGGGTCCCTGCGTCAATAGCCTTGAGGTCGACCCAGTTGCCGTTCTCCTCGAGCCTGATGACGAGCTTCGCCGTGGTTGTTTTTGCTTGCGCACCTGCTGTGACCTTTGTAGAAACAGACCCGGCAATATGACTAGGCACTGTGACTATATACTCGCCCGCCGCCACATTAATAAATGTGAAATAGCCGCCAGCTGCGGTCATCTGCTCACTGACCTTGGAACCCCCCTTGAACAACTGGACAGTTGTTGCAGCAACTCCCCCACCGTTATAGGTGACCTGGCCGGATACTGTTGTGTCCTGCTTGTTAATCGTGATTTTGAGTCCTGAAGAGAGGTCAATGCTTGTATTGAGCCGGGCAGCTGACTGCTCTGCTGCGGCATTAAGCCTGGCCATCAGTATATCTGCATAACTGACCGTCGTGGCAGCCAATGATGTAGATGAGACAATCATAAGGATTAACAGTCCGAGCGTTATTTTGTATTTCATGGTGATGCCTTCAATTCTTTCTTAATCTCTTCCAGCTGAGTCTGCAGCTCAGCTTTCCGGTCTATCAGCCGGTCAAGCTCTTCCTGCGTCTGAACCTTCTGGAAAGATGTGATGAGCGCATCCATCTGGTTGGCCAGCTTATCCAACTTGACCTGGGGAGTATCGGTGTTCAATATCTTCACGTCTGTTAGATCAACAGGAATCTTTATTGCAAGGTTTGTGTTAACGACCTGGGTTTTGGTCTCCTGGCTTGTATAGGTGGTGTCGGCAAGCTTGGGCTTCAGGGTGTAGCTGATTTGTTTGCTAACCTGGGTATCCTGAACCTGCTGAATCTCAACAGTGAAGTAGTCATTTTCTCCCAGGTCCCTAAGGTCGCCGGGGGCTGTAAGGGCCATGGTCTGCGGGTTTGATGCATCAACCTTTATCACCTCGCCGGCCCCGGTTCTCTCCACCACTTTCTTTTGAATTGTGAACTTAAGGATGATTTCGTCGCCAAGTTTTACTTTTTGAACCTGTGCTCCCCCAACCTCTATTACAACGCTGCTCTGCGGTATTGTGTGGGTTATAGCGTAAATCTCCTGGTCGCCGGTTGCACTGAGCCTTGCAACATTGACAAGCGAGCCAAATGATGATTTGCTCGCAACATCAAGGCAGGTGTTGATTATGTGCTGTGGAAAGTTATCCTCACTGTCAGTCCAGATGTAGACGAGATTGCTGTCCACTTTAACTGTATCCCTATTCTGAATATTATTTGCGCCGATTACTTTTAATCCGTATACGTCCCTGACCAGGAAGCATTTGCCTGCCCTGCTGCCCTGGGCAATGTAGCCGTACATCGTGCCGGTTGCAGTATCCGGTGAGACATGGACAAACTCTGCACCGCCGCACTTTGCCTGTGCCTCCCCCATGATCCAGTTGTTCTCAAACACCATAACCCTCTTGAGATCAGGATCACCTGTGAATACCTTGGCCGCCTCATGCTTTGCGTTGCCGTCAGCAGTCTTCGAGGTCAGGCATTCGCATGCGTACTGAGGGATTGTGCGTATACTGGCAGGATCAGAGCAGTCAAGGCCTGTGCCGGTTGTGTGGCGGAGCGGTTCGGGGACAAGGCCGGTATCGTCTATCCCTGAGTCGCGATCCAGGCCAAGGGCCAGGTTAATCTCTTCAATTGCTTGAGCTGACATTCGGCCGATATAGATGGCCTTATCAAGTGCATCCTGATATTTCAGGTTAAGCTGATTCGGAGGCATAGGCTCTTCTGCCAAAACTGCTGTGCAAAGCACTATTACTATAACTATAATAGGGATGATGTATCTCATTTTACTGGAAGCTCGCTCCTTTTTGCCAATATCTGGTTCTTAATGTCAGTAAGTATCGCTTTTTGTTTGGCCAATTCTCCTGCGTTCAATTTTCCTGAATTTATTTTCCTCATAGGTTCCTTCATGTCGCCTATCAAACCGTAAATCTCGCCGTAAATTGATTCGTAATCAAGGTCTTCACCCAACTCTACACTGATGCATTGCCTGTTGGAAGAATCCCATTTCTCAGTCCGCCTGCAGCAGCCTGCAACACGGATGTCGTGGTCTATGCTAGTTGTATCTCCTTTAAGGAATCCGATTCCAAGCCTTGATTGCGGAACTGCCACTGTCTTAGTCTGATCCACAAACTTGTCATAGCCATATTTACATACAAGCGGCACTCCGTCCAGCCTCCTGCAACTCCTTTTGGTTGTGGTATCTGTTGTAGAATCATATTCATAGCAAATCTCTTGATGTCCTGCGTTTGCCATGTTATTATTTTTTTCCCTCACCCTCACATCCCGATCGTTAATCATCAGCTGGAGTTTTTTTGCCTCTTCAGCAACATTAACAACGGTGCCGTCTGCTTCAGTCCAGATGCAGCCGTTAGTAATTATTTTGTCCAGCCTTGCGAGTTCGGCATCTGTGAACGTGGGATTGGCATCAGGGTTCTTACCCACCACTCCCTGCATCCGTATGAGTGCTGAATGATCATCAATGCAGCCAGTCTCTGTCATGGCTTCACCGGTTGCGATATCAGCTGCTGCCTGCGCCTCTGTCTGCATGAGGTCCTGGAGACTTGTTGCATACATCTGGGCAATCTTGTCTGCGGTGTTGTCGGTTATCTTCAGACTGCTCATGGCTGTTGATTTCATCTTATCAAGTTCTTCCGGAGTGATCGGCCGGTTACAAGTATCGGCAATCAACTGTATTATTCTGCTCCCGGCGTCTGTTGCGTATTTAAGCTCCTGCTCATGTGTAAGAAGATTGGCACCTGTTCCATCAATCACAGCCAACTGTGCCTTGTAGCGCTCTGCTTCAACTGAGACTCTTACATATTGTTTTATGATTACCTCGCGACCAGGGTCTGTGTCAATGCACTGTTTCGTCACATCTGCTTCAAGCCTGGCTTTGCGCTCTTGGGCATCCCTCTGCTGAGCGTCTACTGCCCCGCGGTTCTCAGCAGTGGCCTGTACCTGTGCACGTGCGATTTCATCTCCAAATCTCTGGTCAATTTTTGCAGTAATTGCTGCGTCATCTGCAAGCGAAATAAATTGGTTGAGCTTAACCGTAAGTTTAGCCTTCCTTGCTGGATCCCGTTCGCGCTCTTGCGCCAGTTCATAGTAAGCTATGCATTGCTGATACATCCTCTTTATGGCATTTTTAAAGGCATTCAGCTCTCCTTCTCTCGAACGCGAGTTCTGTATCGCGTCAACAAATGCCTGTCTTGTTGTGTATCTGTCGCTGATTAACCTTGGATTATCATATGGATCGTCATCAAGGACACGTTCACACCTTGCCTGTAGATTGCTTACTCCTTCGCCATATATCTTCTCAGCTTCAGCTTCAGTCAGATCACGATCTGTCCGGAGCTTTTGCCGAATTTTTTCTGCTGTGTTTTGATATTGATCTGTCACAAAGGCATTGATATCGGGACATTTATTCTTATCAGCAAATTCAGGTTCAGTAAATTCGCCAGGCGTGGTCCGCATCCTGTCTACTGCCGCCGCAAGATCAAATGTCGTCGGCTTGGATTCAATCTCAACCCGGTTCCTCTCCCATTCGGCCAGGTACCACTGACGGATCCGCTCCTTGACTGCATCGCATTTCTGTTTTCTTACCTTTTCTGCTGCATCACCAAGAGCCTGGGAATGAGCCTGGTCAACCTCGCTGAGCCAGACCTGAACCCTTTTCTTCTGCTCAATAAAATCACGGTAGCCTTCATCAAAAAAGATAGGCCATCCAGCATATTCTCCGCCATACCTTACCCTGATCTGCCCGTAGTAGAGAGTGATAAGTTCAAGATTGGCATTCCATCTTTGCAGAATCTTGACATAATTTGCATATGCATCTGTACCGGGGCTGTGCTGACCGTCATTCTTCAGATCCCCATTTTCAATCTGCAGAAGAATCACACGGAAGCTCTGCGCCTCTCTTTCCAATTGTTTATTAGCGTCCTGCAATTTGCTGATTTCAGCAGCGTAATACCGGTCATAGTCCGCCCTTATGTATTTTATCCACGCCACGCATTCTTTCTGCCTTGGAACGGTATCGCCAACCCCGGGAATCCTTGAAGACCAGTCCTCCCACCAGGCAACTTTCTCATCCTGGACTTTTTCAATTACAGGCAGGCAATATTCATACCACTGAACCGGTGTAAGAGATTGCCCCTCAATAAGTATCTCTGTCAGCGCTGGAGGGCCGGCAACGGCGGTTGAACTTGGCTGTGCAGGAAACACCTGTGCATAAGCCATCGAAACCAAGAACAGCATAAAAATTAGTGAGGATATTATCTTTCTCATTGTATCATGAACCATCCCATGGAGGATCTCGTGTCTCCTGTCAGCATATCAGTTATGACCATCTCGACGTCATAGACGCCCTGGCCGAGGAGGTTCGTATTGATGTCATGGACAAAGCGAACAACATCGTCTTCAGTGCTTACAACCTCTTCAGCAGTAGGAATCGTCAGATGTGAAATTATTCTGCCATTTGAACTGACTTCCACATCAGCAACAAGCCAGTTGTAGACGCCTATCCCAAGGTCGTTCATCTCATAGCCCTGGACGTCAACAACAACGTATACCGGATCACCGGGCACAAATGTCCTGTCCTCGTCCTCAGCAAAATTCCCTGCTCCGTCAGCGATTGACGCGATTGCCATCTCGCCGGCCATGAAATCCTTGTGGATCTCAAGGGGAACAGAAGACGATATGTACTCATCAGCATTCTTGTCATATACTATTAGATTAAGGTTATGGGTGCCCCGGGCAATTGTCGGCGGAATGACAAACCCTTCCCTGATAACTGTTGCATCCCCCTTGATCTGGCCCTCGTAAAGGACCTGGGTTAGGTCTTCGATAACAATGCCCTGCTTGTCAACACTCAAAACAGCGACGAAATCAGAAACGCCGCTGGCTGTTGTCAGGCCGGTAATCTCTGCCCGCACATAGGCTGTATCAGCAGGCTGGTGCACCTCTTTTAACTCCAGGTAATCAGCTGAGGTAAGAGCCAAAGAAGATACAACAAACTCGTCCTCCCAGGACATGAACAGGACATATGCAATAAGGACAACTGCAACTAGTGCCACCAGGATTGTTGCTTCTTTTACTCGTGGATTCAAAGTTTTCCCACCTTTTTTTATATTTTTTTCTCTGCAAACTAGTATATAAACTTTGCGATTCAGGCCGCTTTCAGCCACTCTTCTGCGAGTTCGCCCTGCCTCTGATGCACCATTTCCCTATAATATTCAATTGTATGAACATCCTCTTTGCTGAAGTGCCTGAAGCGCGGCAATGACTGCAGGTGATGGTCATTCCAGCGGCTGGTTTCTCTTATGCTTCTTGCACCAAAGGGCCTGAACTCGCCGAACCTCTTTTCCAGGTCGATAATCGCGTGATGGTGCCTTTCACTTCCATATTGCCGGAATGCCTGATTGACGGCAGCCTCAAAGTGCTCATTGACCGGTATACCGGGCATATTTCCAAGGAAGAGATGGCCGTGCTCAAAGCGGTCAATCCTGATCCTTACGCTTCCGAGCCTCAGCCACCTGCCCCTTAGCTGGTTGAGGTCGCGCTCGCCTGCGCCGTTGTGCTGGCTGTAGTTGAGGTGCTTTGCATGCTCCATGAGATCGTGCACTGTAATGTCATGGGCCCCTTCCCGTTCACGCCGTTCATTGAAATAGCGCTTAAGGGTGTCCTCATCAATGATTACAAAGAAGTCAGAGTCCTCGAATTTCAGCAATCCAAGATGGCCGTGCATGCTGTAGTCAGCGATCCTCAGCGTGATCCTGTCCTTAATGCCTCTGCCTATAAGATATTTCTTCAGCTCTTCTTTGCTGTGGTAATGGCCGTAGAACTTAACAAAATCATCTATTGAAAAAACAGTCTGATGGATGATGCCCTTCATGTGGTCCACTGCCTCAAAGCCCTGCTCGATCTGCTCATCAAGCTTCTGCACTTCCTGCCACTGCGGAATCAGAGGCCTCAGGATTGCGCCTGCCTCACCCAGGATCCTTGCTGCGCCGTGCGGGTCACCGTGCTTGAAGACCTCAAAGGCGTGTGCTACCCTTTCATCTGCGGCAGCAATCTGCCTGAAAACCTCTTGCCCTTTACCTCTTGACTCTTCAAGCCTCTCTCCCAAAATCTTCATTGAAGTTCTCATCATGGATTCCTCAGGTCCAGTGCCTGGATCTCGCCTGCCACGCTCCGGAATTCATCGAATCTCGGGCGGAGGAACCTTGTCCAGCGCCGGTTCTCAAATGACCGTGCCTCGGCAAGAAGCTGCCTTATGCGGACAAAGTCCTGGCTCATCTGCTGGTAGATCGGTGTGTTTGGCGGAATAGCCTGGGCATTTATGCTAAGGAGCCGCGTCTGAAGGCGCACGAGCGCATTGAATGCTGCCGCAATGACTGCTCCAACCTGCGCATCGATCTGGTTTGCGCGCCGGACATTTCTCCTGCCGCCGTAGAAGCCAAGGGCGCCGAGCCCGGCAACAGCCAAAATCAGCAGGGGTATCCATGCCCAGGGGCTTGAGTACCAGTGCGAAACAGCTGGCTCAATCTGCTTAATAACTGCGTCAAAATCCTGGCCAGGGAAGCTGTCCACAAAGAGCCTCCTTGCTGCTGCCGGGTCTGTCTTTTCAAGCTCCCTTATAGCATCCACTATCTGATTGTCTGTCCTGTCAAGGACATCCTCCAGGGTTGCCAGTACCGGGATGGACAACAGAATATATAATATAGTATATGCCAGTTTCATCTTATCGGATAGAGCCTCTTTGCATCTCGGGCATCAATTGCCGCTTTGATCTCCTTTTTGATTCTGATAAGCTCCCTTGCCCTGCTGGCAGGATCACGGATGGCAGATGCATCTGCCAACTGCTTTTCATAGTGGCTCTCAACAAGGGAGTGCCAGCCCTCAATTGCTGTCCTGTGATAGTCAGAGCCAATCGGTGTGTTATCAAGGATTGACTGGTACCTGGGAAGTGCCCGTGAAAACTCTCCTGCCTCAAACCACTTTTCACCAATCGCTGTGTGGTAGCGCTCCATTGCGTCGTAGTAGTTGCGCATGACGTTGGGGTCAGTGCTGCCCCCCGCCTCAATCCTGCACTTGGCCAGCTTTTGTTCAAGGACCTGGACATCGCGGTTCCCTGTGCCGACAAGGTACCTCTGGATGTCAGTCCCAATCTCCCGGAACCACTGCTCAAAGTTGAAGTCCATTAGCTCCTGGCAGCTGGGGGTGCTGCCCGAGCCCCCAGATAACCTTGATTCAGCAGCCCTTGCATCCCTGCACGTGAGAGAGTAGAAGCGGTATGTGGGAATCGACTTGTCCAGCACCTCAGCCGCCTCCTCCTTTGCCGGGATTATGCCCTGGATCCTGGCAAGGCGCTGGTTTGCCAGGGCGAGGTTCTTTTCATATGCTTCCTTTTCCTCAGGCGTCCCGAACTGGTTTGAGATAACGCCCGCCCATTCAACGCTTGCGGTAGTGCGCGCATAGACTGTCCCGTCTTTTGCGCTGCAGTTCTTTGCATAGGCGCTGATCTTTTTTTCCTCAGCTGCCTGGTCAACCATGGTGCCGGTCGAATCTGCAAAGTCGGATGTGGCAACGACAAAAAATCCCTTTATTGCGGGCAGACCGACAAACGCAGGCTTATCACCTGAACCGAAGAGATCAGGAACCTCGAATAACGGCTTGCCCTCTTTGAAGAGCGAGTTTGCCACATAAAAGGCAAGAAGCGTCAGCAGGACAGCTATTATGATTGCCATTATCTTGTGGTTCTCCATGCCGAACTTAAGGAGGAGCGCGTACAATACCAGAACCATCACAACAAAGAGGAGGAACCTCGCATATGGGGCAAGGATCTTGAGGGTGATCCCTGATTTCACAAGGGCAAAGGATACAATGAGCGCAAGGACAACAGCAAGCGTCTTTACCTGGCGGTTCTGCTCACCAAAGACCTTGTTAAGCCCCAGCATGAAGACAACAGTAAAGAGTATGAAGAACAGGACGAAGTCAACCAGCTGGTAGTAGCTGTCATAGCCGGTACTGATGAAATCCCTGACAATGTCTGCAGCATTTTTCAGTGCCCCGGTAAATGCATCCGATGCAGCAAAGGCTATGGGAACAAGCAGGAGCGCCATTGCCAGTATTGGAAATAACCTCTTCATTCAAAACCTCGATATGGATTTTCCGATTGCATTTACTATGAAATTCTCTCCGTAGATGACCTTGCCGCCGGCAAGCCATGAAAGCGCCTTCTTGTCGCGCATGCGCAGGGATTCCTCAAAGTCATGCTCGGCAATAACCGAGCACTTTGAGGAATTGATGCCCTTGTGCGAGATAATCACTGCCTCAGTCCTTAGCACAATTGCTGCTGTTGCATCGCGCTTGGCGCTTTCGCTTAGGTCGATGAGTGTTTTTGCTGCCGACCCTTCCAGCAGCACTATTGCTGCAAGGTGCCGGGCAATGGGATTCTCAAGATCAACATTGTAGAACAGGCCTGTCCCGAGCCTCTCAAAGACGAGAATGCCTGATTCCTCGAGCTTCTTTACCGCCTGGTATGCGCCGGCGGCGCTTGTCTTCAGCTCTTTTGCTATGCTCCTGACTGTAAGCCTCCTCGAGAAATTGCGGACTAAGAAGTTGATGACTGTGAGTTCAATCTGCGACAATGACTTCATTTATGTATCAAATATACGAACAGGTATTTATATTTTTTGATTGATGAGTTAAATGAAAAAAATAATAAGACCATTATTTAGGACATTATTCCATTTAATATATGCAATTAAATCATTAAATTTATCATTACACTAAAAATAAAGATTAGATTACTTAAATAATACATCAACCAATTATAAAAAAAATATAAATAATTTATTATAATGAACTATAGATTATAAATAAAAATAAATTACTTTAAATATTCGAACAAATAGTTTATTTTTTCGAACAATGGAGGTTGCTGGCAAATATTGGCAACATACATGAAGGGGATGATTTTGCCAATATGGGGGGATTCCGGTCATCTGATCCGCAGAACAGCTGGCAGCACCATCCCCGAGCATTATGCGTCCAAACCTAAGGAAACAGATACGAGTTGTCATCTTTCTGGACAACCTCCTGCAGCCCATCATCCACGGCGCTAAGCTGCCCTTCCAGCGCTTCCATGCGCCTGGCAACCTCCCTCATCTCCCGGGCTATACTGAGCTGCTCCCTTGAGTTTCGGGTCACAAGCTCCATATACTGCTGCACTGTCGGCGCCATCCTGAGGGTAAGCTGGTTGCGCGAGCGCATGCCCGCTGCCCAGGCCTTTACCTGCTTGTTCCATCGGAGCAGCTCGAGCTTCCTGCTAATAAGCATCGCCATAACCTTCTCCTGGCCGGTGAGATGGCTCCTTACCATGATGGCCCTTGCAAGCTGCGTGTTTTCCTCCTCAATCCCCTTCCTGAGGCGCGATATCACGCTGACCCTGCCAACGTCAATCTCATGGACCCTTTTGCTGACGAGGTCAAGGAGGCCGTTTCTTATGCCCTCAAGCCTTTGCTCTATGAATTCGGTCCTTTTTGCTGCAATAACCCTCAGGTCATTTACTGCCAGCTGCGTGACCCGCATCATGTATTCCTTTGATGTCAGCTTTTTCCTGAGGTTTTCAAAGAAGTCGATAGCTGCATCAATGTCCTCGTTCCTTTTGTCAAAGAAGGCAAGGATTGCATTGGCTGACTCAGGGTCGCCATACCTCCTGATGATAAGGTCCCGGTATCGTTTCCTCTGCATATAGAAACTCCTGAAATAGGACCAGTGGGGATCTGTCCTGCTCTGCCTTATCTTGTCAGCCATACCGCCGATTGCCTTGACCTCATCTGTGTAGCGCACAATGTGCAGGATCCCCGCATTGGTTATCCTAAGCCTATGGAGCGTTTCGGTGTCCTGGCTTCTCGCAGCAGTATCCCTTGCATACTGGTAGGAGGTCCTGCAAATAGAGATGAATCTCCTGAATTTATCCATGTCCTTCGGCGTATGAACCTGCGGCATGATCTGGCCGCTTCTTATCTCATCCTGGAGCCCGATAAAATACTGCCGCTCGCCCCGGTCAGGAATGCCCTTCTGTTTCCAGTGGTGTGCAAACTCACTGAGGCGCTTTGAGAATATCCCTGACACGTATCTTACTGCAATGGTAGACGCGATTTCCTCAACCTTTGGAAGGAAATCCCTGTGGATGAAGTCATGGCTCTTGAGCTGGCCGAATAGCTGCTCGAGGTACTGCCTCTCCTGCCCCCTGTTGGTCTCGCCGAAGCGGTCCACCAGCTGGTACAAAAGATTCCTTCTGCGTATTGACATATTCTTCATCTGTTCAGGTGTAAGTTTTGGCATTATGATCCTCCCTGGGCCCGCAGTTGGGCGAGACGTGCCTCTAGCTGGTCTTTTTCCTGCTGCTTCCATCGCTTCTCTATTGCGTATTGCGTAGCGTCTAACTCCTGCTGCTTTGCGGCGATCTGCTGCTGCAGCAGCTGGACCTGGTTCTGTATGTTCTGCCGGGTCGGTGCAACTATAGGCTGAGCTGGCTGAGCAGGCGCGGGCTGTCCGGGTGCCTGCTGTACTCCCTGCCCAACAACCGGCTGCAGCGCTGCCTGTGCTTGGGCGATGCCGGCCTGCGTCTGCGCAAGCTGCTGCTCCAGTTCCGCAAGCTCCTGATCCTCCAATCCCGTGAAGAGGTTGATGTCTTCCATACGCTTGGCGAACTCAAATGACTTGCGCTGGATGTTCATTATGCGCTGAGTAACGGGCTTTGTCACATGCTCATACAGCGGGTTTGTGTTGTCTCCGTATGCGTGCTTCTGGATATCGCTGAGGTGGAGCTTATCAGCAATAATCTCAACAACTTCATTCTCGAGCACGAGTGCTGAGGTATGGTGTGTTGGATTATTAATAACCTGTTCAATAAGGCCGTTGAAGTCCTCTCCCTTGAGGTTCTTAAGCCCGATTCCCGGATGGGCCTGCACTGCCTGGGCAATCGCTGCCTCAATCCCCTGCCTTTCCTCTGTCATCACCGCTGTTCCGTGGGCAGTAAATGTCCCAAGCGCATTTGCATTCTGCTCGTCAATGGATACGGCATTTTTGTCGGCTTTCTTCCACTTCGAGATTTTTTCACGCAACTCTTTAGCCCATTTTTTTGGCCATAGGGCAAGGAGCAGGCTGCCCAGTACCTTCTTTTGGCCAGCCGGATCATTCAGGCGCTTCTTGTATTCGCCGATTATGCCCTTGTCCTCCTGCCACTGGTCAATGAGCCAGCCGCCGACCATCCCAACCAGGAAATACCAGAAGAAGTTGGGGTCGTCGCCGGTTATCAGGGCCTTGAGGGATTCTGCAATGGCGTAAGCAAGGCCGCCCGCAAGCATGGGGTGCTTGCCGCCGCCAAGGGAGTCCTTGAACTTGAAGTAAAGGGTGAAGAGCAGCACATAGTAGCCGTATGTTATGACCTGGTCATAGGTTGTCCCCTGGTTTATGAGCATTGCAGCGATGTAACCAGGTATGAAGTAGTTGAGATTGAATATCCCGGAGCCTGACCCGCCGAACCCGCCGCCTCCGCTGAAGTCAACCTTGGTGAACTTGAACACCAGGAATAGGATTATGAATGCCATGAAGAAGGCAGCAAGGTTGTGCTTGTGCAGGATGCCGAAACGGTACTTGTCATCCCACTGCGATACATCCTTTACCGGGGGCAGGACGCCCGCCATGCGCTCATTGTAGGCAATAAAGTCAGATGCGTGCGCCCTCGAATCCTGATAATTCTTATCGCCGGGCATATACATGCCGTAATGGCCGCCGGAAATGGATTCCGACATCCTCGCGCCAAGCAGGAACTGCTCAATCCGGTAGAAGCTTCCGCGGTCCCAGACATAGACATTCTCGCTGCAGGTATCGCCTGTTGGAACATGGATCCCGTGGGCAAAGACAACGCCGAGGATCAGGGCGACAATCCATATTGCGTAGCGCATGTTGTCGCTGCCGCCGGAATTGCTGCCCAGGTTCTTCAGCCCGAACTCATATATCAGGACAAAGAAAAACCCGATCACAAATGCATTAACCAGGGGCTTTACTGTGAAGCCCGGGCAGAGGAAGAGCCACTGTATCCTTGCACCCTCCCAGATATAGTCATGAGGATTCTTTGACAGCGCAATGGTAACTGCAACGGCCAGCCCGAACATCACCAGGTATGCAAAGTACTGCTGTCCCCCGCTGAACTTGTCCTTGAGGAAGAAAAGGCCCAGCATAAACAGTACAGCAAATACTGCAAGATAGCTTACAACGCGCTCTTTTGATATGTAGTTGGACCTGGCCTCGCTTACCGTGGTCCTGAAGTCCAGGGCCTCGGCAGCAGAGCCGGCTATGACTAGCAAAGCCAGAATTGCCATGATCCAGACTAGCCTGTTCTTCATGCCGGCACCTTCAGCGTCGTAATATTTGCCCTTACCCAACGGGCAAGGATCGGATCTGCAAACCTGAATTTTCCATCAATCCTCACCACAAGGTCAACGGACATCAGGCGCTCCAGCAGGCTCTTGGTAACAGGGGCGCTGCGGAAGACCTTTCGTGAAATTTCGGTAAGAGTGAGCCCCTCGAACCTTGAGAGGACATTGAGAATGGATTTCAGGAGGCCCTGGCCGCGGGCGTGCGATAGTGATGCAAGATAAATCTCTGAGAAATGCCTATAGAGCTTTGAATCGGTATCAAGGAGCTCATCAAGGAGTGCCTTCTGAACATTTTTTTCGGATTTTAATGCGTCACACAACGCAGCAATTACAAACGGGTTTGAGGACAATTCTGTAATCTGCTGCCTTGTCTTTGCATCAGCCTTCCCAAGCTTTGATTCGATGAGTGATGCTGCCTCATCCTTGTCCAGGCCTTCGATTTTTTGAACCTGGAAATACTGCTTCAGCATTTTCTCAGACTCGGAGACAAGGCTTGATGTTACAACATATTTCACACCCGAATTGAAATTCATGAGCTTCAGAAAATCGCCGACCTGGGAATAGTTGTTGAGGTCAAACAGATTCTCAAAGTCATCTATAACCATCAGCACTTTCCTGTCCAGCAGGCCGGGGAAGCCGAAAGCCTGGCGAAGGATGAGATTCTGGTCAGGCTTGATCTTCTGCAGCTCGTTTGCAATGGTGTCCAAAGCCTGGGCTGCAGGAGATGTCAATCTGCTTTTCAGCGAGAGGAGAAAGCCCAGATCAAGATAGCTTGCGTAGTCGCCCTTATAGAACGAGTAAAGGGTGTTGCCGATGACTTCAATTGCAAGATTCTCTGGCGAGATGCTCAGTCTGTCACCGGCAACATATACGGGTACCTCTCTTTCCCCGGATCGTGAGATAATCTGCCGGAGCAGCCACGTCTTCCCTATCCTTCGACTACCCAGTATGGCGACGTGGCCCTTTTTCAGAAGCAATTCTATTTCCGACAGATATCTCAAGGCTGGCCCCTTTTTTGCATGCATGTTATACCAATTGGTATATATGCCAAAAGGTACAATAGTATTTAAAATTTACTAAATGGATTATACCATTTGGCATATAGTCCGTATGGAATAGAACTAGTATTTAAACCTTGTTGTTATGCCAATGGGAATATATACCAGATGGCATAGTATATAAATGTTATGGAGACATCTGCAGATTAAGGGTGGGCTGCGGGGCATTTCGGAGAAGATAGCGGCGTTTTGACGCGCAAGGCAAGGAAAGATTGCACTCAAACATCACAGAATCCGGCAGACTGGATGCAACAAAACCTGAACTCCCGGCAAGTCAGACAATATCAGAATTCTACTCAATAGTGACCCTTGCACCAATGCTCTGGCCCGGCATGCCCTTTTCAAAAACGACCTTCAGTGCACCGCTGTTGCCGTGTGCACCGGTAACCTTTCCGGTTATCTTGACCGGCTCCTTTCCGGAAGACTTCCATGTAACAGTCTTACCCACCAGCTCCCTGGCCTTTTCCCTGCTTTCCGCACCGGCAATAACAATCATCTGGTTGTCATTCTGGGTGTGCCGTGACTGCCTGAAATGAGCAATTGTTGCTTCCATGCGACTGAGAAATCCGATTTGATTTAAAAATGTTTTGGATTTAATGCTTGCCCTTGTTCCTGCCACGGGCCTCGACAGTCTGGAATCGCCTGAGTATTTCAGGGCAATTCTCGGCTGTGCTTTTGTAGCCAGCCAGGACAGAATCAAAGGCTTCTTCCCAGATTGTGTAATGCTTTGACTCAAGGGCCTGCCTCAGGAGATGAAGATCAACTGCCTTGTCCTCGATTTTTTCTGAAAAGAAACCCAGGCCGAAATCAATGAAGTACACCTCGCCTTTTAGGATCATGTTAGATGTTGTAAGGTCGCCGTGGATGATACCCATGTTGTGCAATAGGGCCACTTTCTTTCCGATCTCAGAACAGAGTGTCCTGCAGCTGCTCTTTTCTAGAATGTCGCGAATCTTATCACCGTCAATAAAATCCATGCTGATAGTCATCTTTTTCTCATCTGAACCTAGAGGGCGCGGTGCGGGAAAACCCGCCTTTGAAAGCCTGTCCAGTATCTTTGCCTCCCTCCTTGTGCGGGATTTTCTTAAGGGAACATCTATCTCAGGAATACGGTACTTTTTCGGTATCCGCTCCTTTACTATGTTTCCATCAAGGTAGATTACTGCCTCTGCGCCTGATGCAATCTGTTTCATGCAGTAAAGTAAGGCAAGGTACTATAAAAAGATTACATTTGTGAGAAAATTACGGAATTCGCAGCGACACTATTGTGGAATATACGCACTTGTGGTCAAATATAATAAGAGCCCATCGTAATTATTACGTGTATCCCGAAAAGGGGTAACCAAGAAATCCGAGGAGGTCGAGTAACATGAGGCGAGTGGTTGTTGCTGTATGCGGTGGAGGAGGCAATGGCGCTAATGACGTTATGTATGCAATGGTCAGGTCACTTGGAAGGGGCTATGAGATCATTGGAGTCAAAAAGGCGTTTGAGGGTCTGCTCAGCCCAAATCTTGAAGCGGGGGGAATCGCAGTCAGGCTTACCCCCGAAGACCTCAGGCAGAGGATTTTCGATGAAGGGTCGATCCTCGGTCTGTCTCGTGAGCCGCCATATTTACGCGGAAAAGCAGAGGGAGATGAGCAAAGCGAATCGCAGACCCTCGATTCAATGCTGCTGGAGAGATTCCAACATAAGAAAGCGCAGCTGATGGGGGCGAACAACGGAGTTTCTGTGCGCAGGCTCAATAACAAAGAGAGAATCGAAAGAATCAGGCATAATCTCCTCGACGTGCTTAAGGCCAACCTGTTCACTGTCATCGGGGGTGATGGAACCTACAGGAGCCTGGGAGAGTTCTTCAGTGACCCCGATGGCGCATGGCTTGAGCGAATGACAATAGGCTGTCCAAACATAATGGATAATGATATTGCCTCGATGACCATGTTCGGCCAGACAGCCGCAAATCTATCACCGGGATATTCATCCGCAGCCACTAAGCTGCTGAGATTCCATGAAAACCTCGTAAGCGTTGCACGGAACCATCAGAGGGTAATCCTACACGAAACATTCGGACGGCACTGGGGCTGGGCAACAGCCATCCTGGACCTCGCCAATGCATCAAGCCTGGCCCTTCCGGAAAAGCCGTTTACATTCGATACGCTTGATGAACTGGCCAGGCGGATTGTGCACAATTACAGGACCTTTGGCTATGACACGGTAGGGATCGCCGAGGGATTGAGGTTCGGCAGGGATGTAGTTGATGTTGTAAAGAACATCCTTCCAGGCTACAAGTATTTCATGGAGACAGACGGATACTGCAGGGTTGGGCCTGCCCTGGGCCCGAATTCAAGAAAGCTTGGCGGAGCGGGCTACGTTGTTGAGAAGCTTCTCAATATGATGCTCGGTGACGAGATACCCATCAGGGTTGTGGCATCCAACTATACGCCAAGAGAAAAGGATCCCACGACCGGACTGGCAATCAACCCCTATGATTTTAAATTCTGCTATGCTGCGGGTGAGTGTGTTGCAGGGATGGTGCGAGAGGAAATGGTCGGATTTATGCCACGGCTTGCCTCTGTCGTGGATTACCGGGGAATCAGGCCAGCAGCATTTGAGCAGTTTATGATTCGCGACACCCACCAGTCAGGCATTCCGGACGGGTTCCTGCCTGCAGGTCCAGTCTCACTGGAGGTCAAGCCGGTTTTCACTGATTATGTACGCATGATTACAGAAGGGCCAAGAAGGCCGGAGACTAAGATACTAGGCAGCTAGACCATGAGGGATCTTGAATTTTTCGAGAGGTTATTTTCAGCAGGGAGATATGATGACCCTGCAAAGATTGAGGTCCTTTTAGATGTGATGTTCGGCGATGCCGGAGCATATTTTGATCAGTTCAGCAAGTCATGTGAGTTCGAAATTGATCCGGGCAGATCCCTTGAGGATCTGCTCAGATCCGGTGAAACCGGGCTACTCACCCACCTGCTGGGTAGCATGGAAAGAGAGCCGGCACAGGTGCAACGGGCTTTAAGAACGGTTCTTGGGCTGGCTGAGACATATGCCAGGAACACCTGGAAACTGTATCCTGAATCAGAGTACTTTGAACGGGCTTTTGCCGTTACCGGCGACCTTCTGAAAATATTTCCAGGAGTGATGAGCCTGCGCAGGAATTATGCGGACTTCCATCTGCGCAAAGGCGACCTGGATGAGCACAGACGCCAGGAAAAAATAGGCATGCAATATTGCGCGGACTTTGACCAACGTGACTACCACGAAACATTTGGCAGGATCGGTCCATTATCCCATGGGGAGTTCATCACCTGCGCATGCGATGACCTTGAAATATTCTGCCATATCGTAGATCTTGTTTTGTTTGCCGGATATTTCAATGATGCGGACGTGGTCGCATCACACCGCAGGCTGGAGCAGACAAGGCTTGAATCTGAGCAACTCCAGGCACGAAGCGCAAGACCTTATTCAAGAATCACAGACCGGCTTGCATCTGAAGCTGAGGCTGTGAGAAGTGAAAGATGCATGGCAATCAGCGACAGGGACGGGCTAAACGGCAGGCTGTCGCCCCACAGACGAATAGAGATAATTGATTTCATAAGAAAAGAATATCTGCAGAACCTGGCCAACATACAGGGATTGCATGAGCAGCTGCCGAAGTTATTCAGCCACATGGACCCGCGGCTCGATGCGTTGGTGTTCAGGGAGGGGGTGGAACTGGGCTTAAGGCCGGCCGCTGAAACCGTAGGCATTATTGAGTCTCTCAGCCTAAATCTTTCCAGTATGTACGAAAGAACAGACAGAAAAAGAAGGCACAGAATAATCCGGCGGTTCCCTACACTCCAAGGCATGTCAGTTGCGGCAAGCCAGCTCTCCAGAGATCACCAGCACCTGGGTAAAGACGAGGTCAGGCTCGTGCTGGATGGTGTCCATTCGGGCTGGGATCCTGAAGACATCGGATTCGGACTGCAGTTCTACCGCAGCAACAGAGGCGTGGAAGGGCCGGTTGACAGTGTGACTACCTTCCTTTCAACAGTAGAAAAATACCGGGCAGAAAGGACAATCCTCCATGGGCTTGAGGCACTCGGAGACAATGTTGACCTGTACTTAAGCTACTTTGAGCCCAGAAGGCTGGACTACATCCTTGGGCTCAAGGATAAGGGCCACTCCACCCGTGACAAAGTGCATTTAGTACTTGCCCAGAACAGGGTAAAACAGCTTCTTGGCCTAAAGGAGTATTGCAGGATGATTTCTTCTCTGCTCGGAAAGGACAGAGCAGACCAGGACTTTTTTTCAAGGCTCTGTGCAGACGGTGAGATCAGCAGCGAGTCCCTTGGATCCATACGCAGATTTGTTTCTGATTTTAACATTGAAGACATACCGGTCCATGAGCACGAGATACCCATTGACTCAACAAATCCGGTTTACAGGATTGATATACAGCTGGGAAATGCAGGGACGCTAACAACACTGGCAAAGTTCTATGACATGAGGCATATGGGCACAGACGATGATTCCTTTGAATCTGAAAGAGCCATTACCAAATTCTTTGAATATGAGCTTGAAAAGGAGTTTGGTGTCAGTACAGCGCACTCGCTTACCCACGACAGCAGCAGCATTGGTGTCCAGGCCAAAGACGGAATGCGCTACAGGGTCAATATGTGGCACTTCTTTGACGGCGAATGCCTGTACAACAGACTTAACGGATGGCAGGGCAACAGAACAAAGCCAATGCTTGCTACAGAGAAAAGGGAATGCCTGATACAGGGAATAGATCAGCTGGCACTCATCCATTCAAGGGGCCTTAGCATCGGACATACTCCAACAACCAGGGCCATAGTTCTTGAGGATGTTGTTGCCAATAACCCCGATTATTTCACGGGCAGGGCAGGAAGCACCTTCATCGGACAGTTTGAGCGGCATCTTGGCATAGAGGTTGATGCATCCGTGAGAAATGGAATCCGCAACAACTACGGGCGGGTTAATGAGGCCCTATCGGTTGAGGCTGCAACGGATCCCGGCTATTACAAGGATGCCTCACCCAGAAACGACATGATTGTTGCAGGCAGGCTCATTCCCGTGGATTTTGAGAGCAGAAGAAGGCTCGGCTGCGTTGTTGACCTTGTCAGCAAGCTTGAATGCGGCAAAGATTATGAGACAGATGAAGCACTGGACCATGGACCCGAATATCTGACAGAGGTTGAGAAGCAAAACCTCATTGACCGCTATCTGCTGAAGAAAGCACAGCTAAGATTAAAGTATGACATCGAATGCCTTGGCTATGCGGTTCACCCGGCCAGCGGGGAGATTATCCCGGTAGACCAACAGGACGAGTACCTGGCATGCCTAAGACTTCTTCTGGAAAAAATTGATATCACCACGCCAGACCTCTATCATGGCGACCCCTGTTATTCAATGTTCGTATCTGATGAAAGAAGGAGAACACTGTCCCATATGTACAGGAGCTACGCAAGGCTTCACAGGCACCTTGAGTATATCGGATACAGTGCAAGAGATATAGACAAATCACTGCAGGATCATGACCGGGCAAGAATTGAAATAAACAAGCGGTGCCTCAGTTACCACTACCACGCAGCCATGGCGGGGCTTGAGGCTGCACTTGAACTGGATCCCTGCCCCCAGACGGCTGAACTGAAGAAATTCCTGACTGCCTTTGGCGACAAATACTGCAATGATGCGGTAATACGGAACGTCATTGACGGGAGGCTTGCTGCCTAGATCTCCATCCGTGCCACAATAAGATCGGCAATAACTTCCAGAATCTGCTGCATGCCCTTTATGAGAATAATCTCCTCTTTTGAGAGGCTCATAAGATCGTTCCTAAGTCCCTTAATAAAGTTGTCCCTGTCCTGATTAAGCTTAATCATCTTTTTCCGGTCAAACTTGTAGAAATACTGCGTATAGTCCTCCATCGAATCAGTCACAATCCTGAGATAGTCCTTTGTTTTCTTTGTAACCCTGGGCTTGAGGTGGATGGTGTCCCTCGAGACATTCTTATAGACATCAGCAATCTTGTCAAGGGATGCAATTACATGGTACAGAATGTCCTTTTTCTCTTTGGCATCATAGCTGAACTTGTTAAGCAGCCTGAGGCAGTAGCTGACAAACTTTGTTATGATGTTGTGCTTTTCCTGGATGGAGTTAACGAGATCAACATCCTTGTTCTGAAGCCCCTCCAAAAGATCCTTTCCGCATTCGTTAAGCAGCAGAAATATGCGCCGCAGGATGTTGTCGAAATCATTTGACTTCAGAGCTGATATGTCCTTTATCTTAGTATGGCTGGCGCCCTGCTCAACAACCTCATACCCAATAAGATTCATTAGCTCGTACTTGATAACCGAGATGGTCTTAAGATCTACACCTATTCGGTAGTAGGGTGTCCAGCGAGTGTTGAATTTCAGTTCAATCTCATCATAGCCCGTACGGTACAAGTTCCTGACGATGTATAAAATAGAGCACCTGTCCAAGCCCGAGATATCAACTGTTGCAGAAAGCTCCGGAAGATCCCCGCCGGGAAGAATCACAAGCGATGAGTCCCCCTCCTTGACCTCGAGCTCGCACCCCGGCTGAACATTGAACCTCTTTGCCCACTTGAGCGGAAGTGTCAGGGTAAGTGTGTTATGCCCCTGCCTGATGACTTTTCGTTTCATGGAACGCAAGCATTACAAATAAATATATAAATGTATCGAAAGATATATTTATTATTTTTATATATATGACCATCAGCAAATATATTCCGAACAAGGGGGGCACCATACTCGGTACGATTTGGCTTTCAGAAAGCCCAGCTTCACTAGTGCCATATATTTTCTGTAGGGATTAGCTATATATAGTAATCCGTGACTATTACGAACTGTGTCAAGGGATAACTTGCTATGGTGCAGTAGTAACTTTTATATAGTTGAATGACATGAGCAACTGAAGAGGTGGGAGGGAAAATATGAAAATCGGAATTCTGGCTGGGGCTGGTGACGCTCCCGGCGAAGAAGCTGCGGTGAAGTCAGTAAGGGATCATGCTCAGGCTGAAGAGGTCTTTGGATTCATGCACGGCTTCAGAGGCCTGCTCAGAGACCAGTACAGAATAATTACTTCTGCACCATTCGATGAATGGCGGGGGGGATGTCAACTGGGTGTTGATCGGTTTTCGCCGTTCCACACATCTAAGGATGAAAAGGGCAAGGACATAATCCCAACAGATCCGACCGCACAGCAAGAATTATCTGAGGTAGTCCAAGCGATGGCGCATACCCTCATCAGGCATGAAATTGAGGGGCTGGTCGTGATGGGTAACGGTAAGACCCTTGCCGATGCAAATTATCTCTCGGACCGGCTAAAGAATTACGGGTACAGGGGGGGCGTGGTTGGGCTTCCCGTAAACATTGACAATGACATTAATACCGGAACCCACGATGGGACTCTCATGTCCTGCCTGAGCATCGGATATGTTAGCGCAGCACAGTATATTGTAGACTGCATATCTAATCTCACTGACTGCATGAATGCCACAGGCAGGATTATGGTTTTTGAGACCATGGGAGCTGATAACGGCTGGCTTGCCGCAAGTGCTGCCCTATGCGCTGATGTCATTTACATACCCGAGGTTGAAGTAAGGCCCCCGGTATTGCAGCGCGGAGTAAGCAGGACTGTTCATCTCTTCAATGAGAAAAGGCGGAATAACAACCTGAACGGTGTTGCAGTTGTATGTTCGGAAGGTATTTTCTATGAAGACGGCGGCCAACTTCAGCAGAGCAGCCTGGACGATGTTGCCTCTGACAGGAAACTTTCGGGGGCTGCCAAATGGCTGGCAGGGAAAACCTATGAACTTGCCAACAAAGAGGTTATGCGACCCAAGGGCAATATAAGAGACGGAGAGCACTCGCTCCCGGAGCATCTTGAGAGAAGATTGAACACTGAAGTATACCAGGTAAGGCCTGATCAGCTGGATTACCTACCGAGGGGTACGCCAGTATATTACGACGTGGTGTCAGGCAGAGTGCTGGGTGAAGCTGCTGCCAGAATGCTGAGACAACCCGGAAGTTGGGGAAACGCTGCAGTATGGAAAAGAATCCTACCGGTGGACCAGCTGTCTCTGGATAATGTCAATATGGATATGCCCCTGGGAAAGCTCACCATAATGAATTTCCCCGTGGAGTATTTGTCCCGAACAGACCCCGATCAGCAGAGAGACATAAGGGAAGTGTACCTTTTCCAAATGGTACAGAAGTGGAAGGACATATTGCATACCTTAGGGATAAGAACAGGAAGGCTCTCAGAGCTGAACAGGAGTGAAGCCTACCAGGGCTAAATGGCATTCTTTTCTCACACTGCAAGTAACCAGCATACACTTGCGGGCTTGGTTGATAAACTTGGCGGAGAGGTGCAGCGATTAAGGAAGGAGTTTGCACAAACAGGAAAGATTGGACCCCTTCAGGGATTATATGATTTATACATAGGCGGGATCGAAAGGGATTGTGCTGACTTCAGCGATGATGAAAATTCGGCCATGGAGTCTCTGTCAAAGGACTTTATAGGAGGATTTGCAAATGAAAGAAAAACCTATGTGGATCTTGCTCTACACCTATATGGATTAAGGAGAGCACAGGGAAACGGAACATCGGATACAGAACAAATCACGCAGGTTCTGACCGGAGCCTTTGAATTTCTGGACATTTTCGCCGATCAGCATACCAATGCATCAGTTTCTATTGATGCTAATGACCATCTGCCTGAGGTTTTTGATCGTGTGCTTGAAAGGTTCCCAGACCACGGCCCATCATTAATGCTGCAGCAAGAATGGAACGATATGATGGGAAATCTTGTAATGACACTACATTCCGCTAGCTATTCCCACACCCATCCAACGGCCCCCACATACAGTATTATCACCAGTAAACCAAACGATTATGCGGGCTATCCGGTTAGGGGACCGGACAGCTTTCTTGAGAAGGTCATCACGGCAATGAAAGGCAGGGAAGAGCTTAATGACATCTTCTTTTTTTGCTGCCATACCGAAAGCAGGGCCAACGACATCCAGCACGGTACGCTTAAGGTACAGAGCGACAGGGTCCGGGCTGAGCTGAGTGCTGCCGAAGCAGCGCACTACAGCCGGATAATGGATTCGCTCTTCACGGAACTCCAGACATGGAGACAGAGGAAGCTTGATGAATATATCTCAAATGCCACCGGATGGAGCAATGCAGACAGGATAAAGTTCCTGCAGGCCGTTCCAGGGGAATATGCCGACAGGCTCACGGAGCTGTCTGAGATTGCCACAAAGCTTCCGGCATTGATATCAGCAACAGATGACAACATCAGGGAGATACTGTTTGTGGATGACAGAGAATATGTGGCGCATTCATGGACAGACCTGTCTTCGAGCCTGGCGGAGACCACGCAGAACCTCAGATCCCTGATGCAAAGAAAAGGCGGATCGTCAGTCGCTCACGGCCTGATCTCCTACGAGGGTGTCCCATCACTTTCGATAGCGGCAAAGCATCTGGCATCTTCGGGAGCATTGGACGGCAGATGTGCCAGTTTCGTAAAGAGATATGCAGAGGAGGGCGGACACCCCAGAGTAATCGGCGCGGCGGCCAGATGGTACCACAGCCAGGGTTCGCCAAGGGACATCGAGGTTGCAGTGGATTACTTCATGCGGATATTGCCAACCACAATCGAATACAGCATGATTCGTGAGAGGTCTGAGCAGGGCTGGTTCAGCGATATCGCCCTTGACTCTCGCAGCCGTTTTGAGGCGGTCCTGGGCGCCCAGCACAAGGAAACTCCGATTGAGGAGATGGCAAGACTTGTTGAAGGCAGGAATGCATTTCCTCTGGATCATGGCATGGATGAATATGAGGACCTCCTCAGGGGCCTGCATGACTCGGGTGTGTTTGGCGACAGTGAATCTGAAATGATAATCCCCCATATGCCTGTACATAGCTACAAGAATCCGGGAGTTACAAGAAACCCCACTTACACATTGAGGTCGCGACCATCAAGGGATGCCGTCTTAAGCACATTCATAAAGCTCTACCGAGCCAGGAGGGATGCTGAGTTTGAAAGCAGGCTGATGCAGTACCTGAAGGAAGAGGGACTGGACCTGCCTGACCCGATCAGGATCCTGCACATAGGAAAACCAAAGGGAGGGCACCATGTTAACGCGACATCATTTGTCGATGGCAGATCGCTCTATGAGATACTGAACGACAGAAGCGAGGTGGTATCCTACGGCGACTGGCACACTATCGTTGAGCAGCTGGTGGAAATTGAGGACACCGCGCTATCATTTATGGAGACGGCGTCATGCCCGAGGGGAATGGAGCTTGAGGAGCTGACGCCCAACAGCAAATGCTTCAGGCCGCAGATTGTCGACCGGCTGGTGCAAGGAAAGATTCCCAGAGATCTGGCAGAGTCACTCTACCTGCACCTTACAGAGGTCATCAGATACATGGTCGACCAGCCGACCAAGTACTTCAAGGACCCGAACCCGAGGAACGTGATGCGGGGGACCAAGTGGTCGCATGTGGACTTTGAGTGCAGAGGAAAGAACATGCCCGAAGTGGATTTTGCAAAGCTGGTGCGAAACGGGCTTGAATACGACGCCTGGGAACCCATAGATTATGATGCCGACCTAAAGCGGAAAGATCCCCTGGCCATGGAACGGACCAGGCAGTACCTGCGGCAGAAGAGATACCTGGAGGAATCAGCAGAAAACACGCTTTTTAAGGATTTCTGCGGGATGATGAATGCAGACCCGATCCCCATGCGATATGACTTTGCCAGGCTGTATGTGCATGCATACTACATCGCGTGGTTCTCGATGAACCTGGTGAAAAACAGGTCAGTTATTACCGCCAACAGAAGAAGCTACAACATCCTTGAGGACAAGGTCCTTACGGACGATATCCTGGATCGAGCCCACGGCTACGACATAACAACTGAACAGAGAGAAAGTCTTGCCGGACTCAGGCATGACCTGGATATTCTGGGCAGACTGGTGGCATGATGGCAAATATTACGATAGACCGATTCGTAAGGGGGGCAAGGAACGCCAGGGGAACTGTGGCAATAATCGATGTACTCAGAGCTAACTCAGTAATGCTCACTTTGTTTGGGATGCAGACGCAGGAGATTGTCGCAGTGCCGACGGTAGATGATGCTTTTGCGGCAAGACTCATGTACCCATCCTATGCGCTCGTGGGCGAGCAGGGGGGAGAAAAAGTTAACGGCTTTGACTATGGAAACTCACCAACGGAAATCCTTGATGGCTTTCCTGGAGACAGAAATGTTATTATGCTTACCAGCTCTGGAACACGAGGGATTAATGCGGCAAGATCTGCTGATGAGATTGTAATCGGCACGTTTCTCAACTACCGGGCATGCGTTGATTATCTCTCCGGAAAGGAAAAGGTAACGCTGGTCGCGATGGGGACAGGCGGAAGTGAGTACGCAGTTGAAGATGAGAAGTTTGCTGAAGCAATGCAGCTAGGGATTCTGGGCAAGCATGTTCCCTTTGGGGGTCTTCTCCAAGCAATCATGAATGATGATTCGGTACGTAGCAGGTTTATGAACCAGAACGACAAAAGATTCCCCATGGAAGACCTTAAGTACTGCCTGCAGCTAGATGTGTATGATACAGTGCCAAGGGTAACATCCAGAGCAGGCTACCCGACAATCACTGCCGGCAGTAATTCAGGCTCATCCTAGCCTCGAATAGATGATGGAGTATCTCAAGGCACTGCTCCATCTGGGTGAGGACGAACAGCTCTTCAGGCGGTACGGTCCTTATCGACCGGGTGAGCTTACGCACTACGTCCCAGCGCTTCTTCGAGAACCTGAGCATGTACTCATCTTCAGGCTTGAAGAAATATTGGTAATAGGTCTTAATCAGCTCCACAATATCCCCCAATATCTCGATGGATGTCTTGTTGAGCTTCTCGGGCTGCAGCTTCAGTATCCTGATAGCCACATATTTGCTGATGTCAAGCATGTCATCTATGCCCGAAAAGATGTAGTATAGAACGGGAATCTTACGGGGTTCCGGGTATTTTCCCTTGTTTAGGGACCGGATGAGATAGAAAATGAACTTGGTCACGTTGAAGTGCTTCTCATACATTGTCTCCAGAATGTTTCTGTCGTCTTTCTTAACTGCCTCATACAGCTCGTCATTGTAGTCCACAAAGAGCAGGAAGATCCTGCGCATCAGGTTGTCCAGGTCATCATGGTTGCCAAAGGTATAATCCTTGATTGTGCAGTGCTTTGACTTCTGATCAACTATCTCACAGCCAAGGAGCATGCCCACTTCGTGATTGATAACATCCATCACCGGCCTGTTTTTGCCTGACTTGAATTCGGGTGCATCCGGCCTATCGAACCTCAGCTCAATCTCATCATAGCCCACTTTGTATGCTGAGCGCATCCTGTGACGTATGGATGAATAATCCAGGCCATTGATGTCAATGGTGATCTTCTTGGGCCGGTCTTCCGCCTCCTTGCCGATAATGATATTTTTCTCGCTCACCCGAAGGTCAAGCTCATCGCCCGGGCTGATTTTGTTGTCTGCTACCCATTTTGCAGGAAGTGTCAGGGTAAGTGTGTTGTGCCCCTGCCTGATCACCTTTCGCTTCATTTTCCGTAATTAAAACGAATGAATATATAAATATTTCTATTCAATAGTGAAATAGTGATAAATATATTCCACTAGTGAACTCTATATTCATTATTGATTAATTTATTATAGCTTCGTGATAATTACGAAACCTCATGAGAGACCTTGTTATTGGCCTGGATGTTGGGACGCATTCCACGAGAGTTGCAGTTTTCAGGAGAGACGGGGAGAGGCTTTACACTAATGCCATAAATTACGATACCGAATATCCGCGGGAGCACTGGGCTGAACAGGATCCCGGGGACTGGCGGAATGCAATTGATGCTCTGATGTCCGATGTCAGAAGAGAGGTGCCTGCCAACGGCATAGAGGCCATTGCTCTTGACAGCACAACATGCACAGTCGTTGTTACGGATCGTGAGAATAATCCGATAGGAAAGGCTATGCTGTGGGAGGACAGCAGGGTCCAGGAGGAGGCTGCTGAGATCAGGCAGATGGCTGCCTCAAACGGATTTGAAGGCTACGGATCAACGGTTCCTGAGCTTATGCTCCCTAAGGCCCTGTGGCTTAAACACCACGATCAGAGGTATCAGAATGGACAAATCCTGGAAGGGCTGGACCACCTAAACTGGCAGCTGACCGGAAACCGTGAAGCAGTCGGCAACCGGACACTCGCCATAAGGAAGTGGAACTATGATCTGGGCATCGGGGGATGGGACGATGGTCATCTTGAGAAATTCGGGCTCTCCGATGTTAAGGCAAGATGGCCTTCCAGATTTGCCGAGCCAGCAGAGGTCATCGGCACCCTCAGGCCTGAACTGCGGGCCAGATGGGGGCTGCCTGAGGCTAAGATCGTCGGAGGAACATTTGACAGCTACGCACACACGGTTGGCCTGGGTGCGGTTGAGGCTAACGGTGACGCAGCACTCATACTCGGCGGATCAATTAACATCTATGCTGTTATCGGGAATGAGCCCAGCCATTACGGGACACTGACGCCATGCTATAATCCTGAGAAGAAAGACCTTTCAATGATCGGCAACGGAATAATAGCCGGGGGATTGTCATTGGATTGGTTCATTGACAATTTCTGCGAGCGAGAGAGGATTGAAGCTGAGAGAAGAGGCATCAAACCGCATGATATCCTGGATGAGATGATTGAGGGATTGCCACCCGGTTCAGGGGGCTTGGTCTTCACGCCATACCTGCAGGGCGGCTCAAGGGCCCATGGCGATCCTACAATGAGAGGAAGCTTTACCGGACTGTCCATCACAACAGGCAGGCCCAACATGTATAAGGCAATATATGAGGGTATCGCCTACAACCTTCGCTACATCCTTGAGGACCTTACAAGCAAGGGAATTGAAATTAACCGGCTTGTTGCAGGGGGGGGCGGGGACAAGAAATCCTTTCTTAAGATTATTGCTGATGTTACCGGCATACCTATCCAGCGGACAATGAACAATGAATCCGCGGCGCACGGAAGTGCAATGATTGCCGCGGTTGGGGCAGGGATGTACGGGAACCTGAGAGAGGCCAGAGACAATATGCTACAACTGAACGGGACCGTAGTGCCAAGCATGGAAAACCATCAGCAATATGCGCCATTCTATCAGAAGTATCAGGAGCTCCATAACGGGGCCCTTAGTGCAGTCAGGAGCTAGTTCTGTAGTGCAGTATATCCATGATATATTGAGATATAGCCAAATATATTCATTATGGAATAATTATATATATCCCGTGAACACTAAGCCCTAGAGACGTGATTGTCATGAAACGCAGGGTAATTAAGCAGGGAAATAACACGCTGACTGTAACGCTGCCAAAATCATGGACAGAGGAGAACGGCGTAAAGCCGGGGCAGGATATCGAGCTGGAAATAAAAGGGAATTCGGTTGTCCTATCAACATCCAGCTTAAGGGACGGTGAAAAAAAGGAGATCGACATCAGTGAGCTAAAATCGATACTACCAATGCTTCTTCTGTCATTATACAGAAAGGGATATGACGAGCTGAGGCTAAGCTTTGATGATGCAGGGGTGCTTGTGGCACTGGAGGGAATCCTTTTGACAACCGGGTTTACCCTGGTTGAGCATAGCAGCCGGCACTGCGTTGTAAGGGCACTGGCAGATGCAGACAACATGCAATTCAGCGAGATGGTAAGAAAGCTAATACTCCTGGTCAAGCTCAAGCTCGATAACCTGGCAGAGGGCCTGAAAGGACGCAGCCATAGGCTGGAAAGCATGATCGGGCTAAACCAGGTGCCGACACTGACCAACTTCTGCCACAGGCTCATGGCGAAACACAGGCGGGATGATGTTTTACATATGCATACATTGATTTCCAGTGTTGAGAGCCTGGACAGGCAGATCAGGCTGCTGACGGAAATTCTGATGGATAACAGATGCCAAGTGTCAGGAGAGGCTGACCAGATGCTGCAGGAGTTTGCCATGCTATTCTCTGAATTCTATTCAGGATTCCTTAGCGCAACGCTGGAGGCAATTGCACCAATCATGCTAAAAAAAAGGCTTGTCGAGGAAAGGCTTTCGCATCTCTACGGGACCGACCACTCCCTTTTGATCGGCCTTTCCAACAGCATGGTTTATTTTGATGCCATGGTCAATTCTGCGCTGCTGATGGTTGTGTGATCCGTAGCTACTTTCTTACGCAAATAATAGTATTAATTACTGAAGATATATTTTTCGTATTCTCAATATTATTTATCCGCCAAGTGGTGAACACTAGTATGATATACCTCACTATCGCGCTATTGTATCAATAGTCAAAAAGAATATATGACCCGTGATTAATACCAACTGCATTCCATTTTTTGGTTTTTTTCTGATGAGATTATGGATGATGCTTAACCTAGCGTGAGCCATATGGTATCAAAAAAAGATATTGAAATCATTGCGCACCTGCGCAGGGATGGAAGGAAAAAGATCACGGATATTGCAAAGGATACAGGGATCCCGGTAACAACAATTTATGATCGCGTGAGGTCACACAAAAAGAGGTTTGTGAAGAAGCATACGGCGCTGCTGGATTTCGAGATGCTTGGGCTCCTTTCAAAAGCGCACCTGGC
Source organism: archaeon (assembly GCA_043823195.1). GTDB lineage: Archaea > Nanobdellota > Nanobdellia > Woesearchaeales > JBDRAZ01 > JBDRAZ01. Next base: position 53,546 of record JBDRAZ010000102.1, read on the forward strand.
CATTAAGGCGGATCGAGATTCCAGGCTGGAACTTCAGATGTTCATGCAGGATACACCCAATGTGAATTCGCTCTACAGGGTGAACCTAGGATATGATTACATTGCAGAAACTGTGTTTAGGAATATGGCTGAGCTGCATAACTTTGCAGAACAGCTTGAGCGGGATTTCAAATGCAGAGTTGAAGTGTTCAATGTTGTTGAGGAGCTGAAAAGAGAGGATTTTTTGACAGAACCCGGACATCTGGATATGTAGGGGGATTTCGAGTGAGCTAACCTAGCGATAGCTATGAGGTATGAGAATGAAAGAGATACAAGTCGGTGTTGTCGGATATGGAACAATAGGAAAGCGAGTGGCTGATGCAGTCAATGCCCAGGAAGACATGAAGCTTGTTGGTGTTGCAGATGTAAAGCCAGGCAGGCTGCTGTCTGTTGCCCTGCTGCGGGATTATGCCGTGTTCGCACCTAAGGAAGTCCGGCGTTCAATGGCATCTCATGGAATTGATATTGCAGGCACCGTTGATGATCTGCTTGCGCAGGTTGATGTTGTTGTTGATGCCGCCCCAAAGGGCATTACTGCCTCCAACATTCCAAGGTATGAGGAGCATGGCATCAAGTATATCATTGAGGGCGGAGAGAAGCATTCCCTGGCCGGAAGGTCATTCAGCACATTTGGCAACTATGCAGAGAACATTGGGAAGGACAAGACAAGAGTTGTGTCCTGCAATACAACAGGCCTCACCAGGATATACCGGGCAATTGACACTGCCTTTGGCGTTGAGCATATCGGGGTGTACCTGGTCAGGAGGGGCTCAGACCCTGTAAACGGCGACAAGGGCCCAAGCAATGCTGTTGTCCCGGTGCTTGGTGAGTCACACCACTATCATGACCTTGTCACAGTGATTCCGGGAATTGCACCGGGGTGCTCCATGGCTGTTGCAGATCCGCACACCCTGAGCCATGTCCACATGCTTGATCTTACTTTGTCAAGAGAACCGACGAGAGAGGATGTGTACGCTGCACTTGATGGGTTTCCGAGAATCCGGACCGTTGATGGCGAGGCCGACGGAATGGGCGACACTGCAAAAATAGCTGAGTTCTATCAGGACATAGGGAGATTAAGGGGGGACCATCCCGAAGTTACGGCCTGGAAGGAGGGGGTGATTGTCGAGGGCAAGAGGATGCGAATGCCCTATGACGTGCACATGGTCAGCATACCAATTCCAGAGAATGTTGATGCCATTCGCGCGCTTGCCGGAAATGCCGGTGCGTGGGAGTCTGCCAAAATGACTGACAGGGCCCTGGACAAATTCCTCCCCATGTTTTCAAAGCCAGACCTGGCATACTGGGGCAGATAAGAATGGCCACTGAACAGATTACGCTAGCCGAAGTGCTCTTTTTCATTGAGAATGAGCTTCCAAACCCTATTGTCCAGATTGGCTATCCCAACCTTGACCTTGAGACAAGGCTGGATGAAGCAACCATAACGGGCAATCCCGGATTCTTTGATGTAAGGGACAACAACCTTGTTGTAAGGGGCGGACAGAACCTGTGGCTCAGGGCCAGCAGGGATTATGCCGCGATAACCGCGTTTTCAGATATAATGCCCAGCGGGGGCGATTATACCATCCCCGCCGGAAAGAAGGTTAGCTTTGACAACCGGATATGGGACGCGCCCTCAAGACCGCCCGGCTCAATCGAGCTCAGATGTTCTGAACGGTGGGGCGGAGGAATGATGCAGGCTGAACGTGCGATTAGTGAAATGCTTTCTGATTTCAGGAGGGATTATACCGCGCAGTTCCTGTACCATCACTCGGCAGTCGGCCCGGCCGAGGCAGGCATGAACAAATACCTGAGGTCACTGGGCATTACACCGGCAACCTATGTGAAACGGGACCTGGACCCCAGGGTTAATGTTGTGGTGATGTCAGCAAGGGGTCCTGACGGCTATGTAGAAGATAAGGTCATAGGCAAACACCCCTTCCAGGCCTATAACATAGAAGAAGAAGAGTTCCACGCCATGATGGACGGGGCGTTTAGGGGAAAGACGGGAACATTATTCGACAACGGCGTTAAGTACGATTTTGAGATTGCCCATGCAGTATCGTATGCCTTGGAGCATGGGCTTCACATGGTGAGCGTCATATCGGACTCAACAGCAAAGCACAAAAAACTTGTAAGGGAAAGGCTGATTCCCAACTCGACATATCTTGGCAATGAAGAAGAAATCGGAGTAATTACGGGTGCAACCACTGTTGAACGATATAAGCACGAGAAGAAAATCAACCTTGGAGGCTGTCTTGATGCCATATGCACACTGCGTGAATGGCAGGGCGATACTCCGCAAAACATGTACCCCACCCTTGGCGAGCTGGGGAGCATCAGCGTTGACAGAGACGGAGATATAACCTGGATGTCAGGTTATGGAAGTGCGTATTTGGGAAGGGAACCCAATACAAATGGTTTTGGCGACACATTTGCGGCGACTGTTGCGCTGATGGAAAACCTCGGTACAGCCGGTTATCACTTTTCTGCTGCCGAAATTCAAAAGGTCGCAACAGCCGTGGTAGGTTCAAAGAAACGGTCCAGGTGCAATCAAATTGATGCAAAGGACGTTGATGATCTGATCACGAACAACGAGATCAAGATCGTTAAACTGGGGAGGATAGAGTATAATCCTGTAACGCACTCTGCTGTTATTGATGCCGACCAGCCTGGCCTTGGCAGGGTAAAGGCATACTTCGACTCATTTTAGGTGATTGACCATTCAAGCTAGCGAGAGCTCTATTCAAGTGGGCATAGCGGAACCCACAGTAAAATGCGGCTATGGGCCGAGATCGCACTACAATTCACTGGCCAGGAGCTTTGAGCTTGAAGGCCACAGGGTTGTCAGAGCGGAACCGGCTGAGCTGTATTCTGCAGACCTGGACATACTTGTGGGTGTTGAGTTTGATTTTGAGGGCATGCCGAAGAGGTATCGCGGAAGGGCCTACACAACCGATGTCTGCGTTCTGGGAAGATGCGCATGCCGCGGATATATATCTTCTAAGGATGATGCTGGAAAATTTATTTTTGGTGCAGCGCCTGATAGGCGAGGCCAACAAACCGATATGAGCGGTGTCAAGGTTATCGGGTATTACTCTGACGAAGAAGGGATCCTTACGGCAATGGATCTCCTGGAAAATGATGACGATGACCACTCGTATGAGCGTGACAGGTTCAGGGACTATTGCGATAACCTGCACGCGGTTGTAGACTTCACAGTTGAAAAGGACAGGAGGGCGGTTCTTGACGCCATAGCCGATGAAGGAAATGCGACAGAGGGGGTAAGCATCCTCCTGGGTGGTGCTCCGCCTATGTTTTTGGGAGACCTGGTAAGAGAGGGAGCCAAGCTTACGGGACGGTTTAGGGAAATGGGCCTTCGGGCCACTCTCTTTGTTGGCAATGCGCCTGAGGAAATGCGAAGAGACCTTGATGAACTGGGTGATTCAGTAAGATACCTGATGCCATATGATGAGTACATGCACGAGGTTCTGTCAGCTGATGTCATCATCACAAAGCCCGGCTGGAACACCATCTCTGATTTGATTTACTATGCGCAGATCTCTTCCCGGAGCCCGCACTACATCCTAATGTCTGACTGGCGGTCCATTCCGGAACTGATTGCTCAGAACGTGCTAGAGCGCAGGGGATTCACACTTGAACGTGAGTTCAACAGGATTGAGCAGATCAGTGAGATGATGCAAGAGTTACAGGGCGGGGGACTCAAGTCGGCAAAAGATCATACCCGTGAACTTGCGAGAAGCATTGGGATAAGGAGTGTTGTGGAGATAATTCTTGCAGACTATGAAAATGCCGGGGGGTTAACATGAAAGTCGTAGTTACGGGCGGAACCGGGGCAGTTGGAGGAGCATACTGCAGGGCGCTTGTCCCTGCAGGATATGATGTTAAAGTTGTTAGCAGCAGGGCAGAGGGCAAGGTTAAGGTCTTTGAAAGCCTGGGGCCCGATTGGGAAAGGACGCCCCAGAGTGTTGAGGATGCTTTGCTGGGGAATACCCGGATTGATCCGCTGACTGACCTGGGGGATTATGTGAAATCTCTGCCCTTTGAGCAGTTTGATCTTTCCGATAGGAACAGCTGGACACACAATCCGTTTGAGAAGGCAGATGCTGTTGTGCTCACATCCGGCAACGGCGATCCGGACCAGGGCATCGAGTCAGCGCAGCGGAACCATGCAATCGATGCCAATTCAATTGATGCGGCTGTTGAGGCAGGAGTTAAGGTTGTGATCTATACATCTTCAAACTGGAGGACGATGGCGCTTGTAGGCAAGAAGCTCATTAATGCTGAGACTGATGAGGCGCCACCAAGGTTTGTGCACTATGCCCTGGCCAAGGCGCAGTCTGTCAGGCATCTCAAGGATGCTGCAAGCCATAACAGGGACATCTTGTTTGTATACAATGACCACTGCTGGTATCCGAGGGAAACATTCGGGTGTCCTCCATCCAACATTGCAGGGGCGGCGCTGCAGTACTGGGTAGCTGAGTGCGAGACACAGATGCATGTGCTGAAGCAGCTGCAGCTTGGCGATAACCCGGATTTTAAGGACAGGAACTGGCACGGGTTTACTGTTGTATCGGACAACAGGACAAACAGGCCTGGCCAGCCCAAGTTCAGCTATGACATCTCAAATTCTGCAAGGCTGGGGGTTGTGCATGAGTTCAATGTGTATGATGCTCTTACAAACAGGGATTACTCCTGGCGGAGGATCCCGGTGGTGATGAAATGAGCCTGATCTCGCGGGAAAGGGACGGGTGCGCTGTATCTGAGCTGGCGCTGGAAAAAGACCTGTCGAAGCAGTGGGGCGGGTATGTGACTTTTGCCAGAAACGAAAGGTGCACATCCAAGATCCTGATACTTGAGGGTGAGCTTTCTGTGCAGTCGCATTCGGAACGGGACGAGCTGTGGTATATTGTTGAAGGGAATGCCATGGTGTACAGGGGAGATGTTGGGAGGACACCGGAATCAACGGTTGCGAGACTTGAGGGGCAGCTTGTGCAGCCGGGTGATTCGGTCTATATCCAAAAGGGCACTGTGCACACAGCAGTCAATAAGACGGCCAATCCTACCGTCATTGCGGAGGTTTCATTCGGCATGGCTGATGAGGATGACATTGTCAGGTACTATGATGCAAGCGGGAGGGTATCCCTTCCCGGGCTGCCGGCCGGCATCAGTGTTGAGGAGATGATACCGCTATGCAGGAAGGCGGTTGGGAGATAGCATCATATTGAGATAGATATATATACTAAGGACATATGAAGTCACTCATGCTAGCATCAGCCAAATTAGCTGCAAAACAGGCGGGAAAAATCCTGTTTGACTATTTCAAGACAGAAATTGAAATAAGACAGAAAGGGGAGGACGACCTTGTAACTGATGTTGACTTTATTGCTGAGAAAAAAATCATGTCAACTCTGAAGAGAATATATCCAACCCACTCATTTTATGGCGAGGAGTCCGGGACTGACAAACGGAAATCCCAATACATGTGGGTTATAGACGCACTGGACGGCACAATCAACTTTACCAGGGATCTGAATCCTTTTTGCGTCTCAATAGGCCTATTAAAAAATGGGCAACCGCATATCGGGGTGGTATTCGACCCGATACACAATGAGATGTTCTTTGCTCAGAAGGGCAAGGGAGCTTATCTGAACGGAAAGAAGATACACGTATCTGGCAGACAGGAGCTGGCCAGTTCAATTCTGGTCGCTGATCTCACAACGAAAAAGGATTTTCATGAGCACTTCTTTGACGTGATGAAGAAAATTTCCAAAAGTGTTCTTGGCATAAGGATAACACATTGCACGTCTCTTAACCTTGCGCGTCTTGCCGTAGGAAGGTTTGACATATACATTAAGAACAGGTTTGAGTTCAAGGAATTAGTGGCCGGAGCCTGCATAATCCGGGAAGCTGGAGGTAGGCTGACTGATTTCAACAATCGGCGCATATCCCGGAATATGAAGAGCCTCATTGCCAGCAATACTGTCCTGCATAAGGGTGTGCTCCGACTGATTAAATAGAACTCTTCATATGATGTGAAAGAATTGCCTATCCAATCATTCTTATTATCCCGTTATCTGCATCAAGTTCCACCAGATCACCATCCTTCAGCACTTCTGTTGCCAGACCTGTTCCCACAATGCATGGCTTTTTCATCTCTCTTGCAGTTACTGCAGCATGGCATAACACGCCGCCGCTGTCAGTGATGAAGCCTGCGGCCCTGAGCATCATGGGAAGATAGTCCGGCCTGCTCATGCCCGTTACTAGTATGTCTCCTTTCCGAAAATCAATGCAGGTTCGGGAATCATGGACAATCCTGACCCTGCCTGTTACCTTTCCCGGAAAGCCTGTCAAGCCCTTAAGGTCCCTGTACATCCGGATTCCAAGAGCTTTGGCTTCATCGTAGATGTCAGACCCTGTGAGAACCACAGTCTTTTGATTTTTGCTCAGGAACACTGTGTGATGATGGCGCTTTTTCAGGATGTCTTTGGATGGCAAGGGCTTTCCCTGCAGATAGTCATGGAATTCATCCCGTATTGCTGATAAAATGAGGTTAGGCGGATATCCTGTCTTTGCACTGTGAATCTCTGCGAGCCTTATCATGAACTTATCCAGGCGATCAAGGACAGGCGTTATGTAGACCCGTGTCGCTTCAATCTCCGCAAAATGCTTTTTTGCCAGCGCATCATCAAAATAATCAATGGCATTCTTGTTGATGATATGATAGCGGTAGTAATCGAGTAGAAAGGTGTTCATGAGCTTAAGATACTGCTGAAGGGTTATGTCTTTTCCGAAAAGGCTCTGTTCAAGAGCGAGGAACCGGTCAGTTGCGTCCCTGACCTTGCTGCACATAGCAGGCATGAAAGCCGGATTCCGGGCCAGAACGTTAACTGCCTTTCCGAACCTCTGCTTTTCAGATGCCCGCCAGAAGGCCTGGCTCTTTTCGCTGCTGCTCCAGAGTATTATCGAATGGTCCTTGCATTGGCCAATTTCATCCAGAAACGGCTTTTTTGTGTAGAGGTCTCCCCAGTAAGAAATCGTAAGGATTGACCATGTGCCTGCCCACTGGGCTATCCAGTCGTTGAATCTGAAATCATCAAGGTCCATGTATGCTGGAGTGCATTCTGGGTATATATGTTTTGCTGAATATCTAAGAAGGAATTCACCTAAACGGCTTTGACATCTGCCAGAACATGTCGAAATAGGATGCGAATGTATCTGCTATGTGCTGGTTGACTATCTCGACAGCCATTGCTTTTTTTATATTGTACTCGGGATCGTCCTGGAGGAAGATGCCTACTATGTCCTTGTAGACAAGGAACCAGGCAGGAGTCTTCAGTTTTGCCGGCATGTACCTGCAGTCGCATAGGGGATAGCTGTTCCTGTTTACAAGGACGTCCCGCGGCGTGTCCGTGTACATCAGCATCTTTCCTATAATGCCTTTCTTTGCCCTCTTGATATGGTGCTGCATCCAGTAGAGATGGTATTTTTCGCTCTGGTGGGCGAATGCGCCGAAGCAGAGATATTCATCGCCCTTTTGCAGCTTAGCCTCATGGTGCTCAAATGCGGTCTTTACACCGTTGAAGCCTTCGTAGACACGCACCTCTGTTGAAGGCGCGGTCTTCCTGAGCAGCTTTAATCTCGGAAGCACCTCCTTGATCCTATTGCTGCTCTCCTCAAGCCGGGCTTGCCGCTGTCCTAGATATTCGAGAATCTTCTCCGGGTCAGCGGCCTCGTAGTAGTTGGTCTTTTCCTTTGTTATATAGGAGACAAGCCCTTTGTCGATCAGGTTTTGGAGTATAGTATAGATGAATGAGCGTGCAACCTTTGATTTCTCTATAAGCGGGCCCGTTGTAGACGAGCCAAGCTCAAGGAGCGTGAGGTAGACCTTGGCTTCTCCATCTGTCAGCCCAGCTTCCTTTACGAGTTCTGCCTCAAACATACCTACCAGCACAGGTGGGATAATATTTATATCTTTAGTGCCACTCGCAAGTAAATACAATGAAAAAACTATTAACATATGCAACTGCATTAATCGGGCTTGCCACCCCGGCTGCCGCATCAGTGGAACTGGTTGCGGGACACAGGCAGACCACAGCTGACGCAAAGGTGTTCAGCGAACTGACAGACAGGACAAGCTTCTTTTTCAGGAACCGGATCTGGGAGACGCACGGCGACAAGGCCGGCATGTTCAGCCTGATGGACCTGAGCTATTGGTTCACAGATGATGCAAACTTATTTGCTGAACCGGTGTACAACCCAGGCGAGGAGATGAACCTGCGGCTCGGCGGTTTTGCCAAGAAAGGTGACTTGTCAACATCTGTTGTTTACGGGATTCGTGATGAAGCTGTTGAGTTCTGGGCTTATCTTGACCAGGAACAAGATGGTATCGAACGAAAACTTGAACTGATCTCCAATTGGGGAGATGAGCATAACTTCAGCCATGCAAGGTTCAGGAAGGGCGTTGTAAAGGATGGGCATTCCCGCGGTGTGTCGATCGACGTATCGCTCTCGGGACCTTCCTTTGACCTGTCGTATAATATAGGCTTCTATGTCACGATAAAATGAGCATCTTAACAAAGGACTATGACCTGTCGCTGCATGCATTTCCGCATTACATGGAACTGCAGAGGCAGGTTGCGCATCAAGCGAAATCTGCTCTTGAGGGTATAACTGAGCCACTGATCCTGGAACTAGGATGCGGAACAGGGATTACGACAAGGACGCTTCTAGAGAATATTCCTGATGCAAAGATCATTGCTGTTGATAAGAAGCCTAAAATGCTTGACCAGGCAATGACCAATCTGAAAGATTACGATAATATTGAATTTGCGCTGGCTGATGCAATGGATGTCGGTGGAATAAGACCGCATGCGGTTGTAACTGCACTTATGATGCACAACCTGCATCACAAAGCCAGGGAACAGCTTCTGAGAAACATATATGATATGCAGCCGTATCTGTTTGTCAACGGGGACAAGATGGCAAGCGATGATTTCCGTACGCACAGAAGGGATTATGAGTGGGTAATGGATATGTTTGGAGTGTATGATAGATTGGGAAGGTCAGATTTCAAGCAGGAATATATCCGGCATTATGAGCGTGACAACAGGCCCGACTTCATACAGCGCGAAGGCGAGACATTGGAACTTATGGCCGAGATCGGATTTATACGCCCCCACACGGTATACCGGGAACGTATGGAGGCAGTTGTTGTCGGACTTTCGCCTGCCAATCACAAAAAACAATGACCGAAAAGGAAGGTGCCCGGGTCTGCAATTGTAACAATCAACTGCCATGCCGGCATCAGGTTTAATGCATCCACCAAAGGTTTATCTAGCTGAATATACTAATAACAGGTATGAGGAAAGTCCGGCCATACACAAAAGATGGCTGGAGGAGGGGGCCTAATGCAACTATCAAAGATTAGGAAATGGATTAAAGAATGGAACTGACCAACCCGGGCTAAGGCATCTTAGCCCGCTCACCATTTGCAATGTCATTTTTGATTACCCGCAGAGGTAATAGTGCGGCCGGCATGAATCATCTCGACACTTAACTGCCAAAAGGCAGTGTTCATTCCCTCAGCACGGGGGGCAGATGTGGCTTATGCCCCTTCTTTCTTAATTTTTGCAGGGACTGATTATCCCATCAGTTCCCAGCCGATCATTACAATCACTGGGGTGCTGTCGTCAGTTATCCTGCCGCGGTTCAGGTCATCAATTACCTTCTGCGTGTAGCCGAGGCTGCAGATGCCACGGGTGTACCATTTTACTGGCCGCTGGCTGCAGGCTGAACAGCCATTGCTGTAATCCACCCCATCAGAGCCGCAGACCGGGTCGTCATTGCCTGTGCAGATTTCCGGCCTTGGCGCCGGGCAGTAGTATGCAGGAACCGCTGACAGCGAATCCAACACGGCGTCATCCTCAATATCCCTGCCCCTCAATTCATCCCAGCGGTTGTCAAGAATTGCCTGAATTACCTTGTTTTCCTGTACCAGGACATCCATATAGTGCTCCACGCCACCTTCAAGAGAACTGTATCTGTAGACAAAAATGTAGCAGCTGTCGCACTGGAGCGTATTCTGATCAACCAGATCAAGCCTTTGGCCGCCGGACCGGTAAGATGATGACTGCAGCACAAACTGCTCTGCCGCGCCAGCTGCATGTTCCGCGGTGTAGGGGGTGCATGCCATAACCAGCAACAAGGCAGCTGCCCAGAGGTGTTTACTCAGCGCCATTTTTTCAGGAGGACTGTCCGGTGCGGGTACGGGATTTCTATCCCTGCACGGTCAAACCTCAGCTTGATCGACTCATAGAGGTCACAGCCCAGCTGGAAGGCATCGCCCGGCTTTTCTGCCCAGGCCCAGGCCCTGAGCAACATTGCAGAGTCTGTAATCCCGATTACGCGCACCTGAACAACCGGTTCATTTGCCTGTTTTTCCTTTTTCGTCCTGTTATCCACTATGAGAGGATGTTTTTCTGCCTCTTCACGCATGATCTTCTTTGCCTTAGTGAGGTCAGAATCATAGCCTATGCCGAATTCGATGAACTTGCAGATCTTTTCCTCTGCAAGGTCGGAGTTCTCAATGTTCTCATTGCTGATGGTCGAATTGGGTATGATTATCCTTTTGTTCTCAAAGGTCTTTATCACAGTATGCCTGAGAGTGATATCATTGACTATACCGGAGACAGTTGTTCCAATCTTGATGCGGTCGCCGACACGGAAGGGCTTGAATATAACAATGAAGATGCCGCTTACAATGTTTGAGAGCGCCTGCTGCGAGGCGAAGCCGATCACGACAGCGAGGATGCCTGCACCAGCCATCAGGGAAACAGACAGCGCCCGGAGTGGCGGGATTGAGTAGATAACGGCAGTGAGCCCAGCAAGATACACTCCAGCCACCAGGATGTGCTTCAGGAAGCTGTATTGCGTCGGCTGCACATGAAGAACCCTGGAGGAACTTAAGAATCCGCGGTTAAGTGAGCGCCTGACAAGTTTTGCAGCTATAACTGTCAGGATAATAATAAGCGCTACCTTAATCAGGCCGCCTGCCAAATTCTCAAGCAGAACCAGCCTCCCAGTCAATGCGTCTATAGCCATGTCACAGAATTATAACCTATCCAAATATAAATGTTTGTAAAAATCACCTGCAACCGGTGCAGCTGAGACAGCCTCGATAACACTTGGGGCCGTCATAGGTTTCAGTAACAGGAGTATAATCACTGCTGCTCTGATAGCCTGTGCTTTGGTATGTGCCTGAGTACATGCGGCGGGGGGAGGAATTGCCAGTTTATAAATCTGACGAAAAGTAGTAATTCTTTAGCTTTCTGAAGCGTTTTTCCCACTTGTATACTACAGCACCGAAATCTTTTTGTATTTGTGTAGTTACATTGTAACTACAATGCGAAAACCGATGCGCCTTAATATGGAAGGATACGAAGTAGTAGAAAA
>JBDRAZ010000103.1:0-160224 GCA_043823195.1 archaeon
ACTACACAAATACAAAAAGATTTCGGTGCTGTAGTATACAAGTGGGAAAAACGCTTCAGAAAGCTAAAGAATTACGATAATGCGATACATTTAAATATAACTTCCCCCCTAAATTCGCTATTATATAATAGAGGTGTAACCTATGAGCAAAAGAGGCCAGGGAATTTCTCTCAATGTCATAATAATTGCCGCAATCGCCCTATTGGTTTTGGTAATTCTGTCTATCATTTTCATCGGAAGGATGGGCGGTTGGCGAACCCAGCTTGATGACTGTGCCCAGAACGGCGGCAAGTGCATCGATGCAGGCGTAAGCTGTGGAGAGGGTGCTGCAGCAGACTACCCGACCGAGTACCAGGCCTGGTCAGCTGGCTGCGGGGAAGATAAGAAGTGCTGCATAAAGCTATAATGCGCTCCAGAAAGGCCCAGGGCATTTCTTTAACAGTAATAATCATTGCAGCGATAGCCTTGGTTGTCCTGGTTGTTCTGATAGCAATATTCATGGGCAAGATCAGCCTGTGGGGCGACGACTATGACGAGACCCAGGCAGGCGCACTTGAAAACGTCTGCGCAAAACAGGGCGGCATATGCAGGCCCGACTGCACAGCTTTCATCACCCCGCCATCGGGCGGCTGGATAGACTGCAGCAGCAGCCAGAAATGCTGCACCTAACATGCCAAAGGCCGAGATCTCCATTCCTGTCCTGGTGGCAGCCCTTCTCGCACTCACCGTTCTTATCATTCTCTTCTTCATGTTTTCAGGAAAAAGCGATGACCTCTTCAGGGGCAAGGCAACCAGCTGCAGCCTGAAAGGCGGCGTCTGCAACACAGAGGTTGCCGGCTGGGACGTTCCAAACCAGTGCCATCCTGACTATGTACCTGTTGAGAACACAGACTGCAACTTTGACGGCGTTGAAGGCAACGACCTCTGCTGCATACCGATGAAATGAAGGCCCAGGGACTCTCCTTAACAACTATCATTATCGCAGCTGTGGCGCTCATTGTCCTGGTTGTTCTGATAGCCATCTTCACAGGAAAAATCAATGTATGGGGCGATGAATACACCGAAACAGCCGGCAGATACTCAGTAAAAGACTGCACCCTCCCGGGTACCCAGAGGAGATGCGAGACCGGGCCCGGCTGCTCAACCGGGGGCGTTAAGGTAACCGGCCAGTGCCCCGATGCGGGGGTCTGCTGCGAGTATTAGAAAAACTTATAAACCCTGCAGCGCAGATTCCTCCTATGAAAATGGGCCAGATGCCTCTCGGCAAGAACATAATAATTCTCATCATCATTCTGACATTCGGACTGATCATTGCCGCAGTTGTGACAACGGTCATGGGTCTGCTAAAATGAAAAAGGCCCAGGGAATGGATCCCTTGAGGGTATTGATCCTCACGCTTATCGTGGGCGGGATTCTCATGGTTTTTTCCTATACCAAGGTGTATCCGGCGATAATGGGCTCAGGGGAGCGCAATCTCTGCACCTTCCATATCCTCAAGGCCCACTTTACGCGCATAGGCTCAGCAGGATTCATGGATTCACAGCTGCCCTGCGACCCGCAGAGGAAGGTTATAACCTTTGACGATGTAAAAACCGACGGCAAGATTGACGATGACAAGGTCAAGAGGATAATTGCAGACGAGATGCTTGCCGGCTGGCGGATGACAGGCAACGGCACCCTTGATCCCATTGATGACTACAGCGGAGACAAGAAGTACTGCATGATCTACACCACACTGGAGTTTGACAGGGGCTTCCTTGAACAGCAGAAAAAGGAGGGCTATAACCTCACTAGTCTCTGGCACTGGCTGGCGACCAATCCTGTCCCGAAGAAAAGGACAACCTATTATAGGGAACTGACAGGTAATGAACCCACACCCGAACAGCTTGCGTTGTTCTCCGGCATTGAAGGCGACAGAATCAACACAACAAAGGAGCACGTGGTTGTCTGGCGCATAGATGCGGACAAGCATGATCTGATGACAGACGTTCTGGTGATGGCCGGAGCAGGTATTGGTATGGCAGCAGGGATTGCAGCAGTCCCTATTACCCTGGGTGCCAGCCTGAGCGTGACTGCGGCCTCTGCCGGAGTTGCCGCAGGCACTATGGCATATATCGCTCACGCGAACTATCAGAAATCAGACACAATAGTCATCCACCACAATCTTCTTTTTGCCGACCTCGAGCTTCTGGGCAGGACAATAACAGACCCGAATAATCCCGAAGAAGAGGACAGGTTCTGCACAATACTTCTCAACTAAGATGAAGAAAGGAATGTCTACCATGGCCATAGTGATTTTGGCACTTACACTTGTGATTGGCAGCGTTCTCCTTGTTTTCGCCTACAACCTCGGCCTCTTTGCCGGTGATCTTGCAAGAAAAGAGGCCTGCGCGCAGAGTGTAAGGGCGCACGCATTCCTCCACATGCGCGGCGAGGACTTCTCTGACACAGTCAAATGCCCCACAGAGTATATTACCCTCGACGCCGGCGACCCGGAAAAGATCAAATGGAGGCTTGCAACATCACTCTTAGACACATCTGATGTGTTCCTGAAGGGAAAAGAGGAGCTGTTTGCAGACGATGCCACATACTGCGCAATCTACGACGTCTTCAGCTTCACGGGAGAAGGGGAGATTGCCGACTTTTCAAAGTTCCTGATCGATGAGGGTCCCCGCGGCAACAAGATATCCTTTGCTGATGACCTCCAGGGCTATCAGACACCCAGGGCAAAAGAGGTTATCTCCACGCTCAGCCCTGACGAAATCAAACTAGTGGAATCAGGAACGCCGATAGATCTCTCTAAGAGGTATGCTACGGTCTTTCTCTACGCAAAGGGCGAAGATGAGATCAGAAATCTCCTGATTCATCTTGACACGCAGAAATACACCCTTATCGCGGGCGGCGGCGTGATTGCAGGTGGAATATACGCCGGCCTTGTCTTCTCAGGCCCAGTTGGCTGGGCAATTGGGGCGGTGGGCGTAACCGTCATTGGTGCCGGCTACGCATATGACAAGCTTTTTGGCACCGCCACACCGCCAGAATGGATCTCCATGACCCTTCTCCGCGAATACGATGAAGAGGCATTAAGGGGCATTGGCTGCAGGATCCTGCCTGTTGAAACATAACAAATAAATACTAAGCGCCATCAGTTACCGCAATGAACAAAAGAGGCATGCTTGAGTCAACCCTGGGAAAGATGATTTTCATCCTGGCGCTTCTCCTTGTCCTTCTTGGCCTGGTTGCCCTGTTTTCAGGAAAGATGAACTCGGTCTGGGAAGGCATAGCCAACATGCTCCAGTTCGGGTGACATCTGTGATTCCAAGCACCGTGATAAAGCTTATCGTTGTGTTTTTATTAGTTGCGGCCCTTATGGGCGGGCTCTTCCCGCTCTACCATAAGATTGTGAAACCCATCATGGGCTGGGCCAGCTGCAGTGCGGAAAGCGACCTCATTGAAGAGATAAAAAACGAGATCTATTTCTACAAAAACTACGGTACTGCAGCAGAAAGATACATTGCATTCAGGGACTGCTACCCCGATGCAGAGTTCAATAAAGACTATTATGGGCAGATTTACGAACCCCTTCGGGAATACTGTACAGCAAGCGGATTCAAGGCCTGCCCCGCGGGCTGGCAGTGCATGACCAGGGCCGCTGGCTACCCCACCTGCTGTGATGAATGCTCCTGCACCGAGGTCCGCTACAGGTGCAGCGGAAACGCCCTGGAAAAGGCTGTTGTGCATCTCACAGACAGCATATCTGATGCAGGCGACGGGCTGCTCGAGCTCAAGACCTATTACGCACCCCATCTGATTTTCAACACTCCGCTTTACTACCGAACCGTCTACCGTGACGGCAAAGAGGTGGTCACGGCATGGTCACCTGACCAGAAAAACTGGATGCCTCTTGACGAGTTCATCGTCAACGGAGGTGAATGGAACGGCGAAGAGGTTGACGGGACGAATAAGGAGATTCTCCGAAATATTCTCAGGGCAGGAGGTGATGCTTCTGTCCTTGAAAAAGCTGCTGAGGAAAACGATCAACCGCTTAAGGGCAGGCATGCAACGCCTCCGTCATACGCATGGGAAAAGGAGACTGATTGCGATGCCTGCATCGGTGTTGAGCCAATAGCGCACTGCGCCGGTGTCAACACTAAAGCCCAATCATGCTAAAACTATATATATTACCAATCCCCAAGCAATAAAATGAAAAGAGGCCAGGGAATATCCCTAAACGTGCTGGTTCTTGCAGCTCTTGCGATAATAGTCATGATAATCCTTGTCGCGATCCTCACCGGGAACGCAAGGAAGTTTGTCGGCTCCCTCGGAAGCGACTGCGACGAAACCGACATAATAAAATGCATTCCCATGGGAGAATGCAACACAAATGGCGGCATCGTGACGACGAAGGAATGCCCTGATGCCGGGGTGTGCTGCAACCTGAAGCCGCTTGGGGCGGCTGCGGACGATGCGGAGGAAAGTGCGGAATAAAATGAAAAAAAAAGGCGACATGGTATCTGGGACTGTTGTGAAATGGATGCTTCTTCTGGTGCTTGCAGGAGTAATGATGTGGATCATCTATACGTTTATAATAGGGAAGCTTGTCGGCGGCGGCATTGGCCCGCTCACAGATGTTACCGTAAACCAGTCCATTAACAGCAGCAAACTGATAGGCCAGCTTTAAGATGAGACGGGCCCAGATTGAGATGAGTGCAAAGCCCATTATAGGCCTCATTCTGGCTGCAGGGATCATTGTCCTGACAATGGGATTCTTCAGCAAGGTCTGGGCCTCATTTACCGCTGACGAGACAGACCTTCCAACCCTCTATAGCTTCTCCAGGCTCTCCAACAAGACCCAGGATCTGATACTTGACCCAGCGCCCTATGCTTCCACCATTATGCCGCTCTACATTAAGGATGACTGGGGAATATTGGTCGGCTTTGACACAGAGTGGAAAAACTACTGGAAGGCTGATCAGTGCCCTGTGACTCTTGATCGCGAGATTCAGAGGCCTCTTGAGTGCTTCAGCAGGGGCTGCCTCTGCCTGTTTTCAGATGACCTTGACAAGGTTGAGCAGTGCACCGGGTTCAGGACACCCGGCAATGAGAAGGTGATATTCCTTGCGCCTGACCGCGACGGCGGCGCTGATATCGACGGCGCTACAAGGGATGACATCCGCGTTTTCCCGAGGGAAGACCCAACTAGCCTGAAGGACAGCTATGAATACCTCGTTGCCTATGGCGACTGCGGCACACCATGGAATACCCAGAACGTGTTCATTGAAAAGATCAGGCAGGGCGACACAATATACATAACAATGGTCCCGCTCAACGATCCAGAAAACGAGAAGGACACAAAACTCAGAGGAGAAGCGCTTGGCCGTGCCCTGAGCGAAAGTAATATATAGTTTATTTCTGAAATTATTGCTGATGAAGATGTTTGGGAAACGGGCTCAGCTTCTGGATGAGGTCTATTTGGTCATTTTTGAGCTTCTTCTTCTTGGAGTCTGCGGTTATGGCCTGCTGCAATACGTTGACAATATGGTTGATGACACGCACTTTGAAAAGACCTATATGTCCCGTGACCTGGCGCTCCTCACAGGGACAATTCTCTCATCGCCGGGAAACATATATTATGCATACGGCGCAGACACCAGCCCATTCAATGTCCGCTGGGCCGATAACGGGGTCGAGGTCTATGAAGATGGTGACATCATGCGCATCTCGCGCACATACCTCTCTGACTCCTCAGTTGCCCTTCCGGAGATTACCGTTGTGAAAAACAGGGTCGGTCTTGCAAAGGAGGGGGCCCGCTTTCTTGCCACGCCCTCCCTTAAGCGGAATATCAACCTCCTGTCATGCCCTGGCATTGATACCCGGGCAGATACTTTTGCCATGAAGGTTGCAATAGACCCCGGCCATGGCGCAACTGACCCGGGGCTTATCAATCCGGACCTGGGCATCCGTGAAGCGGACCTCATGTACGGGATTGCCAGCGTCATGACCGCCGGCCCCTTCAGGCAGACCTTCATGACCCGGGGCAGGACCGAGGATAAGACCCCGGAAGAACGCCTTTCCCTCATCGCTGCAGATTCAGGTCTCCTCATAAGCCTTCACGCAGGGACAAGAAGGGGCGTAATTGCATACATCCCGGACCGCGAACTTGTCCAGCACCAAAAACTTGCCTGCAATATTCTCAACTCAATCCTTGAGGAATTCCCGGATACAGCCGTAACAATTGCTGTATCAGATGACCCCCTGCTCTACAGGAACAGCGGCCTCGCAGTGCAGCTTGAGATAGGGAACATAATAAAGCCCGGCCTCCTCGAAAATCCGAACCTTGTTGCGAGGAGAATAATTGAGGGGATAAAGAAACACTATGAATAGAAAAGCGCTCATGTCCTTCAACATGCTCATGTGGATACCCAGGATTATCTTCCTTACGGCAGTTGTGCTCTCCGTTATTCTTCTCGTCAGGGTCTTTGTTGTTACAGGCATTGACACAAAGGGCATCGAAGCCGGCGTCTTCATGGACCGGGTGTGGTATTCAGCCAACGGGATATCCTACCGGGACCCATACACAGGCAGGGCGTACCCCGGCATCATAGACACAGGACGCTTCAATGACCTTATCCTGAACAGCACCATGCAGCCACCGCAAAACAGATTGATTGCTGCGAGGCTTGAGCTGACAGGATCAGAAACGCGCGAGGTCTTCTACAACAAACTATGGTACGAACGCTGGAAAGAGGTTCCATTTGAGGGTATCGGCGGATCCACCATGTTCACTATGCTCAGGCCGGTTATCATCAGGTCCGGCCCGGCTGATGAAGCTGGCTATCTTAAGATGGAGGTCTTTGTTCCGAACAAATGAACAGGAAGGGATTTTTGGCTGGTGCACTTGTGGATTTCTATTCCTACGTGGTATTCATACTGGTCATAATGCTGTTCTTCTTCCTCTTCACGCTGAAAAGCACCGGTGCTGAAAACAGGCTTGCTGATGATCGGGCGGGAATCGAGTCAGAGATCCAGATGCTTGGCTACCTGAGGGCCCCGGTTGAGTTCTCGGGGCGCCAGTCTACGATGGCAGAACTCATAGCCTGGTCTGTACAGGAAGGCGATTACACCCTTTTCACCCAGAAGACCAGGGAACTCATGGATCCGCTGAACATGTATTATGCCGTCTCAGTATATGCCGACCCGAAATCATCGCCAAGGCATGCCGTGACAAAGGGGGGCTGGGTCCCGGACAGGCATAGTCTCGCTTCCGGCATGATTCCCAACTATCCCGGCAAAGACCCGATACACATCACCTTTGTCTACGGAAAAGGCCATGAAGAAACACCAGAGGAGGCAGCCCTCGCAATGGGGGGACCATGAAAGGAAAAAAATCCATGTTCTTCAACATATCGCTTGTCATGATCACTATGATAGTCCTCTTAACAGCATTTATCAGGCTATCCGCAAAGTACTCTGATGATGGCAAGGGCCTGAACAGATACATAGGCTCGCGCGAATATGAGACCTTCAGGAGGTACTCAGAGGGTGAGCGCGCAATGTTCTTTGTTGACACTGCAGCAGGCTATGCAGCAGGGGCAGCAGCCCTTGAGCTAGGGGATTTTGGCGGCACAATTGCATCCCCCTGCGGATCGTACAGGGGCTATGCAAAATGGACAACCAGGGACCGGGACTGCTATCCCGATGCAAGATCCTCCTTCCTTGCATACAACGCCGCCTCCCTTGATGCATACCTCAGTCAGTACACACAGACCCCGATTCCAGCAGACTATATCTACCGCCTCTCGGACCACATAACCGGATACGCTGTCGGGAACCTGTTCATCTCTGCAGAGCTTCCGGTCCGGGGAAGATCCACGATAACAGAGGCAAAAGTCTATGAGATTCTCAATAGCCATAACTCTCCGGCAAAGGACTATGCACAGCATTTCATTGAATACGGCGAAGACCACGGGATTGATCCGGCAATAGCCCTTGCATTCTTCAACCACGAATCAAAATACGGGACACTGGGTGTTGCCGCAAAAACAAAGAGTGTCGGCAACATCAGGCACACGTCCGGCTGCGCTGGCAACTACAACGGCTTTTGTGTCTACAACACATGGGAGGAGGGCATTGAGGCCTGGTATGGGCTGATTGACAGCAAGGCCTATATTGATTCGGGGCTCGTTACAGTTGAGCAGATAATCCCTAAGTATGCACCCGCGGCAGAGAACGATGTCCAGGCATATATCCGCTCAGTCAGGGCAAGCGCCGAAAGCTACCGCGGGGTCGGGTTTTCAGGAGAGGATGCAACATATTCAGTCAAGCCGTCCTTCAGGATAAAGCTTGATTACGACCTTGGGAAATATGACATCCTAAAGGACAAGGCAGCGTCGCTCCTGGCAGAATGCCGGTCTGACCCGGAGGCCTGTGTGCCTGCAAGGCTTGCCGGGCTATCTGATGCAGATTTTGAATGGACCGCAGAATGCGATTCGGCGCAGTTCTCGGTGTTCCACGATTTTGTCCAGGATTTCAGGGATTGCCAGGACTCTGAAGACACAGGTTGCACCTGCGCCCTGACACCATTTATTCCACACTATCCTCTCGACGATGTGTTTGAGGCTGAAGCCTGGCCGTTTAAAGGGATTACAAAAGTCGGCTCGGGTATCCTTACAGGCAACCTCAGCCAGGAATCCCCTCTCGTTATTGCCAAGACAGACCTTGCCAGCCACCACTGCAATGTCAGCTACAAGACAGCCTACACAGCATCTGTTCCGGAAACATCACTGAACGCAAGATGCATTGCCGATCGAAAGGTTGAGGATGTTGCCTGGTCCGGTACGGATATTGTGCTGTATAAAGACCCGGCAGGCCTGGTTTCATTCGCCCGCCAGGGCACTGTATCAGGAAAGCCCGAATGTAAACTCCCAAAGAACATCTTCACCTTCTGCGTGGTCGACAAAAATGCGCTTTTCTACGGCTATGACCCTTTCACCGCAGGGACAGATAAGCGCAATGTTGCAGTTAAATTTGCCCTGGAGTTTTCAGACCGCATCCCTCCGCCGCCGGTTATCGGAACAAAGGCAGAAAATGTCCCTGATGCAGAAAACGCACTGTCCGTATCCTGGGATGCAAGCCCCGCAGCAGACCTCAGGGAATACAGGGTCTACTACTCAAAGGCCGCATTTGCAGGGGTTGATGACGGCCTGCCTGTTGCTGTTGCTGCAAAAGACCTAACTGGCCTGGAACTCACACATCTGCAGGACTATGATCCGGATCAGCCAATTAACACATACTTTGTTGCTGTAACAGCAGTCGACCACTCAGCCAACGAGGATACCGAGGTCTCAGCAGTTGAGGGAAGAAGCATTGACAATCTTGCCCCTGCCCCTGTGTCTGGCCTGGCGGCAACCGCATCAGGAAAGCTGACTCTAAGCTGGGCCAGGCCCGTACAAAACACAGACGGAAGCGCGCTGATTGACCTGAAGGGATTTCATATCTTCCATTCTGCATCAGCAATCGCAGATGTAACCGGGCTTTCTGCCCAGTACGTAGTCTCTTCAGGGGGAGCAAACTGCATGGATTCGCCTGACTGCGCCTACAGCTTCTCAATGCCGGCAACCGGCACGCACCATTACGCGGTTGCAGCGGCCGATGAGGTGCCAAACATTGCTCCCTCGGCGGCATCTGTTTCATATACAGTTCCATAACTATTATCCAGAACATAAAAATATTTAAACCACTTGCCAACATTTCTTCTTGGGGTTTTAGCATGATCAATATACCATTAGAAGACATGATTTCCAAGATGGTCAAGGAGTCTGGACTGTCCGAGGCAGATATCAAGAAAAAGATCTCCCAGAAGATGGACCAGCTCTCCGGACTGATAAGCAAAGAGGGCGCAGCGCACATCATTGCCAATGAGCTTGGTGTCAAGCTTGTCAAGGTGGGCGGCAGGCTCAAGGTGAAAGACATCCTTGCAGGGATGAGGGATATCGAGACCGTTGGCAGGGTCGCACAGGTTTTCGATATGCGGGAGTTCAGTTCAGCGAATCGCAGCGGAAAGGTTGGCTCCTTTGTGATGGGCGACGACACAGGCACTGTCCGCATCGTCCTCTGGAACGACCAGGCTGACCAGCTTGCCAACATCAAGGAAGGTTCAGTCGTCAGGATCAAGGACGCCTATGTCAAGGACAACCAGGGCAGGGTCGAGGTGCACCTGAACTTCAGAAGCAGCATCGTGCTCAATCCTGAGGGGGAATCTGTTGCCGAGATCAGGAAGGCCGAGTCCCGGCGAAAGCAGATAAAGGACCTGAAGGAGAATGACGACAGCGTTGAGATTCTTGGCACGATTGTCCAGACATTTGATCCCAGGTTCTTTGAGGTCTGCCCCTCCTGCAACAAGCGCGTAAGGCAGTCCAACGGGAGCTTCAGGTGCGATGAGCACGGCGAAATAACGCCCGGCTATTCCTATGTGCTAAACCTTTTCCTGGATGACGGGACAGAGAACATAAGGTGCGTATTCTTCAGGAAACAGGCAGAGGACCTCCTGAAAAAATCCCCGGAAGAGATAATAAGGTTCAAGGATGCCCCCGAAACATTTGAGGAAATGAAGACCGAGCTGCTTGGAAACTTCATAAAAGTCGCAGGAAGGGTGACAAAAAACCAGATGTTTGACCGCCTGGAACTGATCTCGAACAGCGTGGTAACAGACCTTAATCCTGAGGACGAGGTAAAGAGGCTGGAGGCAGAGAAGCAGACCCAGTCCAGTACGCCTAAAGCGACAGCAGGGCCATCACCTGAAAAACTGTCATGAACTATCAGACCCACGCTGCATTTGCGCTTCTGATAGGCCTTGAGTTTGCCCGCGGAAGTTCGGTGGCAAAGCTGATCTTTCTTGGAATTGTGCTTGTAACCTCTCTTCTCCCTGACATTGATCATCCGAAATCAAAAGCCGGCAAGTATGTCAAACCAATCAGCTTCCTTTTCCGGCACCGCGGTTTTTTTCATACACCCATTTTCCTGGCCATTCTGCTTTTTGTAATCGATGCCCTCTATCCGCCGGCCTTCATTCCTGTCTTTATTGGCTATGGCTCGCACATGGCGCTTGACATGATAACACAGAAAGGCATAATGCCCTTCCACCCCATTTCATCCTACAGGCTGAAGGGCTTTGTCAGGACCGGCACCTGGGTTGAAACCCTGATATTTTGGGCATTGGTCGCGGTTATCGTGCTGAAGGCCATATGAATATAACCACTCAACTGTAGTAACAAAACCCAAACATTTATATACTCCATAGCATCTATAAGGCTTATGCAACGCGATATGTTTTACGCACTACGAATTACCAAGGATGATCCGGCTGAGCTGGAAGACCTTGAGTTTGCCATGAGGAGGATCCCTGACAGCGCCCTTATCCTGGGCGAGCGCAGGGAAGACACAAAACCTTATTTCCTAGTATCCTATACCCCGCGGCCGACTAACGACCGGAGCAGTCATCTGCCGGAGAATCCCATTCTTATGCATTCGTTGGATGGTGCAGTAACAGGCCTGAAAAGAGAGGGCGGAATCGAGATATATTCGGCTGCACCGGATGTCATCTATTTCTTCACGAGAAACGGCTCACCGGTGCATCTTTTCCCGTACAGCGATGCAATAAATGCTCGCTTCGCTTATGAAAGGCTCAAGGACATGAGGGGCGAATCAGGATGGTTCTCGGAATACCGCCAGCAGCTTGAGGACTATGGGGCCGAGGAATCGAGAGTCCAGAAAATGTCTCCCCTCAGGAGATGGGGTCACAGAACATTTGTCATGTAGGGTTCTCAGGCCGCATTAACTTTAACTACCGTCGAATGGTTACAAAAACGCAACATTTATAAGCCCCTGATTTTTCTCCTATTGCATGCCAGCTGACCATTTTGCCACAATTTACAGGGTAGGCTTACCTGACGAGCATAGCGCTCAATATTATATCTTCATAGATACTGCCCTGACGATCCTTGATTACGAAAAGATTTCCCGAGAGGTCTTTTCATGTGCTGGGCTTCAGGACCCATTGGTTGAACGCATAATCAGTATTCCGGATGAAATATGAAAATATACCGCGCCCTGGACAGGCCGTATCAGGATCCAAGGGGCTTTGAGGAAGAAAAGCTTGAGCTCATAGAGGAGGAGCGCCGGCTTAGGCAGGACAGGGACCTGATGGATGATCCGCCTCGTCTTTACGTGCCCGAAACCATGGGCTATGACCGCTTTACCCGCCTCTTTGAGCTTAAACGCTTCCACAGGCTGGGTCATTTTGCATCAGACATGGAGGCAGTGATTGAGAAGCATGGCTCTCCTGAAGGTTGCCTCCTTACCATTGATGCGGATGAGGCCTTGCTTGCAGGGTGGGTGCTTGCAAATCTTGACATCAGGTATGGCTCTGTTTATGGCATTCCCGATACTGCAGCCCTTGAGCCTGCAGTAAAACTCTTCAGAAATCAACCGGAACTGGCAAAACTCTTTCTCTGATCACTGGACACTGGACAAGTCCTCGCGTGGCCTATTTAAACCAAACACGCCCCACTATTCCTATTGCTTTATCCACGACCCCCATATGAAACAAAATGCGAAAAGCAATGGAGGTACAAAATGAAATGCGTAAAAGTAGGCGGTGAGGCCGTCTGCGAAACACCAGTAAACCAGCCCGAACGAAAATTCAGGGCAGGCCCGATTTCTGCTACAGTCTGGCAAAACCAGGGAAAGAACAGCAAAGGGGAGGCCGTTATTTATAGGACGGTCTCACTTGAGCGAGGCTACAAGGACAGGGACAACGAATGGCAGTCAACAAACACGCTAAGGACAAATGATCTGCCCAAGGCTGCTCTCGTGCTGGCCAAGGCATATGAGCACCTCACGCTCAACGAAACAGACCTTGCATAAATTCAGAATAATTTTCAGAAATAGACAGCAAACTATATAAAAAGGTGATAACTATGCTAGCTAAACAAAAAGGCGATATGGGGGATACAATGTTGGATAATAAGGAAGTTGAAAAAGTAAAACCGGAAAAAAAGGAAGCAAAGGAAGCATCAATGCAGGACCTTCCGGGTGTTGGGATTGCAACTGCAGAAAAGCTGACCTCAGCGGGTTTTGGAACACTTATGGCAATCGCAGTTGCCTCGCCAGGGGAGCTGGTTGACGCGGCAGGGGTAACTGAGGTTAACGCAAGAAAAATAATTCAGGCAGCAAGAAGTTCATTGGACATGGGCTTTGAATCAGGGTCCGCGCTTCTAAAGAGGCGGCAAAAAATCCTCAAGATTCCGGCCGGAAGCGAGGCACTTGACAAGCTTATGGGCGGAGGATTTGAGACCGAAGCAATAACAGAGGCCTTTGGCGAGTTTGGATCCGGAAAGACCCAGATCGCCCACCTTCTGGCAGTAAATTGCCAGAAGCAGGATCCGCAGGCAGTGGCCGTTTATATTGATACTGAAAACACCTTCAGGCCGGAACGAATCCAGCAGCTTGCGAAAGGCGCAGGACTTGAGCCTGAAAAAGTCCTGAAGAACATTAAGGTTGCACGGGCCTATAACTCAGATCACCAGATGCTCCTGGCTGAAAAGGTTGAGGATCTCATAAATAACCAGGGACTTAAGGTGCGGGTTCTCATTGTGGATTCGCTCACTGCGCATTTCAGAGCGGAGTTCATAGGACGCGGAACCCTGGCAGACAGGCAGCAGAAACTCAACAAGCACATCCATGCCCTGCTGAAGGTTGCTGACCTGCACAATGTTTGTGTTTTCGTTACAAATCAGGTAATGGCAAAGCCGGATGTCTTCTTTGGTGATCCTACACAGGCAATCGGCGGCCACATTGTTGCCCACGCGAGCACCTTCAGGATTTACCTGAGGAAGGGGAAGAAGGGCAGCCGTGTAGCAAAGCTGGTTGATTCGCCAAACCTGCCAGAGGGCGAATGCGGCTTTTACGTTACAGAAGACGGGCTGAAAGAAATTTAGTTTTTCTTCACTTTAGAATGTCAAAAATCCATATATTTAAATATTATGGACGTTTATTAGGCAGGAGTTGCTATATGCAACGATTAAAATTGGAAAGTATAGGTGAAAGTAGATATGTATGACGAAGATGAGGGCTTTAGAAGGGGCCCAAGAAGAACGGTAGCTCCAGTTAATGTTGGAGATGAGATGGACGTGACAATAGAGGCAGTAGGAGAGAAGGGCGACGGCATAGCAAAGAAGAACGGATTTGTGCTCTTCATCCCCAACACGAACAAGGGAGACCAGGTAAAGATCAGAGTGACCAAGGTTCTGAAGAGATTGGGATTTGCAGACGTTGTTGGAGCAGGTTCACCTGCAGCGCCGACAGATGATGCTGAGGATATCGTAGCCGAAGAAACAGACGCGCCTGAGGAAGTGTCCCAGGAAGACAGCGAAGACTTTGGCGATGAGGCTGACGAAACAGAGGACTCCGAAGAGCCATCTGAAGATTCTGAGGATGTCGAAGAGCCGAAAAAGGCAGACGGCGAAGATGCTGAAGACTCTGACGAAGACTCTGACGAAGACTCCAAAGAGAACAAGGAATAAGTTTATTCTTTCTTATCTTTTATTATATGCGGATTTTCATAGCTGTAAAGCTGCCGGACACTGTTGTAGGGATGCTTGACAGTGTAAACTCCAGGCTTCCTGATGGGGGCCTGAGAAAAGTTGACAGGAAACAGATGCATCTTACCATGAAATTCCTTGGTGAGGTGCCAGAAAACCAGATAGAGTCAATCATAAGCTGCCTGCAAGCCGTCAGCTTTGAGCCTTTTTCCGTATCTCTTGACGGGGTGGGTGTGTTTCCAGATCCCCGGAATGTCCGCGTTGTCTGGGTGGGATTGAGTCCTGCAATAAAGATAATTGAGCTTGAGCAAAAGATAGGGGCTGCTTTAACAAAATTCAGTTTCAGGAAGGATTTCAAGTTTCACCCGCACATAACGCTAGCCAGGGTGAAGCTCATTGAGGACAGAAAGGCTTTCTCAGATTTGCTGGAAACAGTAAAGGTGGAAAAACAGCCGTTTCAGATAAGCTGCTTCCACCTGATGAAAAGCACCCTGGCACCAAATGGTCCGGTCTATGAGGAACTTGCATCATTCCGGAATTCTCGCAAACCTTAAATAACAAGCCTCAACCGCCGCAGCATGGCCTATCAGGTATGTCCGGAGTATGCAGGCAACATAACACAGGTGCATTTTGCAGAAAGAAGGATCCTTGGCGACTGGCTTATTTCAAAAATGCCGTTTCTTGAAAAAGTGTTATGGAATCCAAATGGAGTAACTCATGGGATGGCAGCTTATTTCAGCTCAGCTGAAACTCACAGGTTCCCGGTGAGCACAAACAACGTATATCTCTGCGATTACGGGATCTTTGTAGGCTATATCGACGGGCGCCCCCTGGTATTCCTTACAGATGATACCCTTCTTCCCATAAACCACCCGGAGATAGAGGTGCTTAATTCATTCGAATCCCACCTACGGTCCTGCGGTGTGGAGGTTGACCGCGTTCCGT
Organism: archaeon; assembly: GCA_043823195.1. GTDB lineage: Archaea > Nanobdellota > Nanobdellia > Woesearchaeales > JBDRAZ01 > JBDRAZ01. The sequence continues at coordinate 15,546 of JBDRAZ010000103.1, forward strand.
TCTGGACAATCGGCGGGGATGCCCTGATTACAGAAAGGCACGCATTTATTGGCACAGACATCATGCAGTCAACTGCGGCCCTCTACGGTGACTATGCAGATGCACGTTTTGGCATAGCCCGGCCGTTCTCACCCCTGGGTCTGGAGACCGTGATACTCGATCCGGCCGGGGAACTGCAGCCCAGTGACCCATTGCATTATGCAAACAGGGGATTTTACCATCTTGACACTGCTCTGGGCTTTATCCAGGGCCTCGATGACAGGCCGGTTGCCCTTTTGGCACAGCTTAACGGGGATCCAAACGGCTACCATAGCTATCTGGATCATGTTGAGTCCAGCTTATCAGGTCGCGGTTACGGTATTGAACGGGTGCCTGCGATAATTACCGACAACAGCTACTGGACCGGAACCAATCTCAGGGTAAATGGCCACACCAGGACTGCGTATGCCTTCAGCTCAGGAAATGAGGATGTAGACAATTCTCTGCGGGATACGATGTTTGACTATTATTACCGTGTAATCTTCCACAAGCCGTTTCAGGCAGCAAGGGAAACCCGCGCCGGGTTCAGGTGCTTTAGCTTCACTATCCGCAGCCTCGCATAATGTTTATTAATTGACTCGGAATTCCGGCTGGAAATGTCATTCAAGCCATGCACAGAATATGGAGGGGGAATAGATCAGGTCTATCTCTGGCGTCAGAAGACCTTTACCGACACACTGGCTGACCGGTGGTCTTTCTTGCGGGCGCTTGCGGGCGGCATGAATCCGGAATTCGACGCAATGGCGGGACAGTTCCCTGATTCAGAGGTTCACCGCTTCAATATCGGGTACTCTGACCCCTTTATCTGTGACGCAGGAATATTTGCAGGGCACGTCAATGGGCAGCCCCTTGTCCTGATGACGCAAACGGAACTCATAACAGACCCCTATGTGATGCTTGGGTACTCAATTGCCTTCGAACAGTTTCTTATAACAAAAGGCGTCAGGGTGGAGAGGGTGCCATTTGTAACCATCGGCGGGGATACGCTCATTGCCGGCGGATACGGTTTTGTCGGTAACCATGTAATGCAGGCTACTGCAGAGGCATACCGCGATTATGCAAAAGCAGCGTTTGCAGTGGACAGCACATTTGACCGGCTGAATCTGGATGCAGCCATTCTGGATCCGCCGGCAGGGTGTTTTGGAGTCCCACATAAGAATCGAAACGGCTTCTACCATCTGGATACCCTGGTTGCCTTTGGGGAATCTCCGGATGGTTCGCCGATAGCAGCGCTTGCAGAACTGCAGGACGACCCGGACAGCCACAGCATTTATGCAGATTATGTGGGTGAAGAGCTTGATAGGAGGGGATTTGGCCTTGCTTCAGTGCCTGCATATATCGTGGATGGCTGCATGTGGAGTGCAGCAAACGTCAGGATTGACGGAGAAAAGCGAAAAGCCTACATGTTCACATCACATTTTCCGGACCTGGATCAGGCGGCCGTGGATTCCTATAAGGAGATGGGATACGATGTCATTATCTACAACGCAAACCATACATTCCTGGTCAAGAGAGCGGGCTATCGCTGCTGCACTTTTGTGATCCGGAGCTAATTTCTTCATCCGAAAAAAGAATCTTCGGGCCGTTTACCCGTACCATTCCTTTACGATCCTCCTGACCTCTTCCTGGGCATCTGAGATAACCTTGTCCTTGTCCGGGACCATGTTCATGCCTTCTGCTGTAACAGCCCGCACATCTGTAAAGCCCATGAAGCCGAATTCAACCTTTGCCAGGCTGACTGCGTGCTCATAGGATGAAGATTCTTTGTCATAAGCCCCGCCGGATGCCATAAGGAGCAGCGCCTTTTTCCCCTTCATCATTCCGATGTATCCCCCCTTTCCGGCATCCCATGTCTCTCCCTTAAGCATGACCGAGTCAAACCAGGCCTTGACCGCTGCAGGGAATGAGAAATTGTACATAGGGGTTGCAAGGACAACAACATCCGCCTTCTTTAACTGCCTAGTCATCCTATCCATCTTTGCCATGGCCTTTTTTTCTTTGACGGATAGTTCCTCGCCAAGGTAGTTTCTCTTTATATACGCCATCACTGAATCTGACATGAAGAGATCAGGTACATCTTCCATCAGGTCCAGGTACTCGATCTCTTCGCTATCCATGTTCTCAAGGAATGCGTCCCTCAGCTTCTTTGTATGTGAGCGGGCCCCCCTCGGAAGATAGCTTACTATCAGTGTTTTCATTCTAATCACCTCAACAATCCCTCTGTTCCTGTATTTAAAGCCTTTTTGGCTTTGATATATAGGCTGCCCGTATGGTGGCAGCGACAGCACATCCGGCAAGCCCTTGCAGCCTCCGGGCCCGGATCAAAACGCAAACCTTTATAAACAATCCCCCTTTCCCATATTGCATTACCAACGCTGACAACAGGCTTTGTTGTCACGCATTGCTGCATGAGGTAAGAAAGATTGCAGTTGAGGTTAAAACGACAGAACAATTTTTAGTGGCGCAGGACCTGTATCTGAAAGCCGGAATTCACATAGGAACAAAATTCAAGACAAGGTATATGGAGCAGTTCATCTACAAGACCAGGCCGGACGGCCTCTCGGTCCTGAATCTTCAGAAGATTGATGAGCGGATACGGCTGGCTGCAAACCTTCTTTCTCATTATGAGCCAGAGGACATCCTTATCGTGAGCAGGCGTGAGAACGGCTGGAAGCCCCTCAAGGCGATGACAGCGCTTACCAGCATAAGGACCTTTGCCGGAAGATATCCTCCGGGAATCCTTACCAATCCGGAACTTGATACATACACAGAGATAAAGCTTATTCTGGTTACTGATTCATGGCCGGACAGGAACGCAATCAGCGATGCAAGCAGGATGGGGATCCCGGTAATTGCATTGTGCGACACAAACAACCAGTCGAACAACATTGACTTGGTGGTTCCCTGCAACAACAAGGGAAAGAAGAGCCTGGGTCTTCTGTTCTACATCCTGACTAGGGAGTATCTGCTTTCCAGGGGCACGATCAAGAAACCCGAGGACATGAAGGCTACAGTTGAAGACTTTACTGAGGAATAAACTTTTTTATTCCTTTTTCAGCTATCTCAAAATAGAAATCCTTTCCTTCCGGAAGTGACCTGTGCTTCTGAAGAACAGCCTTTCTCTTGTTATTGTGGTATTTCTGCAGCTCAATCAGGCATTTGCTTCCATAGCGCAGGATGTCACCGCCGACCATGTTGACCTTGTCCTTGTTGTCAAAATCAGAGTATACCTGGTTGGTCAGGAGTACCGGGATGTTCATCTTGCGCGAGATCTCTGTTAGGTAGGCAAGCTGCAGGCCCAGGGCCTTGTTCACCTCGTATACCTTCTGGCTCTTGCCCAGCTCCAGCCTGTAAAGCATTGCGATGCTGTCAACAACAATCAGCCCCACCCGCTCGCTGATCGCGCCCTTCAGCTTTGAAAACACCCGTTTTTGCTCATCAAAGTTTGTCGGCTTAAACAGGGTTATGGCTTCAAGCCTTTCCTTGTAGTCGGGAGCAAGCTGCTTGACCCTCTCAACAGAGAAGTTGCCCTCTGTGTCAACAAAGATGACCTTCTTGGTTCCTGCGATATTTACTGTGCAGATCAGGCACAGGTTGCTCTTTCCGGCGCCCCCCGGGCCGTAGACCGTTGTAATAACGTCTGATTCATATCCGCCCCCCAGGAAAGCGTCCAGGTCTGCACTGCCCGAGCTTAGTCTCATGGCAGTCGGATAGTGGAGAGCCCTATAAATAGTTTGTGGGCTAAAGATTTATATAGCAAGAAATCTATTGCCTGCAAATGAGGATAAGCAGGGTCCTTTGGGTCATATTCATAATCACGCTGGGTTCAAGGCTCTTCTTTGCCTTCCAGACCGAGTCATTTGAGCCGGAGGCCTACTACACCCTAAGGCAGGTCGAGCACATCAGGCAAACCGGGCTTCCTATAACCTCAGACCCGCTCAGCTATGGCGGCAGAACACAGATCACCCTTCCGCTGTTTCACTACATCCTCGCCTTTTTTGACATTTTCCTGCCCCTATCATTGGTGGCAAAGGTGATTCCAAATCTATTTGCGTCCCTGATTGTCTTCGCTGTCTATATGATTGCCAAGGAAATAACCAAAAACGATTCTGCAGCCCTCCTTGCGAGCTTCATGTCAGGGTTCATCCCAGTATTCTTTAGTGAGACGATATACAGTGTCTCGGCATTCTCACTCTCCTCGCTCCTGATCCTTCTTTTGATTTACTGCCTGATCTGGCTCCACGAGCATAAGATCTTTGCCACCTATTTTGTCATAATCTTCTTTTTGCTGACTTTTACCCATGGGTCAGCCGCAATACTGGTACTGTCGCTCCTTGTCTACCTCCTGCTGCTCAAGATAGGAAAGATAAGGCTGGCAAGGGCTGAGCTGGAACTCATTGTCTTCTCAGGCTTCTTCCTGGTCTGGGTACACTATATAATATATAAGAGCGCCTTCCTCTTTCATGGTCCATCGGTTGTCTGGCAGAATATCCCGGCAGACATCCTGACCGGCTATTTTTCACAGGTCAGAATTACGGAATCAATCTATATGATCGGTGTGCTTCCTGTACTGTGCGGGATCTTCGTGATTTACACAAGCGTCTTCCAGGAAAATAACAGGATCAGCCATCTTCTTGTTGCTTTTGCCGTCTCAACCGGACTCCTGCTTTGGCTCAGGATGATTGAGCTGAAGATTGGCCTGATGGTCCTGGGGCTTGTCCTGGTGCTCCTGTTCAGCCAGTTCTATTCCTCCTTTTTCCGCTACCTGGAAAAGACCAGGCTTTCTGATTACTGGAGCGGGATAATGGTTATAGTCTTCATCCTGTTCGTCCTGACATCGCTCATACCATCACTCCGGTTTGCATCATCAGTAAGGGACAATCTTATGCGCCCGGATGAGCTGCAGGCCTACCTGTGGCTGCGCGGCAATGCCCAGGGGACGGTTCTTGCAGCCCCGGAAGAGGGCCACATTATCAACTACATTTCCCAAAAAAGAAATGTCATGGACACGAATTTCCTCCTCATCGACAATGTTAACCAGCGCTTCAGGGATGTCGACTCCATGTTCTCTGTCCCCTATACGACCTCAGCGATAAGCCTGCTGACCAAATACGATGTCGACTACATTATTGTATCCCGCCATGCCAAAAGCCGCTACGGCATTAATGACCTGCCTTACCTGGATGACCGCTGCTTCAGGCAGGTTTACAATGAATCTGCGCTGATATACCAGCCTCTTTGCACACTAAAATGAAACGGGAATACGATCTGATGCTGTTCGTGCTGCTCCTTGCAGCATGCATAATTGCTGTCCCTGATATTGTCAGGCAGGTCCGTTACGATGGGCTGCTGATGGGGGATGAAGCCTATTATCATGCCAGGCTATCCGCAAACCCAGCGGATCAGCTCATGGGGCGGCCCATGTCCCTAAACCCCTACCATTATGTTCTCAGGGGATTCAGCCATGTGTTTGGCAGGGTAGCATCCCAGGTACTGCAGTTTGTTCTGGGGCTGGCCAGCCTTATGCTCTACAACTCCCTCCTTAAGAGGGCGGCTCTTGATGCACCCCTCCGCTATGCCTCGGCATTTTTCGTGATAGTCTCCCCGGCATTCATCTATCTTTATGTAACCTCTAATGCCTTTGCCCTGGCCATATTTGCCATTATGCTTGCATTGTACCTGTACGAAACCAGCTATGCTGTATCCCTGCTTTTTTATGCGCTGCTTCCCTTTTTCGGCTGGATACCTTCTGGTGTAGCCGCTGTTGTGACCGTATCCTGGGCAATTCATCAGAGGAACTTTAGAAAGCTGATCCTTCCCCTGGTTGCCATCGGACTTGCAGGTGTCTTTCTTGCCCTGCCGGGCTACATGGCCGGACCAGTTAACATAGTTGAAAAGGACCTTGTTAAGGAGCTTATTACCGGCCTGGGTGCGCATATAGGGTTTGCTGTATTCACCCTGCTCCTCTCAATCTGGGGCCTGGCCAGGGCATGGAAAACCAAAACCCGGCCTATCGGGATATATGTGCTGATTATTCTGCTCCTGGCTGGCTCCTATGGGTCTGAGATGATCCCGTATCTCATCTACATCCTGGCACCCTTTTCAGCTTTTGCCTTCCTGCGCATAATAGGGATGAACTGGAATCTGAAATTGATAAGGAACCTTACTGTTGTTGCCCTTGTTACTGGAATATTCTACTCCTCGCTCATATATGCAGACCGCCAGGTATCTGCTGAGCCTCATCCTGGCGCTGCAGATGCGCTATCCTGGCTTCGGGGGAATTCAGCTGAGTCCGATGTGGTGCTCTCGCACTACTCCAACGGCTATCTCATTGAATACTTCGCTGAAAGGCGGCCAGTCATGGATTCCCTCTTTTCCGCCGAGCCGGATGTGTTTGTCCGCTACAACGACTCACAGGAGATCTTCTACTCGAGGAATCTAGAGAATACCAGGGCAGACCTTGACAGGTACGGCATTACCCACATATTCATAGATCAGGCCATGCTGGACGGGCAGGTCTGGACTGACTCCGAAGAGGGTCTGCTTTTTTTATTCCGCAACAATGACACTTTTCAGGTGGCTTACAATTCATCTGAAGCGCAAATCTGGAAAATTAGACGATGATGCTTTTTTTTTGTCACTTGGCCGGATTTTCATGGTTTAGAAAAATTTATAAAGCAATCCAGATTAATAGGATTGACAATAGGCAGTATGATAAAAAGAGCGGTATGAGATGATAGGGCAATCATTTGGACGGGTGCTATTCGATATTTTCACGGGGCTGTACAGCACCGCAGGGGAGTATGTATACCTTTTTTACCTGAATTACTCTAGGATGATTCTGGACTATCTGAACAGTTTCTTTGATGCCCTGTTTTATGCCTTCATCTATGTTGCTGTTGCTGTTACATTGTTCTATCTGTTGATGGGTGTTGCCGTACTGATTGGGAAACGCAGGCAAGGCAGCAATCTTCAAAAGGGAGATGAGCCCTATGTCACGGTGCAGATTCCGACATATAATGAGCTCGCTGCACTGAACTGCGCAAAAAAGTGCCTTGAATTTGACTATCCGGCTGAAAAATACAAGATAATCATCGGCGATGACAGCAATGATCCAAATGTATCGGCGCTGATTGATGAGTTTGCTCATGAGCACAGCGACATGGTAACGGTAACCCGCCGCGGCAAAAACACCGGATACAAGCCCGGAAACCTGAACCATATGCTCAAGTATTCAGACGGAGAGCTCCTTGTTATATTTGACTCGGACTTCCTGCCTGAAAAGGATTTTCTTCGCAGGATTGTCGCACCCTTTGCAGATGAGGGCGTCTCTGTAGTCCAGGCCAAATGGAATCTCCATAACTTTAGCCAGAACCTGATCTCTATTGCCGGCGGGACCATCTCGCTGATCTGCCATAACATTGCGCTGCCTTTTATGCACCGGGTAAGCGGAACTTCATTCCTCTGCGGCTCAGCTGAGGCAATCAGGAAGAAGGACCTGGTTGCCGTTGGCGGATGGCAGGCAGGGTCACTTACAGAAGATGTTGAATGTTCGCTCAGGCTGATCAAGGCGGGCAGGCGGCTTGTCTATCTCGAGGACCTGGAGTGCAAGTGCGAAGCCCCGTACACGCTACGGGACCTTTGCAGGCAGCAGATGCGGTGGGCCTTTGGCGTTATAAGCGCATTCAAGCAGCACATTTTTGACATCCTTAAGGGTAGGGCAGTCAGCAGAATTGAGAAGTGCAACGTGCTCATATTTGCGTCAGGATACCTCTTTGCAGTGCTTCTGCTTGCCATAACAGCCTTTGGCCTCCTGACGGTGATTTCGACAAGGCCCGGCCCCATTGACTGGCCGAGGTTCCTCTCAGAGACCGCAAGAAACATCTCGCTCACCAGCGGTTTCATACTCTCAAGCGCGATTGCACTTGGCATCAGCAGGAAGTTCAGGGACGTGCCAAGGATGATCCTGAGTTCGCTTTCGATAGGCCTTGTACTGACGGTCTTTGTCAACATGGGGATAGCAAAAGCGCTTTTCAACCGGACCATGAAATGGTTCATGCTTCAGAAGAACGGGAATGCGATATGAAGCAGGATTCCCTGTATGCAAAAGTGGCTTTCTTCCTGAGCCTTGGGTTCTGGATACCCCTTTTTAACATCGCAATCAGCATAATCTCCGCATATTTTGCGGTAATTGCAATCCAGAAGATAATGAGGGACCCAAAGAAATACGGGGGTCTGAAATACGCGGTGATTGCGCTGGTGCTGAGCGCATCAAGCCTGATTATGACTGTTATCGGCATGGTCCTCTATGTCCACAGCGGACGGTACTGTGAAGTTTTTTACTCAGCCACGCCTAGCTAAAATACTTCTTCTTTGAACGCAGGTATTTTATCACGCCAGACACAATGATCAGGTTAATTACTATGGTATACGGGAAATAGAAAACTACTGCTATGGCTGTCATCAGCCGCGGCCTTCCGGAAAACATCCGGAGCGCGCTTGCTGTCAGCAGCAGGGTGATTATCCCTGAAAGAACACCAAAGATGTTCAGGAGCGAGATTCCCCATTCGGGAATCTTATATAGCACGTAGAACGGGCCCCATAGCGAGAACCACCTGATCAGGTATAGCAGATTCCCATAGAATCCCTGGCCCGGCCACCAGTAGCTCACCTGGTATATTATGATGGGCAGGAATATGAACGAAAAGAACGTCCACCAAAACTGGTTGAAGAACAGGAACAGGACCGATGGCGATCCCTTCTGCAGCCTAAGGAGCCTCCTGTTCTTGACAAGCGACTGGAGCGCACCAAAATACCACCTCATTCTCTGGGCAAACAGCCCTTTGAGCGTGCCGCACGCCCTTGTGGATATGACAGCATCAGCTACGGTGACTACCTTATATCTGGCAAGATACATCTCGAGGCAGATGTCCATGTCCTCTGTCAGCGTGTCCTTCTTGAAATACCCTATCTTTTCAAGGACATCCCTTTTGTAGCAGGCAACTGCGCCAAAGAACCATATGCTGTTTCCAAATACCCTTGAGAAAGAAACCCTTATCAGGTTGTTCAGGAAGAACTCAATCCGCTGGTATTCCTCGATCAGGCCCTTTGGGTCCCTTATCACGGCAATGCAGTTTGTTGCAGACACCCGCCCATCCTGAAGCGGCGCGACCATCTTTGCGATTGTGTCCTGCTCAACTATGACGTCAGCATCAACAGTGAGGATATAGCGGTATTTGGATTTTGCTATGCCGCTGTTAAGCGACGCGGATTTCCCCTTATGGCTTCCCCGGATAAGGCAGATGTCTGCTGAGGTGTTGTCTGCAATCATCTTCTTGACAATTTCTGCTGTCCTGTCAGCTGACTGGTCATCCACAACAATCACCTGCATCTTCTCATAGTCAGAATCAAGAACTGACCTGAGGCAGCGCCCTATGTTCTTCTCCTCATTATATGCAGGTATTATGACCGTGACAGGCTCATCCTTCCTGGGCCATCTCCTCTCGCGCCTGAACAGCGCCAGCAGATGGGTCCCGGACAGGAAAAGCAGAAAAGAGAACAGCACAAGGAATATGCCTACACTAAGGTTCATTACCGGGTCATCAGAAAAAACACTGATATTCATTGAAAAACCTAATCTTCTTGGATATAAAAGCTTTGCCAAAAGCTTTATAACATTCCCGGTTACATCATGATGCATGATTTCAGTTTTTCTGCCGGCATATAATGAGGGCGCGGTACTGGAGAAAAACGCAAGGGCCCTTCACATGGAATTATCCGCCCTGGGAAAAAGGTTTGAGATATTCATAATTGATGACAACTCCGGTGATAATACACCCGAGATTGCCCGGCGCCTGAGCGGCCTCGCATCCATCAGCTGCATCAGGTACGGGAAAGGCCCCACACGAAGGGAAAACCTTGCCAGGTCATTCAAAAAGGCAAAGGGATCGATTATAGTATTCATGGATGCAGACCTTGCAACACCCCTTAAGCACCTTGGTGAGCTGATCTCCCATGTTTCAGCGGGGGCAGACATCGCCATTGGCAGCAGGCTTCTGGGAAAAAAACCCAGGCGCCAGCGCTACCGCCATGCAATCAGCCTTGCATACTGCTGGCTGGTGCGTAAGATTATGCGGTCGGGAATCATGGATCACCAGTGCGGTTTCAAGGCCTTCAGGCGCGATGTTCTCATGACGCTTCTTGAAGAGATGGGCACATCCGGTAGCCGCGGCTATTTTTGGGACGCAGAACTCCTCATACGCGCCCAGCGCAGGGGCTATCGGATTGTAGAGTTTCCTGTTGAGTGGGCATCAAAGGGATCATTCAGGCCCTCATACCATGAGCTCCTGATGGTCCTCTATATTCTTAAGAACCTCCAGAGGCTCCGATGAGACGCGGGCTGGTCTTCATACTGCTTTTGTCCCTGGCAGCCAGGATGTTGTTTCCCATCGATCCCGGCTGGGACGGCTCCGTCTATCTTGGGATGGGCAAGTACATCTATTCCGGCGGCAGCTCAGGTCTCTGGGAGCCCATCAGGCCGCCGGTCTGGCCCCTTATCTTGGGGCTTGTCTGGAAAGCGGGCCTGCCTCCTGTTCTGGGCGGAAAGGCAGTCCTTATCGCATTCAGCCTGGTCTCTGTTGCCCTGGTTTACCTCATTGCAGAACAGTTTTTTGACAAAAAAACCGCCCTCATTGCCTCGCTTCTCTTCTCCCTTGCACCCGAATATATCTTCTCTTCGCATACGCTCCTTGCAGCTGTTCCCGCAACCCTCTTTTTCCTCCTCGCGCTGCACCAGAGAGGGCGCCCGTTCATCTGCGGAATCTTCATTGCCCTGGCCTTCCTTACCAAATTCTATTACGGTCTGTTTTTGGTGATATTCATTGCATGGCGCCCGAGAATGGCTGTCAGGCAGTTGTCCGGGTTCATTATCCCCGTGGCACCATACCTCATTCTGAACCATGTGATGTACGGTAATCCTGTATTTCCCATGGTCTCTGCCACACAGGTCATTTCACAGGTTGTTGGCTGCACAGTCCTCTACCCAAACCCCTGGTACTATTATTTTGCAAAGATTATATCAGAAAACCCCCTCTTCCTGCTTGCGCTCCTCGGAATCCATCGCGCCGGGAGAAGGGGTTTGCTCATCCTGTGCCTTGCACTTCCGCTCATCTACCTTATGCTTCAGCCATGCAGGACACCCCGCTATTTCATTTTCTTTCTTCCCGCGCTCTCAATTCTGGCAGCGCACGGCATGATGCAGCTGTTAAAAGGTGCGAAGCTCAGGGCCTTCGTCCTCTTTGTATCACTCGCAATTATGCCAATTGTTGCATACCATGGCCTTGACAGGCCCGCATTGAACCCCGAATATTACTCGATCCGGCCGGTGGGCAGCATATTGACGAACAACCCAAGGCTGTCCTATTCGTATGATAGCCCGATAGGCCTGCTGTACTATCCGCTGTACGGCGCCCGGCTTGCAGACAGGTATTCCGGGTTGCTCGGGAACACCACAGAAACCATGACCATATATATCGACACCTGCGAGGGAGACCTCTCCTGCCCTCCTGACGACCCTGATTGCCCTGAGGCAACCGCACACCTTCTTCAGACGGCCAGGACAAACTTCCGGACGGTGTATTTTCAAAACAGGAGCCGCTGCTTCTACTCGGTCCTGCAGACAAACAGGACATGGGCGTAGACCGGATGACTGATTCTTTTCATGCGTACTGAAAACCCCGCCCCCCTAAGAAGATTCATCATCTCGCCGCTGCTCCGGTAAAACGCCCTTCCGCCGGTAATCAGCTTATCCTGCAGGTAATTTATCATGTATTTATGCCGGGGCCGCACATCCACTTCCTTGACAATCAGCACGCCCCCCTTGGCCAGACGTTTCCTGCACTGCCTCAGCACTTCCGGCTGCCTTTCGACATGGTGGAGCAGGTCAACCATGATGATTGTATCATACCGGCCCCTGACATCCTCTATTCTGCCGGCCATAAACTCAGCATCAAGCCCCATCTTTTTAGCAGCATTCCGGGCAATCCCAATCCGCTGTTCATTCATATCAATCCCGGTAACCCGGCATCCCCTTGCAGCAAGAAAGAGCGAATACTGCCCAAAGCCGCAACCCACATCCAGCACCTTTCCTGAGGCCCTGTTCAGGAAAGCGGGCGGAAGCGCCATAAACCGAAGGCATGCATAGAGCCATGCAAATCCCCCATATCCCCTGAAAACCAAAGCCATTTCTGGTGCTAATGAAAAAGTATTTATAGCTTTTTTGAAAATAACAGAGCAATGAAGTATCTGAACCTCCTCAGGCCTCAGCAATGGTACAAGAATCTTGTCATATTTACGGCACTGTTTTTCTCAGGCAACCTTCTAGTCCCGGGATACATTCTCCCGACAATCGTGGGCTTTATCTCCCTCTGCCTGGTATCATCAGCCAACTACATCATTAACGACCTGGTGGATGCAGGCAAGGACAGGAGGCATCCTGAAAAGGCAGGACGGCCCATTGCCTCAGGGCACATCAGTTCATGGTCTGCAGTATTCATTGCCATTATGCTGGCTGTCGGGGGACTGCTTGCCGCGCTCTCTCTTGATGCAGCATTCTCGGTTGCAGTCGTCCTGATATTTGCATTGACATCGGTCTATTCCTTTTGGGCAAAGAATGAACCCATCCTGGACATCATCCTGGTTGCCCTGAACTTTGTGGTGCGGACGGTCTCAGGAGCATTCATAATAAAGGTCTGGATCAGCCCCTGGCTGATACTCTGCCCCTTTTTTTTATCGATGTTTCTCACAGTCGGCAAAAGGCGCGCAGAGCTGCGTTTTCTTGGTAAGGCGTCAATAGAGCACAGGAAGGTGCTGGGGAGCTACTCAATGGAGCTGCTAGATTCCATGATGATTATTGTCACAACAGTCCTTATCATCTCCTATTCCCTCTATTCCTTTCTCAGTGTGCATGCCCTGCTCCTTACCCTGCCTATTGTAATCTATGCAGTTTTCAGGTATATCTGGCTGGTTCAGGCAGACTCAGTTATCGCCAGGCATCCGGAAAAAGCCCTTGCGGACTGGAGAATCATCCTGGCCCTTCTTGCGTGGCTGGTATCGGCCTATCTGGTCATTTATGCCTTTTTCTGATTTTGACAAAGTCCCCAAGGGTCAGCTCATTGCCGCTTGCCGGCCTTTTGCCTTCATGGACTTCCTCATGCTCTTCGACCAGCTGAATCTTCAGAAATCGCTCCAGTTTCCTGGCAAGCTCAAGCGGCGGCTCAAAATGCCCAGATTCAATCTTATGGATGACAGATTCCTTCACAGATATCTTCAGCGCAAGCTCAATCTGCTTCATGCCCAATCTTTCCCTTGCCGCCTTTACCAGAGCAGGATACCCTTCAGTGATTATTTGAATCATCTCCTTCTCCGGCAGCGTCCGAACCCTTGCAGGCTCAGATTTTTTGGGAACCCTGACCGGCCCGACCACTTTTCCGTATGCTGCACACCTGCTGCACACATTAAGCTCAGTGCCCTCGATCATTGCCCTTTTCTGGGGCCCTTCAGACCCGCATATGTCACACTGCATTTTCCCCCCCGCTAAAAAGGAATCATTCGCCTATAAATATTTTATGCTAGAGAACAATATGCAACATTATAGCCGGAAATGAAAACCTCGGGCTTTTCAAGGGCAATATTTGTGTATGGATCCGCTGCCTTAAGAATTCCTTTGTAGGTTTTCCCGTTCTTCAGGATTACGATAACCTTCTGTCCCACCATTTTGCTGAGCGCATCAAGCGCCCGTGATTCATCCATGATAAGATAGAATCAAAGAGGTTATATTTAAAATATGCTCAAAATCGCTGCATGCGTGCACTGATTTCGTCAATTATCTCTTTCCTTTCCCCGGACCAGTTTTCAGTTGCATCATGCTACCTCTACAGACAGCCCCTGAACATGCCGTCAAATCTTTGCTTCTCTTCCGGAGTCCCGTTAACCTGAAGAAGATAATCTCCTGCTGGTTTCTGGTAGAGTCTTCCGATTATTGCTAAACGGCCTGGCATCATCTCCCAGAACCTGCCAATAGCGGACATGTCTTCTGGTGTTACTTCCCCTGCAGGCCTTGCAATAGTGTCGCCCACATGATATGTCACCGGCCCGCTCTGCATGACAGCCATTATCTCCAGCACCCTGTTTGCCAGGTTTGCTGCATCATGGCCACTGCCGCTTAAGACATAACTCCCTAATCCTCGTTTTTCTATCATGCCCGGGCGTTACAGCATTTTTCTATATTAATCTTTTGCTTTTACCCTTAAAAAATGGCAACACAAACGCAACCCAGCAGATTCATTCCATTAAATCGAAATCTTAATATAATCTCCATATATGACCATATAATAAAAAAGGAGTGAAAAATGAAAGACACAATTATCAAGCTGGATTCGGTCTGGAAAATCTACAAGATGGGTGAGGTTTCCGTAAATGCATCGCGCAACCTCAATCTCAAGGTCAAAAAGGGCGAGTTTCTTGCCATTATGGGTCCGTCTGGAAGCGGGAAATCAACAGCAGTGAACATGATCGGCTGCCTTGACATACCGACAAAAGGCCACATATACCTTGACGGGCAGGACATCTCAAGCATGACCGAGTCAGACCTTGCGCAGATACGCGGAAGAAAGATCGGATTCATTTTCCAGCAGTTCAATCTCATCAACACCCTGAGCGCAATTGAGAACGTGATGCTCCCCATGACGTTTCAGGGCATCCCAAGGGATGAGCGCTTCAAAAGGGCAAAGGAGCTCCTTGAACTGGTGGAACTGGGGGACAGGATTGGCCACAGGCCCACTGAGCTGTCCGGCGGCCAGCAGCAGCGGGTAGCAATAGCAAGGTCGCTCAGCAATGATCCCGAGATTGTGCTTGCTGATGAGCCGACCGGAAACCTCGACAGCAGGACAGGCCACGTGGTGATTGAGTTTCTCAAGAAGCTTCATAAGGAGAAGGGCAAGACCATCATCATGGTTACCCACGATGAGAACCTTGCAAAGGTTGCCCAGAGGGTCGAGTATCTCAGGGACGGTACCATTGTCGAGAGCCTGGCAAAATGATTGCTGACTTCTTCATGTTCTCCTGCAGAAACATCCGCAACCGGAAGGTGAGGAGCTATCTTACCATGATAGGCATCTTCATCGGCATTGCAGCCGTTGTCTCGCTTATTGGCCTGGGTGAAGGCCTGCGCATGGCAATCACAGGCCAGTTTGGGGAGCTGGGCACAGATGTGCTTACCGTGCAGGCAGGCGGGGTGCAGATGGGCCCCCCCGGCTCAGGGGTCATCAATCCGCTTACAGTAGATGATGCTGAAAAGATCAGGCAGATACCGGGGGTTAAGTACGCGATTTCAAGGCTGGTAAGGAGCGGTCGCGTCGAATTCAGGGACCATCAGAAGATAGAGTACATCGTCAGCCTCCCGGACGGGGATGAGAGGCGTGAGCTGGTAAGGATTATGAACGTTGAGGTTGAATCGGGCAGGCTTCTCAAGGACGGCGACCTCTACAAGGTTGTCCTCGGTGCAAACTATGTGGATGACAAGAAGTTCGGGCAGCCTGTAAATGTGGGCCAGAGGGTCACCATTGAGGGTAAGACCTTTGAGGCAGTTGGCATTATGAAAAGCAAGGGCAGCTTCCTTATCGATAATGCAATAGTCATGAATGATGATGTCATGCGCGATCTATATAACGATCATGACAAGGTTGACATCCTGGCGGTCATTGTCAGGGATGAGGCTCAGATTAAGGCTATCCAGGGCAATCTGGAAAAACTCCTGAGAAAGGAGCGCAATGTCAAGGAGGGCGAGGAGGACTTCAGTGTTGAAACACCGGAAAACGCCGTGAAAACGCTCAACGACAGCCTGTTTGCAGTACAGCTTTTTGTCTACATCATTGCGGGAATCTCCCTCCTGGTGGGCGGGATTGGCATAATGAACACGATGTATACGGCCGTCCTGGAAAGGACAAAGGAGATCGGGATCATGAAATCAATCGGCGCCAGGAACTCAGACATATTCACCCTCTTTTTTATTGAGTCAGGCCTCATAGGGTCTCTTGGGGGGCTGATCGGCATGATCCTCGGTGTTCTTATGGCAACGGGCCTTTCTGCAGCGGGCCGGCTTGCCCTTGGCTCTGACCTGATCTCAGCCAGTTTCTCGCCCTGGCTCCTTGCCGGGGCACTGGCTTTCTCATTTACCATCGGAAGCCTTGCAGGGATCGCTCCCGCGCTAAGCGCAGCAAGGCTCCATCCTGTTGATGCATTGAGGTTCTCCAAATGAGGCTTGAGTATTTCAAGTATTCGCTGAGCAGCCTTTTGCACAGGAAGATGCGCAGCTGGCTCACTGTCCTCTCAATACTTATAGGCATATCTGCGATATTTGCACTAGTCAGCTTTGGGCAGGGCCTCAGTGTCTACATGGATGAGATGGCCAACAAGATGGGCCGCGACAAGATTATGGCCCAGCCGACAGGCTTTGGCCAGTCACCAACAGATGACAATTTCTTTTTCAGCAGGGAAGAGGTTGACTACATCGCAAAGACAAAGGGCATCGATGAGCTTACAGCGATGTACATGAAGGGTGCCGCTGTTGAGAAGGACGGCAAGAATATCTATGTATTTGCAATGGGCATGACCGCGGGAAAAGAGCGCAGGCTTGTCGAGGAGATGTTTACTGTATCTGTACTTGAGGGCAGGCCCCCCAAGCCTAGCGACCGGCTAAAGGCCACAATCGGCTATAACTACGGCGTGCCGAACAAGATATTCAGGGACCCGGTCAGGGTCGGCGACAAGCTGACAGTCAACGGCATCAAGCTCGATGTTGTCGGCATTTATGAGGCAATCGGCAATCCGCAGGATGACAGCAACATCTACCTGACACTCGACGGGTTTGAGATGCTCTATCCTGAGACAAAGGACAGGTATCAGTTTGTTGCGGCCCGTGCAGGCGAGAACCCATCACAGGTCGCTGAGCGGGCAACAGACAGGCTCAGGAAGCTACGGGGGCTGAAAGAGGGCCAGGAAGACTTCTATATCCAGACCTTTGACCAGGTGATGCAGACATTTGGCTCAATACTGCTTGTCATAAACGGCGTTCTTGTCCTCATAGCACTCATATCTGTTCTTGTTGCCGGAGTCAACATCATGAACACCATGTATACCGCTGTCCTGGAACGGACAAAGGAGATCGGGATCATGAAGGCAATTGGCGCAAAGAACGGCGACATTCTCTTTATATTCGTGGTGGAATCAGGCCTTCTCGGGCTGATCGGCGGAATCCTTGGCGTTGGCCTGGGCTACCTGATCTCCTCCGCCGGGGGCTCCATTGCAGCAAATGCAGGGTATGCGCTTCTGACTCCCGTCTTCCCGCCCGCGCTTATCATCAGCTGCCTGCTCTTTGCATTGCTAATCGGCTCTGTTGCCGGGCTCCTTCCTGCTCGGACAGCATCCAGGCTGAAGCCCGTTGACGCCCTCAGGTACGAATAACTGTGACGAGGACCCTTCTTTCGTTCCTGGGCCCGTCGAACTCAGCAAGCATTGGCGACTGCCAGGTCCCGAGCTGGAGCTTTCCGTCTTTAATGGGGATGGACTCGCCGGGCCCGACAATCGCTGCCTTGATGTGGGCAGATGCGTTTCCGTCAACACGGTCATGCCTCCATACCCCTGAAGGGATCATCTTATCCATTGCTTCCAGAAAATCCATGCAGATCGCGGGGTCATAGTTCTCGTTGATGATTATCCCCGCAGTCGCATGCGGCACATACACATTGCACAGGCCTTCCTTAACGCCCGACTTCTCAACAATATCTGCAAGCTCTTTTGAGATGTCAATCAGTTCCTGCTTTTGGGACGATGAGACGCTGATTTCGCGGATCATTTTATCCAAGCAGGTTCGGATAGTTGCTCCCTATTGAATCAACGCCCAGCCCCTTCATCTTCTTGATATCCTCGACAGTATCCGCATTCCAGACGCTCACATGGATCCCTGACCTGTGCGCCTCTTCGACAAACTCCCTGTCCACAAAGTTTAGGTTTGGGTGGATATTGTCAGCAGAGGCATCTTTAACAAGGTGCGAAGGGTACACGGGTGCACCGACGATCAGTATCCCTGTCCGTATCTTCGGATTCAGTTCCTTCACCCTTTTCACCCGGTCGTGGTTGAATGAAATAACAATAACTTCCGAAGCAATATCTTTCTCCTCAACAATCCGAACAACAGGCTCCTCAGTATCAGCACCCTTGAGCTCAATGACCATCTTCACCCTTCCCTTTGCCAGGCCAATAACCTCCAAGAGTGTCGGTATCCTCTCGCCCTTCCCTGCATCAAGCGCCTTAAGCTCGGCAAGAGTCATCTCACTTACTGCTCCGCTTCCGTTTGTTGTCCGCTCAACAGTGTCGTCATGGATAACAACAACCGCACCGTCTTTGCTCATGTGCACGTCAAACTCGACAGCATCCACACCGAGATCGATTGCCCTCTGAATAGACACTAGCGTATTCTCCGGCTCAAGGCCGGCAGCGCCCCTGTGCCCTATTCTGAAAAATGCCATGCAGTAGGTGTGTCTTCTGTCTTATAAAAACATTTCGTGACTTCAAATCCATTCAAAGTCAAATGAACATTTAAATAGAAGCTCGTCATTTTCAGCAGCATGTCAGAAGAATCATTCGTGCTCGTCTCATTAAAGGAATCAAAGGCAAAGAAGCTCGCCCAGGTAATCGGGAGCGAGACCTGCAGGAAGATCCTTGACCATCTTGCATCCAAGAAAGACGCAACTGAGTCAGCAATCGCAAAAGAGCTCAGTCTTCCCATCTCAACAGTCCACTACAATCTCAAGCACCTCTACGACAACCAGCTCGTCGAGGTTGACGAATTCCACTATTCTGAAAAGGGAAAAGAGGTCAACCACTACAAGCTCGCTAACAAGCTCATAATAATCGCGCCAAAGGAATCCTCAGGGCTTATGGAAAAGCTCAAAGGGATCCTTCCGGTCTCACTTTTTGCAGTTGCGGCAGCAGGAGCGGTCCATCTTCTGTCAGGAATGGAAAAGGCAGCCCTCAGCGCCGCCTCATTTGAGGAAAAGGCAGTTCCGGCAAGGGCTCTTATGGAAGCAGCACCGCAGGCAGCCGATGCGGCAGTCCAGGCAGTTCCTCAGGTGGCCCCTCAGATTGCCTCCACGCCAAGCATTGCCCTCTGGTTCCTTCTGGGCGCAATGTTCACCGTTATGGCCTATGTATTGTGGGAGCTCATCCGGCTCAAAATGGAAAACAAAGGCCAGTAGCAATATGCTGCTTCTTCGTCGATAAAATAACCGAAAAGCTTAAATATTTCATGGTGCCTAACCTGTACATGTTCATCCGCATAAAGAAGATCAAGGATACGCAGTACGCATACCTTGTAAAGAACAAGTGGACAAAAAAGGGGGCAAGGCAGAAAACAGTCCGCTACCTGGGCAGGGTCTTCAGGCCGGCACAGCTCCAATCACTCACTTTTCATGATGTGCTTGGTGCAGATGGGCTGGATGAGTCCAAATTAGCTGCAGTAGACTACCTCCGTCTGCTGATCAAGACTGAACTCCTCAACCATGGCTTCATAGAAAAAGAAAGCCTCGTGTTTGAGCGGGATAAACTCAACGTTGACCTCACCAGGGCAAAAGTGAGGGTGGGAATGAAAAGGGCGGCAATCAACATAAACGAGGACTTCATGTGCGATTTTACCCTCAAGAGGCTTCTTAAGTTCAGCTGTCAGGGCACCCAGGAAGAGGTCGGAACCGAGCTAGCAAAGGCCTTCATAGGCGCCGGGATTCCCGTTGAGCAGGAAATCTTCATCACCGTCTTCTCCAAAGTCTACAGGGAAGGCATATCCAGGGTATGAAGTTCTCACTTTTCCGCCTTCCGCTGCCCAAGATATTTAAATAACATCCCATCTATCTGTTCATATGAAGCGGCCAAAGGTAATTGTAATAACGGGCACGCCCGCAACAGGCAAGACCACGCTTGCCAAGAGACTCTCGCGCTCACTCGGGTATGAGCATATCGAGCTGAATAAGCTCATAGGCGCAAACAAATTGTACGAGGGTACAGATGCCCTCAGGAAGTGCAAAATTGTCGATATACGATGCCTAAATCGCTTTCTGAAGGGCTATATCAACGGGCGTGACCCCCGGGAGTGCCCGGGCCTGATCCTTGACAGCCATCTGGCTCACTTCCTGCCCAGGGCCTACGTGGATGTTGTGGTTGTTACCTCCTGCGGGCTATCCCTACTCAAGAGGCGCCTTAACCGGAGAAAGTATCCTGCAGAAAAGGTCCGTGAGAATCTTGATGCTGAGATTTTCAGTGTCTGTGCAACAGAGGCGGAAGAGATGAAGCATGACATTCTTCCCTGCACTCCAGGCTCCGGTTATGCTGATTTTCTTAAAGAACTCAGGCAAAAGCTCGGGATTTGATGTCCTCACTTGTCCCGTCCTTTAGGGACGCGAGGACATGTCCTTAAGGACACGTCATCTCCCCGATATTCTGATCTTTTCCCCTTTCCCTACAAAGAAGCCGAACCGTCTGTCGCCCACTGCCTTTGTTTCAACATTGACGCCCTTCTTCCTTAGCTCATACATCAGATTCCTGATGCTTTTTTCCTTTTTATAGACGTGGGATGATATCTCTTCGTAGGTGAGCGGCCTGTCTGAATAGTATAGCAGATTGAGTACTTCCCGCTGGCTTCCTGTAAATTCTCCCTGATTAATCGCAGGTGTTTGGGTGCTTCCCATATTGTCGGCGTCTTCATGTCCTGACTTGTCCTTTTTCAGGGACATGTCCCTTCTGATGTCCTCAGTTGTCCTTTCGAGTGTCCTCAGTTGTCCCTGCTCAATTTTTTCCAGCTTATCTGTAAGCTCCAGGTTCTTCCTCTCGAGTTCCTGCATGTATCTTGTTGTCTCCTGCATGTATTTGTGGAGCTCGGTGCTGTGGTTATACAGGTAGTGCAGCCAGCCCCTGATGTCCTTGATATCCTTGGATGTGTCCCTGGTCTGGTCGTGGTGGGAACTCTCCAGTGCCTGTCCCTTCTCGTGAAGGTGTGATACCCATTGCTTGAGGAAATCGATATCGTTCCTTACGTGGTAAAATGCGCTGCCCACCTTCTGCTCCAGCTGCGTAATGTGGTCTCCTAGAAGTAATTTTTTCAGATGTCGCAGCACCATGCATTGCCTCAGCGCAGACTTTCTATATAAAACTTGTGCCAAATGTGAGCGTAACGCCGGTGGCAGTCATGAATTCCAATATGGCCATAATATGGATTCAATATGGCCTGTTCCAGAACAGGAAGTGAGGGTTACTCAAGTATCTCCACAGAATCCACCTCTCCGTCGCCGTCCAGGTCATACCCGCTGACAACAGCGCCCCAGTTCTTCTGGTTGCTGAATGTCTGGAGCAGTACGCCAGTATTGCGGGTGAGGGCTATCACTGCTGACTTGGTCCCTATGTTCGAGACCCCGGCAAGGTAGAGGATGTATTTTGACTTGTCCGAGGGATTCAGGATCCTGGCAACAATGCCTATGTTATCATCGGAATATTTCTTTTTTGTTCTGTCGGAAGTGAGACCAAACGGCTTCTTGTCCGAGAATTTGACCGGCAGGGCACAGTTGATCTCGCTGGCAAGCAGATTAGTGATGGGTCCGCCCAGCACAATCATGTTCTGCCTCTTGTCGATGACATTTACATCAAGGCACACTGAGGAAAGTGAGGGGATGCCCCCGTATTTGCCGAGAAACAGCGCAAGGTCTGTGGCATAGTGCCCATCCCTGGCCCTCGCCTTGAACTGCCCGTGGGGATCCGGGCTGCCCACAACAATAACCGAGGTGAATATGCCATCAGCTATGAAGGGCTGAAGGAGAAGTGAGAGTTTCTTGTTCGTTGGCGCATCGGGGTTGCCCATCCGGTTCCATTCTTCTGAGAGGGATAGCCCGAAATTCATGTACTTTGGCGCAAACTTCTTGGCCACTGTCCCCCGGATTTCCTTTTTCTCGACGATATCCAGGATATCTGCTTTGAGGAGCGCCTTTATGTGGTAGTACACGTTTTGTTCGGGGAGCCCCATCTTCTTTGCAAGCTCTGCAGGATACATTGGCTTCTTTGTGAGCTGCTTTAGTATCTCGATGCGGATATCGTTGCTGATGACCTTGATATGTGAGACATCGCTGTAGATTGCAGCCGGGCTGAAATAGAGCTGGTTGTTCTCTTCCCTGACGATATAGCTTTCCCTCATGCGCTGCCGGATGCCATTACTAATATAAATATTTTATTATTATGAACTGTTTTATAATATTCATATGTATTTTTTAATCTCACGGTGGCTGAATAAAGCACATTAAGGAGTTTAGCCGGTTATTAATTGATTGATGCCATTTCAAGTAAATTATTGATTAACATGACTCGAATAAGTCTATATTTGCCTGTTTTAGCAATATTAATTAAAAACCAATTTTGAGTAAACTATATAAGCTTGGTTGAACGTTAACCGCCCATGAAGCTATTTGGAAGTTCAGGGATACGGGGTGTGTACGGCGAGAAGATCACGGCCGACCTGGCGCTTAATCTTGGCCGGGCACTCGGCACTCTGGGCATGAGTGATGTTGTTGTAGCCCATGACACACGGCTTTCCCAGACCGTTCTGAAAACGTCGCTGTTTGGGGGGTTGCTGTCCGCGGGCTGCTCGGTGACTGATCTTCATACAGCGCCTACGCCCCTCATCTGCTACGGCACGCGCAGGCTGGGAAAGGACGCAGGCGTCATGATTACAGCCTCTCATAATCCTGCTGAATACAACGGCTTCAAGCTATGGAACAGCGAGGGCAGGGCCTTCTCCGCCGGCCAGGAGACGCAGATTGAAAGCACAATCGGTTCCGGCCGCTACAAACAGGTGGGCTGGAATGAGGTCGATGTGGAGATAAACGAGTATGACATCGGCCCGGACTATGCAGAAGACATCCTGGACAGGTTCAGCCTGAAAGGGAAATCGAGGGTGCTTATCGATGCTGCAAACGGTGCCGCCTGCGGAATCTCCCCCCTACTCCTTGAGAAATTCGGCTATGATGTTGTCTCAGTTAATGCAACCTCAGACGGCGGCTTTCCCAACAGGCATCCTGAGCCAAGCCCGGTCAATCTTGGAAAGACCGTGGAAATAATGAGGAGGAAAAAGTGCCAGATAGGCTTCTGCCACGACGGTGATGCGGATAGGGTCATGACAATCGATGACACCGGTACTGTGGTTGATTATGATCATTTCCTTGCATATATCTGCAGGAAAATGGTCGAGCTCACCGGCATAAGGAAGGTCGTCACCACGGTTGATGCATCCATGCTGCTCGATGTCTGCCTGCCTGACGCAGAGGTTATCAGGACTCCAGTGGGCGATGTATTTGTGGCAAACAAGCTTGAGGAGGCGGGCGCCTGCTTTGGCGGTGAGCCCTGCGGCGCATACATTTTCCCTGAGTTCGGGCTGTGGCCAGACGGAATCTATTCGATATTCAGGATACTCCAGTTTCTGGAGACTGAGAAGGAACCGCTTTCAAAAATACTCTCACGCATGCCTGATATAGAGTTCAAAAGGTCCAAGCTGCCCTGCCCTGAGGGCCGGAAGGCCGGGGTCATGGAGGAAATCAGATCACTCGTCCCCGAAGATTGCACGTTCTCTGATGTCGACGGGATAAGGATGGACTGGGGCGATTCCCTTGTCCTGATAAGGCCAAGCGGAACCCAGCCGATAATGCGGATAAATGCAGAGGCCCGGACCAGGGAACGGCTCAATTCCCTTATGTCAAGATGGAATGCAATAGTCAGGGAGGCAATCCGGTGAAAGCCGTAATCCTTGCAGCAGGCAAATCAACAAGGACACACCCCCTGACAGCTACCAGGCCCAAGGCCCTTCTCCCTGTCCTTAACAAACCGATTCTCGAGCACAATCTTGACAACCTGCAGGGGCTGGCTGATGAGGTGGTGATCGTTATCGGATACCTTGGAAACAAGATACAGGAATCCCTCCGAAGCTACCGGGGAATCAAGATATCATATGCCGTCCAGGAAAAGCAGCTGGGCACCGGTGATGCCCTCATGCGGGCCGGTGATTTCGTCAAAGGAAAGACCCTCGTCATGAATGGGGATGACCTATACAGCAGGGAGGATATCAGGGCCTGCCTTGGGCAGTATTCGATATTGGCAGTAGAGGTTGATGATGTCTCGCAGTTCGGGGCCATTGAGAAAAAGGGCGGAAGCCTGGCCCAAATCCGGGAGAAGTCCTGCAGCGGCCGCGGCATCGTCAACGCAGGCCTCTATCTCATAGACGAGAGTATCCTGAAAACGCCCCTGAAAACAAAGCGCCACGAATACGAGCTTACCGACATGGTATCCGCCTTTGCCGGGCTGAAGGATGTAAAGGTCATCGTATCCGGGGGATGGCACCCGATAGTCTATCCCTGGAGCCTGCTCGATGCAACCGAATCCCTCATCCAGGGCATAAGGGGAAGCAGCGACGGGGTCCTTGAAAAGAACGCAACAGTTAAGGGTGAGGTTATCTTCGGTGAAGGGACCATTGTGAAGTCCGGGGCCTATATCGAAGGCCCTGTAATCATCGGCAGGGACTGCCGGATCGGGCCGAACTGCTATATCCGGCCGGGGACAGTCATTGGCAACAGCTGCAAGGTCGGCAATGCCGTTGAGATCAAGAACTCCATACTCTTTGATAACGTCTCCGTAGGCCATCTTTCCTATGTTGGGGACTCCGTGCTTGGGCAGGGAGCAAATCTTGGCGCAGGAACCGTTACAGCCAATCTTAGGCACGATAACGGAAACGTCCACTCCATTGTAAAGGGCCGGCTCACAGACTCCGGAAGGAGAAAGTTAGGCACCATGATGGGTGATGGCGTCCACACAGGAATCAATACCTCAATCTACCCGGGAAGAAAGATCTGGCCAGGACAGTCCACGACCCCGGGAGCCATAGTAAAGGAGGACATCACATGTGCGGAATAGTGGGCATGATAGGCAAGGGTGAATTTTCAATTCGTGCTGATCTGCTCAAGGCGATCAAGAGGCTTGAGTACCGGGGATACGACTCAATAGGGTTTGCCACGGCAGAGGGGATCTGCAGTAAGGATGCCGGAGATATTGATTCCTTCACGGAAAAGGTGGACCCCTCGCTCATGTCATCTCTTGCCATCAGCCACACCCGCTGGGCGACGCACGGCGGAGTGACTGCAGCAAACGCGCACCCCCA
Organism: archaeon; assembly: GCA_043823195.1. GTDB lineage: Archaea > Nanobdellota > Nanobdellia > Woesearchaeales > JBDRAZ01 > JBDRAZ01. Next base: position 40,879 of record JBDRAZ010000103.1, read on the forward strand.
CTTCAACGCAGACAAGACCATATTTGCTGTCCACAACGGCATCATTGAGAACTATGCTGAACTGAAGGAGGGTCTGGAAGGGCGGGGATACAGGTTCATCACCCAGACGGACAGCGAGATAATTCCCCACTACTTTGATGACCAGCTTAAGCGATGCGACATCAGGGAAGCGATGAGGAATTTCATAAGGGATATCAGGGGGACGTTCGCGGTTATACTTTTCAGGAAAGGCGATTCCCACCTCTATGCCCTGAAGCGCGACAGCCCGCTTGCGCTGGGCCCGTGCCCTGACCGGTTCGTCCTCGGTTCTGATATATACGCTTTCTCAGACAGGACCGATAAGGCGATATTCTTTGAGGATAATGAGTATGCAGTCCTTGATGCAGAGGGTTACCGGTTCTTCAACGAGGCCGGCGTTCGTGTTCCAAAGAAAAAGGTGAAGTTTGAATGGACAAAGCGCGACACACAAAAGGAAAAATTCGACCACTTCATGATCAAGGAGGTGCATGAGCAGCCGGCAACATCTGAACGCCTCATCGAATCCCTCAGGATGACATATCAGGACAAGCTTGTCGCAATAGCGGGCATGATGAAAAAAGCCAGCCGCGTCTTCTTTGTGGCCTGCGGGACATCATACCATGCATCGCTTGTCGGTGTATATCTCCTGAGAAAGCTTGGGATCACAGCACATACAGTCATTGCATCTGAGTTCGAGAACTTTCTGATGGTTAATTCCGATGACATTGTTGTCGCGATCAGCCAGAGCGGGGAGACCATGGACGTGGTTACGGTCCTTAAGGATGTTAAGAAGACCGGAGCAAAAATTGTTTCATTTGTAAATGTTCCCTACTCCACGATCCAGCGGCTTTCAGACGTATCGCTGGAGATACTTGCCGGCCAGGAGATCTGCGTGGCAGCAACAAAATCCTTCACCAACCAGGTCATAATGATGCTTGAGCTTGCCAACCAGCTGGGATGCCGGATAGAGATCAACGACATCCCGGAAAAGATTGCAAAGACCATAGCAGATAACGAGGAAAAGGTAAAGCGGTATGCTGAGCGGCTTTACGAAAAGAACGACATGTTTGTCCTGGGCCGGGGGATGTCCTATCCCATCGCAAGGGAGATCGCGCTAAAACTGAAGGAGATCTCATACGTCCACGCCGAGGGCATGATGGGCGGAGAGCTCAAGCACGGGACAATTGCCCTTGTCGAAAAGGGAACGCCGATTATTGCGCTCATTCCAAACCACTGCCCGGATATGGTATCCAATGCCAAAGAGGTTGAGGCAAGGGGGGCAGACGTCATAGTCATCTCAAATGTGAATGGGGACTTCACAGTGCCTCCCTGTGACAATGCAGAGTTCGCAATATACGCATGCATCATCGGCCATCTTCTGAGCTATTACATAGCAAAGCTGAGAAAGCTTCCCATCGACAAGCCGAGAAACCTTGCAAAGAGCGTGACCGTGAAGTGAGCCGGATATCTGAAGAATTCTCCAGCCATATTAATCTCAGCGCAGCATCCTTTTGTATGTGTGCCTGAGGTTCTTTGCAATAACGGGATTCCTGAATGTGATAAATTTCACATCGCAGGTGGCATGGACTATCTTGGCGACCTCTTTCATGCTCATCTCCTGTGTGCTTTTGTAGGTGACGTAGAATCTCCTCAGTTCCTCAACGACACTCTTTGGGTATTTCACCTGAATGACTGTATCGCCAAGTATATTGACATCGACGAAATCGTCAATGGCATCCATCTCCCTGCCTGAAGACAGTTTAACGTGCACGCCAACCTCCCCGTAGAGTTTGGCACTCCATCTGTTTAGGGGAAGGTCCAGCGGGAATATGTGGTGGCACGATATCCCTTTTGACAGCAGGTGGCTGTAGAGCCTGGTTTCTCTCCCCAGGTTTATCAGGTACCACCAATGGTAATAGCAGTACCCGACAAACTCTTTATCCTCGTTCTCACCTATATGATCGGCCCAGTACCACATCATATCCCCCCAGAAATTATCCACCTCAAGGAGCGTGCTGAATGTGTAGACAGCATAATTCTCTCTGCCGAGGCTGGCTGTGAAGGAGGAAACATGCTTGCCGTCCGAATACTTGGCAAGAAGTGTGTCGAAATAGCCCTTAACCTCCAGGATCCACTCTTTCTTTATGCTGTACTTGCGTCCCTCTTTTCGCAGCACGCCCTGGCCTGCGAGTGCCCGCACTGCCTTTCTTACTGCCTGGTATGTCATAGCCGTATTATATTGCCTGTGGACCCGGTTCATCAGTTCAATGATTGAAAGTGGCTGTTCCAGGGTCAGTATGCTGAATACCAGATCCTTTGCATTTCCTTCCTCCCTGTGCATCTGGGGGATGCTTATGTTCAGCATAATGTGAGACTTATCTTTAATTATTTAAACCTTTTGGCACCATAAAAATTGAACCCAAATTATATATAATTGTAGTCACTTCAAAGTAATTAATGAATCGAGCAAATCGCAACCAGGCCTGGATGGACCTTTCAAAGAACACCTTCAACTGGGAACATCATCCGGATGTATTGCATTATGATAAACACCAGGTTGATCCGCGCAGCTATAACTTTGAGCCGGCCTTTGTCTCTGCCATTGCCGACAACATGGGCCTTAGCAGGCACCATGTCCAGTATGCAAGCGGGGGCGCATATTCCCTGCTGCGGGACCTCCTGATATGGGTTGCACCGGGCAAACTGGTACTCATGTCACCTTTTTGGGACCAATATCTGCTCGGGTTGGCTGCTCCGCTCCGGATCCCGGTGGAATCGACTGAGGATCTATTTGGCATGTGCCCTGAGGACAAACTGTCTGCAGTGGAAAAAAAGCTATGTGGGAATGATGCGGCAATCATCTGCAGCCCCAACAATCCCACTGGCGAGGTTATTTCACTGGATAAAATAATCTCTCTTGCAGAGGCACACCCCGATACTTCTTTTCTTATTGATGAGGCTTATATGGAGTTCCAGTGGCTTGGTGCTGGGCTAGATGCGGATGCATCTCTTCAGAGGATACTCGATCATAACCGAAAAATTGACCGCCTGGTCGGTGAACGCCCCAATATGGTCTTCATCAGATCAACATCGAAGTTTTATGGCCTGGCTGGCTGCGTGGGCTATGCTGTTTTGCAGAAGCCAACAAACCCCTATCTTGGCTTATATTCCCGTGCAGATGCTGATGCAGAGGCAGCCATTATTCATTCCCCTTATTACGCGGAAACGGGGGTAAAGACGGTCCGTAACCGTAATGAACTGGATGCAACACTGAATGACGCCGGATTTAAGGTGCGGGAGTCGCACGCGAATTTCTCATACCTGCGCAGTGATGTGGGGCATCTGTCAGGATTGAGAAGGGAGATGGAAGCCAGGCACATCCTGATTAAATACATGGGAAATGCAGTCAGGATAACTGCCCCTAACGACCAGCAAAAGCCGTACCTTTTTGACGCAATCCAATCGGCAGGCGGATAACCTTGAAAATATTCAATGAACTTGCTGATCTTTACCCGCTATGGAGGTCAGCACTGCAGGGAAAGAACGGGGACGAATTTGACCAGGCAGACTATCTCTATGGTATTTTATCAGAACCCCCGTCACGAATCAGATCAGTAATTGACCTGGGCGGCGGGCACGGACACCATGCATGCCCGCTCTCAGACAAGGGTTTAGATATGACGGTATTTGACCAGTCGGGATCTGCACTGGATATGGTCAAAAAAAATAATCCCGGCATTACCACAAGGCTCGGTTCCTTTGAAACAATTGAAGACAACGAAAGTTATGATGCGGCAATCTGCATGTGGTCGACGGCAAATTATATAATGGCCCCCCGGGACAGGGAGCACTTCTATGGATGGGTTGATGATCATATAGGCGCGGTATTTATTCTGGACCAGCCAAATTTTGCCAGATATCCGGAGACATTCAGCTGCGAATACGCTGTTGAGGATGAAAGGTACAGTCTGCATATACAGCGCAGGTGGCATCTTGGCAGTGACCTCATCAGGAGAACAGAATACGCATACAACATAACATATAAGGAGACTGGCACGAGGATAGCCGCAACCGATCGGGAACTTCAGCAGTTTCTGACCCTTGACGGGATTGAAGTTCTTTTGGGCCGGAATTGGACGCTGAAATATCTCAACGGCAATTACAGTTCCGGGGAAGCATATGATCCCAAGACTTCGACCAGGATGATTGCTGTTTTTCAGAGGATTGCATGAGGCCGGTTTTATCCGGGGTACATGATTGCATCATCCGGTTCACTTTGTCAACCTGACTATAGAAAGGTATGTCTCAAACCGCTGGCCATCTCTCAGGCTGAAGCGCCCCTCATCCTTTGGCATAAAGAATGTCTGGCCGTCAGAGATATACCGCCCAGAGCCATCCTCAAGCAGCGCCTGATACGGCAGGCCATTCAGGCTGTGTTCCACACCGTCGAGAATAAAGGGTTTGTCCGGGAAGATTGAGCCGGCCTCTCTGTAGGCAATCTGGTATCTGGTCGGTTCCGGAACAGCCAGCTCTCCGTTGGGCGTCCCGATGATGCTGCGCGGCACATTATCTTCAGCATCCGCTGTCCAGTCATCAATAAATTCCCTTGTGTGGTAAAGGACGAATCTGAGCTGTTCCAATATCTGCTCCGGCGGCAGGATGGCTCCCGGGAGTGCCAGATTAATGATCTGGGACAGCGGCATTACACTATCGAAAGGTTCAGGCATGAGGACATGCCCGTGGAAAAAATCATCTTCGGAAAGCCTGTAAGCATATCCCCCCTCAAGGATATTCTGCACATGCGCCTGCACAAGCTCCCCCAGGTTTAATGGGGCTGGAATCAGATAATACCCTTCAGGAATCCTGTCAGGTCCGAATATCCTTTCAACAACGTAATTCGGAATTGCTTCATATCCGCAGACCTGTACCGTGTTGCTCATTATCCGCAAAAAATCCTCTTCTTGATCGCTCCTGAAATAAGAATCCTACGCCCTGAAATTATCCGGGATGTGCAGCCCCTTGCCTATTGTCACAAGGCCGTCAGGGTCAACATTGACGTGGACACCATCTTGATAGCCAATACCTTCGAATGCCTGGATCCGTCTCTCGTACCGGAGTCCGTTTGCTGGAGTTATCGAGACGCCGTGTCCAATTCTGACATTCTTGTCTGTTATTACATTCTCGAGAGTTACGCCCCTTCCGATATACTGGACAGGTCTGATCGGGCCATTGGGTCCCACTTCATTCCTGTCAGCTCCGTTCAGGATGCTTCTCTTGATGACGGTCGGGTGGTCCGCATCGGTGTCTTCAGTGAACACCTGGTAGCCCAGGACAGAAAACTCTACGGTGACGTTTTCTCCTATCATTGTGCCCGGGCTCTTCATGCTCCTTATTAGGGTTCCGTATACCTGCATATCGGACAGTTGCCTCGCTCTGGAAGTTATCAGGCCTGCATGAAATACCTCCTCACCAAATGCCCTGTCCTCCAGGGCCCGCATATGCAGCCCGTGATACGCGTGGCGTTCCCCGATATCGCACCAGACTCCATCAAAAGGGACAGCATAAAGCCTGTGAGTCTTAATCATTTTGGGGATTACATGTTTTCCGAAATCAGTATAGCCATCTAAAAATGCGTACTCTCTTAGCGGCTCCTTCATGAATAGGTATACGCCCATTGACCCAAGAAAGACCCTGCCATCCCTTTCTATCCCCATAGAATCCTTCATCTCATCGGTGAGCACCAGTCTCTCCAGCTCCTCTTCGGTCTGCGGCTTCTCGACGAATTTGATGATCCTGCCGCTTTTGTTCACCCGCATAATGCCGAATCGTTTCGCATCTTCCTCGCCCACAGGGTAGACGAATATGGCACCATGTGCAGGCCTGGAACTTGTGCTATGGCGGTTTATGCCGTCGATGAGTTGCCTGTAGTTTGCGCGGTATACGTGATCGGTTGTCGCTACCAGTACGGCTGTGTGGCCGCGGTCGAAGATATAGTCCCATTTTTGCGTGAGGGGCCGGACAGTACCGCTCCATGCTTCAATTTTGTCAGATTCATTTGTCTGGACAGGATACTCCATATGGAGCCTCATGTCCCGGTCACTAAAACCCCATGCCTCTCCTGTTCCCACGTGGCGGTGCAATGAGCGGGGATTCCACTGGAGCATCAGGTAGGTGTCGGTAGCTTGGCCCTCGCCTGCTCTGTTGGTCTCTGAAATATTTGTCAGGGGGTAATCGACTAATCGGAACTTGCCCCCCACTGCCACAGCTCCCTTTGTTCGCTTTGCATATTGTGTCATAACACCCAGTCTTGTGCTTCTTCCGCCACCCAGCAATACATTGACGACCTGGTTTATTGTGAGCTTACCCATCCGTGAACAAAAGTGACCTCATTATTTAAATGTTACTATTTTACGGTGGTAGTTAACTATCTTTTTATGCTAAATGTCCGGCATATCGCGAACCGCAAAACTTATTAGAGACTTCCAAAACACATGCGGAGGGTGGTAAGATGTTGTCTACAAAACTGAGTCAGATTGAGCCCAGTGCAACGCTGGCAATTACTGCAAAGGCAAAGCAGATGAAAAAAGAGGGCAAGGATGTCGTTGCCTTCGGTGCAGGCGAGCCGGACTTTGACACCCCAGATAACATCAAGCAGGCTGCAATAAAGGCCATCAATGACGGCTTTACCAAGTATACTCCTGCAAGCGGCATAAACGAGCTGAAGGACGCGATTGTCGAAAAATTCCGTAAAGACAACGGGATTGAATACAGGCGTGAGAACGTGATGGTGTCCTGCGGCGCAAAGCACATCCTCTATAACGCAACCCTGGCAACTGTAAACGAAGGTGACGAAGTAATTCTGCCAAGCCCCTACTGGGTAACCTTTATTGAGCAGATCAGGCTTGCCGGCGGAAAGCCAGTGGTTGTTGACACCGGTTCAGGCTTCAAGTTCACGGCAGCGATGTTCAAGAAGCACGTGACAGGCAGGACAAAGCTACTGATATTCAACTCCCCGAACAACCCCACGGGCGCGATTGTTGACCGCGATGAGCTGGAAAAGATTGCCAAAATCGCCGTGGAAAACAAGATCTATGTCATTTCAGACGAGTGCTATGAGAAGCTCATATATGATGGCAACGAGCACGTCAGCATTGCATCGCTCAACAACAGCATAAGGGAGCTGACTATCACGGTGAATGCAGTGTCAAAGGCGTATTCAATGACAGGCTGGCGCATTGGCTACTGTGCTGGGCCCGTCGACCTGATAAAGGGCATGGGGGGCCTGCAGGACCACTGCACAAGCAATCCAACGTCAATTGCCCAGATGGCTGCTCTCGAGGCACTGACCGGTCCGCAGGATTCAGTCGGGGTAATGGCAAAGGCATTTGATGAGCGGAGAAAATACATGGTCATGCGCCTTAACCGGATGAAGGGCATAACATGCAACACGCCCGAGGGCGCATTCTATGCATTTCCCGATGTAAGCGCAACAGGCCTTTCCTCAGCCGAGTTCTGCGCAAGACTCCTGGAGCAGGAGCTTGTTGCGGCTGTGCCGGGCGCCGCCTTCGGCGATGACAAATGCATACGCCTGAGCTATGCGACCTCCATGAAGGAGATTGGGCGCGGCATGGATCGGATGGAGAAATTTGCCGCAAATCTTTAATTTATTACGAAATTCGTAATAATTTATCTCTTTTTTCTTCAAAATTCGTAAGATTTATATAATATTCCGTTTCTCAGCCGTTTATGGATCCGGTTGACCAGCAGATACTGAGGCTTCTTGAGGAAAACTCGAGGATTGCAAACAATGAGATTGCCCAGGTAATCGGAGTATCTGAGGGGACCGTACGAAACCGGATATCGAGGCTTCTGGAAGAAGGGACCATTAGGCGCTTTACAGTGCAGCTCCGCGACCGCATAAGCGCACTGTGCTTTATCAAGCTCAGCACCAGGATAAGGACAGCCGAATTCGCAGATGTGCTAAAGAAAATGAATCCTGCAATCTCAAACATCTGCCATATAACCGGCGATTTCAGCGTGTCCTGCAACCTTGATACCCGGACAATTGAAGAGAGCGATGACATCATCGAGTGCATAAGGGACATCCCCGGGGTCCTTAAGACCCAGACCATTACAATTCTGAAGAAATACTGAGGTGCATAAATGACGGCTATTGATGAAACCAACATGACAAAGCTAAAGGAACTGAACAATCCGCGTGTGATAGAAATCGTGGAGCAGTATGTCAAGCTATGCAATCCGGATGCAGTCAAGGTCCTGACTGATTCGGCTGAGGATATTGAGTACATCAGGCAGAAGGCAATCAGCAATGGGGAAGAGGCAAGGCTTAAGACAGAGGGCCACACCATCCACTTTGACGGCCCTGATGACCAGGGCAGGGACCTCATAAACACCAGGGTTCTTGTGCCAAAGGGGGTAACGCTTTCTAAGGCAATACAGACCATTGACAGGGATGAAGGCCTGCGGGAGGTTTTCTCTCTCCTTGACGGTATCATGAAGGGAAGGGAGATGTTTGTTAAGTTCTACTGCCTTGGCCCGGAGGCGTCAGCCTTCTCAATTCCTGCACTGCAATTGACTGATTCAGCCTACGTTGTCCACAGCGAGGACATCCTGTACCGGCAGGGCTACCGGGAATTCCAGCGCCTGGGCGGCTCAGGCAATTTCTTCCACTTTATCCATTCCGCCGGAAGAACTGAAAACAGCGTAAGCGTTGATGTTGGCAAGAGGCGCGTCTACATGGATCTTGAGGAGGAGCGTGTCATAACGATAAACAACCAGTACGCAGGCAACAGTGTCGGCCTGAAGAAGCTGTCCCTCCGCCTGGCGATAAGCAAGGCGAATAAAGAGGACTGGCTCTGCGAGCACATGTTTGTGATGGGTGTCAGGCCCGAGGGAAAAGACAGGATAACCTACTTTACCGGGGCGTTTCCCACAGCATGCGGAAAGACCAGCACGGCAATGGTTCCCGGCCAGACCATTGTCGGGGATGACATAGCATATATACGGCCCGATGAAGAGGGCGTTCCCAGGGCGGTGAATGTTGAGCAGGGAATCTTCGGGATAATCGCGGACATTAATCCGGAAGACGACGCCCTTATCTACAGGGCGCTGGCAACGCCAAGGGAGCTTATTTTTTCAAACGTGCTGGTAACAGAAGGCAGGCCCTACTGGCAGGGAATGGGGTCCGATATACCCGGCAGCGGAATTAATTTTTCAGGGAAATGGGCAAAGGGCAAGACCGATAAAGCCGGCAATGAGGTCCCGTTTGCCCATAAGAATGCCAGGTACACGATACGCATCAATGACCTGGACAATGCAGACAGCTTGGCTGACGATCCGAACGGCGTTCCTGTGTCAGGGTTCATCTACGGGGGCAGGGATTCAGACACCTCTGTCCCGGTTGCACAGTCGCTTTCATGGCCGCACGGGGTGTTTGTGGGTGCTGCGCTTGAATCAGAGACAGTGACCGGCACGACAGACAAGGCAGGCATGCGGAAGCACAACCCCATGTCAAACATCGAGTTTCTTACTGTGCCGCTGGGCGTATACATCAAGAACCACCTGAAATTTGGCGAGGATGTAAGCAAGCAGCCCCTGATCTTTGCCACCAATTATTTCATAAAAGAGAACGGCAGGTTCCTGAACCAGAAAGTTGATAAGAAGGTCTGGCTCCTCTGGATGGAGGGCCGTGTGCATCAGGAGTACGATGCCATTGAAACGCCGATCGGCCTTATCCCGAAATATGATGACTTAAAAGGGCTTTTTGCGCAGGTATTTGGCAGGGAATACAGCAAAGGGGAATACGAGAAGCAGTTCTCCATCAGGGTTCCCAACTATCTGGACAAGCTTGACCGGATTGAGGAAATCTACAGCGTTGAGGAAGACATCCCCGGGATATTCCATCGGCAGCTTGAGGAGCAGCGCCGGCGTCTCAGGGATGCAAGGGAGAAATACGCAAAGGACATTATCCCGCCGTGCGATTTTGAGTAAATTTAAATAAGAGCCTCTCTTAAGCGGGCCCTATGAAAGCATCCCTTACGGCACTGGAGCTCAGCCACGTAGTGAAGGAACTGCAGTTTCTCATCGGCGCCAGGGTGCAGAAGATATACAACCCTGAGAAAAAGGTATTCATCTTTGACCTCCACGTTCCCTCCAGGGGCCGCGCAATCCTGAAGGCCAATCTTGCAGGGATGATGCATCTTATGGGCGCGAAAGGCTCATACGGCGAGCCTTCGGGCTTTTGCATGTTTCTCAGGAGGCGGCTGGCAAATGCCAGGCTGCGGGCCCTGTCCCAGATTGAGTTTGAGCGCATTGTTGAGTTCTTGTTTGAGACAAAGGATAATTCGTACATTCTGATCATCGAGCTGTTCGGCGGCGGGAATATGATACTCTGCGACAAGGACAGGATCATCCTGTCGCCTCTCGAAAACCAAAAATGGAAGGGCAGGACAGTGGCTCCGAAAGAGAAGTACGCACATCCGGGCAAGGGCATCAATTTCCTCACCCTGAAAAAGGAAAATCTGGATGAGCTGATTAAGGCCTCGAAGCGGGACTCGGTCGTCAAGCTTCTGGCGATGGATCTTGGGCTTGGGGGGGTGTATGCGGAGGAGGCCTGCCTCATGTCAGGTGTTGACAAGGGCAGCCTGCCAAAAGAAACAGGAAAGCTCTATGATGCCCTGAAAAAACTGAGAGGCAAAAAGACCAAGGCATTCGTAGTGGAGAAGGGCGGGGTTGTGGTCGACATAATTCCATTTGATCTGCAGCACTATGACTCTGAAAAAAAGCCATACAGCAGTTATTCAGAGGCGCTCGACAGCATATCTGTCGAGACCGCAGCACAGGCCGCACCCGACAAAAAGCATGAAAAGCTCAAGCGGATAATTGAGCGGCAGGAAAGCACCATCATTGACCTGGAAAAATCAGTCAGGGAAAACACCGGGAAGGGCGATCTTCTCTACCTGAAATATGCACAGGTCAGGCAGATTCTTGATGACCTGAAACAGGCCAGAATGAAGTATTCATGGAAGGAGATAAAGGAAAAGCTCAGGGGCCATAAGGTGGTAAAAGAGATCAACGAAAAAGAGAGGACGATCGTTCTGGATCTAAATGAATAAGCTAACAATCAGGCCGAATCTCTATTGCGCACTTCTGCTCAAGTTCATTACAATTGTATCCTTTGCAGGGGTCTTATCTGCCTCTGTATTTTTTGTCAGCAGGCTGGCAGGCTTCAATGTATGGCAGTTCCTTTTTGACACCATTGATACGGTGATCGGGGTCATCCCGCTCATGCCCCCAAGCGCGCTCCATACCTATCTTGAGGTTGTTATGCATGTTATTGAGGATTATTTTATTGAGGCCGCCGTGCTCATCTGGCTGACTCCGCTCAGGCTGTCCCTAACAAGATGGACATTCTCCCTTGATTATTTCCAGGCAGTCTACGGCTTCATCTTGAGGAGCACCAAGACCACACCCTATTCAGAGGTAGTCCACCTGCGCTACAGGAAATACCTCGGATGGTGGGATTTCGGCAGCCTGGAAGTGGAGCTCTCGTCAAAGACAATCAGGCTCCCTTATGTGGTAGACGTTGAAAAAATTGCAGGTTTGCTGAATCATACGCTGGAACGCTACAAGGCAATACAGTATGAGCGGCACCTGAAGGGGCGCAGCACCCATAAAGCCTCCGGATAAGCTGAAAATTCCCGCCTTTTTCTTCGAAAACCCATATTAAGCCACAGATCACCCCTTATTTATCAATTAACGGGGGTGAGAACATGGCCTTAACTGAAAAGCAGGAGGAGCAGCTTGGCAAGATGCCTATTGTTGAGACGCGGATACAGAAGAGCAAGGACGGCAAATACATAATGCACAAGACTGTGATAACAGACATCAAGCCGGCTGAATACTACCGGGTTGTCCTGGACAAAGCTGCCGAGCCGTCAGAAGCAGGGACCTAGTTTTTTGTTTTTTTTTTGCTTCCATCCGCCTCAAAGCCATGATTAAATATTTATATGTGCTCCGGTTTATTTGTTCTTGAGGTGATTTATTATGAAGCAAATCGGATATTTAATCCTGGTCACTGTTCTGCTTGGCTGCGCCCGGGAGGCCCAGGAAATCCAGCCGGGGCCTGACGTGTGCACCATGGAGTATGCGCCGGTCTGCGGCACAGACGGCAACACCTATTCAAATGGTTGCACAGCCGGAGAGGCCGAGATAGCATACGCCGGGGAGTGCGGAAGCAGTGGCCATTGTGCAGCGCTTGGCGGTCATTGGATTGAGGGTGCAAACGAGTGCGAAGGAGTCTCTGCACTGGATTGCGACGAAATCGGCGGCACATTCAACGAGTGCGCATCAGCCTGCAGGAATGAGCAGTCAGAAATCTGCACAATGCAGTGCGTCCCTGTATGTGAACTCTGAAGAAAAGGGTGACAGCTTTCCGTGTTTCCCGTATTGAAATACAGTACAGCACGGAACGGAAACCCGCTTGACTTCCGTGTTCGAAATGGGAACGGGTAGGACCGGGTACCTTTGGCCGTCTGAAGGGGTGGAATACGTTTCTTTTTAAAAAGTTAACGGTTTTACCTCCTTCTCTTCCTCTCGACCTCAACCTCAATATCCTGTGAGCCGCATGCCTTGCAGACCCTCACCATTGTCACACGGGATTTCTTGCCGTGCGTATAGTTGCTCCTTGTCTTGATCTTCCTGCCTTTGCAGCTTTTGCATATCATCTTGAAACCTCAGGCATCGCTGATTATTCTCAGTTCAGCCTCCATCAGAAACAGACCGCCTCCCGAACCTATAGAAACAGAACGCCACGTTCCCGATTGGGGCGGTGAATATGGCCTTACATATAAATGCTTCGGACCCTGAGCTCCTCAACTACCTTCTGCAAACGCCTGATGCGCTCAGCCATCTCCTGGCTGGATTTGTGGAAATCATTCATGACAGATATCAGCTCTCCAAGGACGGCCTTGTTGTCCCTGTACCTTGAAAGCTCCTGCCTGAGCTTCCTGGTCTGCGTCACATCGCTGGGTGCGCATTTATTGCAGTGGGATGAGAGTTTCCCCTTTATCCCCTCCTCTCTCTTCCTGGCGAAAAACTCCCCCCGCCAGATATCCAGAAGCGGCCTGTCCCTTATATTATCGCCTTCCTCGGCAAAAAGCCCCGTGAGCCCGCATACACCGGTCCGGCCGTCGTGCTTAATCGCCATGTTGTACCAGGGCTTCAGGCAGTGGACATCCTCAAGTTTCATTTGCATCCTCCAGTATTGCCTTTCCGAGCTCCCCCGCAGACTTAACAAGCCTGTCCTGCAGTGTCTGGTCTTTATGGGTGAAGTTTGTCTCAATCCCGTACCTATCTGCGAGCACCCTCGCCTTTTCCACATATCCCGGCAGTTCCCCCCGCTCGGGACCGGTAAGCTTCAGTCCTGATCCCCCGCTATGATACTCGATTAGGGGCTCAGTGAACACATACTTTACATTCAGCCCGTGCGCAAGCTCAATCATCTCTGGCAGTTCCCTGTAGTTCAGCCTGTTTGTGACAAAGTTTATGTATATCTCGGGCCGCCCCCCCTTTCTCAGCCTGTTAAACTGCTGAATCGTGTCCAGCGTCTTGTCAAAAGCCCCCTTAACGCCCCTTAGCATGTCATGGGTTTCAGCCTTTGCACCGTCAATGCTGAAATGCAGCCTGTCCCATCCGATGCTGATGGTATCCTTGATCAGCCTTTCAGTCCACAGCGTTCCGTTGGTTGTCATCACTCCGTACATCCTGTCATTCTCCTTGACTGATTTCATGACCGGCATGCAGAGTTCAGGCACCATCATCGGCTCGCATGCACCCTCAATGTTCCATATAAGCACTCCTGCCCTGTATGACTCCTCGACAATATCAAGCCATTTCCCAAGGGGCATCTCCCTTTTCATGCTCCTCATATTAAGGTCAGGGCCCGCACCCTGCCGCGTGCATGCCCTGCATTTCAGGTTGCATCTTGTGTGGAGTTCTGCATCAATTTTAAGCGGCGGCGCCTCAATCCCGTTCTCCCATGACATGAACCTCATAGCCCGCAGGCGCGCAATGATATCCTCCTTCCTGAACCCAATCATAAGCTTCTGTTCCTTCAGGAAATATTCAAGCAGCGCGCTTCGTATGTAGTTATCATAGCCGGCCCTGTGCTCAGCATTGCCTGCATTCGAAAAGTCAGCATGGTATTGATCCAGATTCGCAGTCAGCATCTTTTTTTGTTTCCCGCTAAGCTGGTCGAATCCCCTCTCGCCTTTTATATCCGGCCTCGCCACAGGCCTTTCGGTCTCAACCCACGGCCGCTTAACGCCGAACTCGCTTTTCCATCTCTCAATCTGTCCGATGACAATCTCAGCCTCCGGTCCATCCCTGAATATCAGCCTGTCCCATTCAATCCTCACCAGATTCCTAATTGTGTCCTGCCCCAGGGTCCTGCCGCTAAGATAGCCAACACCGTAGATCCGGTCACCCTTCTTCAGCTCCTTAAGAAATTCAAATCTCCCATTTGCCGACTCATCAAGGTCAGCAACCTCGATTATCCTAATCCTGCTTTTCTTGATCCTGGTTATAAGCGGCAAATCGGCTTCCCCGATCTTAAGGGTGCCGCAGAACGGCTCAAACGGCCCGCCCTCGCACCAGCAAAGCGCCCTTTCCCTCAGCTCGAGAAGAAGCTCACCTAACCTTTCCTTTGGGTCAACGGCGTCCGGCATGTTCCTCCATCTCCTTCTTTATTGCCTGGACCTCAAAAACCCTCCAGACGCAGCAGGTGGCGCACGCCTCAGGCAATCTGCGTGTCAGTATCTGCCTCCTGTACTGGTCGAAATACTCGCCATGCCAGAGCTCCTTGAGGGTATGGTTCTTGATGTTGACCTTTGTCTCCCAGACATAGTTGTTGAAGCATGCAGCGATGTTTCCGTTGCCAATAATTGTGACATGGCTCCATGGCTCAAAGCACGGTACTGTCATGAAGTTTTCCAGCGGGTCCTCACTCTCATCCTCGATCAGCCTCTCGCCCCGCTCTATCCTCTTCCTGATTTCAGTCTTCTCAGCCTCTTCCATAAGGACCTCATGCATGGAGCCAGTCTTCTCAACATACCTGAGATCCAGAAACCTCTCGAGGTTTGACCATATTTCATGCTTCCTCAGGATCGGAAGGCATTTCCTGATTATGCCCTGGAATTCAGCCATCTGATCGATGTCCATCTTCAGCCTTTCCCCCTCTTTTGAGAACACGGTAAGCGGCAGTATGTGCAGTTCGTTGCAGCCGACGCTGCGGCCAATTTCGATAATGTTCGGCAGGTCCTTGTAGTTCCTGTTGGAGACAACGGTGTTGAACCCTATCCTTGGGCGGTCGCTCCCCATGGCCTTCTTCAGCCCTGCAAGCCTCCTGATGTTTGCAAGGACCATGTTGTAGCACTTGGCACCCCGCAGGTCATCCTGGATCCTGGCAACAGAGCCGTCGATGCTGAATTTGACCATGGTCCACCTGCTCTTCACCAGGCCACGCATCATCTCCTCGGTGAGGAGGCTTCCGTTCGTAACAATATCCCCATCCATGCCGCGCTTCCTGATCCTCATCATGAGCTCAAAGGTAATTTCACGCGACAGCGGCTCCCCTCCGCCGACCAGGGCAATCTCCCTGACCCCAAGCTCTGCTGCCTCATCAACAAGCCCCATCAGGCGCTCATCACTCATCTCCTCTGAATACCTCTTTTGAAGGTCTCCTGCGGAAACACCCTGCCTCCAGCAGCTGCGGCAGCTGAAATTGCACCTATCGGTAGGAATCAGTTCAATTGTGACCGGAGGCTGAGGTCTGCCTCTGGCCCATTCAATAAGCCTCTCGGTTTTCAGGTTCAAAGCTACCCCCCGGGACAGGAATATCCGGCCTTTTTATAAAGATTATCCAAGTTTCTCAAGCTTTCGCCGTGCAGATCTCTCCTCAGGTATCTCAGCAAAATCATATCCCTGTGCTCTTCTGAAGTAGCTGGCTGCCTCCTTGAGGTTGTCCAGCCTGTATGAGCAGATGGCCAGGAAATACAGTGTATGAAATATAGCGGCCTCGGGCTGCTTTACCTTCAGGCTTTTTTTCAGGCATCTTGCCGCCTCTTTGTAATTGCCCGATTTTGCATGGCACTTGCCCAGGGAAAACCAGCTCCATTCCAGCTCAGGATCCATTTCAACAGACCTCAGCAGGCAATCCCTGGCCTTTTCATATTGCCCGAGCTCCATGTGGCACTCACCCAGGTCCCTCAGGGCAAGGGCGCCGGGCGGAATATTCTCAAGCAGCCCGATCGCTTCTTCAAATCTCCCCAGCTCCCTCTTGCACCTGGCAATGCTGTATCTTGCCAGGTCCCTTCTTTCACTGCTGTCCTCAAGCCCCTCCAGCTTTTCATAGCACCCGAGGGCCATGGCGTGCTTTCTGGTCTGCATGTAAATCCTGCCCAGCACAAGCCAGGCATTCCTATTGTCCGGGTTAACCTTAAGCAGATGTTTCATGTAATCGATGGCTCTGCCGAACATGCTGTTTTCATAGAAGAATGTGCCGATCTCCCCGAAGCGTTCCATGACCTCCTTTTTTGTGGCCTTTTTTTTCCTGTATTTGTCATATAGGCTGAAATGCATGTCCCTTCTGAGCATCTGGGTGCGTATGTACTGCCAGGCGCCGCATCTTGAGCATTCTGCCGGGAGCCTGCCCTCCAGCAGGTCACTGCGGAACATGGCAAACTCCCTGCTGTTCCATATGTGATTCAGGTCTGTTTTGGCGTTGAGGCCCGGAATCGTGCGCTCGCAGCAGGCACCAACCCTTCCGTCCGGGTGGATCATCAGGTTATACCAGGGCTCATAGCATGGCACAGACAGAAAACCTCTTTTCTCATATTCAATTTTCTGGTGCGCATGAGAACTCACAACAGATTTCATCTCATTGGATCTGCGGATCAGGTCAACATCAAGCTTGTCAAGGTCGCTTTCAATGCCATACTCCTCAACTTTGCCGATTGCCTTAAAGAGGGAGTTTTTCAGCTTGTCGGATTGCTCTTTGGAGAGCCTCAGCTTGTCGAGATGCCCGCTGCCCTTGATTGGATTAACATTGAGAAAATCGCATCCCATCTGTTTCGCAAGGTCAACCATGCCGGGAAGCTCTTTGTAGTTCCTGTTGCACAGCACCATTGTCAGGACCGCGCTGGGCAGCTTCACCGCGGCCGCCCTCTTGAATTCGGCCAGCTTCTGCATTGCTGCAGTCGCCCTCCCAAACGAGCCCCTCCCCCTGAGGCAATCATTGGTCTTTTCGCAAGCGCCCTCAATGCTGAAGCATATGCTCTCCCAGCCCATCAGGACAAGGTTTTTAATCATATCATCTGTGAGGAGGGTCCCGTTTGTTATCACCGTTCCGTTCATCCCGTGGTCCCTGATCTGCTTCATCAGCATGATTGTTACCGGGCGCATGAAGGGCTCGCCGCCGCCGGACAACAGCCATTCCCGCACCCCCAGCCTATGTGCCTCATCAACAATCCCTCTGAGCCTGGCATCGCTAAGCTCCGGCCTATCGCGGGACAGCCCCCTGCAGAATACGCAGTTCAGGTTGCACCTGTCAGTTACGTTGAGCTGTATCCTGAACGGCGGGCTGGTTTTTCCCTCTGACCAGTTCAGCAGCCTTTGCGTTTTTTCATAATCTTTCATTTCGATCCTACTGCACGCATTCCCTGCATGTAAGGTTATCGCCGGCCCTTCCCCCCAGGCTTACGCTGTCGATATATATGACCCTCTCTTCCTGCGCATTAAGATCATTGTCAATCCTGAACCTGTAGGACTTTACCATGTCAAGGTCCCGTCTCCCGTTCCCCTGAAAAGGGAATGATTCGTCCTGCGGCTCAAGCTCATCGAACAGGACGGTAATAAGTGTCCAGTTCCTGCCAAGCAGGACATCTGCGTTCCTGTATTCCCACCAGTCATCATCCCTGTCAACAATGTACAGGTGCAGCATCCCGCCCATCCCGTCCCCCCTCACCGCAAAACTGATGCTCTCATAATCACTCCAGTCCTGACCAATATTCCGGTATGCCTTTATGTGCTTGACAACCCCCTGATCCTCGCCGAAGCTGACCGAGAGCCTGAGTGAGTTCCTGCCTTCAAATGCATGGCTGTCCGCAGACGCGGCAATAAAAACGGATGGCTCGTGGTCCGGGTCGCCGCTGCCAAATCCCTCAAAAACCATGTTGCTGAGGTCGCCGTCCTCAAAGTCATCTATGGTCTGATCTGCATCTCCCGCTTCACCTTCACTGTCAATCACCTTGTAGATGAAGAATATCTCCTCGCCCTTTGAGTCCCTTATCTTTTCAAGAATGGCCAGCTCCTTTCCCGCCTCCCGGGCCGCCTGTTCAAGCCCCTCCAGCCTGCCCCTGAATATCGTGTGCCTCTTGGAATAAAACACATAGGCATTGGCCGGATCATTGACCCTGTCCTTAATGTCGGCGATATATTCCGCCGGCGGGCCCTCCTCCGCAGGATTCTCGCTGACATAAATGTCAATTGGCGCGACCGCACCCCTCGTATTGATCAGTACCGGGTTAGATATTCCCCAATCCATGATCAGGGGTTCAGCTATCCCGTTTTCCATGAGGTATTCAGATAACCTGTACAGCGCATCTGAATAGCGGGCGGCATCGCCGGGATGTATTATGTGGGTCTCGTAGCGCAGAGTGTAGATGCTGCCGGCAATCACCAGGAAAATTACCCAGAGCCACAGGTAAATCTTATTATGCCCAAAAACCCGGACAACAGAAACAGCAATGATCTGCGCCATGAGCGGAAGCAGTATCAGCTTATGGTGTGCGCCGAAATTTGTGACTGTTACTGTCAGGGTCAACAAGATCACCGCGAAATTGACAAGCACAAAGGCCAGGTTTCTTCTTATGCTGCGAATGCCCGCCAGGATGATAATGACTGATGCCAGAAGCAACAGGTTGTAAATCACGGGTGATACTGAGAGCAGTTGCGTGATGTTTGTGGCAAGATTGCCTGATACATCCAGGTTGTTGGTGCCGAATCTGGTGCCAGGAAAATTTGAAAAAAAGAACTTAAAGGTCCCAAGGGTGATTATGTTGTAAATCAGGAGCGGCATGCACCCCGCTGCAAAGCTGCAGGCTGCAAGGGCTGCCTCTTTGCGCTTCAGTGGCAGGACCGGCCGCACGTTCTTCCACCTGAGGAGAACCGGCGCAGACGCCGCCAGGGCAAACAGGTAGAAGAGGAACAGCAGAAGGGTGTATGTCCCGAACCCGAGCATAAAGAATCCCGCGTAAAGATACCGGCGTTTCTTTGTATCCGCATATCTCAGGAAGCAGAGCAGGGCAGCATAATAAAGCAGCATAAGGAAATGGATAATCAGTGTGCTCCGGTTCATGTAGAGGAAATTGATATGGAATGCAAGTGCGGCTGTGGCCACATATGCAACTTTCCTTGAAAAGAATCCCTTAGTGAACAGGTAATATGCCACGAGCATGAGCATCTGCAGCATAATCAGGGGAATTCTTATCGAGTATACGCTGATGTCAAAGACCCCGAAGATCCCCATATAGAGGTAGGCAAGTGTCCATCCCGCATACGGGGTAGCCATAACCGGAAGCTCCACCCCTGACACGTTCACGCTGTACTCCACCATTCTTTCCTTAACCTCGTCACTCAGCCCGCCGGACAGCATCTGCATGGCAACTATCGGCTCAATCACGGCATCATAGGAGAGCGCAGGCATGCCAATATCACGGATATTAAGGAAGAAGAACAATGCCAGCACCGCAGCAAGAAAGGCAATCTCGCTTCTCCTCATCTGTCTTTTCATTTGCTATGGTACCTTCTTACATTCACGAGCGCAGTTGCCCGGGAGATGCCGTAATCCGTGGATATCTCGCCCTGGTTGCAGCATGACATCACCTGATAATCAATGCGGGCGGGATCGCAGATAACAGCAAAGGCCAGGATCATGCAGCCGGCGCCGCCCGCCTTTGTGAATGTCAGGGGGCCCGAATAGGCCAGCCTGAAAAGGCTAGGCAGCAGGAGCAGGCTTCGCCACCGCATTGCCGTGATGAGCCTCATCCAGCTTATGATGCGGGCATTGCCCGGGATAGCGGCCAATCTCCTGAGGTCAACAAAATCGGCAAGTGTTCTTACCCTTTTTCCCCTGAACAGGGGGTAGTACAGGTTGTAAAAGCATTTCTTCCTGCCAAAGATATGCGAGAGCAGGTACAGGAGCGGCTGGCTGCGGTATACCCTGCCTGTTGAAACCCTCCCCCCGGTTGACCTGCAGAGTTCATCCATAATATCCTCAACGCACATCAGGCCTCCGGGCATCTTCATGTGCGCCACCGGCCTGAACACCACTGCTTTAACGAACCTGTTATTCAGGGCATAGCGCAGTATCCCTGGCGTCTCGCCAATATTATTCTCATCCACCGTGGCTTCGATTACCGTTGGCATGCGGCATCCCCTCAGGTTCCGGAGCGCCAGGAGCTTGCTGTCCAGGAGGTCAGCTCCGCGACGCCCGATATAATAGTCCCTGTCAAAACCGTCAAACTGAAGATGAACCTCAGAGACCCCTGATTTCTTAAGCATCTCAACATAAGGCTTCTGAGCCAGCCTGATGCCGTTTGTATGCAATAGGGCAGCATTGCCTGATTCTCTGACTATCCTGATTATGTCGGCCAGGTCTTCCCTGATTGTCGGCTCCCCGCCGAACAGGCCGATCTTCTTTCCCCTGAATCCCGCCAGCAGCTGCCTGATCTCCCTGAGCGACGGCTCACGGTATTTGTGGTAGTTGGCCCTCACAAAGCATTCCCTGCAGCTGATGTTGCAATCAAGCGTCAGCATCAGCTGATACAAATCAGGCCCCGGACCCTTGCCGGGATATGAGAAATAGGAATCATGCATTGCCCGGTAATCCCCCGGATGCGAAGAAAGCATCACACTGAAATCCCCGTGGTCGCTGCAGCTCTTGACCATCTTCACTGTCCCGGACGTTTCAACCACATCTGCACTGATCTTCCTGAGGCATACCGGGCACAATGAGTGCGTCTTTCTCAGCACGTTCATAACCTTAATAAACTATGCTCGGTTTATATAATTTATTATGGCGGATGTCATTCTTGTGCAGCCCAGAAGCGAGTTTCTTGATCGTCTGCAGGTGCACCCAAACATCCCTTTGAACCTTCTGGCGCTCGCATCCCGTCTGGACAGCTACAATGTCCGGATTATTGACCAGCGCACGGAACCCGGCTGGAGGGGCCAGCTCAAAAGGCACCTCCGGACTGACCCGGTTGCAGTAGGCATATCCTCAATAACCGGGAAACAGATCTCAAGCGCGCTGGATATTTCACAATTTGTCAAAAAGCACTCAGCGGCCGCAGTTGTCTGGGGCGGCCCGCACGCAACCCTTGAGCCCAGGCAGACCGTTGAAAACCAGTACATCGACATTGTGGCTGAAGGTGACGCAGAGGAGTCGTTCCCATCTGTTGTTGACCATCTTGAGGCGGGCTCCGGCCTGGACAGGGTCAAGGGCATCTGGCACAAGAGCAAAAGGATCACCTGCAATGGCCCGTCAAAGCCCTTTGACCTCAACATGCAAAGGGACCTGCCTTTTGGGCTTCTTGACATGAGGAGGTACCTGGGTAAGGAAAAAAGGCTCATGATCGAGACCTCCCGCGGGTGCCCATCTGCCTGCACATACTGTTCTGCAAACAGGCACCCCTACAACGCCATGTCCCCTGAAAAAGCCGTTGACCTGATCCAGGCAGTATCTGGCTCGTATCATCTGGAGCACATCGCGCTTGCTGATTCAAATTTTTTTTTTTGACCACCGGCGCGCCCTGAGGATTATCCGGGGAATGATCAGGGAAAAGGTTGCCGCCAGGCTGTGGGTCCCAGGAACCCACATCATTCCGTTTTCGCGCTATGCAGGCCCTGAGCTCCGGCTTGTGCAGAAAGGCTGCAGCTATCTTGGGGTTGGAGCGGAATCAGGTTCCGACGCAGTCCTGAAAGAAATCGGAAAGAACATTACTGTCAGGCAGGTCACTGACTTCAACAGGAAGATAAAGGAATACGGCATCACGGTAAACTACAATTTCATGAGCGGCTTCAGGGGCGAGACAGTGGATGACCTGGCATCAACAATCAGGCTTATGCTGGACCTGATCAGGCAGAACCCAAACGCAATCGGCGGACCGGTCAACCCTGTTCAGATCCTCCCTAGGACCCAGGTCTACAAACAGGCTGTACATGATGGCCTGCCGCCTCCGCGCAGGCTTGAAGACTGGATCCAGTTCAACAGCACCCTGGGAAGCAAGCTTGGGCATCTTCCGTGGGTTGACGCAGAACGGGCCGGCCTCCTCAGGGGCATCTATATATCTTCGCTGTTTCTGAACGACCAGTCGTCATACCTTCACACAAAGGCACTCAAGCCCGTGCATAAGCTGTTCAGGCGCATCTCAGAATACCGGCTGCGCAACCTGGCCTTTGGGCTTATGCCTGAAAGAGCAGTATACAACGCTCTTGAGGGGTTGCTCTAAAAGTGCTCGCCCCGCGCATGCCTCAGCCAGTAGTAGGCCCCATACACAGGCAGGAATCCCATAACCGGATACCTGAGGGGGCCTGGGTTATAGAACTGCATCTTCTCAAGCAGGTTTGTTCCCGGCCGCACTATCCCTTCCCTCACTGCCTGCTCATATAATTCTGTATGGGGGTAGATCCTGATGAGGCCGAAGAGCACCCTTCTGCCAGGCGACGATATCTTTGCCGCAAGCCGCAGCGTTTCAGATAATGTGGAGACGGTCTCGCCGGGCGGATTAAGGAAGAACATGAATCCTGTATTGAGCTCTCTTGTTTTTTTTGCGCAGTCAATTATCTGGCCCACAGTAATTTCCTTCTTCAGCATGTCCAGCGTCCTCTGTGAGCCGGCATCAGGCGAAAATTCAAGGTAGCTGCAGCCCGATCTCTTCATCAGGCTGATGCTCTCCCTGTCTGCGTGGTCCGCCCTCATATAGGTGGCCCACGAAACATCCAGGTTCCTTGCGGCAATTCCCTTGCAGATGCCCCTCAGCTGCCGCTTATTGTCGCCGAATATGCAGTCGGCAAACCATGCCTTCCTGATTCCGTGGCCGGCCAGCTCCTCAACCTCATCAGCCACAGCCGCGGGGTCCCTGTACCTGACCTCGGCATTCTGGATGTTTGAGTATGTGCAGTATGTGCACTTGTAGCGGCACCCCCTCCTGGTCTGCACGCCATGGTCGGTATACCTGCTGAGCCGGATTCCGGGAAAATCCCTTTTTACCGGGCCGTCAATATCATGGATTGCGCTCGCCGGCCTGGTGAAGACAACCCTCCTGTTTTTCCTGTAGCATATCCCGCGGACTGATCCGGGATCCCGCAGGTTTTCCAGCAGCTCGCAGACTGACCTCTCACCCTCTCCGATAATTCCGAAATCGATCCCCGTCTTTTCCATGATCTCCCTGCTGAACAATGTGAACCCTGATCCGCCCGCGATAAGGATGGCATTGCTGTTCTCTTTTATCAGCTTTACAGCCTTATAAAACCAGAAGATGTTCCTGTTCCTGATAAAGAGGTTCTCTGTCTGCGAGTCCGCATTCCTCAAGGATACCCCTATGACATCAAAGCCATCTCCTGCCTTCCTCCGCAGGCCCCCAAAGGGGTCTTCGGCAACATTCATGTCAAATATCTCAACAGTGTGGCCTGCATTCTCAAGGGCTGTGCCTATATAGCAGAGGTTAAGCGGGAAAACCTTCCTTTTCCTGATATCCTGGCCAGGGGATTGCACAAGGAGGCAGTGCACTATCTCATCCTCTCCCTCTCTATGTTCCCGTATGCCAGGCTGCTGGTTCTTCCGGAGCTCGAAATCTCGCCGCCGTCGCAGTTGCATGCGCTCTGGGTATCGAGGTTATGCATGTCGCATATGCTGCCGAATTCGATTATCAGGTATCTTCTCGTGAGACCAGACTGGCCAAAGACAAAGTGCTTTCCAAGGCGTTTCATCGCCAGTGTCTGGATCGCGCGGTATATCAGTCCGAGTGAGCCCCGGTTCAGATTCGTGAGGAGTCTGAACAGGACAATCCGGTTTTTTGATCTGATAAAATCCATCAGTGCATCCTGCATGTCATCAAGCCTCATGATCCCGCTTATCGGATCATAGCCCCCCTTGTTTCTCCGGACTACGTAGTAGTGGTTGTAGAAGCACCTGGGCTGGCCGAGCATATAAAAAAAGGCATAAATGAGCCTCTGGAAATTCAGGACATCTGCCTTTGTGATCCTCCCATCGGTGCCCTTCTCAATGATGCCTATCTGCTCATCTATTGTCAACGAAACATCCCTGCTTAGTCCGGCCCTCCCGAGGTGGCTGTAGCTCTTGTAGAGGATTGCCCTTACAAACCCATGCTGCGC
Source organism: archaeon (assembly GCA_043823195.1). Lineage (GTDB taxonomy): Archaea > Nanobdellota > Nanobdellia > Woesearchaeales > JBDRAZ01 > JBDRAZ01. The sequence continues at coordinate 65,371 of JBDRAZ010000103.1, forward strand.
AGCATAATCCAGTATGCCTGCCATATTATTTTCATTAATTCCCCTTCCCACCGCAACCTGCAGTATGGTCGGCATGCTGAGCATCTCAAGATTCCTAAGGGCCCTGAGCTTTACGTCAAGCAGCTTTTTTCCCCTAAAAATCGAGCAGGGCTTATCAGAGAATCCGTCGAACTGCAGGTGCACCTCAACAAGCCCGGCACGCTTCAGCGATTTGAGGTATCCATGATCCGCTAGCCTTATCCCGTTAGTATGCAGGGCCGGGATGTTCCCGCTCTTCAGCACAGCCCTGATTACCTCAGCCAGGTCATCCCTCAGGGTTGGCTCGCCCCCGAACAAACCAATCTTGCAGTTCCGGAGGTCTTTCAGCTGCCCGGTAATCTGCTGGACAGATGGTTCACTGTATTCCCTGTTTGCGCTGACATGGCATATCGGGCAGTCCAGGTTGCACCGAAGGGTCAGGAACAGGTTATAGTACTCCTGGCTCATGTTCCATAGCAGGCCCTTTGAGCAGTCATTAAGCGAGAAATAGGCCTCAGAGGCAGCCCTGTAATAGCTGCTGTCATTTGAGATGACCGAGGATATCATCCCATGCTTTTTGCACCGGCGCTCCAGGAAAACCCTCGGCTTCCTCTCAACAACAGAAGCATTCAGCTCAGACACGCATATGGGGCAATAGGCCTTAGTCTTCCTTAATATCATGCATGCAGTAATCAAAACGGTTTATATAATCTTTTTCATCCCGGTCTCATCCGGCCCATCGCGAGCCAGAATTCGGCGGTTTCAGGCAGAAACTCAGCCAAGGGCGATTCTGTCAATATACAAAACGCGGTCTTCGCCAAGATTATCCGGAGTCGGCTGATCGATGCGTATTCTGTAATTTGTCACCCGGTCAAGATTCTTCACGCCATTGCCCCTGAACGGAAAATTTTCCCCCGGCGCTTCCAGGCTTTCAAACGGTATTGTAATTGATGTCCAGTTTCTCATATGCAGCACATCCCCGGAGGCATAATGCCACCAGTCTCCGTCTTCATCAACGACCCAGAATTGCAGAACCCCGCCTGACCCGTCCGGCTTCAATGACAGTTGGACACTCCCGTACCTGCTCCAGTTTTGACTTATTCTCTTGTATATCTTTATGTGCTTCCCGGCCTCATATTCGCCGAAATTGAACTCGATCATCATCGAGCTGTTGCCATCAAAGGAGACGCCTGAGGCAATGCTGGCATTCATTCTGATGGTGGGCTCATTGATGTCGTCTTTTCTTCCGAACCTTTCAAAAACAAAACCATCAATGCCCCGCTCAAAATCATCAAGTACTGTCAGGTTGCCCTCGGCCCTGCCAAAGGCGTCATCAAACAGCCCATCCCGCAAGCCTGCATCCTGTCTGCCTTCATTGTTATGCACCCAGAAGAAAAAGGCCACGATGAGAAATGCACTGATCCCCATGGCCAGGAAAAATGTCTTTCTTTCCCAGTCATCGGCTCTGCTTTTCCCGGTCAAGTCGTGCTCAGGTGATTTCATCGATCCTGCATAAGTGATGCTCTTATTTATTTCTGCCTGTCTGCCGGACAATTCAGGGGCTCAAACACGCACCCGGGCAATAAGGCCCTGTCTGATTATCATGCACAAAAATTTCGCGGAATTGTCAAGAACCCATGGTCCACGAAGGGGGGATGTATCGGATGATGTCTGCTCATGCGCTGTGCAATCGGTTTTTGGAAATGATCAATAATTTTCAGCCAGTGATTGATCCCGGGGGCCAGGACCAGATGGAAAATTTCTGACTTTCTGACATTGCGAAGGGCATTAAATCCAGCATTTCAGGGCGGGGCACTTTCGGTGGATTTTTATGATGCCGGTTTTCAATAAGGTTTTTATAATCTTTAATCTTTGACATGACTCATGTCCCGCTCATTACTCATCTCCCGCTCATTATTGCTCATTTTGCTTGTCCTTCCGGCGGCATGCAATCCGGCAAAGCCCGGCAATACAAAGGTTGTGGTCCTGGCGATCGACGGCCTGTCATGGAACGTTATTCAGCCCATGCTCAACAACGGAGAGCTTGAAACCTTTGGAAGCCTGATGGATAATGGCAGCTACGGCACACTCAATGTCCCGGAATGGGAAAGCTCACCCGTATTATGGACAACCATGGCAACCGGACGCCCCCGCCAGTATCATGGTATAGATGGGTGGTATTATTTCGATGCTGAGACTAGGTCATGGATGCCGACCGAATCAACAGCGAGGAAACTGCCGGCAATCTGGAACATTCTGTCAGGTTTCAACAGGACAGAAGTCATAATTGACTGGCCCGTCACCTCTCCGCCTGAGCAGATTAACGGGATCATGATAACCCGCTTCAACTCAATTGAGCATATGGACATTTATCCTCATGACCGGCGGCCCGAGCTGGAGTCGCTTTTATCCTCTGCAGTCTATGATAATTCCCACCCAGACCCGTGGGTGAATTCCGAGCTCAGCGGCTTTGCCCGCTGGAAACTGCTGACATCAGCCTACCTGCGCGAATCCCCTGACCTTCTTGCCTCATATCTTCAGACCGCGGATGGTCTGCAGCACAGGCTGTGGAAATACTATGAGCCTGAGCTGTTTGTCCATCCTGTCTGGGGGATCGATGAGGAAAACATAAAAGCCTACGGACAGGTAATACCTGGCCATTACCGGGATATAGATGGCTACATTGGATCGCTCCGGGCCGGGCTGGATGAGCACACAGTCCTGATAATTATCTCTGATCATGGCCTAAGGCCGGTACCCAGCCCGACAATCAAGAAGTTCGACATTAACCGCATACTGCAAAAGGGGGGCCTGTTATCCCTTAACGCGGCAGGTGATATTGATTACAACAGAAGTTCTGCCTACGAATGCGGGACTGCAGAAGAAGACATCAAAGTCTGCCTGAACCCTGATTACCTCAAAGATGCCTCGCGTCTCAGTCACGTGATCGACTCTGTCCGCGTAGGGGGCATCCGCCCTCTGATGCTTATGGAAGCTGAAGACTCCTATGCAGTCGTGCGGAATCTGCTCTTCAGAACCAGCCTGCCTGAGCAGATGGGCACAATTGAGGTCTTGTCTCATGACTACAATCTTTCGGGTTTTATAACGCTCTCCTTTTCAGGCGGCCACGACAACAGCGGCGTCATCTTCATGTCCGGGCCGAACCTCAAGAAGAACGTCCACCTGCGCAATGCAAGCCAGTTTGATGTGCTGCCGACGGTCCTGTATATCCTGGGCTTGCCTGTTGCAGAGGATATGGAGGGGCAGGTCCTCACCGAGGCATTTGATGCAGCTTACCTGGAAAAGAATCCGGTCAGGTTCATTGCCAGCTATGGGAAGAGAAGCATAACCCCGGACCTGGCATCCAGCGACATGGAGTTAATTGACAAGCTGCGGTCTGTTGGCTATGTGTAGCCTGACTGACCAGCTGGTTCGGTCTGTGGGATTCTGCCCGCTGGATTCTGCTCCTGTAGGTTCCCCCAGTCAGCAGGCAGCTCAGCCATTCTCCTCAGTCATCCCCTTCAATCATCCTCCTCAGCCATCTCCTCTGGGTTGTATGGCTGGGGTTGCACTGCGCGCAGTAGGAAGGTATCTCCCTCGCGAGAAGCCCCTTCCTGATCCTCTCAAAATACGGGCCGTACCATATGTCCGAAAGCGGCCGGTCACGTATGCTGTCCCCTTCATCTGTTGCAACGTCGCATGAAATCACCCTGCCGTCTGCCTTGACAGTCATGTGCAGCCAGGGGTCATAGCATGGGACTGAAAGCAGGGACCGGCCATCGAACTCTTCGGAATCCTTCCTTACCACTTCGTGCATCGAGCTGCTCTTTTCGATAAGCTCATCATCAACATTGCAGTCCAGGGTTGAGAAATTGCTGTCGATGCCGTACTTGCGGCCAAGCGCAATTGCCTTTTTCAGGTATTTCGGAAACTCTTTCCTGTGTTCCGCTGTGAGCCTTAATTCCTCGCCCCATTTTGAATATATGATTATTGGCTCAACAAACATGTACTCGGTCCCGATATCCCTTGCCAGCCTAACCATCTCAGGCAGCTGTTCGCAGTTCTTCACAGAGAGGACCGTATTCGTATTGATCATTGGCTTGCTGCTTTTCAGCCTCTTCTTGATCTGGCTGAGCCTCTTTGCCGCGCCGGTTGCCTTATCAAATGTCCCGGGGATTCCGCGCAGGTAGTCATGCGTCTTTGCATCAGGCCCGTCTATGCTGAAATGGATCCTGTCCCATCCGATCTCAACCAGGGTTTGGAGCTGCCCGGCAGAAAGGTTAGTGCCGTTTGTTGTCAGTATTCCGTACATGCCGTGCTTTTTAATCTCCCTTATCACAGGGAATGCGACCTCCGGCACAAATGGCGGATCACCCCCGCCGGCAATATGCCATTCCCTAACGCCAAGTTCAGCCGCCTCGCGGACGATGGATACCCACTTCTCCTTCGGCATCTCAATTGTCCTGGAAAACTCATTTATGCGCCCGTATTTCTCATCAGCCCTCCTTGAGCATGACAGGCAGGTCAGGTTGCATCTCCGGTGCAGCTCAATATCTATCTTGACCGGCCCGGTTGGCCTGCCCTTATGCCAGCTGACCAGCCTCCTTATCTTTTCACGCTCAAGATCATCCATCTAAGATAGCCCCCTATTGAAAATTGCGCGGTGTACCCTGCACGAGCGGGGATAGGCGGTGATTATTCCTGATTCTGTTTCTCAGCTTATGGAGCGGGCTCTTAAGCAATCTGGCCAGGCTGTCTCTTGTCTTCCTTGTCTCGACGACAATACCTGAGGCACAGGTCCTGCAGTAAGACGGCAGTCTGCCGCTGACGACATCTTCCCGCAATTTTGCAAAATATGGCCCGTACCATATCTCATGAAGCGGCCTGCTATGTATCTTCTCTGCGTCATCCTGGAAATCGCACAGCCTGCACATCACCACATGCCCGCTGGCCCGGATCTCCATGTTAAGCCATGGCTCGTAGCATGGCGCTGAGAGAAACGGGTCATCACTGGGTTTCTTTTTGGCGTCATCAACCAGTATCATGTCCATCTTGGTCTTGTCGATAAGCCTTGACTCCTGCAGGCTCTCCAGGTTTGTCGGCACGCTGAGCTTCCAGGACAGCTCCAGTGCTTCCTGTATCCCTTTCTGGAATTCCGTCTTCTGCCCCTCAGACAGCTTCAGCGTCTCGCCGGCTTCAGACCACACATTCAATGGCTCAAAGCACACCCCGTCGCAGCCCAGCTCATGCCCCCACTCTACCATCTCTTTGAGATGATTGTAGTTGCGGTTCGTCAGAACGGCATGAAAGCTGTAGGCCGGAACCCTGCTCCCGTACTCTTCCCTGTATTTCTTGAAGTATCTCATGGTATTGACACTCCTCTCAAATGAGCCGGCAACCCCGGTCACATAATCATGGATCTCCGGGTTTGGGCCCTCCAGGCTGAACAGTATCTTGTCCCATCCGATCTCCACAAGGTTTCTTGCGGATTCCTCTGTAAACAGCGTCCCGTTTGTGGTCAGGCAGCCGAACATGCCGTATTGCTTTATGAGGTTCATAATCCTCAGGGCGGTATCCGGCCTTGCCATCGGCTCCCATCCCCCGGCAATCTGCCACTCCAGTACGCCAAGCGCCGCAGCCTCATGGACAATCTGCAGCAGCCTTTCCTCAGTCAGTGCTCTGGAATAGTTTGTGATCTTAAGCCGGTCCTCAGACCTCTGCCAGCAGAATTTGCACTTAAGGTTGCATGAATGCGTGGGCTCAAAATCTATCTTGACAGGTCCGGCCCTTTCGCCCCCGGCCCACCTGGCAAGCCTCTTTATGCGTTCTTTTTGAATTCCCTCATTCATCTGCTCTAGCTCATATATCCTATAATGCCCCCGGCACATGATGGGAAAGTCAAGTTTTTTATATAGTTTATGATGGGCCGGGGCATGCCTGCCTTGCGGCACGGGTGCGTCAAACCCTTTTTAGGCCCGGGAAAATAATATCTCGCGCCTTGCCTGGCACCTAGCTAACATTTATATAGATAATTGCGATACAAAGAGTAAATTGGGGGCACCTCTAACGATGGGCTACAGGACTGCCATGGCAGCATCTCTTAAACGGGACAGGTATTTTTGCCTGCTTATTGGAATTCTTCTGTTGTCTCTTTTTTTCAGGGTCTATGGCCTGTCTGCCGGCCCGCTGAGGAATGATGAGGCATATGATACTGTTTTCAGGGGAATGGATGCCGGTGTCGCAATCCAGCTTTACAGGTTGCTTGATTGGGGTCCGCCGGTTTTTTACCGCCTCATTATCAGGTTATCATCTTCTTTTCTGCCTTACAATGAATGGGGTTTAAGGTATCCTTCAGTGATATTTGGGGCAATAAGCGTATTATTGATTTATTATCTGGGTGCGCATCTATTTAGCAAAAAGACCGGCCTTATTGCAGCCCTCTTAATGGGCATAAATCCGTTTCATATTTACTATTCGCAGCTGGCGAGGGGCTATTCATTGTTCATAATGCTGGTCATGCTTTCCAGCCTGGCATTTTTTCAGTTCATAAAAAGCAGGGGCTATAGGTCCCTTCTGGCTTACACTGCGGTCACCCTGCTCGCATTGTACACCCATGAGACGCTTGTATTTCTTGTGGTTGTCCAAAACGTGCTGTTCTTTCTTCAGTACCGGGGTTCCGGAAGGGCCTTATTAAAATGGCTGATCCCCAATTTTTTATTTGTGGCGGCATTTTTCGGGATATACAATTTTTTTTTTTTCCATCGGGTAAAGGTACGTTACACTGAGACCCTGTGGTGGATTCCGCGGCCGGAACCCGGCGCCCTGTTCGGGACTCTCAAATCCTTTCTTTACGGTCCGTACTATCACCTCACAAACCATTGGTTTCAGCTATTGCTTGGTATGTTTGCTTTTTTTGTTCTATTCCTGCTGATTCATTCACTGGCCAGTCCCGGGAGGGAAGCATGGAAGCTGTCTTATCTGGTCCTGCTTCTTATTGTGCCCGTTGCATCCGTCTATATCTGGTCTGTTCTGGGAACCCCCTATTCCCTTTATAACAATGACTATCTGGTTGTGTGCCTTCCTCCTCTCATCTTATTGCTGTCTTATGCAATCTCCGGCCTAAAAAGGGGACACATTCCGGTGTTTGTGATTCTGTTTCTTGCCGTTGTGGGTCCCCTGATTGTGTTGGGCGGCTATTCAACGGTTCAAAACAGGGATGTGAGAGGCGCAGCCGGCTACATACAATCAATAAATCCCGATGCTTTGATTCTGGTCTACCCGTCATGGTACATGCAGCTCGCAAATTTCTATCTTGGTCAGCGGTCAAGAATATCGTCAACAAAATCCGGTGAGGAATTCAGGCAGGCAATAGGCAATGAGACTGAATTCTGGATCTTGTTTGGCTCTGCAGAATTGCCCGGAGACTATGAGAGCATCTATGGGATAACCGATAATGAAACAGCAAAAGGCTATGATGTCACTGTATCAAGGGCGAGGGGGATTGATATCTTTCGCTTTGTCCGCAGGGGGTGTGGGCATCATCCCTGCAGATCCACAGATAATGGTGATGAATAACAGGATCAGATGGCGTTAAAACCGATAATGAAATGGATTAGGCGGCATTTTATGTATAAAGAATCTGCATGGCCCGACATGGCCGGCCTGCCGGGAGTCCTGGGGATAAGCATAGTCATCATGGCCTGCATTGCCCTCCTTGGCGCATTTGGGGTTCTCGGGGGCCATGATAGTCACAGTGCAGTGTATGTAAGCTATCTTAACTCCAACATTAGCGGGGAAACAGCCATGCTGTCTGATTTTGAGGGCGGCGGTGTTGATTTCAGGCTGGAAAAGTATGGCAAAAACCACGGCACAGATGAGGGCACCATATTGCTGGAAGCGAACCTGGACCGGTCAGCACCCTATGCCGGCAGTCAATCCCTGAGGCTTTCGTTCAATTTCGGGGAGCCGATCACAGGCACACCCAAGCACATAAAAGCCATTAAGGCAGTCAGGCAGGACTGGAGCCGGTTTGAATACCTGAATTTTGCTGTGAAGGGTGATGGCCGCGGCGGAAGATTGTATCTGTGGGTTGTTGATGGTGATGGGGACTGGTGGTATTATTCCAGCGACCATCTATTGTACTCAACAGACTGGAACCTTGTTACAGTCCCGCTGGACCAGCTGAGCGGGACTGGGCCGAATTTTCCATATCATGGTGATGGGAACAAGGACTTTCATGATGTGGCAGAATACAGGATAAGGATAGAGCAGCCGGTAAGGGAGACAAATGGCGCGGATCGGGAAATATACCTTGACAGCATATTCCTGGGGCGGTGATGCGCAGGCACCCCTGCAATGCCTATGCCAATGAACCCGCGCGGCCTCATATTTATTGTGCCGTAAAACATTTGACTCTTTCTCAACCCGGGGCCGGCATGGGCATGAGGCTGCCGGGACATTCACTGAAAAAGCAGAGGGAATCATGGATGACGGCGACGGGTCACAAACGCCTCAGACCTGCGCACAGCCTAATCTGCATAAAGCCAATATTTATATAAATCTTGCTGCAGCAACCGGGTTGGGATCTGTGCGCATATTCATTGAAAATTGCGCAGGGCCTAAAACCCCGCACTTTCGGAAATTGCTCCGGGCGGCGGGTTTTTGTCATGTGAGTTCCTCGCCGAAAAAATGAAATCCTGCCTAAAATTAATGCCTTACGTTATGGGGTATCGCCTTTCCAGGCTATCACTCCTGCAAACACCGCTGCCTGTAAACATTACTCTCTCGCTGACAAACAGATGCAATTCAAAATGCAAAACCTGCAATATCTGGAAGTGCCCGCAGGTTGAAGAGCCAACCCTGGATGAGCTGGAAATGATATTGAGGTCACTGGGTACCGTGCCTTTCTGGTTCACACTTACAGGCGGCGAGCCCTTTCTGAGGGGCGATCTCGCGGATATCGTGGGGCTCATATGCACAATAAGCAGGCCGGCCATTATCGCCATACCGAGCAATGCATCACTCCCTGGCGCCATTGAGCGAACAGCGCGGAAAATGCTGGGCATCTGCAAAAAGAATGGTGTTCATTTGGTGATAAACCTCTCCCTGGACAACATAGCGGGCAAGCACGACCGGTTAAGGGGCCATCCGGGCAGCTTTGACAGGTTTAATGATACGTTCCGGAGGCTGGCCGGCCTGCGGTCCGACTACAAAAACTTTACTCTGGGAATTAATACCGTGATCTCGCGGTATAACGCAGACGATTTCTTTTCGATCTATAGGTATGTGAATCACATTAGCCCCGACAGCTACATAGTTGAGCCCGCCCAGGAGAGAAAGGAATACATGAATCTTGGAGACAACCCGCTCCCTGATATGCAAAAGTATGCAGGCATCATAGGGTTTCTCCGGAAAAATCCGCAGCATCGCAGGAATAATGTGCATGGCATGAATAATATATATTCGCTCCTGGTCAATGTGCTGAGGAGAAGATACTACATAGCGACATTGCCTCAGCCAGGGAAAAAGCAGGCCGTCCCCTGTTATGCGGGAAGGGCATCGATGTACATATCAGGCCGGGCAGACGTCTGTCCCTGTTCGGTATTATGCGAATCCCTGGGAAACCTTAAACGCCGGAAGTATGATTTTAAGGGGATCTGGCGTGGTGAAAAAGCAGACAGGTTACGAAATGCAATTAAACAGCGGAAATGTGCCTGCACCCAGGCAAATGTCAGCTACACGAATCTAATGTGCGGGTGGCCGGTTTGGCAGGTTTAAATTGAAACAGCTGGATGTCCTTGAAACCCTTCTTGCCAAAAAGGGGCGGTATTCGGTCTTTCTAGATTTCTATGGTGTCCGGGCCAGGCTGGAGAGCGATAACCGGGGGATAATTGATTCAATGGAGTTTCACTTCAGATATTTTGTTGCTGATGAAGCAGCGGACCATGAGATAACAATCAGGATTTTTCATGAAAAAATAGATTACTCGGTGCTGCCGTACGCTGAAGCCTCATCTCACGCTCCGCATTCATTTTCCTATGACCTCAGACAATACAGGATTGTTGATTATTTTGGCAGGGCACTGGCAATTTATAATTATGATACCGACACGGGCGCAATATTCTTTGCCGACTCAGAGTTTGAAGATGAAACCACATATCTGCTGGTCATGTCAAGAGTCGGGGAATTTCTCGACAGGAAGAAAATTCACCGGATTCATGCACTGGGCGTTTCCTGCAAAGGCAGCGGGGTGGTTTGCGTTCTGCCTCAGGGCGGTGGGAAGACAACCCTGGCACTTGATCTGCTTAAGGAAAGGGATATTCAGCTGCTGTCAGAAGACACGCCGCTGATAAACAAAAAGCTGAAACTGCTGCCCTTTCCGATACGGATGGGCATCAGGATGGAAGATGTAAAGAGGTCAGGAATAGGAACCGGGCATCTTAAGGAATTTCGCCGTGCATATCATCCTGACAAATACGTGCTGGATTTAACTGCCAGCAGGGAAAAAATATCAAGGCCCTGCAGTGCCAGGGTCCTTATCGTGGGCAAGCGCGTTCTGGGCGACAAGTCAATAATCGTGCCGGTCAATAAAGCAAGGCTTTTCATGCCCTTATTGAAGACGGTAGTCTTTGGCCTTGGGCTTCCCCAGGTAGTGGAATACTTCTTGCGCGGGAATCCTGTTTGCGTTATGAAAAACATCAGGATCGCATCGCTGAGATTAATGCTGGCAGTTAAGCTGTTATTGAGGTGCGATACCTACATCTTCTTCCTGGGTCAAGACACCGGCAAAAATGCCCGGACATTGAAAAAGGCATGCAGGCGGTTAACGCGGAAGGCGTCTTCATGATGATTAAGATTGATATAAGGGATCAGTATCGGGCAGATATCTATGGGTTTGGAGAGATATACGAGATTGTATCCGTAAACTACCTGTTGCAGAAGCTTAGGGCGCGATACGCCGGGGGGGACCTTTACCTGTTTGACGGATCTGATGTGCGTTACACCGGCCTGAGGGATTATCTGATTATGGGGGAAATCCCCTTTGAAGAGGGGACTGCGGACCGTCCCCCCTGGAAACCCAAAACGAGGACGCATCAGAGGCCCGTCACAGCCTATCCTGCTGTCCGGGATCTGGCAGCCCTTGCATTCCGTTTATTGGTCAGGCTTGAGTTTTTGTGGTCGCAGGCCCATTTGAGGTATGTCTTTACAGCTATGCCCGTTGCATATATGCCGGTTGCAGATGTGCCTGTTGCAGATATGCCTGTGCGCGGGTTAAGCTGATCCGGGGTCCGGCTGATCCCGTATCTTGTTTCCGGGCGGCTCAGGATGGTTACAAAGCGCCGGGTCTAAAACCCCGCACTTCAGTGCAGGGATGAGCGGCGGGTTTTTGCGATAAGCTGGTGCTTGATTCTCTCATTCTCCACATGCACTACAGCACAGCACTGTCTGCAGTAATGCGGCAGGTCCCCCGCAAGGAGCCTTTTTCGTATTGTGCCAAATGCCCTGCCATCCCATATGTCACGGAGTGACCTGCCGTTCAGGTTGTCCCCTCCGTGGCCTCCTGACATGCTGCACGGCCCGACCGATCCGTCAGGAAGAATTATCATATTGTACCATGGCTCAAAGCAGGGGGCATTGAGGAACGGGTTCTTCTCGCAGCTGCCTTTTTTTTTGATTAGCTCATCCATGCTCTCTGATGCGTTCTCAACGATCTGCCCATCAAGAAATGACAACACGTTGGTATATGTCCCATGCTTCTCTGCGATTTCAGCAGCTTTCTTGATGTGCCTGGGCAGCAATGAGCGTTCGTCCGGACTGAGTTCCAGTTCCCTGCCCTCTCTTCCCCAGACAGTCATGGGCTGAAACTGGATGTCGCTGCATTTCAGCCTATTGGCCAGTTCCGCCATCTCAGCAATCCTGTTATAGTTCCTGTTGCTGATTACGGTATTGATCCGCAGCACCGGCAGCCGGGCCCCTGTCTCCTTCTTGAGCTGATTCAGGGCCTCAATGTTCCTGATTATCTTATTAAACGTCCCGTCCCTGCCCCTCAGATAATCGTTTACTTCGGGGTCAGGCCCGTCTATGCTCACAGTTACTACGTCCCATTTGCTATCTACCAGAAGGGGTATTGCCGAATCCAGCAGGGTTCCGTTTGTTATCAGGAGCCCATGCATTCCCTCGCTCTTGATCTGCCCGATTGCCTCCCTGATTCCCTCTGAGAGCAAAGGCTCGCCGCTGCCCGGAATCCTTATCTCCTTTACGCCAAGCCGGGACGCCTCGCTAATGACAGATGCAATCCTGCCCCGGTCCAGCTCTGCAGGTTCAGGTTCATGCTCCCTGAGCCAGCAGCTCCGGCATTTCAGGTTGCACCTGTTAGTGGGGTTAAGCTCTATTGTCACCGGTCCTGCGCTTCCACCTTCTGCCCATCTGCTGAGCCTCTCGATCTTATCCATGCAGCCCCCATCAATGAATTAACCATCAATAAATTAAAATAGTTGGTTCAAATGCTTAATATAAATTAGTTGCGCTATTTTGATGATTACAATATGCGATACAAAAAAGCACTGCTGATAGTGCCCCCGACAGGGCTCTACCGCAGGGAGGACCGGTGCCAGTCGCGTGTGGACACCCAGACTGCCCGCGTTATCTTCCCGCCCATGGCCCTTGCGCACATGGCATCGTCCATGGTTAACGGGGGAGTTAAATGCCTGATCCGGGACTACGCAGCCAAAGGCGCGGGATGGTCTGATTTCACAGATGACCTTAAGAAAACCCCTGCCGATCTTCTGATTATCAGCACCACCGGCGCAACACTGGAATCTGACCTGAAGGCAGCCCGCCTGGCAAAGAAGGCCAATCCCGGCATCCGGGTTGCAGTAATCGGGATGGCGGCAGGCCTCCGGGATTCCTGGGTTCTGGCCAGATACCCCGCAGATTTCATAATCCGCGAGTCTCCGGAATCAACAATCAGCTGGCTCATTGATGCGCCCGTCGGCAGGGTGCCCAACATATCATACCTAAAAGACGGAAAGCTGGTCAGGGCCCGGAGCCTGAAGCTGACCGGCCCCCTGGATGAACTGTTTCCGGCTGCACGCCATCTGCTCGACAACCGGCTTTACAGGGATCCGCGCACCGGAAGGATGCTCACAATGATTGAGTGTGAGCGCGGCTGCCCGAATTCCTGCATATTCTGCACAGCGCCAATGACGCACGGGAAGATTCCCAGGTACAGGAGGCACGAGCACGTCATATATGAGATCAGCCAGTCGCTGAAATTGGGGATCGGGAGTTTTATCATGAACGGTGACACCTTTACGCATAACCCCGGCTGGGTGATGGGGCTGTGCAGGAAAATTGCACCCCTCGGGATTGAGTGGGCCTGCAACAGCCGCGTTGATGCGCTTAATCTCCGGATGCTCAGGGCCATGAAGGATTCCGGCTGCTATCTCATTGGGTTTGGCATAGAAAGCGGAAACCAGCAGATCCTGCGGAAGATCCGCAAAGGGACCACTGTTAATGCAATCAGGAGAGCAATTGCCCTCTGCAGGCAGGCGGGGATAAGGGTGCATACCTTTTCTGTGATAGGCTTTCCCTGGGACACTGAAAAAACAATCTACGATACCTACCGGCTGATCAGGCAGGCGGATCCGGATTATTTTGACATCAATCTCGCAACTCCGCTGCCGGGATCGGAATATTACGCCATTGCCTGCCGCGAGGGCCTGGTAAAAAAACTGACCTATGACTACGCCCGGGCGTCTGTCTCCACTTTCAGCCTCAGCGCGCCCAGGCTGGAAAGACTCAGGGCCCGGATTCTCATGCGGCTGTATGCCCGGCCGGGTTATGTAATCAGGACCCTTTTGCGGGCCAGGTCAGCAGCTGAACTGAAACGCCTTTTCTGGTCAGGTGCCAGACGAATAGAACATCTGCTGTCCGGCAGCTTATTTTTGCTTTGCGCGCAGGTCACTCTCTGAATGCACATGCCTCTCCTTTTCTGAGCTGATGTGGCCGCACAGGAGTCCCTTTTCGGCCAGGTGCGGAAAAACGTCGCCTTCGAGTGTGGCGCCATCCAGGTTGAATATGTCGGCATCAGCTGCAAATATCGGCGAGAACACCAGATAGTGGTCAGACATCCTTGGCTTCTGCACAAAGCTAAGGATGCGGCTCCCCTCCATCCTTACCGTCCCTTTTTCAGAAGGCGTAGCAGACGTTGTGAGCATCAGGGTGGCGACGGCGCTGTTTCTCATGTGGTCATTCCACAACTCTTCAATGTTGATGTTGTTGAATACAATATCCCCGTAAACGACCAGGAAATTGCCGCCAATCCTGCCCTTCAGCAGCCTGAGTGAATTTGCGGTGCCGAGTGACTGGGTTTCCTCAACATACTCCATGTCAACGCCGTGCTGAGAGCCGTTTTTCAGTATCTCAAAAATCCGCGTCAGGATCCTCTCTCTTGCGACAACAAATACCTTGCGGAAGCCGTCTTCCCTCAGCTTCCTGACCGCGAGCTCTGCAACGCTGATCCCACTGATCTTTGCAGCAGGGCTGTACAGGCCATCGGAGATCATCATCCGCTCTTCAGGTCCGCCGGCCAGAATGGCAGCAATCTTGTTCTTTCCCAGCGAATTCCGTATCAGGTGTTCCATTGCCTGGCTCCTGTTCCTTATGAAGATGTAATCAACTATTGAATCAATCTCATCGAGAGTTTCGCTGTTGATGGTTATGGATATTTTTTTCTTCATTCTAAAGCGGCGGTGCCGGTGCATAAGGTCTCATCTTCTGGCATGCCGGCGGGTCCGCCAATCAGGAACGCACGCGCCATGCCCCGACTGGGCAGGATTGGTGTGCGCCCGTCGGATATCTGTTGCTTATCCCGGGATGTCCTACTTATTTATATAACTATCGGATAAAGTATGATGGAGGTAAGATATTTTAAAGGGTATCTTTTTGTAGCTGATTATGCAGGAAATTCATTTGCATAATGCCTTGCTAAACGGGTGATTGAATGAACATCGCAGTAATTGGAACCGGATATGTCGGCCTGACTGTCGGCGCATGCCTTGCAAACCTCGGCAACGACGTGATATGCGCCGATAAGGCGAAGGAGAAGATTGAAAACCTCAAAAAAGGCGTGCTCCCTATCTACGAGCCCGGACTGAAGGAGATTGTGGACCGGAACGCAGCAGAGGGCAGGCTCAGCTTCACCACTGATGCAGCCTCAGCCGTGAGTACCTCGGATGTCATATATATTGCTGTCGGAACCCCTTCGGGTGAAGATGGCTCAGTGGACCTGTCCCAGGTCAGGGATGCGGCGCAATGCATTGGCCGGAACATGCATTCCTGCAAGATTGTTGTGGTCAAGAGCACTGTTCCTGTCGGCACATCCGGAAAAATCAGGGAGATCATCAGGGACAATCAGGCAGAGCCATATGACTTTGACATGGTGTCAAACCCGGAGTTCCTGCGTGAGGGTTTTGCAATACAGGATTTTACCAGTCCCGACAGGATAGTGGTGGGGGCAGACAATGACGGGGCCAGGGAGACCATGGTTTCGATATACAAGGCAATAGAGCGGACAGGCAAGCCGATTTTGTTCACAGACATAAACAGCTCTGAGATGATCAAGTACGCGAGCAACGCGTTTCTTGCAACAAAAATATCCTTCATCAATGAGATCGCAGGGCTCTGCGAGATTGCCGGCGCGGATATCAAGATGGTTGCAAGGGGAATGGGGCTTGATACCAGGATAGGCCCGAGGTTTCTCCAGGCAGGGGCCGGCTATGGGGGGAGCTGCTTTCCGAAAGATGTTAAGGCGCTTATTGCGACCGGCAGGGATAACGGGCTGAAGCTGTCAATACTTGAGGCTGTGGAAGATGTCAACCGCAGCCAGCGCAGGGTTATACTGGAAAAGGTGAAACGCTTGCTGCCGGATCTCAAAGAAAAAAAGATCGCCGTCTGGGGTCTTGCATTCAAGCCAAATACCGACGACATCAGGGAAGCCCCGGCAATTGAGATCATCCAGGAACTTCAGAAAGAGGGGGCGGCCATCCATGCCTTTGATCCTGCCGCAGTTGAGACCTCAAGGGAGGTAATTCCTGACGCAGTGTTCCACAGGAAGGCCCTCGATGCGGTCAGGGGGGCTGACCTGCTCCTCATAATGACTGAGTGGGACGAGTTCCGCGAGCTTAACTTGAAGAAGCTCAGGGCCCTGATGGGCTCTCCCAACATTGTGGATGCAAGGAACATCTATGAGCCGAAGGACATGTGCAGCCTTGGCATTAATTATGCCGGGGTGGGCCGGAAATGAGAATCCTGGTCACCGGTGGGGCAGGCTTTCTTGGAAGCCACCTGTGCGATTATCTCCTGGCCAGAGGCCACAGCGTAATCTGCATGGACAACTACATTACCGGGAAGAGGGACAACATCGGCCACCTTCTCGGAAAAGAGGGCTTTGCCGTTAGTGAGCACGATGTTACTAAGTATATCCGCCTGGAGGGCAGGCTTGATGCGATCCTGCATTTTGCGTCCCCTGCGTCCCCCATCGACTATCAGCAGATACCCATCAAGACGCTTAAGGTTGGCAGCCTCGGCACCCATAATGCCCTGGGCCTGGCCCTTGCCAAAAAGGCCAGGTTCCTGCTGGCCAGCACATCTGAGGTTTACGGCGATCCGAAGGTTCATCCGCAGCCCGAGACATACTGGGGCCACGTAAATCCTGTGGGCCCGAGGGGCTGCTATGATGAGGCCAAGCGCTTTGCAGAGGCAATTACAATGGCATACCATCGCGCGCACAAGGTCGACACCAGGATTGTCAGGATATTCAACACATACGGCCCGAGGATGAGGGCATCAGACGGAAGGGTCGTCCCGACCTTCATCAGCCAGGCGCTCAGGAACGAGCCCATCACTGTGTTTGGCGATGGGTCACAGACAAGAAGCTTCTGCTACGTCGCCGATCTGATCGAAGGCATATACCGGCTGCTTGAGTCCCGGCCTGAACGTGGGCCCGGCAATGAGCCTGATGTTCACGACCCGGTGAACATAGGCAATCCGCACGAGATGACTGTCCGGGGGTTTGCAGAGAAGGTGATTGCATTGACCGGCAGCAGCAGCAGGATCGTGCAAAAGCCGCTTCCCATAGATGATCCGCTGGTAAGGCAGCCGGATATATCGCGCGCAAGGAAGCTGCTGGGCTGGGAGCCAAGGGTTTCCCTGGAAGAGGGCCTTAGCCATACCATATCGTTCTTCCGGGACAATAACCTTTAAATAAGCTATGACATCTTTCCATCATATGACGCCCCTGGCCATTGACGGCGGAAAACCTGTAAGATCTGAACCTCTTCCAATATCCCGTGTCGAGGTCGGCGCCAGAGGGATCGCTGCAGTGACCGGTGTTCTGGCAAGCGGCCAGATCTCGCGCGGCAGCATGCCCCTTGAGTTTGAGAAGAGATTCGCCCGGATGGTTGGAGCCAAAGAGGGGGTTGTTGTCGGTTCCGGGACCGCTGCGCTTCATCTGGCAGTCAAGTCACTCCATCTGCCCGTGGGCTCAGAGGTCCTTGTGCCCAGCTTTACCTTTGTTGCAACAGCCCTCGCCCCGGTCTACTGCAGCCTGAAGCCGGTTTTTGTGGAAATCGATCCTGACACGCTGAACATTGATCCTGCTGACCTGGAGAGAAAAATCACACCGAAGACCAAGGCCGTCATACCTGTCCATTATGGCGGCAGGGTCTGCGATATGGGCGCGATAGGCAAAATCGCCGGAAAGCACAATCTGAAGGTGATCGAGGATGCTGCCCATGCCATCGGGGCTAAATGCAGCGGGCGCATGGTGGGCTCACTATCGGACATGACCTGCTTTTCATTCTATGCAACAAAGAACATAACCGGCGGGGAGGGCGGCATCATAACAACAGACAGCAGGGGACTGGCAGAAGGGATGCGCCTTATGAAAGCCCATTGCATGGCACCGCTCAATGGCCTGCCCCACGCATCGGGATATTACGATGTAACCGGCGAGGGCTACAACTATCATCTCAGCAATCTCAACATTGCGCTTGTCTCATCACAGCTGGGCATTCTCAATGATGTAACAAAAAAGAGGAGGGAGATTGCAGCCAAACTAAGCGAAAGGCTCTCCAGGATTGCCTGCGTTGAGGTCCCTGCCTCAGTAAAAGACCACGTATATCATCTTTACACAATCAAGCTTAATACCCGGATGCTGAGGGTCTCCAGAGATAAGGTAGTTGAAGCGCTTCTCGCTGAAAACATAGGGTGCGGGGTCTACTACAGGCCGGTGCACCGGTTCTCATATTTCATCAGGCGTTTCGGGGCAGCCAGGCTTCCTTCCACCGAGGATGTATCCGGACGCATCATCACTCTTCCCATTTATCCTCTCATGACTGACAGCGACATAAATGATGTCTGCATTGCGGTGGAGAAGGTAACATCTTTTTATATGAAATAGCGGGGTGCTTTATATGGCAGATTTGGATTATTTCAAAGGAAAAAAAGTGCTCATAACAGGCGGCTGCGGTTTTATCGGGAGCAACATCGCACGGGAACTGAACCGGCTGGGGGCCAGTGTGACCGTTTTTGACCTTGAGGAAAAGGGCCTTGCGCCCGGAATACGGTTCTTGGCCGGCGATGTATCAAGCCAGGGGCAGCTTGACAAGGCCATGGTGGGTGTTGATGTTGTGTTTCACATGGCTGCACTGCTGGGCGTGGAAAAGATAGCCAACATGCCCCTTGAGGTTATGGAGATCAATACCGGCGGGACAGTCAAGGCGCTCACGGCAGCCCGCAAGGCAGGGGTGAAACGGTTTGTCTATACATCCTCGTCTGAGATTTACGGCGAGCCCTACGAGATTCCGCTGAAAGAGGATGACCCGCCTGCGCCGGTCTCAATTTACGGGATCAGCAAGCTCGCGGGCGAGGCGTATTGCCAGGGTTTCTATGCCAGGTGGGGCCTCCCTACCATAAGGATCAGGTATTTCAATGTATACGGGCCCGGCCAGACTGAGCGCTTTGTCATGCCAATCTTTATCTCCAGGGTCGTGAAGAATGAGGCTCCGGTAATCTACGGGAACGGCGAGCAGTCAAGATCATACACCTTCGTGTCTGACGCGGTCAGGGGAACGCTGCAGGCAGCAGCCTGTGAAAAGGCAGTGAACAATGTTTTCAACATTGGAAATGACGAGATGGTGACATTAACCGAGCTTGCAGATTACATAATCCATCTTTCGGGCAGGGATCTAAAGCCGGTCTACAAATCCTTTGGTGACGGGATCCGGGTCGAAAAGAGGGAAATCCTAAGGCGCCAGCCTGACACCACCCGGGCAAGGGAGGCGTTCGGCTTTTCGATAACCACGCCCTGGAAAGAAGGGGTCAAGAAATTCATGGACTGGTACGTCAATAACCAATGAATGGCTGCAGGACAGATGGCTGCTGAATAACAGATGAAACCGCACATCCATGTTGGCAGGGGCGTTATCTACCTGACTTCAGCAGAGCTTTTTTTCTTCCTGACATCGTACATCACCTACTTTTTCATCGGCAGGGCCCTGCGGCCCGAGGAGTTCGGGATATTCGGCGTTGTTGTGTTCCTGGCATCCATGATCAACACTGTCATAACAACTGCATTCCAGCAGACCATCTCCAGGTTTGTTGCGCAGGACACCCGATATGCCTCTGATGTCAGGACAAAGGGCCTGCTCGTGGTTTTATGCTTCTCTTTTGCTATCACTCTGCTCTATCTGGCGTCTGCCGGCTGGATAGCATCACTGCTTAACGATGCGTCCCTTGCAGTTTTTATCAGGATATCATCTGCGCTTATTCTGGTCAGTTCGGTCTTTCACGGCTATCTTGGCTATCTTAACGGCCTCAAGAGGTTTAGGGAACACGCGATAATCACATACATATACAGCCTCCTGAGGCTCCTCCTGATAGTATCTGCTGTCTGGCTGGGTTATGGTGTTAAGGGGGCTCTGGTGGCAATTATCCTGTCGCCGCTGGCGTTTGTCCTGGTCTTTATGTTCAGGTACAGTGGAGGAAGGATTTCGGGCTCGGTAACCCTGCGCAGGATATTCGCTTTTGCCTACCCGCTCATGCTCTTCACCATTGTGCTGAACCTTTTCCTCAACCTTGATCTCTTTATGGTCAAATCGCTTTCTGATGAGTCCTCCGCAAACCTTCTGGCCGGACTCTACACCGCAGCTTCGACACTGGCAAGGATCCCCTATTACCTGATACTCGGGCTGTCAATGGTCCTGTTTCCCCTGATCTCTGAATCAACCCATGCGAACAATCATGAGCGGACAAGGAAGCAGATATCGCGCTCAATGAGGTATTGCCTTCTGTTCCTGGTCCCGATTGTTGCAGTGATCTCTTCGACATCCCGCGGGCTCCTGACCCTTGTCTACTCGGCAGCCTACGCCGGTGCAGCCCCCGCCCTTGGGATACTGATTATTGGCAACGCCTTCTTTGCGCTCTTTGTCATCCTTACTACGGTAGTCTCTGGCAGCGGGCAGCCGAAAAAATCTTTCCTGATCTCAGTACCGCTTCTGGTGCTGGACCTCATCCTGAACTACCTCCTCATCACAAGGTGGGGCATCTCGGGCGCTGCTGCCGGGACAACCATCGCATCTGCTGCGGCTTTTTTCATTGCCGCATATTACGTGCACAGGAAATTCAAAGCCCTCATATCCGCGGCAAGCACTATAAGGATTATTGCATCGGGGGCCGCTGTTTACGCAGTCAGCCTCGCTGTAGGCATGCAGCATGTCCTGCTCCCCCTTAAATTTCTGCTGCTGGGCTCCCTGTACCTCATTGTGCTTTTCATATCAGGAGAGGTTAGAAAGGACGATATCCGGTTCTTCAGAAGCCTGGTACCATGATAACGATACCACATATAACGATACTATGTATAGGGATACGATGTATAACGATACTATGCTGATGATACCATGATAACCAGAGTCGGACCGGAAATTGGCATTTGGGATATCATTGTCTCACTGGTACCAAGGCCCGGGGACAGCAGGGCGGATTTCGCGGAGTCTCTCAGGTCATTCTTCGGCGTCAAAAAAGCCGTCCTGTTTCCGAGCGGGAGGTCGGCCCTCTACTACATCCTGAGGGCGCTGCCGCAAAAGAGGGTATACCTGCCCGGCTTTGACTGCAGGGCGGTTGTTGAGGCCGCCCTCCTTGCGGGAAAAAAGCCGATTTATGTTGATGCCGGCACTGACGGCCTTAACATGGACCCGCAGGACCTCAGGAAGAAGATTCAGGCGGATTCGATTGTTGTTGCCACGCATCAGCTGGGCATGCCATGCGACCTGGACGGGATATCCTCCGTATGCAATGAAAACAGCTGCATCATGATCGAGGACAACGCCGCATCGTTCGGGGCAGAGTACCGCGGGCGCAGGACCGGGGCCTACGGCGCAGCCTCGATAGTGAGCTTTGAATATACAAAGGCCCTCACAGCTGCCCGCGGCGGTGCCGCGCTATTTCAGGATGCTGCCCTGTGCGAAAAAGTAGAGGCCCTCTGCGCAAAAGAAATGGCCGTGCAGCCCCTCTCCACCAGAATAAAGAAGCTCGTGCGTCTGACCGGGTTTCTGCTGGCAACCAAATCATATGTCTACAGGCACCTGGTTCTTCCCCGGCTGAAAAGGCAGGGCTATTACACAGACAAGGGCGTCCCTGTCCTTTCAAAGGACCCTGAACTCTACTTTGAGGGCATGACCCGGTTCCAGGCCAGGCTCGGATTGCTCGGGATGGGCCGGATCAGGAGAACCCTCATGCGGAGAAGGTCGATTGCCGATGCCTATGGCCGGTCTCTGGGCGGTATAATTCATCTGATTAAGGAGGGCGAACACACGGTACCCTCCTATATGAGATATCCGGTCCTGGTCACGGGCAAGATGGATTTCTACAAAGAAGTCCTGGCGAAGGGGGTGGACCTGGGCTTCAGTTTCAGCTATGTCTGCGGCGATATGAAAAACCTTAAAAACACCAAAAAGATCGCTGAACAGATACTGAATCTGCCGATGAGATCAGCACTCTCTGATGCGGACGTAGCCGCCATAATTCGTGCAGTTAAGGACTCGATATGAAATTCCTGTTTGCAGTGCCAAGATTTGAAAGGGATACGAACCCCCCGCTGGGTGTTGCCTATCTGGCGGCCTCGCTTAGGCAGGCCGGGTTTCCGGTTGACATTCTCGATCCGACGTTCGGGGGGGAAAGCTATGCAAAAAAAGAGCTGGGCCGCAGGAAATTCGATGTTTTTGGCGTCTCAGCCTACACCAAGAACTATGAATCCGGCCTGGAGCTGGCACGCCTGGCAAGGGCCCATAATCCCAAATGCAGGATTGTGTTCGGCGGCGTCCACCCGACTATACTCGGTGATGAGGTGATCCAGGAGCCGCTTGTCGACATTGTTGTTCTGGGTGAGGCAGAAGAGACAATTGTGGATCTGGCCGTTGCGCTATCCAAGGGAAAACCGCTTTCCGAGGTTAAGGGCATCATCTACAAGGAGAACGGCCGCCCCCGCACGACAGCGCCCCGTTCGCTGATCCGGGATCTTGACAAGATACCCTTTCCTGCACGCGACCTCCTTCCTATGAGGGAATATCTCAACGCCAACTACGGCAGGGCTGCCTGGTCTGTAAAGCAGCCCGCGACGTCCGTGATAACCTCCCGGGGGTGTCCGTACCGGTGCACATACTGTTCATCCCACCTTATGTTCGGAAGGACGGTGAGGTTCCGGTCGCCTGAAAACATTGTCGGCGAGATCAGGGCGCTCATCAGGGATTACGGCATCAGGGGCCTGACATTTGTTGATGACACCTTCACGCTGAAGGCAGACAGGATTGAGGGGCTTCATGCGCTTCTTAAAAAGGAATCTATCAGGATTGAGTGGATCTGCAACGGCCGTGTTGACACAGTCACAAAGGACATGCTGCGCACAATGAAGAAGTCAGGATGCGAGGTCATTGCCTTCGGCGTGGAATCAGGCAACCAGAGGATACTTGATGATATTCTCCACAAGAACCTGAAGCTTGCCCGGGTCAGGGAAGTATTCAGATGGTGCAGGGAGCTTAAGATCAAGACAGATGCCTATTTCATGATCGGGATCCCCGGCGAGACATTGCAGGACATAAGGAACACGATCAGGTTTGCCAAGGAGATCAGGGCAGATGCTGTGAATTTCTCGATCACAAGCCCGATGCCCAAGACTGAGCTGTATGACATCGCGCAAAAGCACGGGAAGATCATTGCAGAGAAATACAGTGACTTCGACTATGCAAAGAAGTCAGTCTTTGTCTCCGATACCCTTGACCCTGAGACAATTGAAAAATGGAAGCGTTACGCAAACCGGAGCTTCTATTTTGATCCGCGCTATGTTCTTAGGCAGCTGCTCTCAATCAGGGGCACAGGCGATATAATAAAGAAGCTCAAGGGTTTTCTTATGGTCCTGGACAGGCAATAGATCAGCCAAAAATAAATCTGTTCACCAGGGCGTATGCAGCAGGGTTTCGGTAGAGTATCAGGGCGGCCGCGTTGAGCGCAAGATATGTCCCGATAAAGATGGCCCACATCCATTTTTTGTGCCTGAACCGCCCGATCCACTGCCCCATTCCATCGACTCCAAGCGGAATGGCGAACAGGAAGGCGAGAAAGGCATACCTGTCCAGCAGCACTTTCCACATGAACGTAGATACGACCCCGCTGATCAGGAGGGCTGTAAAAAGCACTTTCTTGTTGTAGGTGCCGCCGCGCATAATCCTGTAATAGGCATACAGGCAGGGCGGCAGCAGTATGCTGAACGCGCTGATATATGCAACAATGAACCTCAGGATTGTAAACTGGCTCTTGACATCCGAGGTTGCGAAATCATGTGCCAGCCACTGAAACAGGTTGTAGTCAAAAAGGACCGTATTGATGACCTGGTTAATTGCGTAGGGTATCAGAAACCCTGCCGAGATAACGATCAGGACAGCAAGCTTGTCAAGAGCCCGGTTCTTTAATCCGGTAAGCCTAAGCCTTCCCCTGTCAAACAGTATGACCAGAAACAGGAGGACTATGCCCATTCCTGCATTCTCCTTCATAAGTGTGGCAGTCCCGCACAGAACGCTTATTAGAACGGGCCTGGCCAGGCTGCCGGGATATCTGCCGGCATAATCCAGGGTAAGATACACAGTCAGGGCATAGAAAAAGTGTGTGCCTGCATCAGCAAGGAGCGAATAGTCAAAATGCAGGACCACAAGAGAGCTGTTATAGATTATGGCCGAGATGAGACCGACGTGCCGGCCGAATCCTAATCTGAGGCAGACCAGGTAAACCAGGATGCTTGTCCCCAAAACAAAGAGTATGTTTGAGATGTGGAATATGTCTTTCATCAAGGGGGGGTACAGGCTGATCAGAAGCGACTGCATCGGCCTGAGAAACCTGCTTTTGTCCTCGTGGTGTTCCTCATGGTCCCAAAGCCTGACCTGCTCAATGCTGCCGTTCACCATAATGTTGGCGGCCTTGATGTATCCGGCAGTGTCAGACTGCTCGTAGTACCCATACCCCAATGTAAGCAGCAGGGCTACAAAGAGGCTGAACCCCGCGATGATTAAGGCGTCATTCCGCAATCTTTCTGTAGGCTTCATAGTATCTTTCTGCAGATTTCTTCAATGAGAAATTGCTGACCGCGAGTTTCCTCACATTTTCCCGGCAAATCTTCCGAAGGCCGCCGCTTTCCATCATTGTGACAACGGCGCTGCTGAACCCCTGAACATCCCCGTACCTGGCCAGGAGGCCTGTCTTGCCTGGCTTCACGACCAGCTCGGTGTCCCTGGCATCGGTTGCGACAATCGCTGCGCCGCACGCCGCCGCCTCAAAAAGCGATGCAGTTGAATAGTTGCATGTGTCAGATGCAAAAAGCACAACCTCTGCGAGATTGTAATAGTCAACAAGGCAGGCATTGTCGACATTGCCGGCAAAATCCACGCTCTTGTGCACCCCGGTTTCCCGCGCCAGCGCCTCAACCTCTTTCCTGGTCGGGCCGTCGCCGGCCAGCACGAGGACCGCATTCGGGACTTTCCTCAGTATCTCAGGCATGCACCTCACAGCGAAATCCTGGCCCCTGACCTTCCTGAGCCATCCGACTAGCAGCAGGACCCGCCTGCCCCTGTATCTGGCAGAGATTGACCTGGCCGGCTCCCCAGGTGCAAAATGGTCCACATCTGTGCCTGCCGGGATATGGATCCTGTTGGGATTCGTGACCCCTATCCTGTCTGCATATAAGAACATCTCGCTTGCATCATCTGAGACCATGCAGTCGACCCTGTTCAGGTAGTGCTTCAGGATGCTCCTTACGACAGGGATCCTGTGCCCGACCCGCAGCCCGCTTCCAAGGAACGTCACCAACACGGGTTTTCCGGTGCTCCTGCCGACCCTGTACGCAACAAGCCCGCCCGGAACAGCCCAGCACCCGTGAATTATGTCAGGGTTTATCTGCCCGGCGGTCTTCTTTGCATATGCAAGCATGGTGCGTGAATACTGCAGCCATGAGAGGAAGTTCCTGGGACCGAAATCCGAAAGATTGACTGGCGGCAGGTCAAACTGGTGGATCTTTATGCCCTCATACTCACTGACCCGCTTTCCTGCCTCAACACCCGTAACCACATGTATTTCGCACCCCATGCCCAGCAGTTCCTTCATTATCTTATGGATGAATATTCCGCGGTAGCTCTTCTTTGACTGCGGATAGCTGGAGCTGATAAGGAGTACCTTAATCATTGGAGACAACCCAGTTTCCCATCACAAGGACATCGCATGTGCCCTTCTTAAATGACCTGAGTGCGTCATCAGGAGAGCACACAATCGGCTCCTCATGGATATTGAAGCTGGTGTTGACAAAGATAGGGAGGCCTGTCTCCTGCTCATAATGCTTAAGAATCTTATAGTATCTCGGGTTCTGCTTTGCGCTGACAACCTGGGGTCTGGTTGTGTTGTCAACATGCACAACAGCCTTCGCCTTCTGCGCCTCTTTTTTGTCATCAAAGGTTATGGTCATGAACCGGGCCGGGTATTGCCCTCTTTCATACCCCTCATAATATTCTGGTGCAGCCCTGTCAAGGATTGATGGCGCAAACGGCATGAACTCTGTCCTCTTCAGCCTCTGGTTCAGCCAGTCGTTGATTGTTGTATCGGTCGGATCAGCAAGTATGCTCCTGTTTCCGAGGGCTCTCGGCCCGTATTCCATCCTGCCGCCGAAATGCCCGACAACCTTTTTATCTGCAATCTTTTCAGCAGTGTACTTCTCAATATTAGCTATATGCTCTCCGGTCAGCCCGTTATTTTCAATTGATGCCTCAACCTCGGCATTGGTGAATCCGGGTCCGAAGTAGACATTGTCAAGCTGGTATGGCTTTAGCCCGGATCCCCTGTCAAGCATATTCTGTGCTGAGACCTGAAGCGCTGCCCCCACGCCTATTCCGCCGTCACCCATATGCGGATGGATATATACGGATCTTATGCCCTTTGTTTCAAGGATCTTCTGGTTAAGCTTGACGTTTGCAAATATCCCCCCGGCAGCAGCCAGGTCAGGGATTTTCGTCTTTCCTGCGTAATCAGCAGCAAATTTTGACATGACCTCCTCAAGCCTCTGCTGGACAGCAGCCGAATAGTGCTTGGGATCCACGCCCGCGAGGTTCTTCTTAAGGTAGTCAATGGCCCCCTGGCCCATAAGGCCTATGGTGTTGGTTGGCTGCCCATTCTTATACGCAAATGCCCTCCTGAACGTGTCATAGCAGACACTTGCATCGCCGTAGGCGGCAAGCCCTGTGATCTTTCCCTCATGCCTGAACATCTTGAAGCCGGCAAGGAGGGTTACATATGCATAATAATATGCAATGGAATGGAATGTAGGAACCTGCTTTATGCATTTAAGGTCATTGTCCCTGCCCAGGTAGACCGTGGAGCTGTTGGCGTCGCCGGACCCGTCTGAAGTCAGCACCAAACATTCATCCTTGCCGGATGTGTAATATGCACTGGCTGCATGGCACAGGTGATGGTCAACATACTCAACAGGCGCGTCAACGCCGAGCGACCTCGTGTATTCCGCAGTCTCCTGGCTCCTTGTGCGTGAGAACACTGCCCGCTGCAGGTTGGCAAAGCTGTTCGTAGATGCCCAGAAGCCGGCCCTGTTGCAGAGGAACTGGTAGACTTTTTTCTTCAGGCTGAGGTTTGTCCAGCCCATCGATGCCATGTAGCCAAGCCTTGCAGCAATCGCCACCTTGTCGACCTGCCCCGGCCCGATTCCTGCCAGATCAAGGACCTTTGCTATGGACTTCCTGGGTGTGCCAAAGAACAGCTTTTCCCTTGCAAGCCTCTCCTCATTTACGGCAGCAAGGATTTTACCGTCTTTAATAACTGCCGCACCCGAATCGTGGCCGTCTGTAATGCCTAGTACAATCATATGGTTACCCTATTTTTTCCTGAACATGTCAGCGAGAAAGCCAAAGAGCCAGATCTGGATTCCTATGCTCAGCAGCAGCACAGTAAGCATAACCCTCGGCAGCCCGCCCACAGTTCCGGTAGTCATCAGATTAATTACAATCCACAGGCCGGTTCCCACTCCGCCCAGGCAGAACAGGCCCCCGAACAGCCCGAAGAACTTGAGGGGCTCATAGTCCCGGTACACCCGGAATATGGTGATCCATGCCTTAATGGCGTATTCAAACGGGTTTCCCATAAGCCTGCTCTTCCCGTTCCGGCGCGAAAAGGTGACCGGAATCTCCTTGATCCGGAACTTGAGGTTTGCAGCCCTGATGATCTGCTCCTGGGTATAGGTGTATTTTGACACGATGCTGATCTTCTCGGCAACCTCCCTTGTGAACGCCCTGAATCCTGTCTGGCCGTCTGATATCTTCATCTGCGTGATATTGGAAATTACCTTTGAAAATGCCCTGTTGCCCAGCCTTTTGATTAGCGGCATGCCCTCTATGCGCCCCTTGAATCTGCTCCCAAGAACAAGGTCATAGCCCTTGCCAATCTGCTGGATGAGCCGCGGAATATCAGAACAGGAGTACTGGTTATCGGCGTCAATATGGACTATCACGTCGGGTTTAAGCTCAAGGCATTTCTGCATCTCTGTCCTGAAGGTCTCTGCAAGGCCGTAGTTGCGGGAATGCCTGACGACGAGCGCACCCTTTTCCCTGGCTGCTTTTGCAGTGTTATCGGAGGATCCGTCGTCTACCACGAGCACCTGGTATTTTTGCCCCCGAAGAGCCGAGTTTACCCCGTCCAGGACTTTTGCCACGGTCTTTTCCTCGTTGAAGGCCGGTATTGTCACGACTATATTCATGCAGCAATAGAACTGGCGAGTATTTTAAATATGTTTCGCAAATAATTTTATTGGGTGACTGTTTCTCTCCAATATTCAAGCAGGTCCCTTAATGTTTGTTCAAAAGGGATCGTGGGTTTCCAGCCGGTTGCTTCATAGAATTTGGTGCAGTCTCCCAGCAGAATGGGGACATCGCTTGGCCTCATGCGCTCGGGATCAGGGATGACCTTGATGTCTGCCTTTGTCATGCTCAGCAGCGTGTCCAGCACCTTCTGAATGCTCCAAGCTGTTCCGGAGCATATGTTGTACCGCTCTCCGGGCTTGCCCTTTTGCACGGCCAGGTAGTAGCCCTTAACCATGTCGCGCACATCTGTGAAATCCCGCCGGGCCTGCAGGCTCCCAACATGGATCTCTGGTTTGGCGCCCCTTTCTATCTCAGCAATCTGCTTTGAGAAGCTGCTGCATACAAATACTTCCCCCCTGCGGGGGCCGGTGTGGTTGAATCCCCTGGTTATAATCGCTTTTATGCCGTAAGAACGAAAGTACTGGTATGATGCCATGTCCTGTGCGACCTTTGAAACTCCGTATGGGCTCAGCGGCCGGAACGGATTGGTTTCCTTGATGGGGATCTCATCCTCTTTTACAAGCCCGTACTCCTCTGATGAGCACGCCACCTGTATCCTTACATCGATATCTGACTTCCTTACAGCCTCGAAAAGGTTTACTGTCCCGATGACATTCGTCTCGATTGTGTTGTTGGGAGCGATCCATGATGTTGGCACAAAGCTCTGTGCAGCCAGATGATATATCTCGTTAGGCTGCACCTCATTCAGGACCTTGTATATGCTGTGCGAGTCATTCAGGTCTGCCTGGATCAGGTTAAGCTTGTCCTTGATGTGCCTGATATTTGCAGTGTTGCTTCTCCACCGCAGGGTACCATAGACTTCATATCCCTTATCCAGAAGCAGATCAGAGAGGTGGCTTCCGACAAACCCAGAAATGCCTGTTATCAGCGCCCTCATGGGCTTCTGAGAATCATGAATATTATAAAAAGCTTTTGATACCGTGGGATGCTATTGAACTTTTCGCAGGGCACCCCCGCACAGCGAATCCATGGGGTGAAAAACTCCGCACCTTAGTGCAGGGGCCGTCGGCGGATTTTTATGAATTTCAGGATGGACTGCGCAATCGGCGATATCGTGCCCAGGGTCCATTTCAGTTCCCGGTAGGATCTGATGGTCAGAAGCATCTCCACCATCTTTCGCGGCCTAAAAAAGAACCCGAGGTAGGCCTTGCGCTGGAATGCCCTGAGCTCTTCTTCAGTTAGCTTCGGGCACCTGTGATATAGGTTAGCATCATAAAAACCGCTCTGGTAGACCAGGGCTGACTCGTCCTTAAGCAGGCCTGACTTTTTCATTGACTCATACATCTCTGTTCCCGGGAAAGGCGTAAGCATGCAGAAGTTTGCAATTGATGGGTTGCTCTTTATTGCGAACCTGATTGTCCGCTCGATAGATTCCCTGCTGTCATTTGGAAATCCCAGGATAAAGAACCCGACTGTGATTATCCCGGCCTTTCTGAACCACGCCAGCGCCCTGATGACTTTGTCGGGGTCCAGGCTTTTCCTGATTGATTTCAGCACATCCCCATCAGCGGATTCAATGCCCACACCCGCCTTGAACACGCCCGCGCGTTTCATCTTCATGACAATGTCCCAGGTTAGCCTGTCAGCCCTCACTCCATTCTGCAGGTTGATGAGGATGTCCAGCTTCCGCTCAATGATCAGGTCCAGAATCCTGCCGGCCCTTTCGATATCAAGAGTAAAGTTGTCATCCAGCACATCAAGTTGGCCAATCCCGTATTTCCTGACAAGCATCTCTATCTCATCAACAACATTCTCCGGGCTTCTGGCGCGGTATCGCTTACCGAATATGCTGGAGTTGCAGAATGTGCACTGATATGGGCAGCCGCGGCTGCTCATTATGACCCCAACGGGAAACCTCCTCGCACGGGACTCGTATTTGCGCAGGGGTGGCATGATGTCATAATCAGGAAAGGGAATCGCATCAAGATCCTCAATAAGTTTCCGCGGCTCGGTCCTGAAAAACTTTCCTTTTTTCAGGTAGGCAACCCCCGCCACCTTGTCAGGCTGCCTTCCCTCGCAGATTTCGAGGAATGTCTGTTCGCTTTCCCCGACAAACGCAATATCTGCGCCCGAGAGTGCAAGCATCTCTTCGGGATTCGAGGATGTCAGGGGTCCCCCTATGCATACCATGGCATCATGGGCGGCCTTTATCGCCTTGGCAATCTGTATTCCTGATGCAGCCAGGATGACATTCATGTGGATGCCAACAACATCGGGTCTGAATGCGGAGGCCTCTTTCAGCACTGCCTCTAATCCCAGCCCCAGGGCATTTGCATCAATTATCCGGACATGATACTGATTTATTGTTGCATATTTTTTCAGATAGGATGAGAGGTAGCCGAGGCCTATCGGCGGATACATTGTTGACTCATTAATCCCCTTGCTCAGTGTGGCCGGAGGATTGATGAGTAGTATTTTTTTGGCACTCATTCTGGATTCAGACAATGCGCGATCACCTGACAAGCTCTCTGAATATGATCCTTAACAGAAGCCATCCGGTCGCAAAAGTATGGGCGGTGCTTTCCCCCCCGATGCGGGGTTCCTCCTTCGTGGGGATCTCCTTTATCCTGTAGCGCTTCTTGAGGGCCCGGATTGAAAGCTGATATTCAATCCCAAATCCCTCTGTATCCGGGCGGAGCGCCAGGAATTTGTCTCTCTTCACGGCCCGGAAACCGTTTATTGCATCGGTCAGCCTGCCGTTCCAGAGAAGGTTTGAGATTGCAGTGAAAACCTTGTTTCCTATGCCACGGATCGGGAAAGGGAGGTGGCTGTCATCTGCCTGAGCACCCTTCATGAACCGGGATGCCACTGACATGTCATAGCCTTTTTCCAGCCAGCTGATCAGCCTGATGATGTCGTTCGGGTCTTCGTTGCCGTCCGGACCGAAGTACACGATATGCTCATTTTTGGCGATCCGTGCCCCGATCCTGAAGGCCTCGGCCCTGCCGCGTTTTTTCTGCAGGACAATTCTCACGCCCTTCTTCTTGAGGAATTCAACGCTTCCGTCAGTGGACCCCGGATCAATCGCAAATGTTTCATCGAGCCTGTTAATCGGAATCTTGCTGTAAAGTGATTTCAGCCCTTCGATCTCGTTGTAATTCAGGATCACCAGCGTGGCTTTTATTTTATTTTTCATTTTCTTTCCTCTTGTACCATTCGATAGTCTGCCTCAGGCCCTCTTTCAGCCGGACCTTAGGGGCAAATCCGAGGATTTCTCCGGCTCTGGATGAATCGCAGTTCCGCCTGGGCTGCCCGGTTGGCTTCGCAGTATCATAATGGATGCTGATGTCTTTTTCAGATGCGTCGGCAATCATCCTCACGAGGTCTTTTATTTTTATTTCTTCAACAGTGCCCAGGTTGATGGGGCCCTTTCCGCAGCCCTTTTCTGCTGCCAGGAGGATTCCCTCTGCAAAATCAGTAACATACAGGAATGATCTGCTCTGTTCGCCGTTTCCCCATACGACCAGAGGGTCCTCGCCTGAGAAAACCCTCCTTATCAGTGCGGGTATGACGTGCGACTTTTCAGGGTCAAAGTGGTCACGGGGCCCATAGGCGTTGTAGGGGCGCACAACAGCAATTGCCATGCCGAATTCAGTTTCGTAGAGCTTGGCCTGCAGCTCTGCCATCCTCTTTGCCCAGCCGTACCCTTCATTGGTTGGCTCAGGGACACCCTCGAATCCCTCTGACTCGGGGGTTGGGATTGTGCAATCCCGCCGGTATACGCAGGCCGAACTGACCATGACCAGCCTGCTTACCCTGTTAACCCTCGCAGCCTCAAGCACATTTATCTGCATCATCATGTTGGACCTGAACATGGTGCCCGGGTGCTCCTTGTTGTAGCCGATGCCCCCTACCTTAGCGGCAAGGTGCAGGATGATATCCATGCCGCGCGCAGCCCTGGCTGCATCCCCAGGGTCTTTCAGGTCGCACTTGACAAACTCTATCTGTTCTCTTACTCTCTCTAGGTTTTTCAGGTTCCCGTTTTCCAGGTTATCCGCAACAGTCACCCTGGCCCCCTTTTCAACAAGGAGTTCAGCTGCATGGCTGCCTATGAATCCCGCTCCGCCGGTTACCAGAACCCGTTTATCATTCCAGAAAGTCATTTTAGGATCTTCTTGAAAACACCCACAATATAATCGATGTCATCTGCCTCGAGGTATTGGTGGCAGCCTATATAAAATGCATTCTCGCCAATGTAATCTGCATTTGGCAGCCTGTTCCTGTAGGTCTCCCTCAGGTGTGCGTAGGCCGGCTGCTGGGTCGGGATACTTCCGAAGAGAGGCCTCGTCTCCACACCGTTTTCCTCAAGCTGCATCCTCAGCCTCTTCCTTGGGATGACATTCGGCTTATTTATGAGAATGGGATATGCAAGATAGCTTATATCTGTTGAGAATCTGGGCAGCTGCAGAATATCGCTGAACTCCTCAAGGCCCTCATTAAGCAGCCTGACGTTTTCCTGCCTTGCCTTTATTATCCACTCGGCCTTCTTGATCTGTGTAAGCCCCAGGGCAGCCTGAAACTCCGTTGTTTTGAAGTTCAGGCCAATTATATCATGATGGAATCTTGGATCAAAATCATGGCCCTTATCCGAATCCATATGCGGACATTTGCCGGTGGCCCGCGTGCATACATTGCAGTCGCACATGCGTCCGTTGGCCTTTATCTTCCTGACGAGCCGGCTAATCTCCTTGTCATTTGTTGTTATTGCACCCATCTCTCCGACCTGGATGTTATGGGCAATGTAAAATGAGAAGTCTGAAAGATGGGAAAGGGATCCGGTGCGCTTTCCTTTGTAGAGGGAGCCATGGGCCTGCGCAGAATCCTCAAAGACCACCATGTCATGCTCTTTTGCTATGCGGTTTATGCCATCCATGTCGCAGGGGTAGCCCATCAGGTGGACCGGCAGCACAACCGAGTGCTCAGAGGCATCGTCACTGTTTTCCAGGGCCTCTTTAATGTTTTCGGGGGTAATGTTGAAAGTCTCCCTGTTGACATCAACGTAGACCGGGTCAAGATTGGCTGCGACAACCGCATTGCTTGTCGCAATGTAGGTTATGGGTGTGGTGATCACCTTTGGCCGGTTTCGGAGGTCATGGATATTTTTCAGCGCCATGAGCCCGGCAAGGATGGCCGAGGTGCCCGAGCTAAGCACGACGCAATGGTCGGTTCCGACAAAACCAGACCACTGTTTCTCGAACTCCCTGACTTTCCTGCCTTCGGATATCCGTCCGCTTTCCACGACTTCCAGGATGGCAGACCGCTCTGCATCGCCTAGCCTGAAATCGCCAACATGAATCTTTTTCATACGCTGCCCCCTTATCACTTCTGCAAGATAGCTACGTGTTTAAATAAGTTTTGCTAGTTGAATCCAAACTTATGCTGTTGATATCCTGTTCACAGCAGGCCGGCTCCCCAGGCCCGCCTCCCCGGCACCCATCTGGCCTCAGTTTTATGGAGGGCATGCTCCGCATATCAGCGGATTTTTAGAGCTTCGCTCTTGAAAGGCTCCCCGCCCTAAATGCTAAGTTTTAAATAATTCTGTGATAACCTCAAATAAAAATGAGATTCAGCAAAATATGCATTGTCGGGATGGGGTATGTCGGGCTAACGCTCTCAGTGGTTCTGGCTGAGAAGGGTTACAAAGTGCACGGCATGGAGATCAACAAGGACGTAGCTGCACAGTTGAATAGGGGAAAGCCGCATTTTCATGAAAACCGGCTGGACGTTCTGCTGAAAAAGCATCTTAACAATAATCTCACAATATCTGATGATGCCCCTGATGATTACGAGGTTTTCATAATCTGTGTCGGTACACCCCTTGACAAGGGCACCAAGAAGCCAATCCTGGATTATATCATGCGGTCTGCCGAGGCGACGGCAAAACACCTTTCTGACGGGTCTTTGGTGATTCTGAGAAGCACGGTTCCCGTCGGCATAACAAGGAATGTTGTCAAGCCGATACTGGAGACCGCGGGCAAGAAGTTCTACCTGGCGTTCTGTCCTGAACGGACAGCTGAGGGAAACGCACTCAGGGAGCTGCGTGAACTGCCGCAGGTAATCGGCGGCCTGGACCAGGACAGCGTGGACCTTGCTGTAGACCTTTTCAGGAAAGTGACTCCGACAACAATAGAGGTATCATCCCTTGAGGCTGCTGAGATGGTCAAGCTCCTTAACAACACATATCGTGATCTTACCTTTGCCTATGCAAACGAAGTCGCCAGGATATGCGAGCATGCCGGTCTGTCTGCCCTTGAAACGATCAGGGCAGCAAACCTTGGCTATTTTAGGTCAGATATCCCGATGCCCGGATTTGTAGGCGGCGCATGCCTGGAAAAGGACCCCTACATACTTGCAGAATACTCCGGAAAAAGAGGCTATGACCCAAAGCTCGTCAGGCAGGCGAGGGAAATAAACGAGGCCCTTCCGGGCCACATAGCTGACACGGTTAGCAGGATGTTATCTGAGAACAATGTAACCAGGGCAAAGGTGTTCATCAGCGGATTCGCATTCAAAGGCAGGCCCGAAACTGACGATCTCCGCGGATCCCTTACGATACCGCTGGCAAATGAGCTGCAGAGAAATCACAGCGTCTTTGCTCATGATTTTGTTGTAAAGCCGGAGATGCTGGAATTGGCAGGATACAAGGCCTGCTCAATTGATGACGGCTTCCGGGATGCCGATTGTGTCATCATAGCCAACAACCACAACTCCTATCAGAAACTCAATTTCGGAAAACTGCTCCCCACTATGAAGCGGCCTGCTCTGCTCTATGATGTCTGGAGAATCTTTGAAAAGGACGAGATTGCGCAGGATGGGGTTATTTACGGGGGGGTTGGGATTGGCTAAAGTGCTCGTCACAGGCGGTGCAGGCTTTATTGGGTTTCATCTCTCCAGGCACCTGGCAGGACAGGGCTACGATGTAACAATCTGTGATAATTTCTTCAGGGGCAGCAGGGATGACGAATTAAAAGCCCTCCTGAAACAGCCGAATGTCAGCCTGATTGAATGCGACATGGCAGACAGTTCCTGCGTGACCCTGCTGGGGGCGGGCTATGATTATGTTTACCATCTCGCAGCAATCAACGGCACCAGGTATTTCTACGAGATTCCTGACAAGGTCCTGCGGGTTAACATATTGTCTGCAATCAATGTGCTGGACTGGTTCGTGAAAAGCGGTTCAGGCAAAATCCTGTTTGCATCTTCATGCGAGGCATACGCATCCAATAAGGACCTTCCCCTGCCTACGCCGGAGGACGTCCCCCTTGCGGTTTCAGACGTGAAAAATTCCCGCTTTTCCTATGGCGGGAGCAAAATCGCGGGCGAACTGCTGTTTTACAACTATGCAAAGGTGCATAAATTCAGAATGACCATACTGCGCTATCATAACCTCTATGGCCCGCGCATGGGCTTTGAGCATGTGGTTCCTGAATTCTGCATGAGGCTTATAAAAAAGGAGGATCCTTTCAGGATTATTGGCGGCAAAGATACCCGAAGCTTCTGCTACTGCGATGACGGGGTCCGCGCAACCCAGCAGGTCATGGAATCAGAAAAGACCGACGGGGAGATCATCCATACAGGCAACAGCACCGAGGAGATCAGCATTGTTGACCTGGCCGGCAGGCTTATGGATATTGCAGGTTTCCATCCTGAGATAAAGGTATCTCCTGCACCCGAGGGGAGCGTTAACAGGCGGTGCCCTGACCTGACAAAGATAAAGGCCCTGACAGGATACGAGCCGGAAATCATGCTGGAGGATGGCCTGAAAAAAACACTGGCCTGGTATAGGGATAACCATTTCGGGCACAAACTGGCAAAATGAATAAGGAAGAAATCCGGAACCGTATTTCAGAGCTGGTTACCCAGTACTATGGCAGCGAAAAACGCGGGTTTGTCCCAGGCAAGACCAGGATTGGCGTGGGTGCTCCCGTATATGATGACAAAGAAGTGATGCATGTCATTGACTCCCTCTTCTCCGGCTGGATCTCGCAATCCAGGAACGTCGCTGACCTTGAAAGGGACTATGCAGCCTATCATGGGGTCAAGTATGCTGTTGCCCTTAATTCAGGATCTTCTGCAAATCTGATCGCGCTCCTGGCCCTCATTGAGTCCGGCAAGATCAAACAGGGTAGCGAGGTCATCGTTCCTGCTACTACTTTCCCTACAGTGGCATCCCCAATTATTCAGCTTGGGCTGAAACCGGTCTTTGTTGATGTTGACGGGGCGTCATTTAATCTTGATCCTGAAGCAGTCCGCTCTGCAATCACAGCCAAAACCAGTGTTATCATGCCTGCGCATTTTCTCGGCTATCCGGCAGACATGGAGCAGATGGTGCAGATCGCCAGGGAACACAGCCTGCACATAATTGAAGACTGCTGCGAGGCGCACGGCGCCAGGTTCAGGGGGAAGCTGGTAGGCACCTTTGGGGACATGGGCACCTATTCATTCTTTGTTGCCCATAACATAACCTGCGGCGAAGGCGGCATGATAATCACTGATAATGCGGAGTACTATGAGCTGGCAAGGTCACTGCGCGCCTTTGGGAGGGCCTGCACCTGCCCAATTTGCCTGGTCACACAAGGTAAGCCATGCAAGCTCAGGGATTTCCATGACCCCGTGCTTGCCAACTACAACATCAGGCAGGTGTTTCTCAGGCTTGGCTATGCGCTTAAGATGACTGAGATGCAGGCTGCCTTCTGCATTGAACAGCTGAAAAAGCTGGACAATTTCAACTCCCAAAGAACTGAAAACGCAGAGTTCTACACCGAACACATTCGTTCAGGGCATCTGCAGCTGCCCGCGGCAGGCGCAGGCATAGCCCATGCATATTATGGATATGCAATCGTTATCAGAAAAGATGCGCCCTTCAGCAGGGATCAGTTTGTGAAGCACCTGGAGGACCGCAGGGTTGAGACACGGCCGTTCTTTGGCGGATCACTCCCTGACCAGCCGGCCTTCAGGAATCAGGACATTAAGATTGCCGGCAAACTGCCAAATTCTGACTGGGTACGGGATTACGGTGTTTTTATCGGCTGCCATCCCGGCATCGGCAAGGAAGAAAGGCAATATGTGGTTGATGTCATCAGGTCCTTTACGTCTCAGTATTGACCCGGACCAGCCAGACCTCCCTCCCATGCCCGAACTTCCTTTCAACAACAAATTTATCAGAGCCTTCAATGTCTGAATAGAGGTCCGGATTAATGGCAAGCACCCTCATCTGCTCCTCCGGGTCCCCCGCCCAGTCAACCCATCCGGTGTTTTCAGTGATCTGGATTTTAGGCAGCAGGACATACGAGAACCCGCCCCTGACATGAGAATAAAGGTTCTCCGCATTCTGGGACTCTATGGATGTCCAGTTGTATTCCTCAGTGAAGCTGCCGGCAACCTTGTACCTGTACCTGTAGAATCTCAAAGGCATGCCGCCGCCGACCTTAATTGCATAAATGCCGGCATCATCAGGGACGTAGTCCGCAATATATGCAACAGCATCCCTGTACGGAAAATTGAGAGGGCGCTCGCGGTAGGTCAATGTTAGGGAATTGGCAGCCAGCAGCAGGGCAATTATCGAATATGCGGCATACCCGGCCCATTTGGGATATGGCCTGAGCACCGCCAGAAGGAGGACTGCGCTGATGAATATGCAGGCGGGAAGATACGGCGCAACAAGCCGGCCGAAATGCATGCCGATGCCATAGGCAAGGTCTGAAACAAAGAATGCATACCACCCCACGAACCAGGCCAGTGAAACTGTAAACAGCAGATGCCTTCTGCGGGCAGCCACCATATAGGCCATGCCCAGGATGAAGCAGACATAGAGTATCCAGCCAAGCTGATCCTGCAGCAGGGCAAAATACCGTGTCACGAGGCCGAATGAGGTCCAGTTTGAGATGTAAAATGTGTATTTTCGCCACGTGAACAGGCTGTTTATTGCAAGGATTGGCACTACCGGGATCATCAGCGGGTATGCGCTTTTTGCAATATCCCAGGCTTTCCTGCGATGCAACAGCAGCACAACCGCCATGATTGGCACGGTAAACAGGATAGGCCTTTTGTAAAGAAATCCCAGGTAAAAGAAAATGGCAAGGAGCAGTGCGTCCCGCGTACTGCCGTGCATTGCCCACCTGCTGAAGTAGTACATGATGGCCAGCACAAAAAAGACAGTGCCGGCTGTCAGGTACCCCAGGTGCGCCCATACAAAGAAGCCCGGGGCAAGCAGCAGGAAGGCCGCGCACTGGAGCGATATGTCCCTGCTGTAGAGCCCTGCAAACCTGAACATAAAGGCTGCCGACAGGCAATAGAAAATCAGTGACGGCAGTCTGGCAGAAAACTCGCTGACCGGCAGCAACAGGAAGCTCAGGTATGCCGGAATCACGCTTAACGGCGGAAAGCGCACCAGGCCCTCATACATTATGCTGATT
Organism: archaeon; assembly: GCA_043823195.1. Lineage (GTDB taxonomy): Archaea > Nanobdellota > Nanobdellia > Woesearchaeales > JBDRAZ01 > JBDRAZ01. The sequence continues at coordinate 104,279 of JBDRAZ010000103.1, forward strand.
GTCTGGCCTGATGCGGCAGAGTAGCTTCCTATGAACTGGTTTGCCAGGAAAAAATATCCGTTGAGGATTGCAGCGGCAGCTATATGTGATATGGCCGGATGGATCTTAAGCCGGATCCTGCCCAGCAGCAGCCATCCGAGAGCCAAGGCGGCAATTGCCAGGCAGATTGCGGCCTTTGCCGGGATTGGCAGGAGGTCTGCCAGCCTGTCTGTCAGTGTTACAAAGGATATTGCACGGTTAACGTGATAGGCTTCATCCCCTGACGCATATATCGGGTGGCTCATGGCCGGGATATGCAGTGCAGCCGCTGCCGCCAAAAGCGCAATCAGGGCAAGGTTCATTCTAATCCTTGGAAGCCCGATTTCGGTCTTGCCGAATATCCGCACGAGGATGATCCTGTTGGCAAAAATCCATATAAGCATAAGGTTGAATGCAAGAAACCTGATCCAGGCAGGGGCTTCGGGAAACACCCACACCGGATACACAATCAGGGAAAAGACAAGGATCAGGTCAATTATTCTGGTTCCTCTCATAATCCGTTGCCAGTATCAATTATAATAAATACATTTCGCAACCGCAAAACATATATATATTCATCTGCAAATGGCGGATATGGGGGATCATGGATGGAATTATTCACAATAGCCGTATTTCTGGTCATTACATGGGGTCTGGGATTCTCGCTTACATTCTGGCTCAAGGCAGCAAAGGATAATGCCGAGAGGAACATCATGCGTGCCGGTGTTGGGCTATCGGCGATACCGGTCCTTGGGTCGGTGCTCAATCTGCTTCATATACCGATTGACTGGCGGGCCTTCCTCCTTGCGGGCATGATTGTCCCGTTATATTCCCTGTACAGCCACCGGCAGGGGATCGCCGGGTTTCTGAAGTCCGCCGGGCCCAGGATCAGGATCACGAAATCCGCCCTTTCGTTTATGGGCGTGCTGCTGATCTTTATGCTGGCTTTTTACACCTATCATAAGGGGGCCTTTGCCTACCCCTGGCTGGAAGACGATGATTCCTGGAATCATGCGCTTGGCGCCAAATACGTCGCACTTGAAAAGACAGCCGATGAGCCTGAGGGCAAAAGCGTTTTGCAGTATCTTGATCCCTACCCGCCTGGCTACGATATACTGGTTGGGATCCTTCACCAGACCAATTCATCGGTGAGCTGGACCTTGAAATATTTTAATGCGCTCATCATCTCATTGAGCCTTCTGTTCTTCTATTTCTTTGCCGGCCGCTTTACCCATAACCGGGGAAAGGCCCTGTTTGCCACATTTATTCTTGCGGCTGTTCCGCCCTACTTCACGCACTTTATCTGGGCTCACTCGCTTGTCATCACGATTTTCATTGTCCTGATATATGCCCTTCAGATGCTTAAGAAAGACAAGGGGTGGAAGTATCCCGCTGCGGTTGCCTATGCCGGTGTCCTGACAACCCAGCCGACCCAGGCCATCAAGGTCACATTGCTGGTCCTGATCTACATGCTGATAAAGTACCTTGTGGAAAAAAAGCACGCAAGGGAGATTATCTTTTCCCTGGCTGCAGGTCTTGCCCTCTCTCTTTCATGGTGGGCAACCAAATGGCGGGGTATGCTCGGGGTTCATCTTGGCCCCTCAGACGGCCCGATAATGACGCAGTACACCTCGCCGGGACTGGCAAACAAGATCATATCCCTCATGAAGACATTTGCGCCGGTCCCAAGCAGGATAGACTATGACTGGAATTCGATTCTCTATGTGTCACTGCAGAACAAGATAAACATTGCAGTTGGCCTGGGACTGATTGTTACGCTGCTCGCCATCTTCTCTGCAGGGGTTTTGCTGCTAAACCTGATCAGAAAGAAGCACAAGACCTGGAGAATAATCACCCTAGTATGGCTTATTGTGACCCTTCTTGGCGTGTTTAATCTTCCGTTTGGGCTCTACGGGTTTAGGTGGTGGCTGTTATTCTGTCCCTTTATGGCGATTCTCTGCTCAGAGGGGATGTGGTTCATATCCCGCCTGCTCAGGAAGCACCCCCAGATCAGGGTGCTGGCATTCCTGGCTGTTATCGTGGGTGTTATTGCCACCTCAGCTATCCAGAAATACCAGATCAATACTGTGGTATGGCCGGCAAGCCCGGGCCTCATGGGATACCCTGACCTGATACAGGGCTACTCCTGGCTGAAGACACTGCCGCCCGATACCGGAGTCTTTGGGTATGACGGCAGCAACAGCGGCAAAATTGTGGGTTTTGACAAGTACCTCTGCCTCTGGTGCGATGATGAGATGGAATTCTATTCATCCATGTCCGGCAGGACACCGGAAGAGATTGCGTCGTTCCTGAAGTCAAGGGGGTATGCTTACTTATTGCTTGATGTGGAGTCTTTCCAGAAGATGGGCCTGAACGAAACCAACAGGAGAGTAAATGAATTGCTCGAATCGGGGCTGTACCGGATCTCCTATCAGAAGCCCACAATCCTCATCCTTAGCGTGAACTAGCCTCTTGCGCTTTTCAGCATGGCGAGGTATTTCTTCACTCCCCCTATGCTGATTATGCGGAACAGGAACAGCAGGCCTGCATATGCAGAAAAGGCGACTGCTGTGCATATGGCAAGTTCAGCCCATACATTCACAGTCAGCCAGCGTTTAAGGGCATTGACAATGAGCACAAATACTGCGCCGCAGATTACTGTTTTAAGCAGGTCCGGTATAGGAAGCCACGTTCCCAGCAGCTTTTTCTGGTACCAGCTGGCCAGCACAAGAATGATCAGGTAGCTGAGGCTGGTAGCCGCAGCTGCGCCCGCTATGCCATATATGGGGGTCAGTATAAGGTTGCCCACCAGATTGATAATTGCACTGACCAGGATTATCTTGACATTTATCCCGGGCCGCCCGATGGCCGGGAAAATAGTTGTGTTGACAAGGCCGACGCTGTACAGGATTATGCCCAGAGAAAGTATCTGCAGCGGCAGGGCAGCCTCTGTGTATTTGTACCCGAAGAGCAGGTTAATTATGACCCTGGGAAAGGAAAGCATCAGGAGGGCAAACGGCGTAACGACGACAAACAGGTATTTCTGGAGCAATCTTACCCCGGCACGGAGTATTCCCCCCTCGTTCTTTGCCCATAGTTCAGATGCCATGGGAAGCAGGACAACAACAACTGCCTTTACAAAGTGCTCAAGCATCAGGGCAATCGGCAATGCAACATTATACAGGGCAACCTCATTCAGGGTCCTGAAATAGGTGATTGTCAGGGTGTCTGTATAGGATATTATCATGCTTCCGAATGAGCCCAGCAGGACAGGTATTCCAAAAAAGAATATCCTTTTCACAAGCTTCCCTGATATCGCCGTCTTTAACCTGTGGAACTCCGGAAACACCCTCTTTACAATCAGGTAATAGCCGGCCGCCGAGATTACGATTGGTGCAATGAGGTATCCCATCAGCGGTGCCGTGATTCCGTAGCCCAGGCCAATAAATATCAGGGTAATCACAAAAACCAATAGCCAATTTGAGAACAGTGTTCCTGCGTAATATCTCATCCGCTGAAACCCGGTCATTATTGCCCCCGCATAGTTGCCCAGCGAACTGAACAGGAATGCAACCGCGAGCATCCTGACAACAAATTGGGCTGATGCATTATGAAAGAAGTGCTCAGCCAGAAACCCGGATACCATGAACAGGATTAGCGTCACTGCTACGGTCAGCGCCAGCTGTATGCCAAATACAGAAACCATGGCGGACTTTATCTGATCATACTGCTTTTTTACCTGGAACTCAGGAATGAATTTGTTCAGGGCATCCCTCAATCCCAGGTCCTTAAGCAGGACAAAGAGGAACACAAAGGCATATGCAGCATAAAACAGGCCGAATTCCTCTGTGGTCAGGTTTCTTGCAAGCGTGAACCGGAGCAGATAGCCGATTCCTGCTGCCAGGATATTCATCACAAAGATGAATCCCGCGCCCTCAAGCATCCGCTTGGTGTAGTCTGTCATAGGGGTAACAGGATACCGGTAGTATTTAGATTTTACTGGAAATCATGGAGAATCCTGCGATGTGCCGGTATAAACTGGGATGGCCTGGTTGGGCTCAGTCTCCGGATGCGCCTTCCCTGTCCTTCTTAAGGCTGATAAACGCCGGTCCAGCCATCTTGTATGATTCGGTCAATGCGTTCCTTGCTTCCCGGGCGCTCTTCGGAAAATAGGACTTTATGTTCTTGAACAGCCTCATCAGCCCCGGCCCGTCTATCTCAGAATGCGTGGGCCCCTGGGTTGGGTAATCAGCATAGCCTACCAGTTTTACATTGACATTCTGCTGGTCGATATCGAGCTTAACCTGCTCAAAAGGCCTCTCGATCAGGAACGGCGTTATTGTATATACATAAGGCTTGAGGCCCTCCAGCGCCATCCCGGATGCTGCGCCGATCATGCTCTGCTCGCATATTCCGAAGTTATGGAATCTGCCGGGGAACCTTTCCCTGAACTCGTCAAATATCCTGTAGCCGATGTCTCCCACGATCAGGAATATCCTGTCATCCTTTTCTGCGAGCTCGCACATTACCCTGGCAAATTCCCGTCTCATTCTAGCTCCCTGTAGGCCTGCTTAAGGGTTTCTCCCTCGGGAAGCCTGCTGTGCCAGACCGGATCGTTCTCCATGAAGCTCAGCCCCTTTCCCTTGACTGTCCGGGCGATTATAACGTCCGTTGCCTTCTGGTTTCTGCGGGAGGCTTCAATGGCCCTGAGTATCTGCCTGAAGTCATGGCCGTCAATCTCATGTGTGCGGCAGCCAAAGGCCTTGAATTTTCCCTTGAGGTTGGATTCATCCATTATCTCGGTAATTGTTGACAGTGCCTGCAGGTTGTTGTTATCGACAATTACCGTGAGGTTGCCGAGCCTGTACTTCCTTGCCAGGTTTGCAGATTCCCATATGCTTCCCTCCTGGCATTCACCGTCTCCCATTACCACAAAGACCTGTCCCGGTTCATTTTTGCATTTTTTGGCAAAGGCCATGCCCACGCCGATCGGCAGGCCGTGGCCCAGGCTGCCGGTTGTGCAGGCAAGCCCGTTTTCAGGGTCAATGTCAGGGTGTCCTGAATACCTCGGATTATGGCCCTTATGCCTGAGGATGCAGTAGAGGCTCAGGCACCCGTGGCCCTTGCTCAGGATTATCCTGTCATCATCCCTCTTCTGTTCATACAGTGCAACCAGGATTTCAACAGTTGAGAACGCAGGGGCTATATGGCCGTCGTTGTTTTTGCAAGCCAGATCTAGCGAGTCCTTTCGCAATTGCCTGGCTTTTTCTGCAAGTTTGTCCAATTCGCACCAACTCTCATACGAATCCCAGGTGGTCGGGATCAGCATCAAGGTAATTTAGGATCAGCCGGTTCTTCTCATTTGCAACACAATGGTGGTTGCAGTCCCTGGCCGGGTTTATCTTGAAAAAGCTGTTCTTGTCAGAACACCAGAATTGCCTGAATCTCTGGCCGGCGATTGAGCCCAGAAGGCCGGTCTCAAGGTTATATGCCTTGTCCTGGCAGGGATAGATGTTAAGGTCTGCGCCAATTATCGGGAGTATCTGAAGGAAGGGGCACCAGCTGTAATCCTTTTTGAAGGTGTCAAGCTGGGTGTGGTATGAGTCAAAGATCTGAAAGGCCCTGTTCTCAAGCTTCCGGGCCTCTGAAATCTGGTCCCTTACAGTATCAAAGATCGGCTGATGGTATTTGTTGTTCTCTATCCCTTCATTGCTGATGATGCAGGGCGCTATCTTCACGCTGTCAACACCGATTTTCCTGAGCCTGGCAACAAGCTCCGCGACATGGCCGGCATTATCCCTCCCAACGATAATGCACACGCTAAGGTAGCATTTTCTGCCGAGGCTCCTGAACGCCTGCATATTGCCTATGACTTTCGTGAATTCGCCCTTTGGCACGCCCCTGAATCTGCTGTAGCTGTCATCATCCCACCCGTCCATGGAGACGCGCAGCCAGGTTCCGAATCTCGCAAAGACCTCGGCAGCCTTTCCTTCAAGTTTTGCCCCGTTGGTAAGGGAAGCGATCCTTATCCCTCCATCAGCAAGGCCCTTGGCGGCCTCAGCCAGGTGCGGATAGCAGAAGGGTTCGCCGCCGCCGCTAAATGTAACAGCTTTTACCCCCATCTCTATCAGGTCCTCAACAATCTCCATCATCTTTTCTCTGGGTATCTGGTCCCTTACCTGCATGTCCTGGCCGAGCTGCAGCTGCTTTGCGCGGTAGGCGCAATAGCTGCAGTTATGGTTGCAGGCATTTGTTGGCTTTATCCTGATGTGGATAGGCGGCATTATCTTCTTGACTGATTTAGGCAGAGAATCCAGCTTCTCCTTGTAATGAAAAATTTTCATCTGTGTGTACAGTTTGCCCATTGTTGCCTACTCAAAAAATATGAATTCATAATCGCCGGCGTATCCGAACTCATTGAACAGCCACACCCATTCATCCGGCCTGAAGAATGATTCGCATGTAAGCGCCCAGCATTGCAGGTTGAACAGCTCTTCCTCATTCCTGTAGCTCTCCACAACTATGTATGCGTTTTTTGCGACCCTGTCTATCTCCTGCAGCGCATCCTTCAGGTCATTTATGACCAGGTTGTGGAGCGTTGTGACGGATATGACCAGGTCGAACTCCTTGTCAGCATAAGGGTATTTTTCCTGGGCTTTCCCTGTCCTCAGGCAGTCGCGGATCTCCTCTTTTGCATTTGATGTTGCATACCCGGAGATATCAAACCCCCTGCAGGTTGATTTTGGCAGCAGTTTCTTAAGTTCCCATAGCAGAAACCCCTTGCCGCAGCCCACATCCAGGATTTTCGCATCCTGGGGGAGGCTGTATGTCTCGATGAGCTTCCTTGCCACTGCCTCCCATCTTCCGTCATACCGGTATCCCCCGTAGCCGTATCTGCGGTCGCCGTCCCAGAAGTCATATCCGTACTTCCTTGCAGTTTTCATGCAGGCAACCTTGTCATCAGTCATCCTGCCTATATAGTCCCTTGAGGTCTTCTTATGGAGAGGTGTTATTGCATTGAGCTTGCGCATTGGTATCCACTCTTCTGGAAAAACAGTAAGAATTTATAAAACTTTAGTTAGCCTGTATTCCTCAAGCATCTCCCTGACACTCGGCGTTTGCCTGATTCCAAGGGTTCTGAGCATTTTGGCCACATTGAATGAGCAATCCCGGGATCTTCTTATGCCGTCCACTGGGTACAGCGACTCTATTGAGCCCCTGGATATCAGGCCCCGGTCAAGGCCAAAAACATCTGCAGCCAGATATGCAAAATCCAGCTTTGACACAGGCTCTGTGCCGCCAATGTGGTAGATCCCGCAGGCATCTTTTTTGCATAATGCCATTATATGCCGGATGGCATCTCTAACGTACATTATTGAGGTCTTGGCATCAAAAAACCCGGTGAATTTCCTGCCATTGGAAAGGGCGCTGACAATGTCTTCTGCAAATCCCCCCCTGTCAACAACAAGATTCCTGCCAAACACACTGATTCTGGCAACAATTGTTCTCTTGTATTTTAGCGATTCAATTTCGCCCAGCTGCTTGGTCCTGCCGTAGACATTGACCGGTGAGGTGTCATCTTCTTCGCTGTAGTTCCCTTTTAGCCCGTCAAACACAGCGTCAGTTGAAATGTAGGCCAGTTTTGCTCCTGACTCCCTGGCCAGCCTTGCAGCATTCCTGCTCCCCAGCACATTTATCCTGTATGCCTCGTCCCCGTTGGCCTCACAGTATGATATGTTCGTTAATGCGGCGCAATGTATAATCAGGTCAGGATTAAAATCCCTGAGTATTGGCAGATCGCCTGCCTGTGTGATGTCGGCCCTGATATTGGCGCAATTTCTGAATGACGTCTCATGGCTGTGATACTGGCTGGCCAGCCCATGGCATGAGCCCGGCAAGCCCTCTGACAATTCCTGAATAAAATTTGATCCGACCATCCCGCTTCCGCCGGTAACCAGTATCCGTTCCATCATCATTTCCGGATAACAGGCCAAATTTATATGTTTTATGCACAAAAATTATGCGGTATTTTTATGGTGGGCTGCAAACCCCGCCGCTTCTGTTCAGGGATGGGCGGCGATTTTCTGCTGTGGGGCCGTGCAGAAGCACCCAGATCCTGAGCCCGATAAAACACAAATATTAATAAACAATAAATCATTCTGCATGGCCAGGGTTCCAGGTGTTAACGAGCGGACAAATAGACGGGCACAAGCTGCACCATCATCCGGAAAGGGTCAGTTCCTGGCTGAAGGGGCAGAATATCTTTCCAATCTATGTAGAGGTCGGGATTACCTCTGCATGCAACCACCGCTGCATTTTCTGTGCACTGGATTTCACCGGCTACAAGGCCAAATCCATTGACCGGGATGTTATGCTTCATGCATTGTCTGACATGGCTGCGAATGGGGTGAAATCCGTAATGTTCGGCGGCGAGGGCGAACCGACGCTTCACAAGGACTTTGCCATGTTTGTTAAGCATGCAAAGGACAGCGGGCTGGATGTGGCCCTTACAACGAACGGCGTGCCTTTTACCCGGAAACTGGCAGAATTATGCCTCCCGCACCTGTCATGGCTGAAGTTCAGTATCGATGCAGGGACCCCTGAGACCTATGCAAAGATTCACGGCACAAAACCCGGGGATTTTGCCCGCCTGATGGATAACATAAGTGATGCAGTGAGCATAAAAAAGGCCGGCAGCTATCCGGTTGCGATTGGCACCCAGGCGCTCCTGATTAATGAAAATTCAGCTGAAATTGTGGCCCTTGCCGGGAAAATGCGCGGACTGCAGGTGGACTATCTTGCCGTCAAACCCTTCTCGCAGCATCCGGACAGCAAAAACAGGTTCTCAGTGGACTACAGCGAATTTGGCAGACTGAGAAAGCAGCTGATGGGGCTTGCCACCGGCAGGTTTCATGTGGCCTACCGGGAAGAGACCATGAAGAAGCTGAAGATTGAACGGAACTATGCGGTCTGCCACAGCATCCCGTTCTTCACCCTCATTGACGCCTGCGGAAACGTCATACCCTGCAACCTGTTTTACGGGAAAGAGGACTACTATTACGGCAACCTGCATGACAGCAGTTTCTCGCAGATATGGAACAGCAGCAAGAGGCGCAAGGTCCTGGAACGTATTGACAGGGACGGCACAATCAAATGCAGGGAAAACTGCAGGCTCGATGCCATAAACAGGTACCTGCACTCCCTGAAAAACCCGCCGGAGCATGTCAATTTTATTTAGCTCGGTTTGACATAGCATATTTGGCAAATGATAAGCAAATGAAAAAGACAATATCAGTGGTCATACCCTGCTATAATGAGGAGAAAACAGTCGCGGGCGTCTCTGCCCGCGCAGTATCGGTGCTGGATAGGCTTTTTGATGATTATGAGGTCCTCATCTTCAATGACTGCAGCACAGATAACACTGCCGCGATAGCAGATGACCTGGCAAAAGAGAACCCAAGAATCCGCGTAATCCATAACAGGCACAACAGGGGGCTTGGCTACAACTTCAGGGAGGGCGTAAGGCAGGCAAAAATGGACTTTTTCTTCTGGATAACCGGCGATGATAACCATACTGACGCGTCAATTGCGGATTTGCTTGGCAAGGCAGGCAAATATGATGTGGTCATATCGTATACGCCGCAGGACACCCGCCTTTGGTACCGCAAGGTTATGTCGAAAAGCTTTACTGCCCTGCTCAACCTGCTCTTTGGCCAGAATCTTAATTATTACTGCGGCATCTCTGTGTTCAGGACAGGAATGATAAAAAAATGCAGGATGACCACCGACAGCTTTGCCATGCAGGCTGAAGTCCTGGTGCAGCTTCTGAAGGCCGGGCCCAGATGCACCCAGCATCCCATATCTGATGCAGGCAAGGACTCAAGGGGCCTTACCAGCGTTTTCAGGATTTCCAATGTGCTTGGTGTTGCACAAACGCTCATATCGCTGTTTTTCTATGTTCATTCAGAAAAATACAGGAGGCGATTCAGATGATTGCAGCAGATGATGCATTCACCTCGCAAAAGATTGTCGGGTATGAAAAGGCAGGGCAGATAATATCCGCCCTGAAAAAAGAGGGCAGGAAAGTGGCGCTGTGCCACGGCGGGTTTGACCTTCTTCATCCCGGCCACATGAAGCATTTTGAATCTGCCAGGGCTCTCTGCGACTGCCTGTTCGTATCGATAACATCAGACCGGTTTGTTGCGTCACGCAAGGGATCGGGGCGACCCATCTTCTCTGAAAGGCTCAGGGCCTACGCCGCAGCAAGCCTTGGCTGCGTGGACTACGTTGTGATAAGCGACTACAAGGGCGGTACAGATGTCATTTCCGGGCTTAGGCCCAGCTATTACGTAAAGGGCCCGGACTTCATTCACAAGACCACGCCGGGCATCACTGCCGAGCGGGAGGCCATAAGGTCTGTTGGCGGGGAGATGAAGTATACGAACGACCCTAAACTGGCCACGACTGACATCATTAGGTACATCAAGGAAAAGATTGATGACAACAGGTATCTCTTTGTCATCGACCGCGACGGGACCCTGATCAAGAACAACGACTTCCTCGGGAAGAATCCCGGCTGGAGGGATGAGATCGTCATGAACGGGCCGGTTCTTTTGCCGCTCCGCGAGGCCCAGATGAAGACAAACTCAAAATCAATTGTCATAACAAACCAGGCGGGCGTTGCAAGGAAGTATTTCAGCTGCGATGATGTGGAGGAGATAAATTCCTATCTCGATGAGGAGCTCAAGAAAAGCGGAATCACGATAGACGACTGGCAATACTGTCCTGATGTGGATGCAGAATACGCAGAGGCGGCAGGGATTGACCTTGACCCCGGGTATGTTAAGGGCAGGACCCGGCGCAAGCCCTCAGTTGACATGGTGATGGACTCCCTGAATAAACTCAACGTCAGCATCGCGGATTTCACAAGAGTAGTGGTTATTGGTGACCGGCCTGAAGACCGAAAGCTCGCCGAAAATCTGCATGCATCTTTCATTGATGTTAACGGGAAAACGCCCCGGGCTCTGAAAAAGGAGTTCGTGGCCCTGCAGCTCATATAGGCCTAATTGCTTCCCTGCCTTAATGCCGTCGCCAGAAAATGGCCGAATACGGCGTGGATATCTTCTGAGAATTCGTATGAATGGTAGTTGACGTGCGCGTAGTAGTCAGACAGTTTCTTGAGTTTTCCGCCGTCAAAGCCGGAAATCCCGATGGTAATCAGCCCCTTCTCTTTCGCATATTCAAGGGCTTTGATGATGTTCGGGCTGTTTCCCGAGGATGAGATCAGTATCAGGATGTCCCTGGGCACGGCGAGGTTTATCAGCTGCTGCTTAAACACCTCATCGTAGTGCTCATCATTGGAGATTGCTGTCATGTAGCCGAGGTTGCTGGAGAGGCATATGGCCTTGTACCTGTTGAAATTCTTGGACCAGTCCTGGTTTGCGCCCTTTGAAAAATCACACACATAGTGCATTGCAATTGCAGCGCTCCCCCCGTTGCCTGCAACGAATATCTTCTGGTTGTTCTTGGCAGATGCCCTCAGTATAGCCACCATCTTATCATCAAACTCAAACGAATCAAGCGCCCTGATAAGCTCTTCCTTGTAGGTCTGCCAGGATTTGTTCATTCTGCCTCCTCTGCAAATTTTATCAGCTCTTCAGATGTAACTGGCCTTTCGTTGCCGATAATATTGACGGCGATCGCGCCGATGCAGTTAGCCAGGAATACGAGGAGGTCCTTGTCCAGCCGGACGTAATTGAGGAGCGAGGTTATTGCAAATACGGCATCTCCCGCCCCCACAACATCAACGATCCTGTTTGTCAGGCACGGGCCCTCGGAACAGGATGATTCATCATAATATATGCAGCCCCTGACGCCAAGGGTCAGCAGAATCCGCGGGATAGCCACCCTCTCCCTTAATCTGCTTATCAGGTCATTTATGCTCCCGTGCCGGTCAGCAAGCGCCAGCCGCAGCTCACCGTCATTTGTGGTCAGGTAGTCGATCCTGCTGTACTTTGTGACGTAATTGAATCCCATGTTGGCGCTGTTGGTCTGTATGTTTGCGCAGATGTGCTTTGCATGCATCTCAATCGCCTGCGCAATCCCGGGGGTTATGAATCCATGGCCGAAGTCACCCAGGATGACCAGGTCATACGTGGGCAGTCTGTCCTTCATATAGGATATTATCTGCTTTTCCGTATCGGCATCGATGGGTTCGTCATTGATATACTCAACCTTGAAAAGCTTGCCCTTCCTGACATGGTCCACATACCTGGTCTTCCTGATGGTTGGCGATTTTTTCTTGGTAAAGAACCTCGCATTTATGTTTCTGCCGAGGCTTTTGGTTATGAACTCCTCATCCCTTCTCTGGTCCCCCAGGACTGTTATGAGGTCCAGGTTATCCACGAATTGCGCTGCGTGATTGGCAATGGCGAGAATGCCGCCGGCATACTTCTCGCTGCTGATAAAGTCAAGGGAAAGTATCGGGTCCTTGTTTGCGCGCCCCTTGGGCATGGTAAAGACATATTCATCAACAATCGCATCCCCTATCACCAGCGCCTTAAGCGGTTTCAGCTTATTAAGGTGCCCTCTGATTAATTTAGGCGGGAACTTCTGCCTGATTCCGGCAATGTATGCTGCTTTCATCGGATGTTTCCGTGGGGGCCCATGAACGATCAGAACCCTGATCCCCTGTGGTTGTCTCGTTTTGTATATAAGATTTTCGCAAGATGCCCGGAAAGGCCCCCTGTTCTTTAGTGCATATTGCCCCGGGCTCTCCTGCCCAGGATGATGCAAAGGACAATAAGGCACAACGCAAAGATTGCTGCGGCGGCTGAGACCGGTATGGCCTTCACAAAGCCCGTGTCATGGTACCTCAGGCGGGCCATGTGGTCGCCGGGCCCGGCCGGGAAGCATAGGAATGTGCCCTCGCATCTTTCGACCGGGACCTCCCTGCCGTCTATGGTGGCGTGCCAGTTCGGATAGTATACTTCTGAAACAAAGACTGTCCCGGCATCCCGCGCGTGGACAATAAAACTGGCTTCATCGGCGGTGTAGTTGATAACCTCTATTGTGCCGTTCATCAGCCGTATTCTTGGCTTAAAGCCCATGAACTCATAGAGGAAGTAACCGGAATGCTGTTTTACCATTGCCAGCGAGCTGTGGTTGATCTGCCTGTCGGTTGCTATGTATTTTACATTCAATTTTTCCAGTTTGTCCAGGTTGGCATCATGGGTGACATTATCCGGTGTGATGCTGCTGACATAGTTGTAGTAATAATCAACCGCGAATGTCTGCCCGATCCAGGTTGCTGAATCAATCCTGTTTGCATGCGTGAAGTGCTTGCCTACTGCGGGAGGTGTTCCCCGTTCTATTATATCAGCAACCCTGAATTTTGTCTCGCTCTTCTGCGCAAGCAGGAATTCCTCTATCGGGTTGAGCCTGTATATCTCTCCGGCTGATTCAAACCTCGGGTGGGGCAGCATCAGGAACAGGTCCAGGAACACCACACAAACAAGGAGATATCTGGCTGCGGCCGCGGATACCCTTCGCTTGCGGCAGGCGGAGATTATTATGAGGCAGGCGCCGATTATTATGAGGCTGAATAGCTGATGTTTTATGTTGCCCCTGAAGATTGCGTTAATCCTGTCATATATGAAGCACAGGTCTATGTCAAGCAGCCACCTGCCCGAGGCCATCGTCCGGTATCTGTCAAACAGAAGGTTGGCAAGCTCCATCTGCTTGTATCTCAGCAGCAGAAAGGCGATCAGGATTATTCCCTGTATTGCCATCATGGCCTTAAGCACAATCTCGGTTATTGGCAGCCTTTTCTTGAACAGGTGATCAAGATGAAAGCCCGCCAGCATGGCCGCGCTGAGCGCCGTTATTATCATGAACCGTGTCGGCTCCCTGAACATCGAGATGCCGGGCACAAGCCTGAAAAAGATGTAGTACAGCGGATTGTATTTTCCGAGCATCATGAATATGCTGAACAAGAACTGGATGAAAAACACCTTTTCCAGGTGCGGCATCCTCTTTCGCCCTTTTATGAAAAAAAGGGTGGCCGAAGCAAGTGCAGTCAGGGCAAATACGGACAGGTAGGGATTCTCGGTATAGTATGTGAAGAAAAAATAGTTATCCTCATCCCCGAAGAGGTTCGGGCTCAGAAAGCGGATAAAAAGCAAAGGGTGAAATGAGCCAACGGTTGCAAATTCATAGCTGCCCCTCTGGCTGCCCGCGACAAGTGTGGCCAGTTCCGCTGTAGGCACTATCTGCGGCAATGAGATCAGGACAAAGAGTATGGCTGCCGCGGCAAAATAAAGGCTGCTCCGGGCAAATTCCCCCAGGGCACCCTGCCTTCGTGAGGCAAAAAACTGCATGATGTAAAGCACCGTTAGCGAGAGCACAATGTAGTACAGGTACTGGATGTGGCCTGAGAACAGGGTTATGGCCAGCACCAGGGCAAGGGCTGCCGCATAAACCGATTTTTTCTTCTGCGTAAGGATGCTGATGGAAAAAAGCATGATGAGGGGATAGAATGTGAAGCTTGCCAGATGCAGGATGTGGCCTACGTAGGCTGCTGACAAGACCTGCCCTGAGAATGCATAAATGACTGAAGACATAACTGATGCCGCTGTTGACATATTCAGTCTCCGGGCCAGAATGAACATGAAGAACCCCGCAAATGCAACCTGGGCAAAACTCAGGAACCCGTAATAGGAAAGGTTGCCGGTAATGAACAGCGGCCACAGGGGGAAATAAAGAAGCATCGATGTGGGGTCGCTGACAACCGGAACCCCGCCCGCATAGTACGGGAGCCACCACGGGATGTGCCATTCACGGACGGCATTGGATATGAAAATGTGCCTTGGGGCCAGGTTCAGGATTATGTCGCTCCCGGCGATTATGCTGTCATCCGGCGCACCAAGCAGGTTATGGAATACAATGGCTGAAAGAGCAAAAAAGATTAATAATATGCCTGACTTTTCGTATTTCACCTGATCGGATGTTGCACAAAAATATAATAAACTATCTGTTGATGCGTGCTATCTGCTGATCTCTGGAGGTGGGATATACGGAAAAGGCAGTTTTCCTGGACCGGGACGGCGTAATCAATGAAGGCGGCGCAGTACGGCGCGCGGACCAGCTAAGGATACTTAAGGGTGTGCCCGGGGCCATCCGAAGGCTTAATCAATCAGGCTATAAGGTGGTCGTTGCAACCAATCAGCCTGACATAGCCAAGGGATTCTGCACATTTGATGACGTCGACCGGGTAAATGATGCCATGAAACAAGAGGTTGCAGCGGGCGGGGGGCGCATTGATGCAGTATATCTGTGCCCGCATCACCCCGAGAGGGGCCATCGCGGCGAGATCGAGGCCCTCAAGGTTGACTGCGGCTGCAGAAAGCCCAGGCCCGGCATGCTGGTAAAGGCCATGGAAGACCTTAACATTGATCCTGCCTCATCATGGCTGGTCGGGGATTCGGATTCTGATATAGAGGCAGGAAAAAGGGCCGGGCTCAGGACAATAAGGATAACCTCCGGTCCCGGCTCGGGCAGTGCACACGAGGCAGGATGCGCCGGTGTTAAGCCCGACCATCTGTCAGAGAACCTGGGTGGCGCAGTGCGCATTATCACTCGTTGAAACTCTCATATTTAAGCCTGTTGCCGAAAAGTTTATATATTAGTATTTCAATTTACTGTTGTGTTATGATTGTTTCTAAGACACCCCAGAGGATATCGCTCGGAGGCGGAGGGTCTGACCTCCCGTTCTACGCAAACAAGCATGGGGGATCGCTTATAACCGCCGCAATAGACAAGTACATCTACATAACTGTCAGCCCCAGGACCAACGACAGGACATTCAAGCTCAATTACTCCAAGACAGAGATAATTGAGGCAGTGGATGATGTAAAGCACCCGCTGATCAAGGAATGTCTGAAGCTTACGAATATCGACAAGCCCCTTGAGATACATTCAGTTGCCCAGATGCCGGCCGGCGCAGGACTGGGGTCGTCTTCGGCCTTCACTGTCGGCCTCCTGAATGCCCTCTATTATTACAGGGGCGAGATTGTCTCCAAGTACAAGCTTGCCGAGGACACATCATACATAACAATGGATATATTGAAGGAGCCCTGCGGCAAGCAGGACCAGTATGCATCTGCCTTCGGCAGCCTTGTCCAGCTCTCCATCAACACGAAAGGGAGGGTTACTGTAACGCCGATAAACATTTCCCATAGCACGCTGCAGAAGCTGGAAAACAACCTTATGATGTTCTATACGGGATTCACCAGGTATGCAAATGAAATCCTGGCAGACCAGAAGCAGACAGCCAGGCAGGAAAGCCCGGACATATATGAGCATTACCACGAGATCAAGCGCATCGGAAAGGAATCAAAGAGGTGCCTTGAAAAGGGCGACCTTACAAGGTTCGGCGAGTGGATGAACATACACTGGGAGCTGAAGAGAAAGATATCTTCAAAGATGTCAAACACGCAGATAGACCAGTGGTACAGGCTCGCGCTTGAGAACGGGGCAATCGGCGGCAAGATCATCGGCGCCGGCGGGGGCGGATTCCTGCTCCTCTATGTTGACCGTAACCACAATCATATCAGGGAGCTTATGGAAAAGGAAGGCCTGGTATACAATCCCTTCAAGTTTGACTTTGACGGCTCCCGGATAGTCTATGACGGGGGGCGGTTCTGATGGAAGAGCTCAGGACAGACCAGGAATGCCACTCGGATTACATAAGGAATTATCTTGACGAGGTTTCTGATATCACAAGGGAAATAGACACCAAAGAGATTGAAAAGGCAATAGAGATACTGCATGAAGCCTGGAAGCATGGAAAGCATGTCTTCCTGATGGGCTGCGGCGGGTCAGCATCGGCAGCATCGCATTTTGCAGCAGACCTCTCAAAGACAACCCTCTCTCCGGGAAAGAAGCGCTTCAGGGCAATAAGCCTGGTGGACAATACTCCCTGCATCTCAGCCTGGACCAATGATGAGGGGTGGGGCTCGGTGTTTGCCGGACAGATTGAGAACTTCATCGAGGAAGGGGACGTGGTCATCGGGATAAGCGTTCACGGAGGCAGCGGCAGAGGCAATGCAGGGGTCTGGTCGCAGAACCTCACAAAAGCCATGCAGCTTGTCAGGGACAGGGGCGGAAAATGCATTGGCCTTGCCGGCTTTGACGGCGGGGCATTCTCAGAGCTTTGCGATGCCTGCATAGTTGTTCCCAAGAACTCAACAGCGCTTGTGGAAGGGTTTCACAGCGACATACAGCACATGATAATATTCAGGCTCAGGCAGCTGATAGCCGATTCTGGTGAAGGGTCCGAAGGTGAATAAAGATGGCACTATTTCTTGACACAGGCGACATTTCTGAAATAAGTAAGTACATGAAGATGGGAATCATCAGGGGTGTAACAACAAACCCTACAATACTCTTCAAGTCCGGCGTTACCGGCGGAATGGAGGGGGTGAAAAAGACATCCATTGAGATTGCTAAGCTCATTGCCCCCTATCCCCTCTCAGTAGAAATCACCGAAAACGAGGATCCGAAGAGCATGGTCAAAGAAGCCATCGAACTCTCGGGCTGGGCAGGCAATGTCGTTGTCAAGGTCCCTTTCCACGGCCCAAACGGAGAGACAGAAAACCTTGCAGTCATCCATGAGCTTGAGGCAAAGCACAAGGTGAAGGTTAATGCGACCGCCATGATGAGCGCACAGCAGGGGCTCCTTGCCGCTATGGCCGGAGCAACATATGTTTCCATCTTCTGCGGAAGGGTCAACAACATGGGCTACAACTCTGTTGAGGAGCTGAAGAAGCTCAGGCACCTGCTGGATGAGCACGATCTTAAGGCAAAGATAATCTGCGCCTCCACCCGCGAGGTCCTTAACGTGGTCGAGTGGCTTGGTGCGGGGGGGCACATTGTTACTGTTCTTCCGAACCTTCTTGAGGGGATGATCGTGCATCCCTACACAAAGGAGACCGTGCAGATGTTCCTTGATGATGCGAAGAGGCTGTGACTACACGATTTCTACAGGACCTTTGGGGCCCAGTTGAGTATGGTCTTCAGGTTAAGCGAGAACATGGCGTTTAATTCCATATAGCACGGCACCTGGCATGCCTGGCAGCTGTTGTCCTTCACTTTCATCTCGAGGGCCTTGCGGTAGCCGAGCCTGAATACATTTGGCAGCCTTCCGTCATGAAAAAATGGCCCGTAGTAGGAGCACGGGAAAAGATCGCCTTCCACGCTAATCTGGTTGTACAGCAGCCCTGACCAGCACCTGATTGATTTGTACAGCCGTTTTGGCAGGAAAGTTTGCGCATGGTCCGGCCAGTCCAGGAATATCATTCTTATGATTGTCTCGGAAGTGGCAATGTTGTTGCTCGTCTTTTTCAGCTTCAGAAGTTTTCTTCCGACATCAGCATACTCTTTCCCTGACAGGATGAGGGGTGCCAGGGGATTCTTCTTGGGATCCATTAATTCTGACCTTTTGCTATGGCGGTTGGGTGTGAACTGCAGCGTCTGAAAATGAGCCTGGAAGCCGTACTTCTCTGCTGTATCCGCCACAAAGTCAATGTCTTTCATGCTCAGCTTGGTCACTACAGTAGTTGTCTGGAACGGGATGCCCCTTTTTTTGAGGAGTCCGAACACATCCATCAGCTCTGCGAATGATCCCCTGCCCTTATGCGCATCATGCGCCTTTTGCCTTCCGTCAAAGCTGACAAAGAGAAGGTCTGCGTACTTCAGCTCATCTATCATTTTCGCAACCAGGGTCTCTCTCACAGAGACAGTAATGAAGAAGCCGCACTTCCTGGCCTCTTTAATGATGATGCCAAAGTCAGGGTGCATCAGCGGGTCTCCGCCGTGAAATGTCACCCTCACCACCCCGGCATCCCTTATCTCATGCAGGAGCGTTAGTACCTTCTCCGTTGGCATATGCCTGGGCAACTCTTTCCATGAATCGCAGTAGCAGCATCCCTTTGGGCACTGGTTGGTAAGGTTTATCAGCGTTGATATCGGGGCCGGCTTTCCAAGTATCCTGGCCACGAGATATGACCTGGCCATCTTTAAGATTCTGGTGGTGTTTAGTATCTTCATCCTTACCTGACTGTCTGAAGAGCCTTGAAAGTCTTCCTTATTTTTAAATAGTACTTAACTCCGTCAATTACGGGCATGCCCATGAACCTCATCTCAAGATAGGCCTCATGCAGCCGGCCAAGCACTGTCAGCCTGTCGATCGGCAGACGGATCATAACGCGAACGACAGGTTCCATGAACGGGAGCTTGAGCATGAGGTTGAACAGCGGCGCCAATCTGATAATCTGCTTGAGTTCAGGTGTGGGAAGGGTGATCTCTGTTATGCTCTTCTGGTTGAAATTGTCTATTTCCGGCGGATTTTGAATAAGCTGCTGCTCCATCAGCGTCTCGATCATAGGCTGCTTCCTGGTGATCATGTATACGCTTGCCCTTATATGTGAAACCCTCAGCTTCTGGAGATAATGCAGTGTCCTGAAATTGTCTTCAAGTTTCTCATGGGGGAGGTTGAGCATCACAGATGCCACATGCTTGATATTGTATTTTGCGAGAAGCTTTGCAGCCCTTTCAAAATCAGAGTTTTTGAGGTGCTTCTTGATGAACTGGTTGCGCAGTTTCTCATTGCCTGTCTCAACGCCGTATGTTACCCCCGTGCACCCGGCATTTCTCATGCTTTTTACGGTCTCTTCATCAAGTATATCCGCTCTTATGGTGCATGAGAACGGAATCCCGATCTCATTAGGGTATCGCCTGCAGAATTCGGCCAGCCATACCCTGTGAAAATTAAAATTATCATCATGGAAATGTATATGCTCAACCCTTGACTGGCTCTTCACGTCCCTTATCTCCCTGAACACGCGGTCCACGCTCTTTTTCCGCAGGTAATTTCCCTTCCCCTTGTATATCTCTTTGAGGAATATTGCATTGTGGCAGAAGCCGCAGTGGTACGGGCATCCGTATCCTGTGATAAAACGCTTCAATGGCAGGTCCCTGAGAATCTTGTATTTCAGGTGCTCCGAACGGTCGGGCAGGGGCAGGGAATCAAGATCCTGGACCAGGGGCCTGATGTCATTCCTTATTATTTTGCCCTTCTTCTTGGTCCATATGTTTTCTGTCCTGGAATAGTCCTTTCCCTTTTCCATCAGGTCCAGCAGTTCAGCAAACGGCTCCTCACCCTCGCCTCTGCAGATCATGTCAACGCAGTCTTCCCTGATGCTTTCCTCAGGAAATATTGTCACGTGCGGGCCGCCAAAAAGTATTGGGGTGCTGAAATGCTTTTTCAGGTATTTGGCAAGCTGAAAGCTGATGTGCTGGTTTCCTGTTACAGCCGAAAAGCATAACAGGCCCGGGTTATAGCTGCGGACACTTTTTATGAGGTCCTTCTCCTCAGCAACAACAAACAGCCTGCACTCGTGGCCGTGGGCTTTTGCAGCGCCAATAAGATTGGAAATGCTAAGGGATTCATAGAACAGGCTGTATTCAAAGAATGCTGCTTTCATATTTCAACCAGACAATAATGCCATTTTTATAAACTTTTGTATTGGCGGGCTATGATCTGTTCCTGGACAGGAGAAGAATTATCGCTCCGCGGACACGAAGCCTGAACGGCATCACCGAATTAAAAATTCTCTTGTGAACCTGGTATCCGTAATATGCCCTGAAAAAGCAGTTAAGCGCAGGCTTTAGCAGGGGGGCCTTTCTTATCCAGAACAGGAAAGGCAGCATCATTTTGGATCTGGGATGAATGATCATTAGCGCAAACAGCTTATGGACAATATAGACCTTATCCTTGAACTCATCGCCGAGGTTGAGCAGGGATCTGGAGAACTGGCTCTCATACCTTTCATCCCCTTCATTCAGGTAGCCGTGATCCCTGCAGTACTGGGCAATTCTGGTTCCTGGATAGGGCTGGAAGATTGATACATCCGCAAAGTCAACCCTCGCCTTCTGATTAAGCCTGATTGTTGAGAATATGTCGTCAATGGTTTCAGATGGGAGGCCGACCATGTTCAGGGCATATACCTTGAGGCCTGCTTCCTTCAGGTTTTTGCATCCGGTTATGATCTGTTCGTTTGTCATGTTGCGGTTCAAGATAAGGTTTCGTATGCGATTATTGCCGCACTCGATTGCCAGGCAGACTGAATGACAGCCGGCTTTCTTGAGCTTCCGGCAGTATTCAGGCGAAAGCATATTTGGTCGGGCATAGGCCAGGAATGGCACACCGACCTCTTTGGGGAACCTTTCAGCAAATTCTGCTAGCCATTCGGGGTCGGCCCCGAAGATGTCATCATGGAATTTTATGAAGGTAAGGGGATATTTCTCTTTCACGTCTTTGATTTCGTTGATTAAGTAAGTCACGCTCTTTTTGCGCAGTATCTTTCCCTTTCCGCTGTACATTGAGTTGTAGGCATGGTTGAAGCAGTAGGAGCAGCTATACGGGCATCCCCGGCCAGCCATAAACATCTTGATTGGATTGTCCGCCAGGAACCTGCTCTGGGAATAGATGATGTTCCTGTCCGGGAAGGGCAGGGTGTCAAGGTCAGCGATAAGGTCTGTCAGCGGATTCTCAATTATGGCATCGCCTTTCTTAAACGAGAAGTTGGATGTCTTATACATGCTCTCCCTGCCAAATTCCTTCAGGAACACAGGAAGTGCCAGGTCAGATTCTCCTCTGCAAATGGCATCAACGCCCTTCTCCCTGACAAAGGATGGGAAGAATGTTGGATGTGCGCCTCCAAATACTGAGAAAAAACCGGCGTGTTTTTTCAGCGTGCGGTTGATAGTGAGATACCTTTGGGCATCACTTGAGGTCACCGAATAGAAGACTATGTCGGGTTTGCCGGAGACAACATTTCCGATCGCCTTTGCCGGATTCGGTCCAAATACTATCAGCCTGACTGAATGCCCGTCGCGCTTTGCCAGCGCAGACAGGAGGGGGATGGAAAAATGCTCAAAGTTCCCAATCTCATCCAGTACCACTGCTATCCTGAGTTTCATCGTATCATGCCTATCGCAGGTCCTCATTGAACTTCTGGTACATGTCCTCAAGAAAATCCATTGCCTTCCCCTTCCGCAGGGCGCCTCTTGCGGACTTTGCAACAAACACCGGGTGCCTTACTATTGTCATAGCGGCCTGCATAAGGAAGTACGGGCTTTTCGCGAAGGCAAGCACAGTCTCCACGTTATTCCTTATGAAAAACTGGTTCTGCAGCTTTGCCCTGATGCGCACGAGTTCATCCGGCCTGAGGCCTGCTGCCATGACCGGCACATCCGACTGCTTATTTGTCCATCGTTCATCGAACTGTATGTTATCGCCTACAAACCATTTGTTGTCGATGGCCATTTTGTACAGCGGGGATCCCGGATAGGGCACCAGGATCAGGAAACTTACCCCCCCCGGCGCCTTTTTTGCAACCGCCTCAGTCTTTCGTATGTCTTCAAGTGTCTCACCGGGGTTCCCCAGTATGAATGTGGCAAATGTTACCATCCCGACCTTTCTCAGGTTGTCAAAGGACTTCAGGATCATCTCTGCGGTTATCCCTTTTTTCAGGTTCTTCAGCACCTTGTCTGACCCTGACTCGCATCCGATGTCAACCTGGACGCAGCCAGCATCCTTGATGATCCTGAGTATCTCAATATTCTGGGCAATATTGGCCCTTGTCTGGCACCCCCACACCATCGAAAGCCCGCTCTTCTTCAGCCTGCTGCAGAACTCCTTTAGCCAGTCAACATCAGTTGCAAATGTGTCGTCGTTAAAATAAATGCCCCTCACGCCAAACTCGCGCTTGAGGTATTTCATCTCCTCAAGGACATTGTCAACAGACCTTCTCCTGATCATGCTGCCATGCACGATCTTGCTTGCGCAGAATATGCACTGGTAGGGGCAGCCCCTGGTGGTATACATGGTAGTTATGCCGTAATAGAACTTTCCCCGCAGTATGCCCGGCGGGCTGAGGTACCATTTGAAATCGTCGATCAGCGACCGGTCCGGAATGGGGATTGAGTCAAGCTCCTGTATCAGGGGCCGGCTCTCATTCCTGAAAACCCTGCCGTCAAGATAGTAGTATACGCCCCTAACGCCCTTCAGGTTTATTCCCCGGCCTCCCCTGGTCCTGGGTTTAATCCTGCTGCAGATTTCAGAAAGCGTCAGTTCCCCTTCCCCGTATACCACGAAATCAAGCTCATTGTCCCGCATTGTCTCTTCAGGGAGCGCAGATGCATGGACGCCGCCCCAGCAGTAATAGGCGCGGGGGACAGATTTCCTGACCTCGCGGTTAAACTGGCAGGTTATGGAATATGAGGTTGTCATTGCACTAAAGCCGACAAGGTCAGGATCAAATTCAGCAATCTTCCTAATGACCCTCCGCTTCTGCTTTATGTTGACATCATAGACCCTGACCTGGTGCCCGTCCTTCTTGAGCATTGTCCCGACATACAGAAGCCCGGTTGGTGGCACGGGGGTGAAATTCTCCTTGACATGGACAAGGACTATCTTCATTAATTCACCCTGAAGCCAAGCTTTCGCTTTATGATCTTTCTGATCTGAAGAAGGTAATAGTGCATATACTGGAACGCAGAGTTATCATACTTGAAAAGGCTCACCAAAAGATCGACAGGCAGGAGTATTGGCGTCTGCGGGAGCAGGTACAGGAACCTGTGGAGCCTGAACCTAAGAACAAAATCAACTGCGCCCTCGGGAAGCACCGGCATTATCCTAAAAAGCATCTGGTAGCTCCTGAACATCCGCTTAAGGGAATCGTCATGGACAGAACCCTCGCAATAATAGTATCCTGCCTTTGCCTCGTTGATTGCCTCAATATCCTTGTCGCAGATTATGTTCTGCTCCTTTGCAACATCGACCAGGTATGTTTTCGGAAAGAACGTCGTCCAGAAGCAGGTCACCCTTGTGCAGCCCTTCAGGGTCTTATAGAACCTTGCTGCCATCATCTGGTCTTTTTCGCTCTCCCCGGGCAGCCCGAACATATGGTCGCAGGAATAGGTCAGGCCGGCACGGTCGCACGCATTGAGCGCCTTTTCAATCTGCTTGTTTGTCTCTCCCCTGAGGAGGTGCTTCCTTCTTGTCTCCTCATTAAGGCTCTGGATGCCGAACTGCAGCCTGTGGCATCCCGACAGCTTCAGGGCTCTGGCAATCTCGTCATCCATGCACAGGACATGGCCCAGCGCCCGGTACGGGACATTGATCTCTTTTTTGTAGCGCGGCAGGAACTCAAGCACCCATTCCTTGTCCCGGGTGAATATATTGTCCTTGAAGTCAACCTCTTTATAGCCGTAACGCTCCTTCATTATCTTCAGTTCCTTCAGCACATTGTCAACAGACCTTCTTCGCCGGTCTACGCCGTTGTTGAACTTCCTGAGGAAGTTCTGCGAGCAGAACGAGCATGCAAAGTAGCAGCTTTTGGAGGTGACGGTCAGGTATACCCTCTTGAGGGGTATCTCTTTTTCAAACAGCGACTTGTCATAGTAAGGGAGCACATTCAGGTCAACAAGCGGCCTCTGTGGGTTCTTCACAATCTCCTTGCCCTTCTTGAACCATATGTTCGGTATCGAATGGACCGCCTTTCCCTTTTCAATGCTATCGGCCAGCTCAGGTATTGACTCCTCGCCCTCGCCGACGCAGACCATGTCCACAAAGGGATTTTTGATAACGACCTCGGGGCAGGTTGTCGGGTAAATCCCGCCGAATATTATCGGCGTATCCGGCAGCCTGGCCCTGACCCTCTTGGCAATGTCGCAGGCCCACTCATAGTTGTCAGTAAACACAGTAAACCCAATGATATCCGGCTTTGCCCTTACAATCTTGCTGATCACCCGCTCGCGCTGGTCCAGCAGCCTGTTAAGGAATGGTATGTAGAAATACACCTTGTCATCAAATAGCGCAGGATCAAATGCCAGTTCAGCCTTATGCCCGCGCCCCTTGAGAATAGCTGAAAGCTGTTCAGCAGCCAGGTTCTCAGCACCCATGCACACAAACATGAATTTCACAATTATCTCCTTGCCATTAATTTGGTCTTTACCTTAACCAGTCCCGCCATTGTCTCCAGAATCAGCCCGGGAATCTTCCCTGTTGGAATTCCTCTCGATTCCCCGTATTTTCTTTCAAAGTGCTTAACATAGACCTCTGTTACCCTAAAACCCGCACCGATTGCTCTCGCCATGAACTCCGCACTGGCAAGCTTCATGACAAATTTCTCCTTTGCCAGTTTTGCGATGACGCTCCTTCTTATGAGCTTGAACCCGGAGTTCGCATCATGGAGCCTCTTGCCGAAAAGAAGGCTTAGGGCCCCGTTCATGCCGTAGGAGACTGCAACCCTGAGCATGCCGTCTTTCCTGTGGGATTTCTGTCCTGAAACAATATCGTATTTTTTTATGTGCGGGTACATGAGCCAGAAATCCTTCGGGTCATGCTGGCCGTCTGAGTCGCTGAAAAAGACCACATCATTCTTTGCCAGGGACAGGCCCTCCAGCATTGCCTTGGTGTACCCCTTTCTCTGGTCGCCTAAAATGACCCTGATGGGCAGCTCTTTTTGCAGGCCAGTCAGTATTTCCTTGGTCCCGTCAGTGCTTCCATCTTCTGCAATAATGAATTCAGACCCCGGGATTTTGGAAATTACCTCCCTGTAATAATCCCGGACGGTCTGCTCAATTATGTCGGCCTCATTATGTGCAAGTATTACAAGCGATATTGGTTCCTTCATATTTAGGCAGTGAGCGGATGATAATACGCCGGGTACTTGGTCTTTCTATATATGCTTTTCGATGGGGTCAGTTGTGCCCGGGAATTACAGGTCCGCTCTTATGCTCTTCAATAAACCTGGCATACTTATCCACCCGGCCTAGTTCAGCAAAAAATTCATCTGAAACATAGCCGAAAACAGGCAGCTTCTGCCTGATCATTTCGGGAAACAGCTGTTTTGCAAAGTCATATTTCCGCTCCTTCGGTATAAGGTCCAGAACATCTCTTTCCAGGACATAGATCCCTGAGTTGATGTAGCCTTTCTGCAGGGATTCCAGCTCCTCGATTCCGGGCTTCTCAAGGAACGTCCTGACAAGTCCGCCCGAATCAAGCACGATCGCGCTGCTGCTCTTGTATCCTTTTGGGAGCGGCCTGCAGCAGATTGTCGCCATTGCCCCCTTGCTCTTGTGATACCCCATAAGTTTATCCAGGTTGATTGCTGACAGGCAGTCGCCGTAATAGGCCAGGAATGGCTCATCTGGGAGCAATCCTGCCGCCCCCCTGACACAGCCCGCAGTGCCCAGCAGCCCGCCCGCCTCCCGGACATACCTGATCTTCATTCCAAGCCTGCGGCCGTCGCCAAAAGCCGCCCTGACCTTCTCCCCCAGGTGCCCGGTGCAGAATATGATGTCCTTATACCCATGTTCACGGAAATGCTCCAGCTGGTGCTGGATAAGTGGCTTTCCCTGCACATCAAGGAGGCATTTCGGCAGAGTTTCGGTGAGGGCCCCCATCCTGGTTGCCAGCCCCCCGGCGACAATAACGATGTCCATGATGTGCGATATTCCTGATACTATAAAAGTATTACCTTCCCTGCGCCCCGCGCTTCACCTGCGCAGCTCTATCAGGGTTGCTTCAGGAGGGCAGAACAGCCTTAGCGGGGTCTCCCGGCTCTGGCCCATCCCCGCTGTCACGTTCAGGTATGCGCTGCCCATTTTGAACAGGCCCCTGTTGTAGCGGCGCTGGAACCTGGAGAACGTAAAGACCGGGCCGAAAAACGGCAATCTTACCTGGCCGCCGTGCGTATGGCCGGAGAGATACAGGTCTGCCCCCATGTTGCCGACCAGGGGCACCATGTCCGGCAGGTGCGTCAAGACAATGGTGTACTGGTTCCCTGCCTTTTCCTGTTTTCTGAAAAACAGCCTGAGCTTTGCCAGCTCCCTGACAAATTTCTCATGATTTGGCCTGTACCTGTCTATTGCAAACGGAACCCTGATGCCGATAACCTTGATTGCGGCAGCCCCCACCCGGACCTGGTCTGTCTCGTTGACAAGCGCCCTGACGCCGATATCCTTCAGTGAGGCAAAGAGGGTGTGCAGGTCGTTTTTCTGCGTCCTGTGCTTCAGCCGATCATGCAGGAAAAAATGCCCGAGGTTCACCTCGTATTCATCATGGTTTCCCAGGACAAACCACGCCCCCAGCCTGGGCTTCAGCATTTTCAGGTATCTGCAGAGCCAGGCTATGCCGTTGTTATTGTCTATGACGTCTCCTGTTATGAACAGCAGGTCAAAAGCCAGGCGGGACAGCTCGGCAATAAACCCCTCAATCTTATTTGACCTTCCCCTCAGGTGCAGGTCGCCCATATGCAGTATCCTGATTCCGCCAAGGCCGCCATGGGAAGGGGATATCTTGACTGTTTCTTCAATGATTTTCATTGTCTAAGAAATCGAATTGATTTTCCCGGCCATGTTTTTTGCTCTCTCAAAACAGGCATCCATGTTAAGGTACTCGAATTCACCGAATCTCCCGCAGAGCTCAATTCCCCTGTCGGCAGCATAAGATTTCAGCATCCTGATCTTATCCGGATAATCCAGGTCATAAACAACATATGCATACTTGAACCGCAATGCCTTTGAGCAGACAACCCGCTTTTTGCTGATAACGCCCTGCCGCTCGAGTGTGCTGATCGTATGGGAGATGACCTCCTCGTCTGATAATCCGGAGGTCCTGTCACCCTCATTATAGGTTATCTCGGCAATGACACCGGAATGTCCCGGAGGCGAATTCTCTGAACTGAAGGTGTCCATGAAGCAGACGCGGTTATACAGCAGCTCCTTTTCCGGAAAATATATCGCGGTGTAATCCTTAGGCTCGGATCTCAGCCCGATCATGACCAGTATAAGGGAGTTGTAGCGCAGGGCATCGGCACAGGATATGATTTTTTTTGGTACCCCATCCAGGCAATGCATAAGGTCATTAAGCGGCATGGCTGATATTATCCTGTCAAATCTCCTGGTATCTCTCCCGTCACTCACTGCCCATGAGCTGCCCTCCCTTCTCACCTGACTGACGCAGAAATCCCTTGTTATTGTCCCGTTTGCGGCATTTTCAAGTGACCGGATTATGGCGGATATTCCGCCCCGTCTTGGATAGTCAAAGTTAACCTGTTCCTTGTAACCCTCTGTTTTTATGCCAATCGCGGATCTTATCACGTCTTCCACCGGTGGCTTCGGCACCCTTCCCTCGACCCAGTGCAGGCTCATCTTCCTGAGGTCAGTGTTCCATATCTTCCTGTTGTAGGGGATCATGTATTTCTCTGCAATGCCCCTGCCGAAGGTGTGGTAGATCCATTCCTCGAAATTGGCAGGTTTTTCAGGGTACTGATTTCTGATGTAGTGGTACAGGCACTCAAAAGTGTCCTCCTTTGGCAGCTCATCCAATCCGTTCTCAAAGGGATACTTCACAAATTTTCCCTTGAAGGATATCTTGTTGTTGCGGCGTCCCTTCACCCTGTTTGGCCCAAGCAGGGATACCATATCCCCGAGAATCTTTGTGTTCCTTGAGAAAAAGATGTGCCCGCCGATGTCAAATGTAAAGCCTTCTTCAGAGAAGCTTCTGCATAGCCCCCCGCATTCCCTGTTCTGTTCCAGGACCTCAAAAGGGTGTTTGAGATTGGCAGCGATTGTCAGCCCGGCAAGGCCCCCCCCAAGAATGCCGACCCTCATTTTGCACCCCGCTTTCTGGCCAGTATAGCCAGGCTTGACCCCTGCCACCTTAATGCCGGGATTTTCTCAAGGAACTCGCTGAGGCAGATTGATGCCCTGATCAGGCAGTCGGGGGTGAATGCAAATGCAAAGCAGAAGGGATGGATGCTTATTTTGTCTGCACCAGCAAAGAAATCCCTGTATTTCCAGGGGGCGTATGATTTCTCATTGGCCTTCCTGTTCCTCTCACTCAGCTCAAGCAGCCGCCTTGGGATTGATAGCCCGTTTGCCTCAGAGACAAAGGCATATTTCCTTGCCACCCTGAGCATCTCCTGCGCCATCTTCCCGGGGTCGTCAACATGATGCATTGTGTTATAGCTGCAGACGATGTCAAACGAGTCATCAGGGTATTTTAGGTCAGTGCTGTCCATCTGCTCAGCAGACCATCCCCTTGACCTAAGCTTGTCAACTGCGCTCTTGGAAATCTCAGTCAGCACATAGCGGGAAAAAGTCATGTGCTTCTCTGCAATGGAATACGCAGTCCCATCCCCGGCACCCACCTCAAGGACAGACGGCCTTTTCTCTTTGCTGAAATACTTTAGAAAGAAGCTGACCTCCTTGGGCACCCTGTAGACAACACCGATCCTGCCCTCCCATATCTCCCTGAAGGGCTTTTCCTCGCTATAGAGCCGGTCATAGAGATCAATCATGCTTTTCTTGGCCATCAGGGTCTCCTGTAGACTCCATACCTGTCCCTGATAAGCGCACGGATTGCGCTTATTACCGCGGCCTCAGAATCCAGTTCAGGCCTCCAGCCCAGCTTTTTGATTCGCCTGCAGGAAAACAGTGACCGCGGCACATCCCCTTTCCAGCCCTGGGATCCGCCGGTATAGCTGTACTCTGCCCCGGACAGGCCCATTTCCCTTGCAACCAGGTCTGCAATCTGCGTGACTGTCAGGGTCCCCTTGGTTGCCAGGTTAAGGACATTGACGCTATCCTTCCCCTTTTCCACCCCGCATAGCATCCCTGATATGCAGTCTGAGGTATGCAGATAGTGCTTTGTCTGCTTCCCGTCGCCCAGGATCTCCAGCTTCCCGTGGTTGTCCCTGAATTTCCTGATGAAATCATATATCACGCCGTGGGTCTGGCGGTCTCCGACCACATTTGCAAACCTGAATATCCACACCTGAAAGCCGAATATATGGGAGAATGCCCGCAGATAGCATTCGCCTGCAACCTTGCTTGCCCCGTAGAGCGAAATGGGCTGCATGGGAAAATCTTCATCAGCAACAGCCTCCCCAGTCATGCCCCAGACTGTTCCGCTTGATGCAAATGCAATCCTTCTGATGCTGTTAAGCCTCATTGCCTCAAGCAGGTTATATGTTGCCTGTGTGCCCTGCTTCAGGTCCAGTTCAGTGTTCTTCAGGCCCTGCAATACATCTGGGTTGGCTGCCATATGGAAGACCATGTCATGCCCCCTTATGGATTCTGACAGCCTTTTTGTGTCAAGGAGATCCCCCTTTATCAGCCTGAACCCGGGATTCCCTGCGAGATCCTCAAGGAACTTCATGCTTCCCGATGACATGTTATCATAAACCGTAACAGGGCCCAGTTTTATCAGCGCATCTGCCAGGTGGCTTCCTATGAACCCGGCCCCCCCGGTTACAAAGAACCTCTTATTCCTCAGATTCAACTAATCACCCGCAGTGACAAACCCCCCCGGATATATAAAATTTTATATTTTGGGGTCAAAATTAGGCACTGCAGGCAAAATCTATTTATACCTGCCTTGCGTTCCCGTAAGCCATGAAAACAGCGATAGTCACAGGCGGGGCAGGGTTCATCGGGTCGCACATGTCTGAGCTCCTGCTTAAGGAAGGCTTCCACGTTACAGCAATAGACAGCATGGTAAACGGCCAGGATGACAATGTCACGCTCTTCAAGGATCATAAGCAATACGCATTCCACAGGCTTGATCTCGCCAGGGACAAATTTGAAACGCTTTTTAGGGGCGCGCAATACGTCTTTCACATGGCAGCGCTCGCAGACATTGTCCCGTCAATAGAGCATCCGCTGGCATACCATGATTCAAACGTAACTGCAACAGTCAGGGTGCTCGAGGCCAGCCGCAAACACCATGTGAAAAAATTCATATACAGCGCCTCATCATCCTGCTACGGCATTCCTGACAGATATCCCACGCCGGAGTCCGCTGACATTCGGCCCGAGTATCCCTACGCCCTGACGAAATTCCTTGGCGAGCAATATGCGCTCCACTGGCAGAAAATATATGGCCTTCCCGTAATATCCCTCAGGTATTTCAACGTCTATGGCACAAGGGCAAGGACAAACAACACCTACGGCGCAGTGTTCAAGGTATTCCTCAGCCAGAAGCTCCATGGCAAACCCCTCACCATTGTTGGCGACGGGAAGCAGACCCGCGACTTCATCTATGTAACTGATGTTGTGCGGGCCAACCTGGCCGCTGCAGAATCGAAATGCGCTGCAGAGATTTTTAACATAGGAACAGGCAAGCCCCAGTCAGTAAACCGCCTGGCAGAGCTGATCGGCGGCGGCAGGGAATACATCCCAAAGAGGCCCGGCGAGCCGGATTCAACCCACGCAGACATAGCTAAAGTGCAGAAGCTCCTGGATTGGAGGCCTGCTGTTTCATTTGAGGAAGGCGTGAAAATCATGCTTGAGAACATCGACTACTGGAAAGACGCCCCCTTATGGGACAGAAAGTCCATTGCAAAGGCAACCGAGAAATGGTTTGACTGCCTCAGCTGAGGCTCGTCAGCAGGACACCCAGAATAATCAGCGCAACACCGCCCCATTTGAACCTGTTCATTCTTTCTCCAAAGAACCGCACCGAAATAATTGACGTCCAGATATACGTTATGGATGAGAGCGGATACAGTATTGAGAGGTCGACAAATTTCAGGATTATTATGTAGACTATTGTCGTCAATACGTATACAAGCAGGCCTCCGATGAGGTGCATGTTGGTTATTATGCCTAAGGGGCTCAGATGCAGTTTGTCAGCACCCCTCTTGAGCAGATATGCGCCCGAGGACCCAATCAGGGTAAGGAATGCCAAACCTATTATCAGCAGCACGTTACCCATTTCTTGCACCGTATCCCAGCAGGCTGACGCCAGCAATTATTACCGCAACGCCGCCCCAGTTTGCTGCCGTCAATGTCTCGCCCAACACATAGACTGATACCGCTGAGACCCACACGAAGCTGAGCGATACGAACGGGTACAGCACAGAAAGCTCGCCATTTTTCAGGGCGATGATCATGCCGGCACACGCAATCCCGTAGAGCAAAAAGCCAAGCATAATATTATAGTTGGTGATAAGTCCGGCCAGATCAAACACAAGCTTTGCCGCTCCGGCCTTAAAGAAATACTGCCCGGCGCTCGAAAATATTGTGCATGAAACAATCAGCATTATGGCCCATGCCTTTGTCTTCATGCCCTGGCAGTTGAGCCTGACATTCTTAAACCTTTGCATGCGTGGTCGTTAAAGTCCGCCAATGGTTAACTATTTAAATTCTTGGGCAAAACCTTAAGGGCAATGAGGATTGCGTTGGTTAACCCGCCCAGGTATAACGGAAAATACTGTTTCCGTGAGGAATCCTGCTATGGCTACAGTGATCAGCTTGCAATGCCCGTGACCCTGCCCCAGCTGGGCGGAATCCTGAGGGAGGATGGTCATGATATTGCGTTCTATGACCTCAATGCGACAGGCGGTTCTGCCGCTGACGTCAGGCTTAACTGTGATCTTGTGATATCTTCTGCTCTGGTCGGAAGTTCGCTGGGCAGTGACCTTGAGGTCCTTAGGCTGGCCAAGCAGAAAAAGATACTTACGGCGGCGATTGTCAACGACCCGTTCATACCGGAACTTATCATGCAGACCTACGGCTTCATTGATTTCTTCATCCGCGACGAAAGAGAGTATGTCACCAAGAATCTTGCTGAGTCCCTGAGCAAAGGCAAGCCCCTGAAAGGGGTTAAGGGAATCCTCTACCGGCGGGGCAAAGAAATAATATCAACTGAAAAGCAGGGGCCCGTTCCTCTTGATTTCCTCAAATTCGGCTGCTACGATCTCCTCCCCATGGAATTGTATGACGAGGGTGATGTCCTGGCCGGAAAAAACTGCTCATACAACTGCAGTTTCTGCTTCTGGGCAGGTTCAGGGCACAGGTACAAGGACCTGAATCTCCTGGTTAGGGAGCTGAAGCATCTGGGCAGCTACCGTCTGAAAAAGGTTTGGATATATGACCTTAATTTTACCAGCAAGCCGGACTATGTAAAGGATTTCTGCAACCGGCTCATCTCCGAGAAATTAAGGATCAACTGGATCTGCGACGGGCGTGTAAATGAGGTGGACCGGGAGCTGCTGAAGCTGATGAGCCGGGCAGGATGCTCATCAATCGTATTCGGGATCGAGTCAGGAAGCAACGAGATCTTAAAGAAGATAAGAAAGGGATTTACCAGGGAGAAGGCGCTTGAGACCCTGAAATATGCCTCTGAAGCCGGGATCGAGCCATATCCGACATTCATAATCGGCTACCCCTGGGAAACCCATGAAACCCTTAGGGAAACAGAAGATTTTATCGCATCCATTATCCCGGGGTGCACGACACGGTTCGGCATCAACCTCCTGAGGCCGCTTCCGGGCAGCTCGATATACAAATCAATGAGGGAGCTGGACCTGATCGAGGAGATCAGGCTGAAGGATGTCCTTGTGGAGGGGAGCGGCCTGGATTACTGGGACAGCATCCCGATTTCCCGGACACTGCATCTTACAAAAGAGGATCTCATCGCATCCAGGAAAAGGATCCTGAAGAGGGCGCTGCGCAGGAAGCTTTTGAACTGGAAAATCCTCAGGATGTACGCCGGGTATCCCCTCTCGAAGAAAATATCCATTGCAAAGAAGGTTATCTGCAACTATATCGGATAGGCCGGTTTCAGGCGGGCTGCACCGGGGCTGCCGTCGTTTGCGCCAACGGCCTTCCTAAAACTTTATATAGCCGCTTATCTGAGGCATGATCATGAGAATAGCGTGCATTGGCTACCCGCTGCTCCACAGAAAGGTCTATCAGGGCCTTTCTGCATACAGGGATCACGAAATTCACATAGTCGTTCCGCCGGGCTGGCCGGGGTTTGACAACCCGCCCCGGGGCCTGGGCCCGCATGTCAGCATCCATCATTCCAGGACACTCTTCAGAAGGGGGATCATCCTGGTCTCAAACCAGTTCTCGTACATTATGCTTGACACCAGGAAGATAATCGAGGGTGTCAGGCCGGATATCATCTGGACCCAGGCAGAGCCCTGGAGCTTCACATGCTACCTGACTGCGCGGATCGCACAGCAGCTTGGCATCCCGCATGTCCCTTTCACCTTTGAGAATATCCGCAAGGAGTTTCCGTTCCCCTTCGGGAAGATGGAGCGGTATTCAATCAGCCGCGCATCAGGCATTGTTGCCGGAAATTCTGAGGCCCGGGAAATATGCATGAAAAAGGGCGCGGGCTGCCCCATTGAGGTCATGCCCCCGACAGGCGTTGACACAGAATACTTCTCTCCCAAGGGCCCCGACCTGAGAAAGAAGCTCGGGCTGGTGGGGAAAAAGGTCGTCCTCTTTAGCGGCAGGTTCATGGACTTCAAGGGCATTATGCAGGTGCTGGAGAGCATTCCGCAGGTATCCGGAAGCATAACGGGCGTCTCCTACCTGCTCTGCGGCCGCGGGCCATTCGAAAGGCAGATGCGCAGATACATAAGCCAAAAAAAACTGCCATGCACCATCATCAGCTGGATCTCCCACGGGGATATGCCGCGCCTTTACAGGACCGCAGATGTCTTTGTCTATCCAAGCTATGCAACAAAGATATGGAAGGAGCAGTTCGGCTGGGCAAACCTCGAGGCCATGTGCTGCGGAATCCCGGTGATAACGACCCGCAGCGGATCAATCCCGGAGGTTGTCGGTGATGCCGCATTCATGGTCAATGAGAAGGACACGCAGGGCCTTGCTGACGCAGTGATAAAAGTCCTGTCAGACCAGGGACTCTCCGGCAGGCTTGCCAGGGCCGGGTTCAGGCAGGCCGGGAAATTCAGCTATCAGGTGATTGGAAAGCGGCACATTGATTTCTTCAAAAGGATTCTGAAAAAATGAGGATAAACCACCTGAGACTTGCGGCAGTTGCGGCGCTCGCTGCGCTATTGGTTCTGCAGGCAATGCTGTACAGGTCGTACCTTATGATTGCTGATCTGGCTCTGATGTTTTTTTTCGTCCTGCAGATGCATCCCATTGTCTTTCGTGAACACGAAAAAGGGGCGCCCGCAGATGATTCGGTCCTGTCCGACCATAAGGGCGCAGCCCAGACGCTGCTCATCCTGCCCGCCGGGATCCGCAATGAAAATTATTCAGGCTCCAACTGGAGCTTTCAGTGGCTGAACATACTTTCGCAGGAGCTGGGTCATTTTGAGGCCTGCTATGCAGACCAGCTGTCGCCCGGACTGCTCAAAGCCAGAAAACTTGTCATTCTTTCGAGGGGCGCACAAGCAGCGGAAGGGTCCGATGGGCCTCTTGCGGGATTTGTCAGGGCCGGCGGGGTCCTCTTCTGCGAGTATCCCGGCAAAGGCATGCGTGATTTATGCGGCGTGGAAACAAAGGATGAGCGCACCGGCAAAAAAATCACATTCTCAGATTGCCTCAGGCACCTGGATGAACTGCAGGACCTGCCTGTATCAGTCAGGATGCTGGATACCCGTCTGTGTGCGGATGCTCCGGTGAGTGTTCTAATGAGAATTGACGGCAATCCCGTGATGGCATCAAAGCCCCTGGGCAGGGGCATGATCATATCCTGCATGTTTGACCTGTCCGGGCTTTACCAGTCGCTGGTCCAGGGAAGGCCGGCTGATGACTTTCATGTGGGGAAGCGCTACCACGGATCTGATCATGTGACAAGCCTTGACCTTCTTTCTTCCGCCAGGCTCCTCGACAGCAGGATACCCTACGCAAATCTTCTCAGAAAAACCTTTGTGTCTGCCATCCAATTATATCTGCCATTGCCGCGCCTGCACTATTTTCCCTATGAGCATGATGGAGCAATTGTGATGACCCACGATGAAGACTACTATGGCGACAAGGCCAGGATACTGACCGATTATGAGCGGCAAAGCGGCATCAAATCGACATATTTTATCATTCCGGACAGCAGCATATCAGATCATACGTTAGCGGATATGTCCAAAACATGCCAGATTGCCCTGCACTGGAACAGGGCTGTAAAGCCATGGTTCAAGCTTATCATATACTTCAACCCGCCGCTGTTCAGGCTCAGGTCTGTCAGGTCCCAGATTGGCCTGCGGGATTTCAGAAAGCCCATCATGAACAGGATTCATTTCTTTAAATGGGATGCTGATTACACCGAACCTTTCAGGATAATGGATTCAGCAGGCATTGTTCTTGATTCATCATACGGGCCGAGCGGAGACATGGGCCGGGGCTACATGTTCGGCAGCGGGCTGCCCTATCACCCGCTGGATAAGAACGGCCTTCCGTTCAGGCTGTATGAGTGTCCCGTCTTCTCGATTGAGGACGCAGGCAACATCAATCTGGAATACCTTGCCGCGAGGATTAAGGAAAGCAGGGATACCTATCACGAGGTTCTGACTCTTTGCTACCATCCCGAAGCCCTGGACAGGGTTCCCGGCTACATGGCTGAGTGGAAGGCCCTGCTTAGGATGAAGGGCCATAACCACTGGATGACTAATTTTTCAGAGCTCTATTCTTGGGTCAAGAAACGGGAGAAGGTAGAATACAGCTATAGCTGGAATGGCAATCAACTTAGAATCAAGGCAGGTTCAGATGCATGCATGCAGCTGCCTAGAATATTTCAGGGCAAGGAGTGCCAGATTCCCGATAACCTTACGGCCCGCAAAATCAATGACTGCGGAAAGGACTATTATCTTTTCTCACTAAAACCAGCCCCAGCACCGCGATCAGGACCGCAATCAGGGCAACAATCAGGATCATTTTGTGTCAGCTACAGATGAAACGAATGTCTGGAAGGAAAACTGCAGAACTCTGGAACCGTAGATGGAAGGGTGCCGGTGCCGAATCCCTTTACTCTGAGGCGGGCTTCAGGCTCATTGAGCCCAGCATACCCGACGGGCTTATCCTTGACCTGGGCTGCGGCAGCGGCAGCAATACAGCGAGGATTATGCACAGCTCAGCAAAGGGTTCAGCAGGAAGGTCTGTTATCGCCCTCGACATCAGCGATGCGGCAGTCAGGAAGGCGCATGGCACAGGCGCATTGGGCGTGGTTGCTGACATAGGCAATCTTCCGTTCAGGGACAATGTCTTCAATGGCGTTCTTTCCATGTCATCGCTTGAATATTCAACAGATCCAAAGCAGTCCTTTTCAGAGGC
Organism: archaeon; assembly: GCA_043823195.1. GTDB lineage: Archaea > Nanobdellota > Nanobdellia > Woesearchaeales > JBDRAZ01 > JBDRAZ01. The sequence goes on from JBDRAZ010000103.1 coordinate 141,461, forward strand.
TGCCCGCATTCTCAGGCCAGGGGGTGTCCTGATGGCAACCCTGCCCACGCAGCTGTCCCCTTTCTCGCTTCTGAGGAGGGTCCGGGTCTGGCTTGGCCGATATCCCGACATACAGAGGCATTATTCGCCAGGATACGTGCGCAGTCTGACCGGGGCCCTGGCAGAAAAAATGATGTCAGGCTATGGCCTGTTCATACAGTTTCCCCTTGATCGGGTCCTTGAGAAAAGCAGCATTCTGAGAAGACTGGCTTTTGCCGCAGAGCGTTTCATGCCAAGGTTTATATTATCCAACTTCGGCTATCACCTTGTCTTTGTTGGGTGCAAAGCTAATGGTGATAAGGTATAAGCGATGAAGGTATGCATCCTGTGCACATACTATGACCCCTGCCTTGTTGGGGGCGCCGAGATTTCAGCCAGGCTTCTTGCCGAGAACCTTGCCGCAAACGGCATAGAGGTACACGTCCTGACACCCAACTACAGTTCCGGCCAGGATGAAGTGGAGGCGGGAAAGGTTATTATCCACCGGTTCAAATCCATTTCCCGTTCCCTTGACAAAAAAAAGGAGGCCTCGCACTCTATCTATAACCGGAGCAGGGCATTCTCACTCCTGCTCCTCAACCAGTACGTAAAATACCTGAGCTGGAAGTTCAGGAGGGAATTCGAGAAGCTTAACAGGGAGCACAGGTTTGACATAGTCCATGCCAACAACTTTGAGAACGCTCTTGCCCTGAAGCACATCAGCGCCGGCATCCCGAAGGTTGCCCACATCCGCGACCTGACACTCTTCTGCCTGAACAAGCACACCTCCGGCGGGGTCTTCTGCAGCCACTGCACAGTCCCGGGCCTGGCCAAATGCCTGTCAACCAGCAGGTTCATGGCCTTCCTCATCAGGTGGGACATAATAAGCAGAAGGACACGTAATATCGGCCGCATAGACCACTATATTGCCATATCAACATTCATGAAGGAGGGGCTTCTCCTTGAAAAGATACCCAAACGCCGAATATCTGTAATATTTAACCCAGTGGGAAGCGAAGCGGTTGCAAAGCTCTCCCGTGCTGATGCGAGGAAGAAACTGGGACTGAAATACCGCAGAATCTGCATCTACGTAGGCGCCCTCAACAGTTACAAGGGCGCACACATAATTCCGGCAGTGGCAAAAATGCTCCCTGAAGTGGATTTCATTGTTGTTGGCGATGGTCCCCTGAGGCACCTGTTTGACGGGCCCTCCGGGTCTTCCGGTAATGTCCACTACCTTGGCAAAAGGCCTGCATCTGAGGTCAGCTGCCTTTACCGTGCTGCAGATGCCCTCCTTGTGCCTGCAACAGCCCACCAGGGCTTCGGCAGGATAATAATGGAAGGGCAGATGAACGCAATACCGGTCATTGCAACAGATGTCGCCGGGGTTAGGGAGGTCATAAGGGACAATGAGACTGGCATTCTTGTACCGCATAACAGCCCGAAAGCCATGGCTCAGGCAATAAGGCGCCTCCTGGCAGACAAGACCCTTCAGGAAAGGATAGCCCGCAGGTCAGAGGAATTTGCACGCGGCGCCTACAGCGAAAAGGCTTTTGCCTCAAAGGTTGTGGCTCTCTACAACAGGCTTTCCGGGTCCGGAATAGGCCCTGATTAGCTCCGGCATCTCAGCTAGACTCAGCAATCTTTTCGCAGACAAAGCTGATCTGCTCCCTGCTCAGTTCAGGGTACATGGGCAGTGACAGGATCTCCTTGGCAGACCTCTCTGTAACAGGGAAGCTTCCCTCAGCTAACCCCATGTGCCTATATGCCGGCTGGAGATGAAGCGGCACGGGGTAATGGACGCCTGCGGCGATGCCGGCCTCACCCAGCCCCTGTTTCAGGGCATCCCTGTTCTGCGACCGGATAACGTAAAGGTGGTAAACATGCCTGGCATATGGGGCCTCAACAGGTGTGACAACATCTGCAAGCATCCTGTTATAGGCCGCAGCATTATTCCTTCTCATCTCGGTCCATCTGGCAAGGTGCGGAAGCTTTACACCCAGGACGGCAGCCTGGATCGTGGCCAGCCTGCTGTTGTTCCCCTCTATTGCATGGGTATACTTCTCTCCCTTCTCCCGGCCATGGTCAACAACCATTGCAGCCCTTGCAGCCAGCTCAGGATCATTGGTTACAATCGCGCCCGCGTCCCCGTATGCCCCAAGGTTCTTTCCCGGATAGAATGAGAAGCATGCAGCATCGCCCACCGGGACAGTCTTTCCCTTATATGCTGCGCCATGGGCCTGGCATGCGTCCTCAATTACTGCCAGCCCTTTTTCTTCGGCAATCTCCAGGATGGGCTTCATATCAGCAGGCTGGCCGTACAGGTGCACCGGCAGGATGGCCTTTGTCTTTTCATTGACCGCGATTCTGGCCTGCTCAACATCCATGTTGTACGTGTCCTTGTCGATATCAACGAACCGCACAGAGGCGCCAGTCATGGTTATGGCTTCAGCCGTTGCGATGAAGGTGTTTGGCACTGTGATTACCTCATCACCCTTCCCGATTCCCTTTAGCTTCAGGGCAGTGAAGAGGGCTGACGTGCCAGAATTCGTGCCCACTGCATAGCCGGCACCGCAGAACTTTGCGAATGACTCCTCAAAATCCGTTACAATCCCGCCCCCGATGAACGAGGTGTTATCAATGACGTTCCTTATTGCAGAATCAATCTCTTCAGATATTGTCTTGTATTGTGCCTTCAGATCAACTAGCGGTATCCTCATCTTTCCCCCTCATAAGCCCTGCTCCCGTCAGGGTATCTGAGCATGTCCCTGGTATTGATGACCTTTGCAGGATTTCCGGATGCAACAGCATTCTCGGGTATGTCCTTTGTCACGACACTCCCTGCCCCGATCAGCGCGTTCCTTCCAATCCTCACTCCCGGAAGGACCGATGCGTTTCCGCCTATTATCGCACCCTCTCCGATCTCCGGCGCCGTGAGGTTCTCCTTGGACCTGACCGAGGCCGGGTACTTTGCATTGGTCATGATTACCCCGGGCCCGATCCAGCAGCCTTTCCTAAGGACCGTGAATTCGCAGATAAATGCATTTGAGTGTATCCTGACATTATCCTCTATTTTCACATGATGCTCCACGACGCTCCCGGTTCCGATGCTGACATTGTCGCCGATCTCGTTGCATTCGCGGATATTTACATGGTGCCCTGTCTGGAAACAGCTGCCGATCCGGTTTCCTGAATATATCACAGTATGGGACCGTATCAGTCCCTTTTCACCGATCCGTGTCCCGTCATCTGTGGCAGGGTATCCTATAACTGTGTAGTCATCAGCTATGGTATCCTTTCCAAGCTGTACTTTGCCGTATATCTTGCACGCCTTCATAGTGTCAGTTCCCTGCCTGTTTCAGCAGATTTCAGGCTGAGTTCGCACAGCCTGGTTGTATAGTACTCCTCCTCGCCGATATTCATTATCCTTTCCAGGGCACCCCTGTCCTTTTTGGAAACGCAGTTGCAGAAGTGCTTCAGCTCTTCTCTCAGCGGCTCATTTTGCGCGATAGCTATTTTCGTTTCCTTATCCCGGACCACATCATTTTCCCTGACCCTGATCGGATGCACAGTGACTGTCTGTTCGAAGAAATCAGCATATATCTTCTGTTTCTCTGCAATAATCCACATGTCCCGCCTTTTCAGCGGGTGGCAGCAGCTTACCTCAAGGTTCGCAAAGTATTCGCCATAATCCAGGAGGATCACTGCTGAATCCTCCCTCTCCCTGGCAACGCAGTTGATCTTCTTTGAGAACACCCGCACCGGCCTTTCCTCCAGGATGAAGTTCAGAATATCCACCAGGTGAATCCCCAGGTTGAATATGGCCCCCGAGTCCTTTCTCGGCGGCTTCATGGAATGGATATACCTTCCGGTTATGTACTGGATTCTGCCGGCATCCTTCAGCAGCTCCTTCAGCTTCACTACGGAAGCATTGAACCTGTATAGGTATCCGACAGAGAGTATAAGGTTGGCATTCTTGGCGATGCTGACCAGCTCCCTGGCCTTTTCTGATTCTAGGGTTATTGGCTTCTCGACCATGACATGCTTTTTCTGCCTGAGGCATTCCTTTACAATGCCGTAATGCAGGTCAGTCGGGACTGCCACTGTTACAGCATCCACCTCTTTTAGCATATCCCTGTAATCCCTGTGGTAGCTGATGCCGAATTCCGCGGCCATTTTCTCAGCAGCCGGGTTTATGTCAGCAAGCCCGGCAAGATTGCAGTCTAGCCCTGAGAGGGTTCTTACGTGGTTCTTGCCCCACATGCCTGCGCCGATGACCCCTATTTTTACCATTCTTTGAGAGCCTCTGAATGAGCGTATGATTGTAGTTTAAATACCTAACTGTTGGAGTGCCGCCTTATGCACTGTATCCACGCTGATTAGCTTCAGGCACCTGTTGTCTCTGCATGTTGTCTTGCGGTGGTTGTATGCAGAAACGCACGGGCTGCAGGCGAGGCCTGAAAACAGGGTGGTGCTGTTCTTCCCGAGGGGGGCATACAGGTCTGGTGTCTCAGGCCCGAAAAGAGTGATGATCTTGATTCCCGTGAGCGACGCAAAGTGTGCAGGGCCGCTGTCGTTCGTGATAATCAGGTCGCATATGTTGTACAATGCTATGAGTTCGGAAAATGCGGTCCTGTTCGTGAGGTCGATAATCCTCTGCCTTCCGGCAGCCTTCATAATCAAAGCCGCATCCTTTTCTGCGTCCCCTATGCCGGTAGTCACAATATACGTGCCTTCAGTCTGAAGCAGCCTCTCAGCAAGGCCGATATAGTTCGCGATCGGCCATGCCCGTATGGGGAGCAGGTCACCGGCATGGGTGTTCAGGATCACCAGCCTCTTTGCCCTGTCCGCTCCCGGGTTGGCCTCCCTCATCTTTTTCCGGATGGCATCCAGCTCTTGCCGTGATGACTTAATATGGGGGACATCCTCCATTTCCACTTTCCTCTTCAGGAGCGGGTACTCCCCCTTTGGCGCTGCCAGCGAATACACCTGGGCCAGGAAGTTCTGGCTGATGTGCATGTGCGGGTTATAGCTTATCTTGTGCGTCTGGCAGCTCCCCCTGTAAAGCCCCTCTGAGTGGTGCTTATGGAACCCAACCCTTGCCTTTGCCCCGGTCAGGTAGCTCAGTATCGAGCTGTATCTTGCAAACAATTCAAGGTCAAAGACGGCATCGATCCTTTCCCTCCTGCACCTCATTACGGCCCTGAGTGTCTCCATGGCGAAGCTGAAGATGTTCCCGTAGCTGATGGTTATGATGTTTTTTTTCGGGATGATATCGAGCACCTTCACGCTCTCCCTGTTCTCCTCAAATATCATGAAATAGAGTTCAGCACCCGGATATAGCTCCTTTACCTTTCTCATGGCCGGGTAGGCAAGAACAGTGCTGCCCATCTCTGACAGCTCCATGAAAAGCACTTTCTTTGGCTTATCCGCAGGAGCCCCTATGATGAATCTGCCCAGCAGCCTATGGTATGCCGATAGGATAAGGCAGAGGGGGACCCCTGCAGCATAGTCAATTCGCCGCATCATGTCAACATTCATACCCGGGGTTATCTGCGCATGATATTTATATTTAACTGTAGTGCATCGAAAAGTTTATGAATTTGCCGGGATTCGGCAGGTTAATGGCAGAATGCATTTGCGGCGCAAAGAACCCAAGACCATATGTCAGCGGCATGTACCGCATTGGGGACCGGGGTTTTGATCTGCTTAAATGCAGGCGATGCGGGCTTATCTTTGTATCGCCCCAGCCGCAGCGCCGGGATATACAGAAACTGTACAGCAGGGATTATTTTAAGAGGGATTACTCCTGTCTCAAAGGGTACAGCATAGAGGACGAGAGAAAGAAGGATTACGGCAAGAAGGAGCGGTATGCAAAGCTCATAGACACCCTCGGCAGCTTGGGAAAATCCAAAAACCTGCTTGAGATCGGCTGCTCATCCGGCATCTTCCTGGAGATTGCCAAGGGAAAGGGCTGGAATGTTACAGGGGTTGAGCTTTCAGAATGGGCTGCAGGCCATGCACCGGGCCACGTGAGAAAGAATATCCGGGTTGGGGATTTTATGGACATCCGGCTTGATGGGGGTTTTGATGTGGTCTTTATGAGTCACGTCCTTGAGCACATGCACGATCCCAAAAAGAGCCTGGGGAAGGTTTTCAGCCTGCTCAGGCCGAAGGGGCTTCTCATAATTGAGGTGCCGTATTACATTAATTCGCCCTTCTACCGGGCGGTGCAGCTGATCCTGCGGACGCTAAGGATTTTCCCCCTCGATCGGGACATATATGAGTTTTTCAGGGTCAGCGGCGCAGGGGCGGTTCTCCGGCCGTACCACCTGTTTGAATACAACCCGCATTCCCTTTGCCTGCTTCTGAGGAGCCAGGGTTTCAGCATCACACGGCTGGGGTCGCTTGTTCCGCTCACAAAACCCAGGGGGGGCAGGCTTATGCTCTACAGCCTCCTGAAATTATGCGTGGAGGGGCTTAATCTCCCGGGCGGCAACCTTTCCGTGTTTGCCGAGAAACCCGCCGAATGTAAAAATTAGCAATGCCGCAAGCAGAGCGAGGTTGACCGCGGCGACAAGAACAATAACATCGGTTATGCTGGCGGCCAGGAATCTTATCCCGACGATCTCGATGGCGATTGCAGCCACGAGCAGGTAGTTGAAAGAGAACCGGCTTGTTGCCATGTTATACATTATGACGATATGTGACAATGAAAACAGTGCATAGGCAATCCCGGCCCGGATGACCAGGTCTGCGATCTCATAGCCCTCACCGAACATAAGGTCTGCCAGCAGCCCGGGAATCAGGCAGTAGACAAAGAGGATCGCGGCTATCACGGCAGAGCTTAGAAGCAGGGTTTTCTTCAGGATGTTTACGGAACCTGTTTGATCATTTGATATTTTCGGGAACATCACAGTGCCCAGGAAAGAAGCGCTGAGCCAGAGCGCCCTTCCGAACACCATGGCGGCATTATAGTAGCCTGCCTCGATTGCCGAGAAGGCATTCTTTACCATGACAATGTCAACGGTTATAAGAAGCATTGGCAGCAATGTGCCAAGAAACACCGGGAGGGTATACTGATACACTTCCCGCCGGATTATTTTCTGGCGCTTCTCGCGCAATATGGGGAGCAGCGGGATAAACCCGACCAGGGTGCTGATGACTATTCCCAAAAGCACCGCCACCATTGCCCCGAATACAGAGAATCCTGCATATATCAGGATGACCCCGAAAATGAGCCTTGCACCCGAGTTAATCATTATCTGCCCGCTTTGCCAGCCAAACCTCTGAAGCCCGTTCAGGGCGCCGGTTGATATGGGCAGGAATATTGTGAAGAATCCGATTATCCCGAGCAGGGTCATCAGAAGGGGGTCATCAATGCCAAGGAAACCGGCAATATATCCCTGAACCGGAATGTAGCACAGGAGCAGCAGCAGGCCCCAGCGGATCCCCTTCCCTACCGATTTGACAATGAGGGACTTGACCTTTCCCGCTTCATTGTTGCCCGTATGGATGGATGTGAACCTGGAGATCACCCTTTCAATCGCGCTGCTCGCTATCCAGGCAACCATTACGATTGCAAAGAGTGTGCCGAATGTTCCATAGTTTTCGGGGCCAAGTTTCCTGCCGGCATATACCTGAAACACATAGTTGATAATGCCCCCCAGCCCGAATCCAATCATGATGGTGATGTTGTCACGAAGGAATTTGCTTATGGCCATTGTGTATCGCCGTGATTCAGGTTTTAATAAAACTTTCCATGATCAATCCCTGCAGATTGCCATGAAATCCCGCGCCATCAATTCTGCGAGCCTTCTGGTCTGGATTTCTGATGGGTGGCCGTCTTCCATGTCAGGGTAGCCGTCCTCTGCGTACAGCTCCCTCAGTTCCCCCTGATATTCCTCAAAAACAGCCGGGTAATAATTCGGGAAGATGCGGATGCCCTCTGACTCCGCCATTTCAGACAGCCTGTTATAGAATGCGTCCTGGGATTTCTTGTATATCCAGGGGTGCAGGATCAGTGTGGCGTTCTGCTTTTTCAGGTGCTCATTGAACTCTGCAATCCTTTGCATGTCCTCCCGGAAAAATGGCTCATAGTTTTTTTCCTTCAGGCTCTCATCGCCGGTGAGAATCTCATTGAATACCTCCACCCTGGGCCGGAGAAAGCCAAGCAGGCTGCTTGTTCTGACGAGCTTCCTTGCGAGGAGCTCTCTCTGGTAATAGCGGTCCTGCGGCCTCTTCTGCCTGAATATGTCGGGCTCAAGGTAGCTCAGTATAACATATTGGGGCCTGTACCGGGCATATTTGCAGTCGTATATCTGGATCATGTGGTCTATGCCGTAGCCGGGAACACCCCCGTTGATAACCCTGAACCCTTCTGTCATTGACTCAAAAAGCACCGGCACCGTATCATTGTCCCCTATTGCAAAGCCGAAGATGAATGAATCACCCAGAAACAGGATGGTCTGCCCGGCCGCGGGAACCGCCGATCCCCGGTAGCCCTCTGAGCCGACGGTCGCCAATTTGCCGTTTGGATATGTGAACCCGGCCTGGTTCGGCTTCAGGGCCCAGCTGTCATCAAAATATTCATAATGGAGGCTGCTTCCCAGGTAAATGCGAAAGGCAGCCTCAAGAAAGGCAAAACAGAAAACCAGTGCAATGGCGGCAAGACCCAAATTAAGAACTAACCCCCTGATTCCGCCCATTTTGCACAGATACCCTCCCCCTTATTCATATATTTTATCATTTGGGCGGAAAATTTATTAAATAACCCTTTGTTAAGGGAAGGAATGAATAAGGTACTCGAGTCATTTCTTGTTCTTGCGTTGGTTGTCCTGACGCTCCTGGTATGGACGAGCCCGATAGGCGACATGCCCTTTGGCGATGTTGATTCAAGCGGGCATTTCCTGCTCGGGGATTACTACTACCAGTCAGACAGGCCCTACTACACGCTTCCGAATATTATATACGTCTTTATCAGCAAGACCCTTACAAACCTGTGGTATCCGCCGCAGTTCCATCTCAATGCCGCAATGTTCCAGATTATTGGCGGCTCCCGGATAATTCCGGCATACCTGTTCTATGCATTTGCCTGTTCACTCGCCGTGATCACCACCTATTTCCTGATGCGAAAGCTGTTCGGGATATTTCCGGCCCTGCTCGCCGGCCTGTTTCTGGCATTTTCAAAAAGGGACTACCTGGCCTATCTGTGGGGCTTATGGCCCGAGAGGATATCATATGCCCTTCTGCCAATGGTGATGTACACATATTACAGGTATACAAACTCCTACCTGAAGAAAAAGGACAACAACGCCTACCTCTTCCTGACCCTGCTGCTGATGGCATGCCAGTATCTCATGCATCCCCAGGGCCTCTTCCATTCCCTTGTCGTTCTCGGAATTTATACCATCTTCCTTGTCATAAAATCCAGGCGGTTCCCTGTTTCCATCAGGAACTCCATCCTGCCGGTAATCCTCTTCATTCTCCTGGTGGCCCCATTCAGCTATACGACAATAAGGTATGTGACCCAGGTCATGCCGCAGCAGTCAGGCGACTCCCTCAGGATACAGAATCCCTCGCGCCTTTTTCAGTGGTATCCCCCTGATATTCCCTACACCCCCTGGCTCGGCGATTACGGGGTGATGTACGGCTGGTGGACATTTCCGTTTCTGATGCTGGGCATCGTCTACCTCCTGATCAAGAGGGACAGGAAAAGCCTGCTCATGCTCTCATTCCTGATCGGGCTGTACCTCCTTATGCATCTTGACGTCATTGGATACTCAAACCGGGTCCACAGGTCCCTGAACGCGGAATCGCACATTTTCTATCCCCTTATCGCACTGGGCATGTATTTTGCTGCAACCGCGCTGAGGGTCTCCAGGAAGTATCAGCCCGTCCTAAAGTACTCATTGCTGGTACTCTTCATCCTGGTGATTGCATTCATGCACGCAAAAAAGGAGTACCCGAACATCTCCCAGGCATATGCCGGCTATCTCAGGATTACCCAGCCGCAGTATGATGCCGCGGTCTGGATGAAGGACAATGTGCCGGAGGATGCAAAGGTCCGTCTTGTCGGGACCGCGATATACTATAAGAAGAAATGGATTCCTGTCCTATCCCACCGGGAGGTCCTTTTCGGCGGGCACAATGACCTCATTTCAGACATTCCCGGTGCCAATGAGACTGAATATGTATTCTTTGACCTCTCTGATTTTGTGACGCTGGACAATCAGGACGCGATTGGCTACCTCAACTATTGGGGGTCTCAGAACCTTCAGGGGGCATCCCAGATATATAATCGAAACAACGTGAGGATATACAGGCTTGACACAAACAATGCCAACAATACGGATCCGCAATAGGGATATCGGCGCAATATCCGTGATTGTGCCGGTTGCATGCCTCTGGTACCTGTTCGGCATCCTCGGTCTGAGGCTGGCGGCAGGCATCGCCCTGATTTATGTACTGCCTATGTACCTGTTTTTCCGGGACTCGGAGATGCCGACCCATGAAAAGCTTTTTTTCTCAGGGCTGGTCAGCCTGGCAGTCTTTCCGTCCCTTGTCTACTGGCTGGGTTTTGTTACCGGCTCGATCAGGATATCAATTGTCATTACAGCAGTGCTTATTGCCGCCGCCGGCCTGGCTCTTGGCCGCATCCGCAGAAAGCATCTTGAGAAGCCCGCTGGTTGAAAGCCCCCCAATTTTCCTGATCAGGTGGATCCTTCCTCCGTTCTTCTTCACGACTTCAGCCTCGATGCACTCTTCACCGTATTCCTCGCCGTTGGCATGGACCGCCGGCCTGATAACCGACAGAATCTCCCTCGGGTCATCCTCATCAAAGACCGTGACATAGTCTACGCATCCCAGCGCCGCGACAACCCTGCAGCGGTCCTCCTGGCAGTTGATGGGCCTTGCGGAGCCCTTAATCCGCCTGACTGACGCATCGCTGTTGATGGCGACAATAAGCACGTCGCCCTGATTTTTTGCCTCATGGAAGAACCGGACATGCCCGGCATGGATTATGTCAAAGCAGCCGTTGCATGTCACAATAGCCCTTCCCTCCTTTCGCAGCTGCCTGCATATATCCTCCAGCTCAGCTGTCTTCTTTATCTTGGATTCTGTTTTTTGCATCCTGGTTCACGCTCAATTATTTCTGCAGCGCGGGCAATGTCCTCTGCAACAAAATCGGGCCTGGCATCAAATTCGCCGTCCCTGCCTCCCTTGCCCGTCATCACAAGTATCGTCCTGCAGCCCGCATTCTGACCCATCTTGATGTCAGCTGTCTTGTCTCCGATGACATAGCAGGACCTGAGGTCCAGGCCAAAATCCCGCTGTGCATCCTCAATCATTAGTGTATCTGGCTTTCTGCACCTGCAGCCCTCATCAGGCCTGTGCGGGCAGAAATAGATGCCATCTATCCTGACCCCGTGCCCCGCCAGCAGCCCTTTCATATGCTCATGGACACGGTGCATGTCATCTACGCTGTAATAGCCCCTGCCTATGCCGGACTGGCTTGTTATTATGACCAGCCTGAATCCTGCATCCTGAATCCGCTTAAGTGCCTTTTCTGCACCCTTGATGAACTGCCACTCCTCTGGCTTGTTGAGGTATCCTATGTCGGCGTTTATCGTGCCGTCGCGGTCAATCAGGGCTGCCTTCATCCTCGATCTCCCTCTTCAGCTCATCAGCGGTGACAACGCTTGCCCCGACCTTCCCGACAGTAAGTCCCGCTGCTGCGTTTGCAAGGGTTGCGGCCTCGCTGAAGCTGGCGCCGCTGGCGATTGCAAGCGAAAGCGTACCTATTGCTGTATCGCCTGCCCCGGTTACGTCATACACCTCTTTTGCCCGCGTTGGTATGTGGAGCCTGCTTCCGTCCAGGCAGTAGAGGGACATTCCCTGTTCCCCCCTTGTAATCAGCACGTTGCTTGACAATTTTCTGACCAGCCCCTTCCCGACGGCATCGATATGGGTCTCCCGCTGGCCGTGCATCTCAAACGCCTCTTTCTGGTTGGGCGTTATGAGGGTTACTCCCCTATAGTATTCTGCATTCAGCGGCTTCGGGTCCACTATGACGGGAAGGCCCCCAGCCTTCCTGATCGCATCCATTATGCCTGCGGTCACAAGGCCCTTTGCATAATCCGAGACCACTATGCAGTCCACCTTGGCTATTATCTTTCTGATTATCTCAAGCATCCGGGCTTCGACTTTTGCGCCTATCTGGTTCCTGTCCTCATAATCGACCCTGAGCAGCTGCTGGCTGTGGCCCATTATCCTGACCTTCTGTATGGTAGGCCGGCCCTTGTCCACCAGGATGCCTTCAGTGCTTATGCCCCTCTTGCCGAATTCGGCCAGGAGCACATCCTTTGCAGCGTCATCTCCCACGATTCCGCAGACATACACCTCCCCCCCCAGCGCAGCGATGTTGTTTGCAACATTTGCAGCCCCTCCCGGCGCATATGATTCCCTTGTAACATCCACAACCTGGACCGGTGCCTCAGGCGATATCCTGGCTACATTGCCCCATATGCTCTTGTCCAGCATCACATCGCCTATTACCAGTATTCGTTTTTCGCAAAACATGTCAATGTCCATTTTTCAGCCCCTTCATTATCAGTGCGTGCAGGCCCGGGATTGTCTTTTCGTGCCTGCCCTGGATGAATATTCCTGTGCCGTCCGGATCAGTGGGCCTTTCAACAACATTGACCCTTGGCCTGTAGTGGTCAAGCATGTCAAGGTTTGCCGTTGTTATGCGGCTCGTCCCCCCGCAGATATTGCGTGCCACTGAAAGGGCCTTGATAAAGACCTCAGGCATGATTACTGCTGACCCGAGATTGACAGCGACACCATCCTCCAGCCTTGAGAGGGTATCGGCAAGAATTTTGAAGTCACGGTAGCTGGCTTCGCCGAGCGCGCCCCCGTCGCAGCTTGGGTGCTGGTGTATTATGTCTGTTCCGATGGCTACATGCACGGTTGCCGGGATTCCTGCCTCTAATGCATTGTAGAGTATGCTGTGCTTTCTGTATCTGAAATCCCTGATCCTGGCTGCCACCGAATACCCGTAGCCCATGCCTTTGCTGATCCCCTCCTTTATTGCAGAGTTCATCCCGTGTCCGGTCTCTTCGCTCATCCCGAAAGAGCCGTCCCTTATGTTATGGGAGACATCCTCGCTGGTCTGCCCGATCATTGCAATCTCAAAGTCATGTATGCTCGCAGAGCCGTTCATGGCAACATGGGTGATTACTTTATTCTTTATGAGGTCAATTATGTGGCCGGCAACACCGACCTTTATGGGGTGGCCCCCCATCATCAGCACAACCTCCTTTCCCTGGTTGTGGGCCCTGAGGATGCATTCGGCAAGCTGGTGAATCCCCCTGTCCCTGACAGGCGAATCCTCGGTCCTGAATCTCTTTACTGATACACGGTTCTTCCTTTCCCTGATGGGGTATGTCCTGATCCTGGAAAAATCAATCATTTTCGAAAATGGAATCCTCGATGAGCTTGCAAAGGATATGGCCTATCGTTATATGGGCCTCCTGAATCCTTGCTGTGTTGTCAGAAGGGACAATAAGGCTCAGGTCTGAGACCTCTTTGATCCTGCCCCCGTCCCGTCCTGTAAACGCAATTGTGTACGCCCCGTTCTTCTTGGCCTGCTCAATCCCCTTGATCACATTCTCGCTGTTCCCGCTTGTGGAAAGGCCTATGACCACATCGTTTTTTCCGACAAGCCCTTCAATCTGCCTCTCAAAGACCCTATTGAACTCCCAGTCATTGCCGATGGCTGTAAGGACCGAGGTGTTTGTTGTCAGTGATATCGCGAGAAGGCACCTCCTTCCCCTCTTTTCAAACTGGTGGACCAGCTCTGCTTCAAGGTGCTGGGCGTCAGCCGCGCTTCCCCCGTTGCCGAACAGCACGAGCTTTCCCCCCTTAGCGTACGACTCGATAATCTTTTTTGCAGCCTCCTCAATAAGGTGGGACAGCTTGTCGGCAACCCGCATCTTAAGGTCAGCGCTTTCCTTTAGCATCTTCTTAATGCTTTCTTTCATTTTTTATCACCCGAGTATGACTTATTCATACTATTGGTTATCTAATTTATAAACTTATCTGTTATTTAACATATATGCTCTGGGACACAAAGCTATATATATTCATACTTGTTCATACTTAGTATGCCCAAGCTTAAAATTGCCATATCCATTGACAGGGAGCTTCTTAGGCAGGCTGATGCCCATGTTGACGGATCAGTTATCCGGTCGCGAAGCCAGGCCATTGAGCTCTTTCTTGAAAAGGGGCTTTCGCTTAAGAGGATTGACACAGCAGTCATCTTCCTTAAGGGCGACCACCAGGAGCTTGCACTGGAAAATGTTGGAGGGCGGAGCCTGATCCTGCGGCAGCTGGAATTCTTTGGCAGGCACGGCATAAAGCAGGCCTTTATTGTAACCCAGTACAGCAGGAACATCAACCGGCTTCTTACTGAGGTCTCAAAATCCGATCTGAATGTCAGGATTGTCGAGAAGCAGGCAAAGGGGAATGCTGATGCCCTCCTTGCTGTGGAGCCAAAGCTTCCTGACAGTTTTGTTGCAATCAGCGGCGATACATACAATGATTTCAACCTCTCTGACATGATTCAGAAGCATATACAGACAGGAAAGCTGGTCACCCTCGGGCTCATGTCAGCAGGCGAACCCTCAAAGTACGGGATTGCGGTGCTGGACGGCGACCTAATTGTTGATTTTGAGGAAAAGCCAAAGGTTGCAAGGTCAAACGTGGTAAATGCCGGCATATATGTTTTTTCCAGGGAGGCGCTTGCACTCCTTGACAGGCAGACGGTCAGCCTTGAGAAGGATCTTTTCCCGAAACTGGCCAGGATACGGCAGCTTCTTGGCTACTTTACCCACGGGGAATACCGCCATCTAGGCGCTTCTTGTCAGCCCTGAGATTGTCCTTATGACGTCATCTGCAGAAATTGCCTTCATGCACTTCTGATAGTCAGTCGACTCCCTGCTGTATAGGCAGTCCGGTACCTGCCCCAGGTGGGTGTTGATGCAGGGTGAATGTCTGCAGGACGGCTGCCTGTAAACCGACCTTCCGAGCCTGCCAAAGGGCGCCCACCGGACCGGTGTGTTGGGCCCGAATATGCCTACAGTCCTGCACCCCTGGGCAGCTGCGATATGCATGGGCCCGGTGTCATTGCTGATGAACAGGCTGCATCTCTTGATGACGGAGAATGTCTGCCGCAGGGTCAGCTTTCCGGCGGCATTGACAGCGTTCCTGCTGTCAACCATGTCGCATATCTGCTGATTCAGCCCGTCCTCCTGCGCCGAGCCGATCAGGATCACTTTCGCGTTGTAGTAATCAATAAGGTGCCTGGCGATTTCAGCAAACCTCTCCTTAGGCCACATCCTGCACCTTGAAGACTCTGCAGCGCCGGGTGTCATTCCGACCAGGAAACTCCCCTCGCCGATCTTGTTTTT
The DNA here is from genome assembly GCA_043823195.1 of archaeon. Lineage (GTDB taxonomy): Archaea > Nanobdellota > Nanobdellia > Woesearchaeales > JBDRAZ01 > JBDRAZ01. Next base: position 156,952 of record JBDRAZ010000103.1, read on the forward strand.
CCTCAGGAATTTCCCCGCTGCCCTTGCATCTTCAGCTGACGCCTCAAGTGCGACCAGACCCGTCAATCTGCCCTTAAACCCCAGTTTCCGCGCAAGGTCCATGAACGCATCAGCTGTGTGCTTGCGGTCATCATAAGAGACGGTTTCATTAAACAGCCGGCCCCTCAGGCGGTCATTGAATCCTATCCTGTATCTGCCAACAAAATATGCAATTATCGCTGAGATATTCAGGTATTCTTCCATGTCAACAACCAGGTCATACCTGTTGAAATTGCGCAGCATGAACATAGTGATCGGGCCGGGGGACAGCGGGGACACCCTGACCTCATGAATAAATCCATGGTCAAACACATCCCTGTTCCTCTCGGTGCACAGGACTGTCAGCCTCGAGCCAAGGGTCTCTGATATGGCCTTGATGGCCGGAAGAGTCAGGATGGATTCGCCTATGCCCCACAGCTGTATCACCAGGATGCGTTTTGCATCCGGCCTTTGCCTTCTGCCCAGGAGCCGGTTCAGGATGCTGAGGGCCATGCAGATTGGGACGCCTATCCAACGGTCTATGAACTTTATCCTGCCCACGTCTGCCATCCGTGGAAATTAACCTTCATATTTTATAAATCTTCGGAAAAAATCCAAAAATTTAAAACATCCCGTGCTTCAGCTGCCATCCATGTCAGGACAAATCCGCGTCTGCATGGTCACCAGCTACCCTCCCAGCCAGACCGGGACAGGCACCTATTCATCATATCTGGTTGATGAGCTCTCCAGGATTGCTGATGTTGGCGTCCTTAAATGGAATTATTCCGGCCTGGGCAGGATCCTGGCTCCGGTCACGGGGATATTCAGCCTGATAAGGGTGATGAGGGATAATGATATTGTCCATGTGCAGTATCACCTCGGCGATTTCCAGTTCCTCTTCCTTCCTGTGCTCTGCCTTCTCAGATGCATCCTTGGTGCCAGGGTATTCCTTACCCTTCATGAGGACTATACCAATCTTCCGTTTTCCTGGCTGTTTGTCGCCTATCACAGGTTATTCTATGCCTGTGCAGATGTTCTCATCATTCACGCCTCTGCCCAGAGAGCCACAATTACACAGAGGCAGTCTGGACGCGCTGTCCTGATACCCCACGGCGTCATCTCCAGGAAAGCTGCAAGAAATCCCGGGAGGGGTGTGGTGCTCCTGCCGGGGTTCATCAATCCCTGGAAAGGCCATGACACTGCAATTCGGGCCTTTGCTGGTGTTGTGCAGAAGCAGAGCGGCGCGAGGCTGATCATTGCCGGAAAAGCGCATGATCGCAGGTATGCCAGGAAGATCCAGGAGCTCGCAGGCGAGCTGGATCTTCAGGACCATGTTGAGTTCCATACTGACTTTCTGCCCGATAAGGAGCTATGGAAGCTGTACAGGAGAGCAGAGATCTGCATCCTGCCTTACAGGAGGATCACCATGTCGGGAATCCTGTGCCACATACTGAGCTGGGGGATCCCCTCTGTATTATCAGACCTTGATTCCTTCAGGGAGTTTACCAGGGGCCGCGCGGTCTACTGCCGCCCTGATGACCACCGGCAGCTGTCAGCAAAGATTCTTGGGCTGCTGGGCAGCGATGAGCTGAAAAACAGGATGGCCCGGGATTTCAAAAAGCTTGCAGAAGAATACAGCTGGAAGAATGCAGCGCAGAAAACCCTCTCCCTCTATGCCAAAGAGCACGCCAAAGGAGATTAGTGCAATCAGTCCAGCTTCCCGCTCAGGACAGGGTCCGAGGCAATGAATTCTGCCAGGGCCTGCCCGACTATCCCGTGTGCGCGGCTGTTCCAGTGGTGGTCATATGTGAAATAGAAATTCTTGTCCTCATATTCTTTAAGCACATCATAAAGGTCCAGGACCAGGACCCCCCTCTCCTTAAGCGCACCGAACCGCCTGTTTATCTTCAGCGGGTCAACCTCACCCGGGGCGAGGCCCAGCTCCCGTATATACTTCCCAAACTCTGCAGGGTCCATCTGTTTTTTGTCCTCGATTATCATCAGGATGAAGCCTGTGCCCTGCATCTCCAGTGTCCTGCTGAAGAGGTAGATGTTTTCTATCGTCTCGTTCATGCACAGGCTCATGCCTTCAGATTCATCTGTCTTGTACAGGGATTCAAGGTCCTCGCCTGATGTCTTGACAAGGCCGAATCTGCCGATGATCTTCCTGATGCCGGGCTGATAGCTCAGCCTGACCAGGAAACTGAAGACCTGTGATCTCCTGAAAAAACCCTGGATTGCGGGCTCTTGCTTTTTCTTGGTTATCTGCGGCACCAGGACGCCGCCCTCATCTGCAAAGGATATCCCGCGCGACTCGTCGCAATTGTCAAACAGGTCGTTTTCCGCATAGAACCCCAGGATCACGATGCCCGGGTCATATCTGATTCCCTCTGTCAGGTAATAGGCCATCTCCTGGTAGCTCCCGTATTCATGGATGCCGGCATTCAGGACATTTGCCTTTAATCCCGCCCGGCCCAGTTCCTCTTCCAGCACCTCAGTGAACCGCTCATCCTTTTCAACCGCAAGGCCTGCGACAGACGAGTCCCCCAGGACCATTATCCGCTTTTCGCCGGCCGGCCTTTCAACCGGGGTCTCATCATCCCGGAATCCTGCTGAATTGGTCTCAAACACCGTGTACTCGGGCTTCTGGTCAAGGTCCCTGTAGTTCCTGAACGTGATGTTCTGGGATGGCTTGTATCTCCATCCGAGGTCTTCATCAAAGCATCGGTAATCAAAATCCGCCCGCTGGGGAAGGAATAGGGTAAAGAAGGCTTCAAGGATCAGTGCAGAGATCAGCATTGCCGCGAAAGCAAAGCCGGCCTTTATAAGCATTGTCTGCCATTTTGGTTTTGCCATGGCCTCAGGGGAACAGGTAATCAAACGGCGAGCGTGTCTCACCAAGCCCGAAGATGATCAGGAGGCAGAATACCGCAATTATGAAAATCAATGGCACGATGAACCACCACTTTATTTCCCTTAAATAGGACAGCGCCTCTCCCATTATCCGGTGGTTGCCTGCCAGTTTTATATATTTTTTGGTGCATTGCCGCAGAATACCGCACTTGCCGTAACTATCCAATAGCAATACAATTGGTATATAAACCCAAGCACATTCCGTAATTCTTTAGCTTTCTGAAGCGTTTTTCCCACTTGTATACTACAGCACCGAAATCTTTTTGTATTTGTGTAGTTACATTGTAACTACAATGCGAAAACCGATGCGCCTTAATATGGAAGGATACGAAGTAGTAGAAA
>JBDRAZ010000104.1:0-6760 GCA_043823195.1 archaeon
TTTCTACTACTTCGTATCCTTCCATATTAAGGCGCATCGGTTTTCGCATTGTAGTTACAATGTAACTACACAAATACAAAAAGATTTCGGTGCTGTAGTATACAAGTGGGAAAAACGCTTCAGAAAGCTAAAGAATTACACTTAACCGATAACTTCATATAGAAAATGTTGTTATGATGTTATTAAGATAACATAATGGCAACAACAATAAGCTTTACGGCACCGGATCTACTGAAAATGGAAATTGAGGCATCAGCTAAGATTGGATATTACGATAACAAGAGTGAATTTCTAAGGGATGCCACCAGGACTCTTCTGGCCGCGAGAAAGGACCTGAGGATTGCCATTGCCTGTGAGCTGTACAGTAATGATAAGATATCCCTGGGACGGGCTGTGGAGATCGCAGGAATAAATTTCGAGGAAATGAAAAAGATTCTGGTTGATAGGGGCATAAGCATAAAAAGGGGCTCTGGCGCAGATATCCTCCCTGTATTATCCTGATCATACAGCCTGCGGTGAAGGAAGTAATAATGGCTCGGCTGGGGGGAACGAGATAAAATCATAGTGAATACAAAAAATGAATATTTCCTGAAATTATTCCGGAAAAATATCAGAAGAATTAATAAAGCACCAAATCAGCGCATTAGTATTGAGAAACACTCTTAGAGAATTAGGTAAAAAATGTCTGATGCATTAGTAGTATTCCAGGGCAATAAGATTAGAAGAATCTGGTTTAATGATGAATGGTGGTTTTCTGTAGTTGACATAGTAGGGACTCTAATCCAGACAGACAGAGCCAGAAAATATTGGTCAGATCTCAAGAAAAAGCTCAGCGAGGAAGGTTTTCAGTTGTCCGAAAAAATCGGACAACTGAAACTGGTGTCCTCGGATGGCAAATCTTACCGGACTGACTGTGTCAATACAAAAAATGCATTTAGGATAATCCGGTCAATTCCAGCAAAAACTATCTTTCTGAAACTCAGACAAAGCGGCTTGGCAAGAAAAAATCATCTGGTTAATGTGCATAGTAGCCCCAGAGCATTAAAGATGGTTCTGGGAGGCCAAGGATTATTATGAATTTGAAAAGAGTGTTATTCAGGAATTCATGTCGCGAAGGTTACTATACCGATGAGCATTCTGCGCATGATCCGCCGCAGTCAACCCCGGTCTCATCGCCGTCCTGTATTCCATTGGTGCAGTCGGTTACCCTCAGCTTTGCAGTGAGATCAGGCCAGAGCCAGTTGAGAAGTCCGGATGCTGATGGTTCGTAGATGATTAGATCGCCGTTGTCTGTGATCTGTGTTTCGCGAACATCGGGTGGGGCTGGACGCTGTTGTCCATCAGGGGGCGGAGGTGCATAATGAGTTTGATCAAATCCTTCCACAGCCTCTTCAATATCTGATGTGAAGCCAGTGTATTTGATTGAGATGTAATCACCTGATATAATGCCTTCAATCCGCCTTTCAGGATCAGTTGACCTCATCTTGTAGAGGCGGGCGAAGTCCTGAGGTACAATTATGTCAGTTGAAAATGAGGATTCAATGATGTTCTGTGTTGCGGTGAATGGAGTGATGATTAAACCTGACAACCACTGCCACCAACCGGGATCATTAAAGTTTTCGGTGGTTAGGTCGATCCCGTCTTTGGCATAGAACATTGTGTCAATTTGGTCATTCCACCAGACCCTATCTGAGCCGCACTCCTCAAAGCGGTCGGCACCCTCTTCATCGCAGGCGGTCTTTGCCGCACCCAGCGCCTGAAGGACATTGCCGAGCTGGCCTGCATTGGTACTATCCTGGAGCGGCAGTCCGATGACGGTTTTCTCAACACCGCCTTCCTTGTATCTGATAACGCAGATGTTGCTTGTTATGTCAGAAATGCCTTCTGGCAAATCAAGGTCGGGCTTATTAACAACTGCTGCCTTTTCATCGCAGTGCATTGTGAAGTCATTGTCTCTTTTGAGTTCCTCAAACGCAGAAGCGATCATTGCAGTCCGTGTTGTCCAGACGCCTTCTCCGGTGTCGTCAAGCATGCAGTAGTGGTCAACCGGTTCACTAACCGGATTATCTCCCTCACCGGTAATTATTTCAGAAATGTAATCGCCACCCTCAATGCATTCAATGTTCTCTTCTCGCTCGTTATTGATCTTGTATTTCTTACCGTCAGCCTTTTTCTGCACAAAGCACTGGCTCGGATAGGGGCAGAAACCTGTCTCAACTCCCTCCCAGCTGTATTTGAGTTTTGAGTATTGCCAGTATGCGCCTGTCTTTGCGCTTTCATCTGTGTAGACGCAACGGAAGCCATGTTCAGCCCATTCCTCGCCTTCGTCAAAGATTACTCGTTTTTGTGAATCGTCTTCCCAAAGTGATGCATCAACGCATTCAGTTCCTGTCCAGCAGTAATCAGAGGGGCAGCATTCTGAGCCGAGTGAGACTGCTGGCCCAGGCGAGACTACCGGGATTTGCTCAGGGCTGATTCCTTCAGGAGGCTTTTCGATAATGGAGATGTCGTCAAAATACATTGTGCCTGAGTCCGTCTCAAGCCTTATGGATACAGGTGCGTCGGAAGCAGGCGCATATTCGGTGGTCTCCAATGTCCAATCTCCCGGATTGCTTACCGGTTTGCCGTGATTTGGATTGTCGCGATAGCCCATTATCCTTATTGTGCCGTCTGCGGCAACATTTCCTTTTAGCCAGACAGAGAGAAGGTATGTTTTTCCGGGCTTGAGTCCATATATTTCCTGTATTAGGAAAAGATCGCCATCTGTAGTGTCAGTAAACTGGTTTGGGTTGCCCGCATTGTACTCTGTATCACCAGTCATCTTAATGCATTTGCCGCTTCTGCACTCTTCCCCTTCAATCAGTTCCACTTCGCCTTTTCTTCCGGCAACCTTCCACACATCCAGATCGCAGCAGCCATCGCCCTTTTCAGCAACCTGACAGGTAATTACTCCTGTGGGCCCCTGGTCAGGGCAGTGGTCAATGGCTATGCCGTCGCCATCGGTGTCAGGCATCCACGACCCATCAATGCAGACGTCGAAACCAATCATGTTTCCATCATCCATGCAGTTGCCAGAGGCATCAACGCAGTCAGTGTCTGCATCGCAGCAGGCCTTCATGTTTCTAATAAGGTTGTTAATTATGTAATATTCGTTCTCATCATCGCCGCAGCAGCTGCCTGCGGTACCGTCTTCGAAGTTTAGGGCGGTATCAAAGCATGAATCTCCGCATGAATCGCCCAGCTTGCAGTCGCAGGCCTCCTTTGATGTGTCAAAGGACTGATCTAAATCACAGTCGGCAGTGCAATATCCATCAGTGTCCGCACACTGGTAAGGGTCAATGCCATTGCATCGCAGATTCCCTCCACACTCGCTGGAGCAGCCCATGTTAATAGATAATTCACAGCTGTCACGCATTATCTTCAAATATCCTTTGCAGTGTACCAAAAGCGGGGTAGCCGTCACAATCAGGATCCACTCTGCCAAACGGACAGGAATCCGCCACCCCCTCGCAGGCCTTGTCGCAGAGCCTGTTCCTGATGCAGTTACTGCAGTCTGAAGATCCTGTACCGCCGCCTGGCAAGCCGCCTCCGCCACCCCCCGGAGCCGGCAGTGCAGCATTGGCTGCAGCAATAGCTATTAAAACGACAGTCAGGCCAATGATCGTTTTATTCAGGAACTTCATAATCAAAGTCTCCGTTCGTTATATAATTGACTCCAACAGGCGCATCTTTCAGGCTGTCCCTTGATGATGCAGGATTAGCTGATGGATTAGCCTCATCCACCGGTTCATCGCTCCATTCGTTGTTTGCTGAGCAGAAGAAACTCACGCCGTCCGGATCGCCCAGGGTCTGGCAGTATCCTGCAATATCTGCAATCACATCACCGCTTCCGGGGCCGCCCTGCGCTCCCCTCTGCACATAATCTGCCGGACGGCAGGCGTGAAATTCTTTGTTATGGAAGATGACCGAGCGGCTGATGTTTGAGGCCTTAAGGACAGCATGCTCAGGACCCTCGCCGTCTGCGGGCACTGAAATAATGGCTGATGCTTTGGGATCCTTAATTGGTGTTTCCAGGTATGCGAACTCAAGACTGTAGTAAGGATCATCCCCGTTTATGCGTTTGCCGTCATAGGGATAGATGCAGTCTTTGCTGAAGCAGATCTGGTATGTCTCTGATGTGCCGCTTACGTATTTGATGACGCCAAAGGGCGTATCTGGTCTGATGGTATTGCCCATCCAGCAGCCTGCCTCTGCATCAGCCCAGATTTCCTCCTGCGATGGCGTTGTGTCATCACCGCAGCAGGCTGTCCCTGTCCAGCCGAATGAGGGCGTCTCCTCACAGGCAAGCTCGCCAATGCTGTCCTTATCCTCGTCAAGGTCAGATATCCATGTCGGTGACTCGCCCCCTGTGCAGACTATCCTGTCAAAGTCTTTGGGAATGAGCGAGATCTTGTCTATGCCTATTGCGTTTTGGTACTTCTTATTTTCCGCTTCCACATAGACATAGGTGACTGAATTATAGGCCCTGGCATTGTCAACATAGAACATGATTGTGTCTATTCTCTTCCCAGACAAGGAGGCAAGGGGAATCATGACATGCAGCCATTTCTGCAATTGGGCGCCGTTCTGGACGTAATTTACAACCGGCGTATTGAAATACCAGGTGGAGTCAGCTGGATTGCTGACCTGGTCACCCTCGAACGTCCCAAGGCGTATGTCAAGCTCAAAGTTTGTTGCGAGATAGACATAGAACTCAAGATACTTATAATCTGTCCAGTCATAAATAGGCACGTCAGCATTCTTAATCTGGATAACATGGGAATCATAGACATCTTCAGGAGCCTTCATCCGGCCTTCTGCCAGATCGAGGAAATCGCCTGACTCAAGCCTTGTTGTCAGTATCCTGAGGACAGCGTTTGCGGTGTCAAGATCCCGATCAGCAGGATTATGAAACTCCTTTATGGACTGCAGGGGCGTTCCTGCACGCCTGGCCTTTGGATAGCTGTTTATGCATTCGGAGAGGTCGTAGCCGCAGCATTCTGACCAGAGCCCCCTGTCATCTGCGGTGTGGCAGGCAAACCTCTGGGCGAAGAGGTAGTTTTCGGGCTCGATTGTTTCGGGATTGGGAACCGCGGCCTGCGCCTGCTGAGCTGTGCCAGCGTGAGTCTCAATGATGTTTTCTTTAATTGCAAAACCTGCAAAAGAATCCTCTGCAACTGTCTCAGTCTTTCCGCCTGCGGATTTAGAGTTTACAGCTTCATTATTTTCCCGAACAAGTGGTTTTGTGCCGAGATCGCCGGGTTGAACATCAAAACTCGGGAGAAGCTGGTATTCATCCACCAGATGTGTCTTGGCATTCCATGTAGACCAGGGCAGGCGCGCAAAGTCTGTTGTGCCTGGTGGGGCGTTCTTGTATTCCATCCCGGTAATACCTGTCTTGGTGTCGCACACAAGCCATGAAGCGATATTTGAGACAACATCAAATTCCACACCATTTCTCTTTACGGTTTTTATGGTCCAGGCATTCCGGTCTGCTGCGGTTGTTTCCGTTCCATCTGTAGGCTGGCTTGCCTGAGCAGCATCGCGCCAGATCCAGCCACCCTGGTTGTAGCAGAAGTAGCCTCGGTTTTTGGAGTCATCAATGAAGATCTTTCCCAAATCAGTCTCATCATCGCCGCAGCATGCGTTGGGGGCGGCTTCTTCCTTGTAGTCTCCATCTACCTCGGCGTGAAAGATGTCCTCTCCCTCATTATCCCCATCACAAACCCATTCGCTGGTTTCAGGATTAACTTTTTTGTCCGGGTCGCAGACATCAAGGGCTGAACAGTCATCCAAATCATTGCAGTCCGTCATCCCGTTCTCCAGGTCGAGTCCGTCACCGTCATTGTCATGGCCGTCTGTGCAGGATTGTTCTGTAGAATATTCGCATCTAAAATCGCAGGCTTCATTTCCGCACTGACCTTCGCAATCTTCATCTGCGCAATTCATGTCACCATCGGCATCGTCGTCATCGTCGCCGTTGTAGCACCATTCATCCTGATAATTCTCTGACAGCTTTACCCATTTGTAATTTTCGCACAGGTACTTTCCCGCACCTTCAGTCCGAAGGATGTACCCTTCGGCATTGCACCTGACCCACTCCGTGCCATCGCAGATGATATCGTAGGAGCCCTTGTTCTTGATTCCTTTGAGGAGCGTTTTCCCGTCGGACTGGCTGTCCGGATGGAATGCAAGATCATCTACCCAAACGGTGTCTTTCACCCGTTCGTCAGGCGCCCATATTGAGCCTGCAGGTGCGAGGGTCCAGGCGCGTTTGCTACCCGCCCCGTAAAGATCATCCAACCAATAGGGCTTTTTCCTCGCTTCAATCTCACAGCCGATGTCATACTTGCCGCTGTGGTCTTCCTTTTGGGTTATTCCTGGCTCGCCATCAGCGGTATCCGAAGAGGCATACGCCCGCGGAAAGCTGGTCGGATCAATACCGTAGACAGAGCTGCAAGCAAGGACAATCAGAACAAGAACAATTGTTTTTCGCAGCATATGACCCCTTTTTGGATATTACTTCAACTAAGCTGAATGTTTTTGTGAGGATGGATGTATATAAAGTTTTTGCTATAGCGGCTCGATTGCAAGTTCCATCAGTTGCACCTCAATAATATGTTGTGTGTGAAGCATTTCGCATAGAAATGTCTGGCTTGCTGCCAGACGGTGCGGCCACGCAATGTTTCTCCCATGCCCCTTTTCAGCATACTGTTTGCAG
>JBDRAZ010000105.1:0-2192 GCA_043823195.1 archaeon
AGCTACAAGGCATTATAACATATACTTTCACAGAGAGAATAATCACTGGCAAAGACCGGACATATGAGCTTATTTTGTCCAGTCCACTACTTTCAGCGTCTTAATCCGTTCGAATTCCTTTATATTATTTGTCACAAGAGTTACGCCGAGGCTAAGTGCATGTGAGCCTATAAGCATATCCATTGAACCAATCGGCATCCCGTCTTTCTCAAGGCCTGACCTGACTGCACCATATATTTCTGCGGCATTATCGTCAAATGGAGCGATTTCCAAAGGCAAAAGAAATTCATTCAATGCAATCTTATTCTTATGAATATGCTGGCTCTTTTCAACGCCATATTCAAGCTCTGCAAGGGTGACAGCAGAAATGCCTATATCTCCAACGGAATAGGACTTAAAATGATGCAGCACTTTCTGAGATTTTTGTTTGATTAGAAAAATGCAGGTATTGGTATCCAGCATGAACCTCATCAGAACTTCTCCCGCAATTGCATTTTTGGCTGAGACCTCTTTGCCATGAAATCGTCCGAGAACTTGCTCAGGCTGTTGACAAGAGAGTCCCATGAGTTGCTCTTCGGGATAAGCACAACCACATTGCCTGCTTTCTTTATGAAAACATGGTCGTCTTTAAACCTGAATTCTTTTGGCAGGCGAACCGCTTGGCTCTGCCCATTCCGGAATATCTTCGCAGTCTTCACAATACACCTCCTTAAAGTATATACTAAAAATATATACTATTTATGGAAAAAATTGCAAGGGGTAAATAAAGAAGTCCAATAAGTTTAAATCTCACATTAAGGCGAATATCAGGCTTCCCGACTTCCCGCAGCAGATAAATATGTGCCAGTCGGATTTATTCAGCAAGGGCAATGCTTCTAAATGTCATGCTGATGTTTCTTTCAACGAGTTCTCATCTCTATATGCTATGCGGTCATCGTTGAAACTTCAACCAGATGATGTCTCTTACGCGCCTCGTTCACAATTCCTTCTAACCTTGCAGAAATGGAATCTCCGATCCAGTCTGCGCCGCACTGCGAGCATACTGTTGCGGGCACGTCTCTTACTACTACCACTCCAAAGCCTAAGTCAACAGTAAACGTAGTTTTCCCTTCCTTTTTTGCGCCTCCGCAAAGAGGGCATTTATCGGGGGAGTTCTTGAATGTCATTTGTGCCTCCTTGTCTTATAATCTGATTCAAAATGCTCTAAATCAGGCTTATATGCTGTAATAACAAAACCCCATCCTGTTAATAAGTCAATCGCTGCAACAACATGGAGAGGTTCTTTGTTTATCCATCCTAAAAACAATGCGCTCGGATACGGCTTATCATCAGGATAGTCCTCAATGATTTCTCCCTTTCTTAGAATCTCCTTAACGTCTTCTCTTGAAATCCCTCTTTCAAACATTCTTTCAAGTGAATGTCTCTGCCACTCAATATAACCATTTCCAATTGCGCTTCGCAATACATCCCTGTTCATTTACTTAATTATACTTTAATGGCAAGCGGCATTACCATGATATAAGCAATTAAATCAGTTGCGCTTTCCTGCGTAAGGAGGTGTTTCTGAGGGCGATGAGGAAAGGGGCGGTGTGACTCTTTGCCGTTTATTTATGACAGCTGACTTGCCGCAGCAGATGAAAAATGCGCCTGTCGGATTATGGAATATAGATTAAATTTATGCCGCTGCGTGTTTAAGTTCGTGAAATGAATGTATGGATTCAATCTCTTTTTTGTGCAGCTTCTGTGCTTCTTCAATGTCATAAAACGCCTGTAAATTCATCCAAAATTCCGCGGGGACACCGAAGAATTTGCCAAGTTTTACCGCAGTTTCAGCCGTAATGCTTCTGTTGCCTTTAATTATCTGGCTTACCCTCGTCTCTGAAAGTCCTGTTTCTTTAGACAAACGATAAACAGATATTCCCATTGGCTCTAAAAATTCCTCTTTAAGCACTTCGCCTGGATGAATGTTTTTTAAATATCTCATAATATCACCGCCTTTCAATGATAATCGGTTATCTCAACTTCATAGACGTTTCCATTTTGCCATTTAAAACATATACGCCACTGCTCATTTATCCTGATGCTCCACTGTCCCGCTCTATTACCTTTCAGAGCTTCAAGCCTGTTGTTGGGCGGAACCCTTAAGGCATCAAGAATTGTTGCAGCAGCAATCATCCTCAATTTCCGCCTCG
>JBDRAZ010000106.1:0-4552 GCA_043823195.1 archaeon
CGCGGATGTAACGGCTTTCCGGCGTGGGACCCGGCCCCTCCACCTGGTCAACGGGTACCTCTTGTTTCAGGGCTCTATGCCGCTGTTTGATGCACCGCTTGGATAGATTTTCGGCGATTGCCCGGACCCAGGGAGCGAATTTGGCCCGGTCCCGGAGGGCGTTCAGATGGACGAAGGCCTGGAGGAAGGTTTCCTGGACGACATCATGGGCATCCTCCTCATCCTGGACGATGCGCATCGCCAGGTGATGCAACAAAGGATAAGATATTTCTACCAGCGTACCGCATGCGTGTTGGTCCCCGGCCAGGGCCTCTTCTACCAGACGCTCTATATCATGATCGAGGGGCATAGTCTTCTCCTTATATAGGTACGATCATGATTCCCCCTCAATCTAATAGAAACGCGTCAAAGATTTTTCAAAAAAAGATGAACCGAGAAATTCAGACCAGTTCACTGGCCAGGCCCTCCTCCTTGATGACACTGACCACATCTTTCATTTTCCCCCTTTTGGCCAGGCCCTGGATCAGCTTGAGGATGATTTCGTCGCGGCGCTCGCTTTGGGCCAGTTGTTCCTTTATTACTGCCATCTCTTCCCTGACCTGCCGGTTTTCTGCCTCCTTCTCCTTCTCAATGCGCTCAATCTCCTGCCGGTCCAGCAGCCTCTTGCAGTTCGCGCAAACCTTCTCGGCAATGCCGTTATTATGCCCGCAGAACGTGCACCTCTTCAGCATGGGTGCGGCATGGGCATATTTTTCGTCAGGTTTGATCATGCCCCGCTTAATCAGCTCGATCTTGAAGCTGTCATCCTGGGTGGACAGGTCATAGGTCCTGAGCTGCCGTGTGGAGGTCCACCTTGCCCGGTGCTGTATGTCCATGTCAGAATCGCCCCGCAACCGGCACAGGGTCACGCCGTTCCTCTTGAAGCTGTACAGGGTGATGGGCTTATGAATGCCCAGGGCTTTGCACCTCTCCCTGAGGAGCTTGTTGGCAGCAGAAGGCTTCAGCCGCAGGTATTTCCCCCGGGTCCCGAGATTGATGAACAATGGAGCCTTGGGATCGTGCTTCAGGGGATGCTCATTGAGCCATTTCGTGAGGTAGTAGAAGCTGTCAATGGACCGCAGGAAGCCGATGCCCTCCTTGCCGTGCTCAGAGATGTAGATTTTTGCGAAGTTCTCCTGCAACTCAACATCCTCGATGTTCCTGCCCAACAGCTCCTGGGGCCGTCCCAGGGATTCGATCTTGACGGTCAGTAACGCCTGCATTCTCGGATCATTCCCAAAGGCCCCGATCAGTTTCTCAAATTCCTCAACCGTCAGGCGGTCTTTCCTCATCTTTTCCCTGCTCTTGTCCATTTTGGCCGAGAGATGCCTGACGGCGTAAGGAACAATAGTATCATCGATGCGCCCTTTTTCATCCTTCTCAGGGAACAGGATTTTCCACATGTGCTTCAGGTCCCGGACAAAATCCTTTTTGGTTCTCTCGCTGTTGTTCTGCTGGTTGGCAAACATTACACACCGGTCAATATCCTCTCTGTCTACTTCAGCCAGATCCCTGGTAATTGAATGGCATACTATGAGGAAGCTTCTTAACAGTCTCAGCCTTCTTATGTAGGAAATATCTGCAGCCTCAAAACGGGTCATGAGCTTGTAGAAATAGGAGAGGTTCTTCCTGCTTTTAATCTGGTATTTCCGGAATCCTTTGGGCTCTTCTAAGTAAAGATTCAGATTGGCCTTGAATTTTTCATACTGGCCTTTATTGTTGTAGATATCGTTGTCTGCCATGCCCACTTTTCCTAGAACTAAAACTATTTAAAGCTTTCCACAACGCATCGAACTGATAAACTGGTGCGAGGGAGGGGATTCGAACCTTTCCGCAGGCATGAAATGAATCATGCCTGTCCCGGACCCACTAAGGGACAGGATTTCTGAGCTGCCTCTTAAGTCCTGCGCATTTGGTCGGCAATGCCTTTGACCAGACTTTGCTACCCTCGCCTCTCTCTTCGAGGAGAGGTCAATCCCTTATAAATTTTGCTTTTTTTTAAAGGGAAAGATTATTAATTGATTTACCCTCCTTATCTTCATGTTTGATGATAACAGGAGCAAGAAGGTAATTTTCGTTTCCCACTGCATCTTGAACCAGAATTCCATCTCAGACAATACTGCTGATTTTCCGGCGGCATTCAAAGAAGTTACTGGTCTTCTTATGAATTATGAAATAGGCATTGTCCAGATGCCGTGCCCTGAGCTGCTATGCCTGGGATTGGACCGCGGCGATATTCGTAGAGCAGAAAGGGAAGTAGTCGCAGAGAACACCAGGATCAGAAAAGAACTCAATATGAGGCCCGCTGCTGCTAGAATAAAACAGCTGGTGGACCTGGTTGTCTTTCAGATTGACGAATATGTAAAAAACAGGTTTTCAGTGCTTGGGATTATCGGCATTAACAGGTCGCCCGGCTGCGGCGTTGAGACTACCTCCATGTATGATAAAGAGGTTGGGGGCAAGGGTGTTTTTATGGAGACCCTGGCAGCCAAGCTGGAACAGAAGGGGTTGAACATCAGGATTATCGGCGTGAAGACCTCTGAGATTGGCGAAAGCGCAGCCAGGGTGCGGCAGCTGCTGCCCTAAGGAGCCTTCATCTCGTCAGGCGGCTCATGAGCATTGCAGTAATCGTGCCGATGACCGCGCCCGCAAGCAGCCCAAAGGTTGCCGTTATAAGGCTCGCAAGCTTTTCAACCACTTCAGATCTCACGATATCACCCTTTATCAATAATTGATCTCAGATATTAATTTCTGTTCCGGCTTCCTGTTCAGGCAGATATCTGCAGCGAGCCTTGGATATGGTTCACTCGAAACTGCCGATAAACTAACCGAAACCACCGGAAAGTAGTGAAAAAAAGCAACATTTATATAGTATCGGTCGGTACAGCCGTTGCATGACAGAAGATCCATCAGATCTGCTTGAGACCCTGGATTGCGGGATATACCTGGGCGGGTTTTATGGCAACGCATTAAGGCCGGACATGACGATTGACCTCCTGCTCTACCACGCGGCGGCCTCTCCCGAGAAGAATCCCTATCTGCACAGGGACCGGCATGTACAGGAAGACATAGGCATGCCCGGCATCCGGACTTTTGCTGAACTGATGGATGCTGCCAGGTCAGCAAGAGAGGGCCTGTCCGAAACAGGAGACGTCCATTCTTATATCCAAAGCATGGAGATAGGCCAAAGGCTATGCCTCTACGGCCTTAGCGGAGACGATCTGATCGGCCTTGCCAATCTCTGCAACCAGGGATATGAGCAGGGCAGAAGCGCGGAGATCGATCTTCAGGTGTATTTTGAGGACATGAGGGTATATCCGTACGACCTGACCCTGACCCATAATACCATCACTCAGGGCAAGGCACCCGGCGCAGACAACATTGTACTCTACGGCTACAGGCATCAGCTGGGAACCACGTTCTACTTTCTAGACGGAGAAGTCCAGCCATTTCTGGATGAGGATATGGGCCTTGACGGGAACGGCTACTGTGTCGTGATCACCAAAGGCGCTAATGGGAAGACTGACTCCCCAGTCTACGGCGATATAGCGATGCATGTGCATCCGCCGGATGAATACTGGTCATACAGCCCGTCTGATACTGATCTGCTGCTGGCAACCGGTAGGTACATGGCATTCTACAGGGCAAGGGAATCTGGGATTGAATCGATCGATCCTCCGAAAAAAGGGCTGTCCTGGGCTGACGGCAAAAAGGCCATACTTAGGCTTTGATCTCCTGGTCAGGGCATATGACATAATTGAAGCAAGATTCTCAGACATCCTGATCATGTCGGGTCTGACTGATGTCGGGATCCCTGCGCAGGCCTACCGTCTGGCCACAGAGCGGGGTTATGAGACCGGAGGCATAGCGTGCGAGCGTGCAAGAGAATATGAATGCTATCCTACTACTGAGGAGCCGATAATAATCGGCAAGTACTGGGGCGCTGTCATCCCCGTGTTTGTACAGGGTGTTTCTGCAATAGCCGAGGTTGACCCGGACAAGTTCCAGCAATACTTTGGTCATCCGCACTACGGCCTTGACGCAATGATCAGGATCGGCGGCGGCCCGCAGTCTGCGAGGGAGACGCAGCGCACCAAAGAGCTCGGCAGGCCTGCGTACGAGTTCGGGCTGCCGCGGATAAGGTGAGTTTTCTTATCAACAACCGTTAAATTCTTTAGCACTGAAGAGTAGTAATAACTAGAAACATTTATAAACGAGGCTACCCCATCTGCTAATGTGGGCCATGATTTAGTTCAGTTGATGGATGAATCCGAATCGTTGATTGACCTAGTAGCCCGACAACTTAATTTTCCATCACATTTATATAGTAGCTCTTCTTAGTTTCATTTATGAAACGAATTATTATAGAATTAAAAAAAAAAGAGATTCTTTTTCTAAAGAAGCTCTTAAAGACTGGAACAAATAAAGCAAGGAAATTAACACGAGCAAACATCTTGCTTTTAACAAACAAAGGAAAACAAAGCGATGAGATAGCAATGTTGTTGAGTATTAA
>JBDRAZ010000107.1:0-26904 GCA_043823195.1 archaeon
CAGAGTACTAGCACGTTCAAAAACATAAAAGACTTCATTATGCATTACAACACAGACAGGCCACACCTGAGCCTAAACAACAAAACACCAGCAGAAGTATGGCAGGAGCTCATAAGTGTCTAGCAGTTTCGGGACAACAGACCCCCTCGCTAAAATAGAAAAACTTATATACTGAGTTATGTTTAATTTTAGAGTTAGATTTTACTATAAAATGATGCTATCAGCTCAAAAAAGAGGCCAGTCCGGGGGCGGAGCTGCTGCGCTTGTGGCAATAATTGCACTTTGCATAGTCCTTTACATCCTCTTCCTTCCGGGCGACATCCGCCAGGAGCTTCTTGCAGACAACACGACAACCGCCGGCGACTCAACTGTAATTGACCAGAACCTGACCCTTATTTCAGAAAATCCCGGGCGGCTGGACTACCTCTCGCTGACTGAATACGAGCATGACATATCCTCATTCACTCTTTTCAGGACAACCGATTCAAAGGAGCTAAAGACTGAGAACCCGTTCTATGTCAAGAATGGCGTATTTGACAAGAAGGGCAAAAGCGTCAACTTCAGGGTTGACGACCTTGATACAACTGACAACGTGCTCCTGAGCTTCACCCCGAAGAAGGCCAAGGGGATTTTGAGGATTGTGCTAAACGGCGTTACAATATATGAAACCGAGATCACTGCGCAGAACATCCCCCCGATAAACCTTGAAAACCAGTACCTGAAGACAGACAACACCCTGGAGTTCACCGCGTCAGATGTCGGATGGCAGTTCTGGAGGACAAACGAATACATCATCGAAAACCTCAGGATCATTGCCGACATAACTGACCTAAGCAGGCAGGAGAGCAGGAATGTCTTTGTCCTTTCTGCAACTGAGAAGCACAACATTGAGGACATCCGGCTGAAGTTTGTGCCTGACTGCCAGCCGGCGGATGTCGGGCGCCTGGACATTTTCATAAACAACCGCAACATATTCTCGGGCATCCCTGACTGCGGCATATTAAACAGCAAGGAATTCTCGGCTGGCTATGTCAACGAAGGGGAAAACACGGCGGTATTCAGGACGAGCCGGGGCTCCTACCTTATTGACAACATCAAGATCAAGACCAAGCTGAAAGACATCAGCTATCCGGTATACTATTTCGAGATCAACAGCTCGCTCTTCAGGGAGATTGAGCTTGACCGGGTAGACACAAGGCTTTTCCTTGAGTTTGTAGATGACCAGGAACTCAAGAAAGCCAGCATTTTCATAAACGGGCACAGAACACAAATGAGCACCTATGATTCCGAATGGTCGCGCAACATTGACAGCTATGTTGAAGATGGCAGCAACGGAATAAAGATAGAGCCAGATCATTCAACCCTTGACATCATCGAATTGCGGGTTGAAGCGGTGGAATAGGGTTCTCGTGCAAAGTGAGGTGACTAATGGGTGCTATAGAGGGCGCACTAGAGGGTGCCGCAGTTGCCGCCGAGACCCGGGCTCCCGGAGCCGATGGCCTCGGGCAGCAGTTGCAGGCAGACAAGGACCAACAGAGCCAGCAACAAGGACAAGAGAACACTCAGGAAGAGAAAGACCAAAGGGGCCGGCAGGCAGCTAAAGCCGGATTCGTGGGGGCTGCAGGCGGATACCTGCTCAACAAAGTAATGAATCCCTCGCAAAAAGAGGGGGGATCGGCAGGCAACTGGCTCATTCTTTTCGGCTTCATCATACATTATTTCTACTCAACACTTGGGTTCAATCCCCTGGCATACTACAGGTACGACATCTTCATCGCTTTCCTTGTCTATGTCATGTCGCTTAAAGGGCTTCAGCGAGACGGCGTTAAGGGCAAGCTTGCCGCTGCCTCGCCCGTCGCAATCGTCCTGGCATTATCGTGGGGCGTGCAATATGCAATAGGATACGTATTTCCCGGGGCTGCCGCAACATACCTGGGCAGCAAGATGCTTAATCCGGTCTGGTGGCCCTGGTGGGCGCTTCTTGGCATATGGTACAATGAGTCCCGCCTTTCAAACTTCCTGAAAGGCTGCCACGGCATCCTGATTTTGTGGTGGATCCTGGGTGTTGCAAGCCCTGCATTCGGCATTGAGGCCCTGAACCGCGACCGGGCCGCGCTAGTCGAGCAGACTTCAGAAGGGGACACGCTCTCATGGAAGGAGAAGTGGAACTGCCTTGTTTCGCCGATCAAGGCACCCGGGCAGTACGGGGAGCGCATCGAGTCATACGAAGAGTGCATCCAGCGTAAGCTCGGCAGTGACAACGAGGCAGCTGATCCGCTGTCAGGGAGCATAGATCTGCTCCTTAAGGAAGAGGTCACACTCTCGCTGCAGCCCGAGAAGCAGATGCGCGTATCAGATAATGAGCTCCACGTAACATCGGTTGCATACCTTTCAGCGACAAGCACAGAGCGCGACATCAAGATGGCCGTACAGTGCGGCCTTGAGGACGCGCCCGCCCTGGGGGAACCCAATCCATCAGAGGTAACTGTAAGAAAGATTGAAACATCCGGACACATAGAATCAATATCCTGTGACCTTTCGGGCGCAAGCTTTAAGCCCGGGTACAACAGGGTCCTGTTCAGTGCAGAGATAGGGGAAGGGATGCTTTCCTCAAGAGCCATCATCTGGAACTACTTCATTCCGGCCGGTGATGAGGATGCCGGCCTGATCGGCCTTGAGAACCGGTTCCTGAATGACAACCCCGATGCAAAGCAATCCTTCTACGACACTGTGAGGGCCAAGGGCCTATTGGAAGCAAAGCTTGAGCTGTACAAGAACATGTTCGCAGAACAGATAAGGAATGATTACCCAACCATGAATATCGAGTCAAAATCCTCTCCGGGATTCATCAACCTCATCATTGAGACAGAGCAGCTGCCAATCATCGGATTGAATGACGGCACAACAATCAACCTCAACCTTGCTGTTGTAAACACCCAGATGGGCGGGACAATACTTGACATCACCGATGGAACGGTGGAACTCCCGGAGTTCCTCGTGCCTAAAAAGGGCGGGTGCGAAATCCTGACAGGGGTGCAGCACCCCAAATACAGGATCACGCGCGACTACCTCAGAAGCATTGACTGGAGAGATGTGAAGCCCGGCAAGGCAAGCCAGAAGCGCATGTCAACCTGCACGCTGGCGTATAATGGCTCGGTCCCCCTCCCCGAACGGAACGACCTCAACCCCAGGATGTTCCGGTTCGAGGTCGCATATAACTACAAGGTTACCGCAGAGGGATCTGTCTATGCTGAGGCGCCCGCAATTGGGGGCCCATATGCCGGCGGAATCACCTATCCTCTGGCAGGTGGCGCAGGGCAGCCCCAGAAGGATTTCGGCAATGACAGGCCAAATGAACGGGACCACGAGGGCAACGACCTCATGGCACCGGCAGGCACCGATGTGCTGGCCGCAGCTGCGGGCACTGTGATAAATATGGGGTGCAACCAGCTCGGCGGCAACAGGATCGGCATCACTGATGAAAACGGCGTATACTACTACTATGCGCACCTGAGTGCGTATAATGTTAAACTCAATGATAAGGTCAGGGCCGGCCAGGTCATAGGAAAAGTCGGGACAACAATCGGCTGCCAGGGGGCCTGCGTTGATGACAAATGGAATAAGGAATGCAACGACAGATGCCCCAATCGCCTCTGCGGCATAGCCGGGCAAACGGCCCCCCACCTTCACTTCGCAGTCTATGTTAACGACATGGCAAGGGACCAATACACGGCGCTGAAAGCGGCAAAAGAGGCAGGAGCAACAGCATGAAAAAAGCCCTTCTTGTTTTGCTGCTGGTACTCACTGCCTGCGGAAAGCTCCCAATTGGGCCAGGAAGCGGCCCGGACCGCGATGCACCCAGCCAGATTGCAAGGGATTTCCATAAAGGGACGCAGGGCCTGGCTCTTTCATTCCTCCCCGACCTGCCTCCTGACGAGACATTCCTCGGCCCTATTGAGATGGCACTGAAGGTTGAGAATTTGGGTGCATATACCATCCATGAGATTGATAAGCCAATTCAGGTCAAGATTGACAACCCCTACAGCGCATACATCTCGCTTGACAAGGACCTGATAAAGCTGGATAGCCTTGAGGGGAAAGGCGTATCTGCACCAGAGGGCATGTTCGAGGTAATTGAATACACCGCCATGGCCGGTACAATACCACATGAAAAGGAATACCCATTCCTGTTCAAGGCAAAGGCATGCTACATCTATGAGACCCACGCAAGCGCAGACCTATGCATAGACACAAGTGTCAGGGATCCGATGAACCTAATCAAGAAGAACTGCCAAGCGGAAAATGTTGCCCTTAGCGACCAGGGGGCGCCGATTGCAGTCAAAAGGATTGAAGAGCGCGTCGTCCCCCTGGGCGAGGATTATATCATGGAACTCACGGTCTATATTGAAAACGCCGGCGGAGGCGCAGTGACCGCACCGCAATCATATGATCTGGACTGCCGGGGCGGCATTGCGGTCAACCGGCTGGTGGACATTGAATCCGAGATATCCCTGGGCGGCATTAAGGTTGACAACTGCCTCGCACCCATCGAAGACCCAAAGAACGGCAAACTCGTCTCAATATTCTGCACACGGGCGCTTGGGCCGGAGAAGCGGAGCTACACCACCCCGATCTCGGTCGGGCTGAGGTACGGCTACATTTCTGCACCGGTTGTCAAGTCTGTGAAGGTCAAGAAGCCGGAGGGCACCGCTGCGCAGTCCTGCCCTAAGGAAAACTGCAAATCCAAGTCAGAATACGGCGGGGACTGCTCAATTTTCGGCGGCGAGGACAAGACCCGGCTCTGCAGCGACCCCTCAATGAAGTGCTGCAAATATGGTGTCCCGGACTGTGAAAAGGATGCATCCTATCTGTGCGTTGCTGCCGGCAGCGACTGCGTGGATCCGAGGGTCGGCCTCTGCCCGGGAAACATGAAATGCTGCAAAAAGACCGCCGCAAACTGCAATACAGTATGCAAGAACGACGAGTCCCAGTGCAAAACCGGCTACGGGGGTGTTGACCCCTCAAAGAAATGCTCAGGAAATCAGGTCTGCTGCAGATATGCTGCCGCCCCGGCCTGCGGCCTGCCTGAAACGCTCACAGAGGGCTACGCATGCACAACTGATACAGCAGGCAAAATCTGCACGAGTTTCCTGTGCACCGGCGGAAGCGATAACGTCTGCTGCAAAGAAAAACAAAAAACTTAAATAGCTAGCTTGGGGCTATATATACAATGAACAAAAAAAGGGCTGTACACTTCACAATCATGCTCATGTTTCTAGTTCCCCTCCTTGGCGCGCAGTGCAGCGTGCCGGGCCAGGGCGGCGGCGATGATGATGTTACAACCGAGCGCTCGGACTACCGCCGAGGCACAGACGGCATCGACATTGAGTTTGTAAAGGATGCCCCCCCTGATGTCATCTACGACGAGGGCGGCACAGGAACAAATGAGATCCAGCTCCTTGCCGAGGTTAGGAACAAGGGCACTTTCACAACCGACGTTTTCCTCTATCTTTCGGGTTTTGACCCAAACATAATCGGCCTGCCAAGCATGCTTGCAAATACAATAAAGCTCGAGGGCAAAAGCATCTATAACTCAGAGGGCGGCCTCGCTGTTGTCGACTTCGCATCAGACGGCCGTGTCAGTGGCGGTGCGCAGAGGGGATCAATCGCCCTCCCCTCAAAAGGCGGCAAGCCTGTTGTGGATTCATACAGCCCAAAATTCACCATCACCGCATGCTACGCATACGAAACAGAGGCAAGCCCGGTAGTCTGTGTTGACCCGGATCCATATTCCATAACCCATGAGAAATCCTGCAGGGTCGGCGAAGTGACCGGCCTGGGCATGGGCGGCCAGGGGGCGCCGGTATCGATATCCGGCGTTAGCACCGAAATTGTGCCCGGAAAGGCGATATTTGAGATCAGGGTCTCCAACTCCGGACAGGGCAGGGTCATAACAAAGGAGGCAGTTACACAGGGCGGAAGCAGCAGCGCGCCAAGCGCAGGTGCCAAGTGCCCGTTCAACCTTGGCTACTCGGACCTGAACCTTGTCGACTATGTGGTTACATTCCAAGGGGATGACATTTCATCAACTGCCAACAGGGCCGCATCCACAATTGATGAGGGCTGCCAGCCCGGAAGGATCAGGCTTGTCAACGGCAAGGGAACACTCTATTGCAGGTTCAATGTTGACCGGGACCAGGCCGATGCCTACAAGACGCCCCTCCAGATCAATCTCCAGTACGGCTACATGTCCGCCGCGGATAGGGATATCGAAATTAAGAGTACTCGTTAGTGAATTCTAAATCAAAAAGTTTATATAATCCAAGGTTTGATATTTTATTAGGCATATCTATAAACATGGAGGGGAAAGAAGTTGCAAAAGATAATTCTGGCATTAATCTCTGTTACACTATTACTGGTGGCGGCCGGTTGTGACTCCAGCCAGCCCGCAACCAAAAAGCCCGGCGGCAGCTCATCCGGTGTCGGAACAGCATTCATCGGCGGCAGTTCTGCTATTCAAATGGAATTCATGGAGGGCGCTCCGCCTGTTGAGACCTATGACGGTGGCGGCAACAACTTCGGGATTGCTGTCAGGGTCGAGAACATGGGCGAGGCCAACATTCCGGCAGATAAGATCAGATTCACGATAACCGGCTTCGATGTGAGTGACTTCTACACCCCCGCATCAGGTACAATCGCAAAGACCAAACTCAACAAGACCATCATGGACCTGCAGGGAGAGGCGTTGTCAGCAAGGGATATAGACCCGCAGGGCAACGAGCTCCCGGGAGGGATACAGATTGTTGACTTTGGGAATGACTTCGACTACAAAAAGAAACTGAGCGGAAACATCGACTTCCCGATACAGGCAAACGTCTGCTATAACTATGAGACCCGGGCTGTTTCCAAGATCTGCGTGGAAGAAGACCTCCTTGACCCCGTTGCAGAGGGCAAGGTCTGCGAATCAAACGAGAACAAGAATGTGGAAAGTTCAGCCGGGCCAATCCTGCTGTCATCGTCCATGCTTGAGTCTGCTGCAGGCAGTGCAAAGATCCAGTTCAAGTTTGACATCGAGCACACAGGTTCAGGCTCAGTCTACAGGCGCTCTGAAAAAGTGAACTGCTACGAACAAACAGAAAGCAGGGACTATGTCAAGGTAACGGTTGAGACCGGAATCGGCGGCACCCTGAGCTGCGCTGGGCTTGATGGCGAAAACGGCCAGGGAACTGATTCAGGCGAAGTTAAGCTCTACTCAGGCAAGAGGACAATCAGCTGCACCCAGGACATAACTGACCTCGGCGATTATGAAAAGGAGCTGAAGATCAAGCTTGAGTATGACTACAAGGAAAACCTGGCAACATCAATCCTTGTAAAGCACATTTAATTTTTTTTTCTTATTTTTGATTCACATATGAGAAATAGGCAATAAGCGCTTCCAGCTGCAGGAACTCGTCGCTTCCCTCGACCATCCTGAACTCAATCTCTGCACACTGTGAAATCATCTGCATCTTGACCCTGTTATCTATCTCAAGGTCCCAGATCCCCCTCTGGATCTGCTTTATCACATCCAGGCCCGACAGGCCGTAGTTCAGCATAAGGTCAAGGAGCTTCTTTTTTGCGCTAATGAAATCGCCTTTTGCCGCGAGACCAAGGACTTCGCCAACCTCCCTGGGCTTGGCAACTGCCGCCATGGAGAAAATAGAGTCCTCTGTAATGTTTTTGTCTATGGCTGCACAGCTCTGGAGGATGTTTTCCAGCCTCCTGCAGTCGCCGGTTGAGACCTCATACAGGGCCTCCTTTGCAGCATCGGTTATCTTCAGGTGCTCCTCGGTGGCGATCCTTGTGACTATATCAATAACGTCCTTCTTCTCAAGCGGCTTGAACCTAAAGACCGTGCACCTGCTCTGGATTGGATCAATGATCTTGCTTGCATAATTGGCAGAAAGGATGAACCTGCAGTTCTGTGTATAGTTCTCCATGGTCCTTCTCAGCGCCTGCTGGGCCTCTTTTGTCAGGGCATCGCACTCATCAAGGAATATTATTTTAAATGGAACCTCGCCTATTGCCCGTGTCCTGGCAAAGTCCTTGACCTTCACCCTTACAACATCTATGCCCCGCTCATCAGACGCATTGAGCTCGAGGAAATTCTGCCTCCATGACTCCCCGAAGAGTTTCCGGGCAACAACGAGCGCAAGGGAGCTCTTGCCTATCCCTGCCGGCCCGGAAAACAACAGGTGCGGCATGTTTTTCTGCTCAACAAAGGCCTTCACCTTCCTGACAATGTCCTTCTGGCCCTTCACATCAGAGAAATCCTGCGGACGGTATTTTTCAGTCCAAATCGTGCTGATCATAGGAACAGGGAATCCCTATTGGTTTATATAATTAACCGAAGATGTCGGGGTTATCTGGGATGTTGTGCGATGTCCTCGCTTCCGGGTCACGGTAGCTCTTATCAAACACATGGATCGGTTCATTTCTGATATAGGCATAGAACAGCCTTCCGGACTCAGTATCAGGCACCGGACGTGCTCCCGGCAGCGTCATGCCGGTCCTCCCCAGCCCTGCTTCAACCAGCCTTTTATCCAGCAGATTGGCCAGCGTCCTGGCCTCTTCCCTGGCCCGCTCCACAATAAAATCCTCAACTGTTGCTGCTGCCTGTGAATTTCCGCATTCATCAAAACGCCTGATCAGCTCCCTGTAGTGCGGAAACTCATTTAGCGCTATGTACGCGACAAACCCCTTGCCCCTAAGCCAGGGTTGCGTGTCCCATGATTTGAGATCCTCAAGGCTCCCTGGTGTTTTATAGACAAAAGAAGGATTCTCCCTGTAGCGGTTCTTTAGAGTCGCAAAGACGGCCGAACCCACATTGAAAAGGTCTGCCTCCGAATCAGCATACACATAGACCGCCCAGCCCGCATCAGTATTGGCCTTGTCCGTGACAGTTAGCTTCTGGTTTACCCACCAGTCCTCATAGGCCCCGGCCATGCCGCGCCTTTGATTGAACTGCCACCATGCCGCATCCAGCCCCTTTGAATCAAGAAAGGTAAACTCCTTTTCTCCGCCCTTTATCTTCGCCCAAATAACATCACCAGAGGAAAGCGGGCGGGTCTGGCCGTCGTCAAGCAGATTATCATTAACATAGTTATCGGGTCTGCTTCGGTAGGCAAAGCCGTCTTCTTTCTGAAAGATTGTCCCGAATACGCCGCCAGCCGGGGGTTGCTCCCAATACTGCACTATGTCGTCAAGGGCCACCGCGTTATCCATTTCATGCAGGGGGCGGACAATGGCACCCAAGCCGGGCTTGCATGATACCTGGGATATATACGCTTTCATGCCCTGCAGGCAACGCGGTTCAATATATAAAGGTTGCCATTAGATGCCACTAACCAGTGACAAAAAACAGAAACATTTATAAACTTCGAACCCCAATTCTACCATATGAACGCTGCAATCGCATTGCCAGACAACTTTCAGGTAGAGGGCCTTCTGCCTGAAGGAATTGGAATTCCTATCCTGGGAACGTACGCTGTTTCAGCAGTCATGATGGCACTTTCTGTTCCCCAGACATCAGATGTTGTCCAATACATGCAATCTCCTGAATTTCGACTATTTCTGGCTGGGGCCGCAGCAATGGCGGGCACCATAGGGTTCCACCTAGACTCAAGAGGATCCAAATATGATCATGAAGCCAGATTCATCACATTTGCACGCAAGCCAATCGTGTCCCTGATGTCCCACGCATGCCATGAATACACGCACCATCTGCTGGGCAAACCAGATGGCTGGTTCAGATCAATGAGAGAGGGATTCACCCGCGGTGTTGAGCGTTGCATTGCCAACACATATGCAGACTCAGAAGACAATCCCGCCTACCTGCACGACATTAGCGAATATGACGCAGCTGAGCAGAAAAGCGTCTACACCTGGATGTGCAAGAAACTAGGAAGGCCCGCCAGCCAAGGCCTGTCGTCAAAAGGGATTGAGCTTTCTGAGAAAATTCATTTGTCGCTCTCAGGCAGGCCCACAAAGCAGGCTTTGGGAAATGTCCTCTTCTCGACCTATGAAGCAGTGCATGGAAAAGAACTCTACAAACAGGTAATTAACGGCACATTCAGCTTCGCCTGAGAAAATCTATATAATATCTTCCTCAGCCACAACCAGGAAGTCTCCGACCGCGATAACTGCGCTAAAGGGTATCAGGATGCTGTTGTCCTTATCCTTTTCAAGCTCCAGCTTCTCAATGTAGGTTGTTGGATTCTTAAGAACCATGTGGATCAGCTCTCCTGACCTGGTCTCAAAGATTATGTCACCTACCTCGCCGAATCTCTTGCCGTTCTTGCTAACAACTGTCTTGCCAATCAGTTGCTTAGAAAACTTTTTTTCCTCTTCAGCCATGATTTTCACCTATTTAACCCTACCCTCAAGTAACATTGAAGGGAGGGTAATTAATATTTAAAGCTTTCTTTTTTGCTGCCTTAATGGCTTTCTCGTCAAGGCAACGGGATTTAAGGCCGCAGGCCTGGCATTTGCAGTCCGCCCCGGGCGGCGGCAGAGCATTTGATCTGAGAAGTTCCTTCACCTTGACAACCAAGTCCATTATCTCGTGCTCAAGAAAGGGGTTCATGGTAACCCGCCGCATCTCGCCGGCGTCCAGGTATCTTACAAACCCCTCCTTAATCTCCCGATTGTACTTCTCATTGAGAAGCAGCATGTATGCTCCGATCTGCACCCTGTGCGAGGGCCAGACCCCCTCATTCGGCATCTTGCCGGTCTTCATCTCGACCGGGGTCAGCCGGTCTCCGTCCTCAATCACCTGGTCAACAATGCCGGTCAGCTCAAGCCGGTCTGATTTCACCCGCAGCTCTGAAACAATCTTTGGTGTAAGCCGCGCCCACAGCTCCCTGCCGTAAACCTTATGCTTCTGCATAAACTGGCCGACATTGCCTGCCCGGGCAGAAGCATCATCCCTGAAATAGGGCCACACCTCTGAAAAAAGCTGTAATGGGGCAACCTTAAAGTGCGCCATGCGCTTTTTGTTCCGGATGATGACTGCCCTTACTATCTGTGCATACGCCGAAATAAACCTGTCCTCGATCTCCCGCCCCGAAAGTTCTTTGTCAATGTGGGTGACAATTGCCTCCTCGGCATTGTTAACCTTTTCCAGTGCCTGGTGCCTTACTGCACCCCTGATCATGGCCTCTTTCGGCGGCTCAACAATACCAAGAATTTTCTCAAGGAACAGCCTGCGTTTGCAGTAGAGGTAAGAGGAAAGAAGGGTCACAGAAATTTTCATAATTGGCCGAACATTCTCCGCTTTAAATTATTTGTGAAAATATCCGGATTGGATGAAACTCTTCCGGAAAGACTCATCAAGCCATAAGCACCAGAATTTCCGGGCGGCCCGGAATTTGTGAAATAGCAAAAGTATTTAAAAATCATAACAAAAACTTACTGCACAATGGACACAAAAGCAAGATTGGAGCTCATAAAACAGGTTGGTGAAGAGATTATCTCATATGAGGATCTCGCTGAACTTCTGAGCAAGAAGAAAAGTCCTATTGCCTACGACGGCTTCGAGCCCAGCGGCACAAGCATCCACATAGCCCAGGGCCTATTGAGGGCAATAAACATCAACAAGATGACCGAGGCAGGCGTAAAGTTCAGGATGTGGGTGGCAGACTGGCACGCGTGGGCAAACAACAAGCTCGGCGGCAACCTTGACCACATCCAGAAGGTCGGCAGATACCTTGTTGAAGTCTGGAAAGCCTGTGACATGAATCTTGACAATGTTGAATTCCTATGGGCCTCTGATGTTGTAAAGGATGACGAATACTGGAAGCTTGTAATGGAAATCTCAAGAAACTCAACAGTCAAACGGATAATGAGGTGCAGCCAGATCATGGGCAGGAAAGAGGGCGAAGCCCAGCAGGCATCGCAGATTCTTTACCCCTGCATGCAGTGCGCCGACATATTCTATCTCAAGGCAGACATCACCCAGCTGGGAATGGACCAGCGAAAGGTCAACATGCTCGCACGGGAACTCGGTCCAAAACTTGGATTTTGGAAGCCCGTTGTGGTCAGCCACCACATGCTCATGGGCCTGGGCGAGCCGCCAAAAGACACAAACACCGCGGACCGGGTATTGGACCTGAAGATGTCAAAGTCAAGGCCCGACACGGCGATATTCATGGACGACGCACCGGAAGATGTCGAAAGAAAAATCAGGAAAGCCTATTGCCCGGAAGGCATTGTTGCTGAAAACCCGATACTTGAATACTGCAAATACATCATCTTTGAAAAATACCCAGAGATT
This sequence comes from archaeon, assembly GCA_043823195.1. Classification (GTDB taxonomy): domain Archaea; phylum Nanobdellota; class Nanobdellia; order Woesearchaeales; family JBDRAZ01; genus JBDRAZ01. Next base: position 12,314 of record JBDRAZ010000107.1, read on the forward strand.
ACCGTTGTGCGCCCGGAGAAGTGGGGCGGAAACATGAGGTTCTCATCATACATCGAACTGGAGGCAGCATTTGCAAAAAAAGAGATTCATCCAATGGATCTCAAGGCCGCTGCGTCCGATTACCTGAACCGGTTGCTTGAGCCGGTAAGGAGTAAACTGGAAAAGAGCAAAACCGCCCAGAAACTGCTGGAAGAGATAAAGGGCTTTGAAGTGACCCGCTGATGATTCCCTCCCCACCAAAGAGTGATGAGGAGATTGAAGGAATAAGGCAATCATGCCGGCTCACTGACCGGATATTCTCGCTCCTCATCGAGAACTGCAGCTTCTCATCTGAACTCTCTGTTTCCGGCTTCATCGCCGACAGGATCCGGGCGCTCGGCGGGAAGCCCGCCTTCAGGACCATTGTTGCCTCAGAAGGGAACGCAGCTACCCCGCACCACAAGCCTACGCTATCCCCCCTGAAGGGGTTTGTAGTCATTGACTTTGGAGTAAACTACCGCGGCTACTGCTCTGACATGACCAGGACCTTGTTCTTCGGCAGGCCCCGCACCAGGGAACAGAAACTGTATAACCTCGTGCTGACTGCGCAGGAAACTGTAATCCGGACAATTACCCCCCATATGCCCTGCCAGAACGCCTACCTGACCGCATCTACCGTACTGGGACACTATAAGCACTATTTTATCCACCGGCTTGGCCACGGGATAGGCAAAAAGGTTCATGAGGCCCCATACCTGGGCAGGAAATCCCGCTACATATTTGCACCAAACTGCGTTTTTACTGTTGAGCCCGGAATATATCTTCCCGGGGAACTGGGCATAAGGATAGAGGACACCGTACTCCTGAAGGACAGGGTCGAGACACTTACACTGTCCGCAAAAAACCTAATCTCCATCTGAGAACAACATTTATATAGCACTGCCTTTTCCGTATTTATATGGATAGGGATTTGGCTGATTTTGCTGTTGAGGCCTCGCTTAAGGCTGGCGCCAGCTATGCTGAGGCGCGCCTTGAGTCATCAACCAGCACGGGCTTTCTTCTCAAAAACGGTATTCCCCAGGTTTCGTGCTTTGACCGCGCAACAGGCCTTGGCATGCGCATAATAGTCAACAAGTCCCTCGGGTTTGTGTCTACAAATGTCCTGAACAAAGAAAGGATCCGGGCCCTCATAGATAAGGCAGTAGGAACAGCAAAATCTGCCTCAAGAATCACAGAGCCGGTTGAACTTTCCGCCGAGAGCCCCCACAAAGACAGCTACAAGGTCAGGCAGAAGACAAGCATACTCGATGTGTCTGCCGAGGAAAAACTCGGCCACCTGATGGAGATCGATAAGGCTCTCCTGTCCTGCAAGGCCAGCGTGCCCGGAAGGTACCTCTCGCTCTCAGACAACCTTAAAAAGAAATACCTTGTAACATCTGAAGGCACGCAAATTTATTCTGAGATTCCGCGCACAAATTTTTACTATTTCATAACTGTTGAAGAAAATAATAAATCTGCCCAGAGATACTGGCAGTGTGGCCAGGCGGCCGGCTGGGAATCTGTCATTAACTGGGATCTCCGGGCGCGCCTGACAAACGAGGCCCTGGCCACCCGGGAAAACCTCAAAAACGGCGTCAGGCCCCCTAAAGGAAACCTTGACATTGTGGCGGCGCCGGAGGTGACCTCAATAATTGTGCATGAATCCGGAGGCCACCCATACGAGGCAGACCGCATCCTGGGAAGGGAGGCTGCCCAGGCGGGGGAGTCATTTATCACAAAGGACCTGCTCGGAAAAAGGATAGGCACAGACGTGGTTACTGTTGTGGACGACCCCACGGTAGAGAACTCAAACGGCTTCTATCTCTATGATGACGAGGGCGTCAGGGCACGCAGAAAAATACTCATAAAGAACGGCATAATGAACGAGCTTTTGCACAACAGGGAGACCTCCCATGTAATGGGGATAAAGAGCAACGGCTCCTCCCGCGCAAACAGCTATGACAGGGAAGCAATCATCCGCATGTCAAACACATTCATGGTTCCGGGCGACCACAGTGAAGAAGAGCTCATTGAAGGTGTCAAGCTGGGGGTGTACATGAAGAACTTCATGGAATGGAACATCGATGACAAGCGGATACACCAGAAATATGTGGGTGCAGAGGCATACCTGATCAGGAACGGCAGGCTCGCAGAGCCGGTCTCAAATCCCGCCCTGGAAATCAGCACAGAGAAGCTCTATTCTGCGATTGACGCTGTTGCCGAAAACCTTGAGTTTTCAGCAGGAACGTGCGGTAAGGCAGAGCCAATGCAGGCCATACCGGTCTGGTTCGGCGGGCCCTCTATAAGGTTAAGAAACATCAGGTTGGGCTAAATGGAATCATACGAAGCAGCGGAAATCCTGAAAAAACGCCTCACGGAAAAGGCAGATGACATCATAGTCAGCGTTAACGATGAGGAAACCTCACAGATCAAGATATCAGACAGCAAAATCAGCACCACCAAGAACTGGCAGGTCAGCGAGATCAGTGTTTTTGCTGCGGTCGATAAACGGATAATTACCACGTCACTCAAGGAGTTTTCCAGGGAATCAATAAGTGACGCTGTTGATAGCGTCGTGAAATTTGCCAGGGCAATAAAGCCCAACCACGAATACTGCGGCATCGCAGAGGGGCCATTTCCCTACCGGGACACTGAAGACGGCTACGACCCGCGGATTGTCTCCCTTACAAACGAGGAGAAGATCGACTTTTTGGAGGGGGCAGTTAACACCGCGCTTTCGGCCGGCGCCAGGCGTGTTGCAGGGATTTTCGAACTGACACACAGAAAAAACCATATTCTAACATCCAACAATATCGACGCAGAGGACAGGGATACAAATGCCTATCTGTCACTGAGGTCTCTTGTTGACAAGTTCGCAACCGGCCACAAGATGCATGTTGCAAGGATATTCAGCAAGCTCAGGGCTGACTGGGTGGCCAGGCGTTCTGCAGAGATTGCTGTTGATTCACAGAACCCACAAAGCGGCCCAAAGGGGAAATTCGATGTCGTCTTTGATCCCCTTCCCTACTCAAACATCCTCAACCAGGTTGGAAACGCTGCGTCGGCCTTTTATGTTGACTCTGGCCTGTCCTGCTTCAAGGGCGCCATCGGCAAGAGGGTTGCCAGTTCCTGCCTGACGCTTGCAGACGACGGGACGCTCCCCAACGGCCTTGCCAGTTCTAAGTACGACGCAGAGGGCAGGCCCTCGCAAAAAACCATCCTGATTGAGCGCGGGGTCCTGAAAACCTACCTCCATAACACCTCAACAGCAAAACGATACAAGACTGCATCAACAGCAAACGCAGGACTGATCGCACCTGAGCCCACCAACCTCGTCTTGTCTGGCGGCGACCGGAGCCGTGATGAATTGATCTCTGATGTAAAAAAAGGCCTCTACCTGACCAACACCTGGTACACCCGTTTCCAGAACCACCAGACCGGCGACTTTTCCACTATTCCGCGTGATGGCGCATTCTATATTAAAAACGGCAAAATAATGCACCCGGTAAAGGATATCCGGGTAAGCGACAACATAATACGGATCCTTAAGAACTCGGTTGAGCTGGCAAATGACGCAATCGAGGTTGTCGGCTGGGAAGTGGAAACCCCCTGTGTCTGCCCTTCGGTCTTGGTGAAGGGCGTCAACATATCAAGATCGGCCTGAGTCGATATTTACCAAAAGCTTTTTAAAGTAAGATATTTTGCATGCGTTAATGACAACCAAGAACCAGCTTGACAACGTCATGTATCATTATACAACTAATGTCGATCAGGTTGAAGAGGAAAACCGCGTTCTCAAGGAGACCGTAACAAACCTGAAAAGGGAGCTTGACCGCTTTAGGGAGCCTGCCCTCATGGTCTGTGAAGTCCACGAAATTTTCGGCAGAAACGCCGTAATTAAGGTTCCAAACGGGAACATGTTCTTTGTCAAGATGTCTGATGCCTGCGGCAAGATAGTGGCCGGGGACTGGGTCCTTGTGGAGCAGAAAAACCTCACAATTGTCAAGAAGATTTCAACATCCAAGCACTTCAATGTTGAAAAGTTTGTAATAATTGATAAGCCCAATGTCTCGTGGAATGAGATCGGCGGCCTGGACGAGCAGGCAAATGAGATCAAAGAGGTTATCGAGCTTCCGCTCAAAAAGCCCGAGTTGTTCAAGCGGATTGGAATAACCCCCCCAAAGGGCGTTCTTCTCTACGGTGACCCCGGCACAGGCAAAACCCTTCTTGCAAAGGCCGTTGCATCCTCAACAAAATCTGTCTTTATTGAGATAGTCGGCTCAGAACTGGTCCAGAAGTTCATTGGCGAGGGCGCAAAACTGGTCAAGGATGTCTTTGCACTTGCCAGGAAAAAAGCCCCCTCCATAATATTCATTGATGAATTAGATGCGCTTGCCGCCAGGCGCGTAGACATAGGCACATCAGGGGAGCGCGAGGTCCAGAGGACATTCATGCAGCTCCTTGCAGAAATTGACGGCTTCAAGCCCCTGGGCAATGTAAAGATCATCGGATGCACAAACCGCCGCGACATACTTGACCCGGCAATACTCCGGCCCGGCAGGCTTGACCGCCAGATAAGGGTGCCGGTCCCCGATAAAGACGGATGCAAGACAATCTTCAAAATCCACACAAAAAACATGAGTCTGGACAAGAATGTAAACATTGACACCCTCGTTGATAAGATGGTGCACTTCTCTGGTGCGGAAATAAGGGCCGTATGCACTGAGGCAGGCTACTTCGCAATACGCGCCAGCAGAACCAAGGTAAAAAACGAGGACTTTGTTCACGCAGTAACAAAGGTCCAGCAGGAAGAGGCAGCTGAAGGCGACGACTACATGCGGATGTTTGGCTGATTCTGGGCAACAATTAAATACTCGCGTTTTATGGGGTCGGGGGTCTCTCCGGACTTCATTCTCGTGGATACGCATCCCGGACTCAACCAGGAGGTAATGCATGATCTATTGCTGGCGACGGAAGACGGAATAGAGACATCTGAACTGGTTTGCTCAAGAATTGCCTCAAAGGACAAGTGCGATTTCTATATTACGGAATTGTTGAAACGCGGATTCATTGAAAAGCAAAAGAAAAGGGTCTTCATGACCGATAAAGGCAAAAAGTTCCTTGACAAGTACAAGACCATCCGCAAATTTGTTGACGACTTTAGATTATAAGTCGTGCTCAGTAGTTACTTCCGTTTTTCATCTCCTTTCGGATCAATGGGTGTTCACTTCTTCATCGCACGCATTGTAAAGATTATTTGCTTCTTTAATAAGGTTATGGCGAGGCAAAATCCAGGCAGACCCTGAACACACCCGGCCCGTACTGCCCGCACTTAACCAGGCCAAGGGACTCTGCCCTCTTAAACGACTTTCTTATCTTCTTCTCTGCCAGCTCAAAATCCCTTTCATTCAGAAAATCATAGAAATGAACAACAGTCCCCCTTTTTGATGCCTTTTTGGCAACATCCAGGTATTTCTCTGCACCCTTGGGAAGGGGCATAAGGATTCTGTCAAATTTGCCCAGTTTTGGCACAATGTCCCTTACATCGCCGCAAAACAAGCGGATATTGGGCGCCTTGTTCAGTTTTACGTTCTCTTCTGCATATTTGTGCGCCGCCGGGTTTTTTTCAACACCGGCAATTTCCTTCGCCTTCGTGTTCTTTGCTATGACCAGCGGGTAAGGCGCAACGCCCGAAAACATGACCAGAATCCGTTCGCCCGGCTTAACAAGCTGATAGATTCTCTTCCTCTCATTTGAAAGCCTTGTCGAAAAATAGCATTTTTCAACATGGAGTTTTATTCTTGCGCCGTTTTCCATGCAGAGCGTCTCCTTTCTTCTCTCGCCGGCAATAATCCGCAGAATGGGTGTCCTGAACTGCCCGCCGTACTTCCGTACCTTTTTGCAGACAACACCGACATTCTTGAAATTCTTGATGATCGCCTCGCCGATCTTCTTCTGCTTCTTCTCAAGCTCTTTGGGAAAATCCGCAAAGATCATGATATCGCCGACTATGTCAAACGATGTCGGAGCGATGGAAAGCTCTTTTTTGGTCAGGACCGGCCCAAGCACCTGTTTCAGCGTCATGAAGAGAAAATAAGGCGCGTTGTTAATAAAGGTTATGGCTTAGCATACCTTGATATAGTCGCCAAATCCCTTGGCTGAATGCTGTTCCTCGTATCCGGCTTTCTGCATCAGTCGCCGCATCAATCCGGGAGTGTACAGCTCAACTCCTTGGCGGCCCGCGGGATCTGGTCTCAGGTCCTCTTTTGCTGCTATTTCTCTGCGATCCAGGTAGTCAAAAACCAGCCTTGTTCCCGGTCTTGACTGAAGCCCACTGACCATTTTTCTCCAGGCCGCAAGACCGATCTGTGACGGGATGCAGTCCGTGACTATGTACGTGTCTGCGGGATTATGTGCCGCACCGTAAGGGACATACTCACATCCGTCCAAACACTGCGATGCCGCACCCATACCAATTTGCAGAGGTTTTCCCTGTAAAGAATTCAGCTCATTTTGCCAGGGCATCTTAAAGGGCTTCTTTCCCGGCGGTTCTTGCCTAAGAGGCTGTGCGTCGGTCTCCCAGGGAAAAACCATCCATCCCCAATAGTCAAACCCCACCGCGATATCTGACACCACATCCTGCCGCGCCCTGAACTCGCCCAGAAGAAAATTTTTATGGTTAAGGCCGACGCTGAGGATATCGACGGATGCAGGCTTCCGTTCCAGAAGCGCATTGAGGGCAACGTCCAGCGTTACGCCGTGGCCTATCGTGTCTTCAACCAACAGGGTAGGCCTGCCTTCGACATCTGCCGATATGTCCTGCATCAATTCTGGAACCTGCAATTCTGAATCGGTGCAGTCGTCTGCGTGGCGGGAACTAAGTTTAAGTGGGACGGTGCTTTCAGCCATCAATCCCAGGCGGTGAGAGATAACAGAAGAGGGAACCATGCCCCCCCTCGGCACATAAAACAGAAAATCATAAGACTCCTTAAGGTAGGCGTCGCTTAGCTCAATCAGCCGCGCGTGAATCTCTTCATATCCCAAAAATACCCGTTCATATGACATTGTGTAATCGAAGGTCCTGTGGCCTGATCTCTCTGGTTGTTGCGCCGAGCTCGGTTATTGCCAGCCCGCCCATCGCATTTCCGACGACCGAGGGGTCAACACCCATCTTAATGCCATATATTACGCCTGCAGCAAACGCATCCCCGGCGCCCGTCGTAACACGGGCCTGTAGTGTGTTGGCCGGATACCGGGTTTCTGAACCGCGATAGCGATATCTGCTCCCGTTCTCCCCGCGGGTCCACGGGCACCAGTTTCATTATACCTCAGAAGAAAACCTCGAGAGTATACTTGAATGCGGTTATCTAAGATCCAATACGTCGGGATGGCCGATCTATTGCGGTTTCAATGCCGAGAGGTAGGTGAGATATGCACAGATCCTGGCAGAAAGGGGGTTTAGCACCACGGAGGGTTATCTGGTCTGCATGGAGGATCCCCTGCACTGGGCTGATAGCGACATCCTGCCCCCGTTAGTCATGCATACCGGCGACGTTGTTCTCGCCGTCCCCGTCGGGTTGGATTCCCCGGTGTTTGTCAGGGACCATTACTACTGTTCCAGGATGTGGGCATCAGAAGTGCACGGGATTGACCCGGTGACGGGGATTCTTCCGACCAAGATATACGATCAGGGAGCCACGCTCTACTACGAATCCACTGCGGCCCTGGATAAATACGCCAAGTACTATCGGGTTCCGGAATATTGGGTGATCCAAAGCACGCCAGCAGAATCACTGATACGGCTGCGATGACTTCCACAAGAAATAGATATTACCGCCCCCTAAATACAATCATGAAATACCCCGAAGGCCATTTCATCGCTATCGGAATAGCGGGGGGCATCCCGCTTGGCATGCCCCGGGGGATTGCCATGGGCAACATAGGGCTCGCGGCATGGGGCTTTCTGTCGGGCTTGCCATTGGCTATGCCCTTGAGCAGAAATACAAAAAAGAGGGATATAGATACACTAAAAGAACTCGCCCAGCCCCTTCTGCTCCCTGCTCCCCGCCTTAAGCTTTTTCAGCGCCGATTCAATCCTCTCTTTTGAAAAATCGTGCTGTTCAAGCAGCGCACCAACTCTTCCCTTATCTGGCGATGTCCACTCGAGCCTATACTCATCAGTAACAGGCATCCCCCGTATCGTGTCATAGACCTCCTTCCATGAAACAGAAAAGAACTCGCCCCACTTCACCCTTTCAAAAAGAGCATCCAAGTCCCTTTCCTCCTTTACAAGCTTGATCGCGTTCTTGGGCCCTATGCCCTTGATGCCGCCAACATTATAATCCGTACCCACCAGCATGGCGAGCGCAGTGAACTGCTTAAGGTCCATCCCGAGCGTGTTCAGGACCTCTGCAAGCTCTGCAAGCTCCGGTTTTACTGTCTCATAGGCAAGCTTGTTTGCCCGCTTCCGTTTCCCTGCAATTGAAAGGTTGCGGACAAGCCGCGGCGTTCCGAAAAGCAGGGCATCAAAATCCTGGCTGACTGTTGCATAGGCGTCCCCTCTTTGCACCATGTGCGCGGCCTGCGCCTCACCCTCAGAGGGCGCCTGCACAACAGGAAGGCCCAGCGCACAGATCAGCTCCTTAGCCTCAGCCACCATCGCGGGAGTAAGCTTTGACACCCGTCCGGCATATCTCTTCATGGCATCTGTATCCTCTTCGGAAACTGCCTTGTCATAGGCTGCCTGTGCCTCTGCCTTGAGCTCTGCACGACGTTTTCTTTCCTCCCCCTTGAGCGCTGGTGCCGTACCGTCAAAAACAAACGCAAGCCTAAGTCCCCTCTGCATGAAGTTTGTTGTCCTTGCAAACAGCCCCACCAAATGCGAGGTTACGTTTCCGCCGGAATCCATAAGCGCCGTCCCGTCCCTTGCGCGGATCGTTGTCAGGAACTGGTATAGCATGTTATGGCTGTCAATTGCAAGCACCTTCCCCGCCAGGTCGTCCATTGAGATTGTCTTTTTGGAAACGATCTCCCTGATTGGCAGCCCCATTATAGCCTCTTGACCTTCATGTTCTTGAACTCTGCATCGAGTAGCTCCAGTGCCTTCTTTGTAAGCTCCCCGGTCGTTACAAAGAGTATGGGCAGCTTTTTCATGCCCCCCTGGACATATGCAGAGCTCAGGTCGCCGTCAGAGACACGTTTCTTGCTCTTGGCCTTGCAGAAATAGGTAAGCTCCCCGACCGCGCTCGGAATCCTTACAACATAATCGATCTCGGTCTTCCTCTGGGCGGTCTTGTCAACCACCTTGATGTTGTTTTCAGTGAAAAATGATGTTACCAGCTCACCGAAGGGCGCATCCGGGCTGGCGGGTTTTCGTGGTTCCGCCGGCGCCCCCTTGGGCTTCAGGAATTTCGGTTCCTCGGCCTTGGCGCGCTCTTTCTTGGGTTCCTCGGCCCGCCCCTCGTTTTGCTTCTCCTGCTCTGGCTCAGGGGGCGACAGCTGTCTGCGGATAACGGAATCTGCCCCCTGGTTTGATAAAAGATACCATTTCCAGATAAGTTCATCCCTGCCGTTGATGTGGGCTTTCAGCGGCACTGCAAAATCCTTGATGCCCCTTAGGGCCACCCGGGTTACTGGCTCCTGCTTCGAATCCCAGAGAACTGTCTGCCCCTTAAGAAGGTCATACGCCCTTTTCTCCTTCTCGTGCAACTGCCCGTAATACCGCTGCAGAAGCTCCTCCTGCCCCGGCAAAAAATAAACCGGCGACCCCCCGACCTTGACATTTGATATCTTCAGGTGGCCGGCACTCACAAGCTCAGATAGCTGGGCTGAAGCAATAATTGTGTTGGTCTGGAGTTCTTTGGCGATGTCCAGAGGAAGAACCGGCCCCTTTCGTGAAACAACGGCGAGAATCCTGTCCCTGTTTATCATGCACCGGAATAATTGCAAGAAATTTAAAAAGATTGTTATGCTGCACAGGCTAGGGTCGGATCCAGCGTATCTCCCAGTAGCTTACATCGCCCTCGTCATCCACAACACCCATCATCAGGCGTTTCTTTGTGCTATGCGCCACACGATTTTTGGCAGCAAACTCATACCAGGTAAGTGTGCTCCCCTCGTGCACCGGATAGACCACCCACCGGGCATGGTCCTCACCGGGCTTTACGCCCCGGTCATAGACGCGGAAATCTGCACCGAACTTAAGCGCCGTCTTTACAATGTAGCCGCGGTTTCTCATGTCCTTGAAAACGCAGTACCTGACCCTGAAATTCGTCTCGGTTCGTGCGGCGCGCCTTATGAACCGGTCTTGTTTCATCTCCTTTTTCCTATAATCGAAAATTCGCAGCCGCCCTTTGTCTACGAGGTACAGCGCCTCAAGCAAAGACAACTGTACCTTGCCGCCCTCAATGATGCTTCCGAACCTGCTCTTTTCATAGAAAAGCCGGGCCTCATCAGACGATTCAGTTACAACCTGCTCCTTGATAAGAAGCCCCTTAACCCTCCTTTTGCGTTTGGGTTTTTCCTCTTCCGGCTTTGGCGCTGCCATGTCGGGGACGTATGCGCCTTCCTTTATAAAACTTTAGCAATTGCTATATTTTCCATATGGAAAAAAAATCAGAAAGGATTAATTTATTATATCCGAGGAAATTATGATGCCGGCATGGAGCTTACTTTTTTGGGCACAAGCAGCATGGTACCTACAAAGGACAGGAACCAAAGCAGCGTTCTTCTTAGCTACAGCTCAGAGGGGATCCTCTTTGACTGCGGCGAAGCAACCCAGAGGCAGCTCAAGATTGCCGGCATCAAGCCAACAAAGATCACCAGGATCGTCATTTCCCACTGGCATGGCGATCATGTCCTTGGTTTGCCCGGCCTCATCCAGACCCTTGGCGCATCTGATTATGCGGGCACGCTGTCCATCTACGGGCCAAGGGGAACAAAGAAGCACATGAAGAGCATGTTTGATGCCTTTGTCTTTGACAGCAAGGTTGATTTGGAGGTTGTCGACATCTCCGCGGGCATTTTCTTTGAAAATAGGCAGTTCATAATGGAGGCGGATCATCTTAGCCACAGCATTGAGTGCCTGGGATTCAGGTTCACTGAAAAGGACAGGAGACGGATAAATGTTGCAAAGGCCCGCGCTGCCGGAATCCCTGACGGCCCCCTTCTCGGAAAGCTTCAGGACAACCAGCCCATAACCTGGAAGGGAAAAACATACTCGCCCCCGGAACTCACCTATGTCGTTAAGGGAAAACAGATAGCCTTTATCGCCGATACTGTGCCCTGCCAGGGCGCCATTAATCTTTCAAAGGACGCCGACCTCCTGATCTGCGAGGCAACATTTGAATCCTCGCTAGAGGAAAAAAGCGAAGCGTACGGGCACATGACCAGCAAGCAGGCCGCCCTCCTGGCAAACCATGCTAGCGCAAAAAAGCTCATCCTGACGCACTTCAGCCAGCGCTATAAGACAACAAAAGATATCGAGGAAGAGGCAAAAACGTACTTTACAAATTCTGTCTGTGCATACGACTTTATGAGGGTGCGGCTCTAGGCCGGTACAGCGCCGAGACTGCTGTTGTCAGGACTATGCTATATAGCGCAAACAGCATGCTGAGGTTAACTACCTCGCCCATCCCTGCAATGCTGCTTGACATGAGTATCAGAAGCACCACCGCGACATCAATCCCCTTTGGAACAGAGAATGAAACCAGGAGCGCGTCTCTGCCTCCGAATCCGGAAATATAAACCGCCGCAAACCTGGCACAAAGATAGACTAGGAACAGGATCGTGCCCCTGAATATGTAAGACGGATCAATCTGCATCGTTGTCCCGATCAGTATGAACACAAGAATGGTCAGGGTATGGGTAAAAATGGTTGCAAATTTCTTAAGCTCGATTTTGTGATGCAGCCTGCTGTTGCCGAAAACAAGGCCGAATAGGGTTACGGCAAGAAGCCCGCTGCCCCCAAGGGATTCCGACAGGGCAAAGGTGATTACCGCAGAGGACATGACAATCAGATGAAGTAGCTCTTTTGACTCTATCTTTTTCAGTATGTAAACCGCCGCACATCCGCTCAGGGCCCCGACCCCCAGAGCAACACCAAGCTGCATCAGCACAGCTCCTGCAACAGAGGCCCCGGCATAGGTTATCAGCCGGAGCATTGTGAGCGGGATGATGAGTGTCAGGGGGGTGTTCAGCACCGATTCAATCTCCAGCGTTTCAACTGCTTTGGTTCGCTTGTGCCCGAATATTGCGAGGCAGGCGCCCGGGTCAATTCCGTACATAAGCGTTGCAAAGAACATGGCAACAAGTGGCTGCTGCCCGAAAAGGAGCATGGCAAAGGCGGTGACAAAGAGAAGGTTAAATACAAAATAAGTTAATGCCAGCTTTAGCGCCGCTCCGCCATACTGCCTGAATTCTGATGCCCTTAGCTTTGACGTTGCGTCAAACACCACCAATATGAGGGCAAGCAGCGCGATAGTCTCAACGGCCCGGTCAGGAAAAATGACAAGACCCAACGAGCCCAGGACCATTCCGGTTAAAAGCAGAAAAAAAATATTGGACACGCGCATAATGTGCGCCAGTGCCGTACTCAGGGTACCCAGAAGAAGAAGCATGGCAATGTAAACGACGTGTTCATGCATTAGCTGTATCCGGACTGGAAATTATATAAAGCTTACGACTTGGACGCCAGCTTCACATCGCTTGCCTTGATTGTTTTCCTGCCTGCATGAATCGCCAGCTTGACGGCATTGGCAGAAATGCCCTCGGCGTACTCCTCCAGAACGCTCTTTAGCGCCTCTTTTGCCTTATCAGACACCCTGACTGCTCCGGCCTGCTTGAGAATCTTTTCCATGGCTGCCACCGGCAGCAGTTTCTTTGACACCCCATCACACCTCCATTGTAACTCGGATAACTCGGCCACGATTATATATAATTTTCGCTTTCCCGAAATGTTTATTAATCCCCCTCCAGAAAAGGGGCCTATGTCAATGAAAAGCAGGGGCACCGATGCTGAGCGCGAACTTCTCAGGAAAATATGGTCAACTGGGACGTATGCCGCAATGAGGAGCCCCGGGTCCGGATCAACAACCTTCCCGAGCCCCGACATAATTTTGGGCAGCAGGGAAAGGAAGATTGTCCTTGAGTGTAAGGTCACCAAAGACAGCAGAAAATACTTCACAAAAGCAGAGATTGCACAGCTAAAGGAGTTTGCAGAAAAGTTTGGTGCTGAAGCCTATGTCGCCATCAAATTCCTCGGTGAAGGCTGGTACTTTATGAGCTTAGACGACTTGAAAGAGACGACAAAGGAGTATGTTGCCTCAGTTGATATGGTTAAGCGTACAGGAATGATCCTTGATGAGCTGCTGAATTCATCATAAGGAACAGAAACGTGGCCAAACCAGGCGGCCGCCGCCGAAACCACCCCCCAATCGAGCTTAAAGATGGTATTCTATTTATTTTAAGAGTTTAAACAAAAAAAACACGGCCCGAAATCACACGGAGACGAAATACAAAACACAATTGACATTTCGGCGCCTATTTCTCGTTTTCACCACTAGACGAAAATCGAAAAGTTTATAAAGGTTATTATCTGTAGTAATGACCCAAGAAACATCGATTTCTTGCGTGGTTTGCTGCAAAAAGGGTGATACAGCAAATGAAGCTATCAAATAAACTGATAGACGGCGTCATAAAGGAGGTCGTCGGGGAGGATGCGGTTCCGCTGGTGCGGATGCTGAAAAACAAGAAAAACATCTCCGAGTTCAAGATAGCTGAAAGCATAGCCAGGCAGATCAATGAAACCCGCAACATGCTTTACCGCCTATACCATGCCAACCTCGTGTCATTCATCCGAAGAAAAGACAAGAAAAAGGGCTGGTACATCTATTACTGGACATTCAACGCCAAACGGATCAAGCACCTCATGTCCAAGATGAAAAAGGAGCGCCTTGAAAAACTCAGGGACAGGCTAGCCCGTGAATCTGGCAACCACTTCTTTGTATGCAACAGCGGATGCATGCGCCTGGACTTTGAGCAGGCAACAGAATTTGAGTACAGGTGCCCCGAATGCGGATCCATGATGAACCACGATGACAACGCGGAAATAATAGAAACAATTAAAGAAGAAATAGTGGTACTCGAAAAAGCAGTCAGATGATTGCTACTTTCGCCGTTTGGGCGACAACCTTTTCTCGATTTTCTGTTCCTCTGCTTCGATTTTCATCTCTTCCGTTACAATCTTCTGAGTGATCTTTTCGATGTTTAGATCAATGCCGGCAATCCTTCTTTCCAGCAGAACAAGTATCCTCAGACTATATACTATCGCTGCAAGAGTACCGATAATTATAGCCAGAATTACACCCTGAACATCCATCCCCGCTCACCTCTTTTTGACAAAAGTATTCTCATCTTAAAAGCTAGCTAATATAAAAATCTTTCCCTTCATTATTTCATATTATGGCTGTGACCCCGACCCCTCTTCTTCCGATGGAACTCAAAAAAATTCTGTCTGACCTTTCACCACCTTATGTCCACCACAACATCGTTTTTCAAAAACATATATTGCACAA
>JBDRAZ010000108.1:0-7090 GCA_043823195.1 archaeon
GGCTCAAGAAGCAGAAGAGGAGCAAATGCCACTGCGTTCCTTCTGTCCGTGATTCAAACTCTCCGTCTGAACAAAAAGAACGTGCTCGAAGGACTTCAAGATATTCTAAATATGGCTTCAGGATACTAAAGAATTACGGTAATTGCATATATTTTTAAGGACGCTAATTCTGTTTATGGTATATGAAGAAGCACCTTGATAGCATAAGAACCGCTTATGATGAGTTCTACAATCATCTCTTAAAGCAGGGGCGCCTTCCGGTTAAAGATACGGGCATCGGCTTCTGGGGTCCCGCTCTGACTGATGAACTTTGTGAGCTCTTTCAGATAATTGAGATGAAAAACAAGAGATTCCTTGATCTTGGCTCAGGAGACGGGAAAGCCGTTATTATTGCTTCCCTGTTTACCAGGGCAACCGGCATTGAGATTGATCCCTGGCTGATCGATGTAAGCAAGCATATGAGGTCAAGATTATCGCACCTGCCGGATGTCTCCAGAGCAGAATTCATAAGAGACGACTTCCTGAAACGGGGCCTTGGGGATTACGACCTTATCTTCTGCAATCCCGACACCCCGCTCTTTCGCGGTCTTGAGACAAAACTCCTCTCAGAACTGCGGGGCAAACTTATCCTTTACGGCTTTGTGTACGAGCCCAGGTTTCTGAACAAGGAGGAAGAGATCAAAATTGGCGGCACAAGGGTCTCTGTATTTACAAATCTGAAAAGTGCAACACAGGATAGTTGAAGCCTTCTTTTCCAATTAAAAAATGATCCCTGTCCAGTATTGTGACATATTTGTACTTGCCTAGGAATTCTGATACACGATCATTTTTATTAGAGGAAAAATCAGCATACAGAAAGTCTCTATCAACCAGGTTCCCTCTCAGAAGATGTACAGAGTCACCGGCAAAGATGACCAAACATTTCAGATAAGCCTCCAGATATTCGGCATACTCCCGGTCAGTAGCCCGGATAGCCTTAAGATACCGTTTCGCAAGTTCACGGCTTTTTGCACAATTAAAGGAACACGGAGCATGACTCATGAGAGCATGGTCAAAATATCTTCCGAATATGTTATTACAGAAAGGAAACTCCATGCCTTTAGAATTGTTTAATGCCGGTTCAACATAATCGTTTCTCCGCAGAACCTCAATTGGTCGGTTTTTCACAAAGAAATCAACACAGCAGTCAGGATAGCCAAGGGCCTTACCAAATCCATGATAATCGCCTGCCCCTTCCAGCATTTTTGCCTTTTCAGCCATCCTGCGGTTCCGGCCTATGTAAACAAAATAATGCCCCGGAATCGGGGAATCAGGCGGCATCCTGGTTCCTTTTGTGCTGTAAAGGCCGCTAAAAGACATCTTAACCTTAAAATCGCCGGTGACTGCTGCCAGCCCAAGATCAGAGCAAACATCTTTAATATGGGGTAATAATGTCTGATGAAATCCCATCCTTGCTAAGGGCTTTGCGCCCTTGGCAACAAGAATTAGTTCAACGGCTCTCGTCCGTGATTGGCATAATCTCTCCAGGCTATCCAGCATTGTCCGGGAATTAATCTTTGGACTATAAAAAAACTATTATTACCATTTCGCCACAATTACCATTTACTAAAGGTGACAAAACTTAATAAATACCGCATAATCAATCTAGGTCATAGGGGTAATTCTATGGAATTCAAGATTCACCAAAAAAAAAGGCCGGCACAGCGACAGTATAACAAGGACGACCTCGGCATTGCCTACGATTTTGCCAAAAAGCTTCATAGGGAATTAAAGGACATTCTGAAGGCTATTGTCCTCTTCGGAGCTAGCGCCCGCAACAACCCCCATTCAGGAGGTGACATTGATGTTCTGGTAGTTATTGATGATGTGACAATTGTCCTGACCCCGGAGGTCACTGAAGCCTATAGAATTATAACCGAGAAGCTTGTTGTCAGCACATCTAAGAAGCTGCATATCACAACAATGCGCCTAACTAGCTTCTGGGAGTATGTCAAAGTAGGTGACCCGGTGGCAATTAATATGCTTCGTGATGGTGTCCCATTGCTTGACTCGGGCTTTTTTGAGCCAATGCAGCTCCTGCTTTATCAGGGAAGGATAAGGCCGACAGTGGAAAGCATATGGACATATTTTTCAAAGGCTCCCCAGTCATTGTCAAATGCAAAATGGCATATCCTGCAGGGGGTAATTGACCTCTATTGGTCTGTGATTGATTCAGCACATGCCGCCCTTATGAAATTGGGCGAGCAGCCACCAAGCCCGCAGCATGTTGCGGATCTTATCGAGGAAAGAATGGTTAAGACTAAGATCATCCACAAAAAATATGCCACCACCATGCGAAATTTCTTCAAGATCTCCAAAATGATACTCCACCGGGAGGTAAAGGAGATATCCGGAGAGGAATTTGACAGGTATTACGTCGAGGCGCACGACTTTGTAAAGGTCATGCAGACATTCATACAGAAAAAATGAAAACCATTGTTATCGCGCTAGTTTGCATTTTCTTGACCGGATGCTCAGGCAAGTATTCAGAGACAATAGACAATCCCGAGATTCTTGCCGAGGGTTCAGGCATCAAGATAAGCCCGGTTACAATAACTGACGCAGGTGACCGCATTCACAACGTATACAACTTTGAGCCTGTTGAGCAGCGCGTGAGGGTGACTACCGTATGCTATGGTCAGAACGATGCGGTTATCGACACTAGTGATACAAGCATAATGACCCTGCCAGCAGAGAGTGTAACAGGCTGGAATCCTAAATGCCCTCTTGATGCAAGTAGATATACGCTAAATATATCATTAGTATAGGGATGACAGGAACATTTGAAAAGCAAAAGAAAGGATTCCTTTCCAAACGGGATTTCTCAAGAAAGGGATCAATAGATGAGGCGATTCTGCCACTCTTAAAGGCTATCAACAGCAAGCCGGATTATTATTCAACTAGCAGCTGTGCTGGACGGATCCAGCTGATTGCCAAACCTGATCTTAAGCATAGGACCAGCCAGCTGTTTGTCAGCCATAACCCTGCAAAGGCCACCGATATAATGTCTGCGTGCCGAAACCTGCCAGATGAAGAGGTCTGGTTCAGGCAGGAAGGATTTATCATGCATGTATGTTGCAGGGATTTGATGGCAGCAGACCGCCTGCTCAAGGAGACTCGCCGCATCTTTAAGCGAGCAGGCATAATCTCATTGAGAAAGGGCTTCGTTATTGAGACCATGAGCACGGAGCTGATTGACACAATTATTGCAGCCGGAGGAAAACTGCTTGTAACGCAGGAATACCTAAGAATACTGACTTCTCTTGCCAACAATAAGATCAGAAATAACAAAAAAAGAATAAGAAAGCTAAAAAAAATTATCTCCGCCTTATGATCACAGCACCTACTGCAAAAACGACCAGTCCAACAAGTATGATATTGGCAATGATCAGCAGCAGATAATATGATGTAGACTGCTTGAATGATGCCTCTTCAGCTTGTCCGGTCTGATCTAGGGTAACAACCTGGCCAGTTGGGAGGGTTGGCACTGATGTGTCTGGCTGCCCGTACACAATTTCCACAGCAGGCGGGATTGGCGTGGTTATCTGCGGCTGGGTAACACAATCCTCAACAACGAGGTCAAGTGTTTTTTGGTCATCCAGTATGCTTGTATCCCTGTACAGCCTGACTTCAATGGGATAGGTTCCGGAGGGCAGATCATTTGCAGCATCTACCCTGACAAATTTCCGGAACTCGTTAATATCGCTCCCGATATCTTCTTCAAGCACAAAGGTATCCCTTATCCCGATTCCCAATGCATTGCTGTTGATGGTAAGCACCACATCATCCTCATCCTTGGTTCCAATGTTTACGGCCGTTACATCAATGCTTGTGCTTCGGGCGCATATCAGGGACGGAGAGCCTAGTTCTGCTCTGTAAAGGATTATCTCATGGGTATTTTTGTCAACCCTGAGGTACACAGTCATCTCTGCTGTGTGTGTGATGCCTCGTTCATCGTCTCCTTCTGCACTAATGGTCACATCATAGGTATCTTCCTCAATCCTCAGCGGCAGATCAAACACAAGGCTGTCTTTTTCACTGTCTGCCCTCTTGATGTCAAACTTGTCAGTTTCTTCTTCCAGGTCATCTCCGTCGTCAATGTCTTTTATTGTTATCGTAACAATGACATCCTCAATTTTTACATCTTCTGCCCTAGTGAAAAGGTTTTCAATCTCAAAATTGAAGGTTACCTCTGATTTGGGTCCGGCATCTTCGCTGATCCTTTCCCCGTCATTCATGTTTTTGTCTGTCTTGCTATCCACTTTTACATCAAGGTCAGCAATTCTAAGCTTGCTCCCCCTTGCAACGCTGATAGTATAGCCCTGGTCAGCCTGCCCGCCCCTGCCATCGGTTACCCTCACTGCAACATTGAATGAGCTGATCGCAGTCGGGTTCCATTGGATTAGCCCGGTAGCCGTATTAATCGTCATGCCGGAGGGTGATGTAACGAGTGCATAGGTTAACGTATCCCCATCTGCATCGGTCGCCTCGACATCATATGTGTATGTTGCGTTGAGCGTCGCTGATGTGACAGCAGTAGAGGTTATCACTGGGTTGGTGTTGTTATAGGCGGTTGTATTCGACTCTGTTGTGTATTCAGAAAATCCAGTTACTGCGAACCTCAATACGCCTGTTGTACTGTTATAACTGATCCCTGAACACACTGCTGGAGGACACAACTGATACGCAGATGCCCCGAATTGTGTGTTGTATAGTATTCTTGGCGTTACATTGTAATTGAGGTTGTTTATCGTCAGCGTTGCCGGAACGCCTGAAAAGGCCTGCAGCTTCGTTGAGTCGATTCCGATTCGGTTGCTTGCTATAACGATGTACCTGTCCAGGTCAACTGCTCTTGACAGATTAAGGTATCTGGATCCAAAGTCAATCTTTCCCTGCGAGTGCTCAATGGTTATTCCTGAGACATTCCCGACATTAGACAAATTGACACGCCCGATTGTCCCGGTATATGACTTTGACACAGGCAGGTTGCTGGTTGTAAGGTTCCATTCATGCTGCACTGTATATAGCCCGTCGGTGACAACAGCCGTTATGTTATAGCTCTTCAGGGTTCCGTCACCCTTAAATGTGTAGAAATTGCCTTCCAGCTTGAAGACACTATCCTGATACCATGAAATAATCAGCGGATCTTTATCAGGATCTGTGGCATTTGCCTTGAATTCAACTGATTCCATCTCATCTGCAAGCGGATTATAGCCAGGCATAGTCATGGTAATGACTGGTGCATCATCATTCACCGCTATTACTGTGACAATAGCAGTTGTGCTGTTGGTTGCCCCGCCCGAATCTCTTGCCGTAAATGTAATGACTCCGGTGCCGTTCCAGTCTGCTGGAGCAGTAATGTTTGCAACGTGCGTGGCAGAGTTTATTTTAACAGTAAAAATAGAGCTGGCGGCAGTCCACGTAATATTACTTGCTGTGTCCTCATCATCTGATATGAAATATACATCAAGATCAAGGCTGTCGCTGTACCCATCTTCTAAAAATGACACTGCCTGAGGTGTCTGGGCTATTCTCGGGATATCATTCACCGGTGTAACTGTCACCCTGAGCACGTCATATCTGGTGACGCCGCCTGCCGATATGCTGATATTGACATCAGAGTACCCATGCATGTCTTTTGCTGGCTGAGCGCAATCAATGTATCTGTTGGCCCCGGTAACAGCATCCTTTGTTATCTGGCACCCAATCAGCGAAGGATTTGACTGGCTTGCGATAGTGTAGGTTAGTTCAGGTCCGGTATAGCCATCGGTGGTATATGCCCAAAGGTCGATCCAGTTTTTTTCAGGTAAAGTATCCTCATTAACTACCTTATCCGGCAGGGTGCAGTCACTTACCTGGATGCTGATCTGCTGCTGTGCAAAGCTCTCATCATTGTTATAACCAGCCCTTACTACGAGGGTGTATGTCCCCGCTGCTGCCGTTGAGACATCTATTGGGTAGACATTGTTGTAGGACTGGCCGGTTGCTAATGCAATCCCATCATCAACTATCCTAATTCCAAGCGCACTGTTTGATATAGTCAGGTTAATATCATCCTCACTTGCCCATCCAAGATTTATGAGGGTTGCATTGACCTGAGTATTCCTTATGCAGGTAAGCTTTGTAAGGCCGGCCTGGGCCTGTGAGATGCCTATATTGTGCATGACCTTATCAACATTAAGGAACAAAATAATCCGTGAAGACACCGCAGTCTGGCTCTTTACAGCCTTAACGCCGCTCGTGCTAATTTCCAGCCTGTAAAGGCCCTCTGCAACATTGGTTGGTATCTGAAAGGCAAGAGTCTTCATAAGATATGAACACTGGCCAGTTGGCGGGCAGTTCAGTTCAAGATTGAACCTCTTCGTTGATCTAACTATGCCCAGGCTTGACACCGTAGCAGTGACAATTACATCCTCAATGCCTGCCTGGGTTCGCTCAGCAAGCCCCATGCTAAGCGTAACCTGGGATCCTGGCCTGACTGCGCTTATCACTGATCTGTTTTTGCCGGACAATAGAACATTTGATTGGCCGTCAACGTTAACATCCAAAAGAGCGATATCAATTGCCGGAACAACTGTTATCCTGGCAGCCTGTGAGTCAGCTCCTCCGTTGCTGTCACTCACACCGAAAGTAATATCATAGTATCCTTCGGTTGAGCCTGAAGGGGTCCAGCTGAATTTGCCATTGGCTGAATTCATCGTGCCCATGCTTGCTGCATAAGTCAGTACATCGCCGTCTGCATCAGCTGCTGAAAGGCTGATATTAAGGTCCTCAGTCTGTACAACTGTCTGATTCACAATGCCTGCAAGCACCGGCTTGTCATTTACAGGGTTAATCGTAACTGTGATATTCTGGGTGTCTGCCAGGCCGCCTGTGTCTGTGAGGGTCAGTGTTATGGTATCACTCCCATGCTTATTTGCCACAGTGGTAAGAGTAAGGACCTGGTTGGCGACTCCTGCAGTAAACAGTGTTGTATTTACACCGCTAACAGCCCATGCAAGGCTGCCTGCAGCATCCTCGCGGTCATACCCGTAAGATGAAAGGTTTACAG
>JBDRAZ010000109.1:0-18231 GCA_043823195.1 archaeon
GAAGAAGACCGCTCACTGAGACTGCAAACAGTATGCTGAAAAGAGGCATGGGAGAAACATTGCGTGGCCGCACCGTCTGGCAGCAAGCCAGACATTTCTATGCGAAATGTTTCACACACAACATATTATTGAGGTGCAACTGATGGAACTTGCAATCGAGCCACCTTTTCGCAAGCTTTAAATACCTGAAGGAAATACCGTGCCTTATGAAAAACGTATCTAAGGCTAAGGCACGATGTGCTGGTTGTATTCACCTTAGATAAAGCTATTTTCTTTCAGGACGATAACAACCTAGTTGGAGGTGTGAAAATGGGTGGTTGCCTTCATCCTGGTTCCAAAGAACTCAGGACTTAAGGAATACAGCGATAAAGCGCTGGAGCAATTTTCTGACTACAGGACAATTGAGGCGAGAGGGGAGGATATCCCTTTGCTTGTTGAGCAGTTCAGCAGAAAGGGCAGGGACGTCATTGGCTTGACAGGCGAAGACCTGGTAGCTGAATACACTATGGCCGGCGGTTCAAGGTCCAGAATTCTCAGGCGGATACCCTGGAATGACCCGAAAGCCAGGTATGGAAAGCCGGCGCTTTGCCTTATTGGCAACGGCAGGGGACTGCCAAGGGTCCCGACAGTATTTATTTCTTCCAAGTACAGGAACATTGCCAGTGCGTACCTTGACAGCAAGGGCAAATTCAACAAGATTTTTGTTAATGGCTGTGTTGAGCCAAACTGCAAAGAAGGCATTGCTGATCTAATTGTTGACATTGTTTATACCGGGGCCTCACTGGAGAGGTATGGTCTGCGTGTTCTGGATGTTATACTGAAAAGCGATTTTCTTGTAATCGGTCCGTCTCCCAAGCCAACAAAATGTGTAGAGGGACTTCCGACATATGTTCCGCCAACAGCTAACCGGTCAGGGCTCAGGCTCGATTTCAATGAGAACACTGTCGGGTGCTCGCCGAAGGTTGTGGAGGCAATTAGAGGGTTTACCTCAGATACAATCTGCAAGTATCCGGATTATTCAGCTTTCAGGAGAGAGCTTGCACAGTACCTTTGTGTTGATGAGAGCGAAGTTCTCATGACAAACGGTACAGATGAGGCAATAAGGCTTGTGACGGAGGCATACCTGGAGACAGGAGACTCGCTGGTTCTGGTGGAGCCGTCTTTTGCCCTGTACAGGATATATGCGGGGCTTTCCGGGGCGAAAATTCAGTCTGTTCCTCTGAACGATGACATGAGTTTTCCCATCGATGAGCTGGTAGAGAGATCTGTAGAGGCAAAGATGCTGATCATTGCAAACCCCAATAACCCGACGGGATCTGTGATTCTCGAAGAGGATATTGTGAGGCTTGCTGAAACCGGGGTCCTGCTTGTCGTTGATGAGGCTTATTGGCAGTACTATGGAAAAAGCGCAAAAGAGCTTTGCAGAAGATACAGCAACGTCATCATATTGCAGACATTCTCAAAAGCGTTTGGCCTTGCCGGTCTGCGCCTGGGCTGTGCAATATCCGATTCCGCTGTAATTGCCTCCCTATCTAAGGTTCTTTCGCCTTATAGCGTGAACTCTCTTGCGCTAGTTGCAGGCAGTGCAGCGCTGAAAGACGCTGCGTTTGTCGAGGGTTATGCTGCCGAGGTCAGGAAGAGCAGAGATTATCTCAGGAAAGAGTTGGGAATGCTGGGCATCAGGACATATCCATCTGAAGCAAACTTCGTCCTGGCTGATTTTGGGGAGGCGAGGCAGAAAGTATATTCTGAGCTGAGGGCAGCGGAAATCCTTGTAAGGGATGTAAGCAAATACCCGATGCTGGCCGGCTGCCTGAGGATTGGTGTGGGGACCATGGAGCAGTCTGAAGCACTGGTGGGGGAACTGAAAAAAATACTCAGAAAGAAAGCGGTTCTTTTTGATATGGATGGGACGCTTGTGGATGTTTCAAAATCATACCGCCTTGCGATACAGAAAACTGCCGAATTCTTTACAGGTGATTCAATTGCGCAGGAAGAAATACAGGGATTCAAGGACATTGGCGGCTACAACAATGACTGGGATCTTACGGCAGCAATCATTGCTGACAGAAATGTTCTGGTTGAGAAAGAGAGGATCATTGCAGGATTCCAGGACTACTATCGGCGGTTCAGAGATGATGAAACCCTGATGTTTTCCGGAGAGACGATTCAGAGACTGTACTGCAAATACCGGCTTGGAATTGTTACCGGAAGGCCCAGGGAAGAGGCGATTTATACTCTTGAAAGACTGGGTATTCTGCAATATTTTGATGTGATTGTCGCCCTGGGAGACTATCCGCCCGAGAAATCCAAGCCAGACCCTTGCGGTATTGAGCTGGCAATCAAACGGATCGGATGCGAGGCAATCTACATTGGCGATACAATTGATGATCAGAAGGCAGCAGAGGCTGCAGGAATCCGGGTGAGAATAGTATGAAACGAACGACCAGGGAAACGGATATAGAAATTGAGCTGTGTGTATATGGCACTGGCAAATTTGATGTACAGACGCCCATTGGCATGTTTACACACCTCATGGAATCCTTTGCGAGGCACGGCATGTTCGACCTGAAGTTCAGGATAACGGGCGATCTTAAAGTTGACCAGCACCACACCATGGAGGATGCAGGTCTTGTGCTGGGCAAGGAGTTCCGGAATAAACTGGATCGCAGCATCAACAGAGCAGGATGCTTCGTGTTCCCGATGGATGAGGCGCTCTCGGTTGTGGCGGTTGACATAGGCGGCAGGCCGTATCTGCAGTATGAAGCAGAATATGTGCGCAGATACTGCGGTGAGCTGGATACAGATGTGCTTGAGGACTTTTTTTACGGATTTTCAGTCGGTCTTGGCGCCAATGTTGCCGTTCGTGTTTTATCGGGCAGGAGCGACCACCACAAGATCGAATCGATGTTCAAGGGATTTGGCAAGGCAATGATGATGGCCTGCGGAAGGATCGATGGAGAGATACCGAGCACAAAGGGTGTGATAGATGATAACGATTATTGATTACGGGGCAGGGAACCTGGCGAGCGTAGCTAATGCTCTGAAGTGTATTGGAGCTGAGTACAGAATAGCTGACAGGCCCGATGAGGTTAATTGTGATGCTATCATTTTGCCTGGAGTGGGGGCCTTTGGATTCATGATGGAAAGCCTGAGGACGAAGGGATTGGAGATGCCGATAAAAAATGCAATTGCAGGAGGCACGAAATTTCTTGGTATCTGTCTCGGCATGCAGGTATTGTTTGAGGGAAGCGAGGAAAGCCCGGGCGTATCAGGACTCGGGATTTTTCCTGGCAGGGTTGTCAGATTCAGGAAGGGAAAGGTTCCGCAGGTAGGGTGGAACAAGGTAATTCCAAGGAAACCAATGTTTTCAGAGGGCTATAGCTACTTTGTGAACTCGTATTATGTTGTTCCCGGGGATGAAGGCATCGTTGCTGCGGTCTCAGATTATTATTCCGAATTTGTTTGTGCTGTGCAGTCCGGAAATGTGACGGCTGTACAGTTCCACCCGGAAAAGAGCGGAGATTTCGGGATCGAATTTCTTCGGAGGTGGCTGAAATGCTGACGAGGAGGATAATCCCCTGCCTGGATGTTAAGGGGGGCAAGGTTGTGAAAGGCACCAATTTTGTTAACCTGAAATATGCGGGCGATGCAGTGAGTCTTGCGAAAAAGTACTGTGACGATGGAGCAGATGAGCTTGTGTTCCTAGATATAACGGCAACAAAGGAGAAGAGGCCGACTGTCATTGAAATGATTAAGAAGGTGGCTTTAGAGGTCTTTATCCCCTTCACTGTGGGCGGCGGTGTAAGATCTGTTGATGATATGCGTCAGCTGCTGTGCGCCGGAGCAGACAAAATATCGGTGAACTCAGCAGCAGTGCGGAATCCTGGTCTGATAAGGGACGCAGCCACGGTTTTTGGCAGCCAGTGCGTTGTGGTGGCGATTGATGCCAAGCGATGCGAAGATGGGTTTGAGGTTTACGTAAGCGGAGGCAGCAAGGCTACGGGTATTGACGCCCTGAGCTGGGTGAGGCGCGTTGAAAAACTTGGCGCAGGTGAGATTCTATTGACATCAATGGATGCAGACGGCACAAAGGAGGGGTTTGACCTGGAACTGACTAAGCTTGTGTCAGAGGCAGTCAATATCCCGGTTATCGCCTCGGGCGGCGCCGGCAATCTGGATTCGTTTGTGCGGGTGTTTAGTCAAGGAAAGGCAGATGCAGCGCTTGCAGCATCAGTTTTCCACTACGGTAAATACACGGTAAGAGATGTGAAGAAATATTTGGCAGAGAGCTGGATAGAGGTTAGAAAATGATAATTCCGAGCATTGATATCATGGATGGCAAGGCAGTGCAGCTTCGCCAGGGAAAGGAGATGGTGCTGGAAAGAGAGGATGTTTTTGGGCTCGCCAGGGAGTTTTCCAAATATGGGGAGATTGCAGTGATTGACCTTGATGCAGCTCTCGGCAAAGGCGATAATTCCGAGCTCATTAAGCAGCTGTGCAGGATTGCAGAGTGCCGGGTCGGTGGCGGAATCCGGACAGTTGAGAAGGCAGATGAAATGCTGTCTGCAGGAGCAAGGAAATTGATTATCGGGACAAAAGCAACACCTGAGTTTCTTGGTCGGCTGCCGCGAAGCAGAGTGATTGCTGCCATTGATACCTGGGACCAGAAGGTTGTTGACAAAGGCTGGACAAGGAAGACAGGCCGCACACCCCTTGAACTGATAAGGCAGCTTGAAGGGTGCTGTTCCGAATTTCTTTTCACAGATGTCAACCGCGAGGGCATGATGAAAGGCATTGATTTTAATCTGGTTTCAGAGATCAGAGCAGCAACCAGAAATCAGATGACAATTGCCGGCGGCATTACGACCCTTGATGAGATAAGGAAGATAGAGGATATTGGTGCGAATTCCCAGATTGGAATGGCAGTCTATACGGGAAAGATCAATCCTGCTGAAGCTTTCTGTTCACTTGTTAAGTTCAATCCTCTTGTTCCGACAATTGTCCAGGACAGGCAGGTGCTTATGCTTGCATATTCTTCAATGGAATCTCTTATGAAGACCTTTGAGACAGGAAATGCAACCTATTACAGCAGATCGCGTAAGAAATTGTGGACAAAGGGCGAGACCTCAGGCAATTTCCAGGAGCTGGTGAATGTAAAGTATGACTGCGACCGGGATACGCTGCTGTTTACTGTCAGGCAGAGAAACGGTGCATGCCATACTGGAAAATATTCTTGTTTTGGAGACAGAATATTTGATTTGCATGAGCTTTATGCTGTAGCAGTTGACAGGCTGCGCAATCCGACAGAGTCGTATACCTCACGATTGCTGCAGAGTGAGGGTCAGATCAAGGAGAAGATTCTGGAAGAAGCCAGCGAGGTCGTGAATTATTCTGATCGGGACAACCTCATCTGGGAGATTGCCGATCTTCAGTATTTCCTGCTGGCGCTGATGGCAAAGAAGGGAGTGACCTTGAGTGATGTGGAAACTGAGTTGCGGAGGAGAAGGAAATGACGGTGCGAAAGATTCTTTCAGATGTGAAGACGAGCGGAGATTCTGCCGTCAGGAAATATTCGCTGGAGTTTGACGGCCAGTACAAGGGAGAGCTTGGAAAAGCGGAAATCCGAGCAGCATACCGAAAGGTGCCGGATGAGGTGATTTCTGCATTAAGAAAAGCAGCTGGATTCATCAGGGCATTTGCAGAGAAACAGATTTCGCAGATTATGGATTTTGAGATCAATGTAGCCGGAGCTATTCTTGGACAGAGAGCGGTCCCAATTGAGCGTGTGGGGTGCTATGTGCCGGGTGGTCGGTTTCCTTTGCCATCCTCCGCTCTCATGGGCGTGATACCCGCCAAAGTTGCGGGTGTTAAGGAAGTTGTTGTTTGCTCCCCAAAGATTCAGCCAGTAACAATTGTTGCTGCAGATATTGCAGGCGCAGACCGGATTTTCGGAATCGGCGGCGTGCAGGCGATCGGTGCAATGGCATACGGAACTGAGACTGTTCCGAAGGCCGATAAGATCGTGGGCCCCGGAAACAGATACGTAGCTGAAGCCAAGAAAGAGGTTTTTGGCACGGTAGGGATCGATTTCATCGCGGGACCAAGCGAGATTCTCATTATTGCAGATGAGGCCGCCAGACCAGAAATCATTGCCGCAGACCTGGCTGCACAGCTAGAGCACGATCCCGATGCTGCGGCTGAACTGATCACGACGTCAAAGGAACTGGCGGCACGGATAAGGGAACTGGGATTTGGAGCTACTGTAGTTACTAATCTTGATGAAGCAGTTGACCTGAGCAATCTTCGTGCACCCGAACATTTGGAACTCATGCTTGGGAATCCCGGGAAGATCATCCCCAAACTAAGGAATTACGGAGCGCTCTTCATCGGTGAGAAATCAGCTGTTGCCTTTGGCGACTACTGCGGGCCAAACCACATTCTTCCCACCGGTGGTGCAGCTTGCTACACGGGCGGGTTGTCTGTGTTGGATTTTGTGAAAATCGTTAGTTTTCAGAGGGTTGAGGATGCGGGGGAGATGGTTGAAGTGGCCGGGAGGCTGGCTGATGCAGAGGGACTGAAGGCGCACAAGAAATCCGCGGAAATCAGGAAAAGTATATAAGAGAAGACCAATCCCGCGCAGGAATGTCAAAGCCATTGTACAATCTCAGCCTTATGATCAGGGATAACGCAGACATGCCTGTCTCGGTCTTAACACATTATAGACGGTCACTGGATTTTGCCGGTTACCTGAACGGGATATGGTGCGTAGACAGTGACGGAATAATGCTGCCTCAGTTTATGCCAACCCTGGATAGGCCACTAACTGCAGAGTTCACTGTCAGAGATAACGTGATGGCGCTCCGCAGGCTCGATCAGATGGTGGATGGCATTTACCCATCTGTTGATGATCTCCGGTCTGGAGATGTTGGTGATATAGGATGGGAGGTCCTGGCAACAGAGCACCTAAGTGATGACGTACTGAAGTACTCAGCCGGATGGACCCATCATATACTTTATGACGGGATGTTCTTCTGGATACCTGAGGTTAGGGACAGGCATCTGCGCGGCGAGTTCAGGCTGTCACCCCAGCTTCAGCAGCTGAGGGAATTTGCAGAGGTCCATTATGACGGCCAGATGCCGGGGGCAGATGTCGATACTGCGAGCGAGGATGCAGTTGCAGCGTATGCGGCGGATCTGTATTCGCAGAACCGCGGTAACCTGCATCTCAGGCAGGCGGTGTCAGCGGCCATCAGATACGGCCAGAAGACAGATAAAAAAAGACCAGCCGTTATCCAGATATCAGACAGGGGTTTAAGGTCTGTTATGGCATGCCACCTTGAGAAAAATGGCATTCACCTGAGGCTTCTTGGTGCTGGCCCGGTCATCAGACCTGAGAGATCACAACGCGTGCAGGGTCTCGGTAATGATGCAGGCAACAGGGACCGTGCCGGTGATAAGATGCCCTGGCCCCGCGATATATTCGAGTGATTGCTATTGAATTCTGGATATATTTTCAGTAATATTTATTAATAATTTGCACTTGGTTCACTATAATGGACAACTATCCCAAAATATACAACAGGCATTCTGACCTGTATGAAATTTTCAGTTCAGCAGAGGATGCGCCCGGGAAGATTGCCAGGTTTTTGATTGGGAAGTTTGATTTTTCAGGGACAGTCCTGGATATGGGCTGCGGCTCAGGGAAGTTTATCCCGGTGCTGTCAGCTAGAGCAAAGAGGTATTATGCGCTGGACGCATCAAAAAAGCTGCTTAAGATCGCTGAGCAGAAGGGAGATGTTCAGACAATCAATGCACTAGCCCAGAAGATTCTCTTGCCTGACAGCTCCGTTGATATCGTCTTTTCATCATGGGCAATATCTGCAATGAATTTTGTTGACCATAGGGATGCTGCTGTCAATGAAGGGCTTAGAGTTCTGAAGAAGAAAGGTGTGTTTATTGTTGTGGAAAATAGTTTTAAGGGCGAGATCCAGAGGCTTTTTGGTTATGATTCTAATCCCGTTGAGTATAATTACCAGTATTGGCTAAAGGAGAAAGGATTCTCCGTTGTAAAGAAGATTAAGACATATTTTGAGTTTGATTCCCTTAAGCAGGCAAAGGATTGCATGAACCGGATCTTCCGAAAGGATGTTGGCGATCGTGTCCGCGGCAGGAAGATTGAGCATGATGTCGTTGTTTTCTGCCGGGCTCGCGGTTGAGCGCGGGTTACTTCTCTACAGGGATAACTTTATAAACTGGGGTCTATTGCTCGACTGCATGAGACTCGAAAATGTACTGGATGTGCATGCAGGTTATGCCGCAGTGCTTCATCCGACAGGAGAGTATACCCTTTACCATGCAAGACCAGAAGGGATGTTCAGCGAAAATGGAGGAGTGGTGAATACGGATGACGGCGTCAGAAACCTTAGAGCACCGGGCGTCCATCTGGGCTCTGCAGTCATCTTTGAGAACGGATATTCTGTTCTCGTTCATGCTCTAACCCCCGATAACCTGAGACGGCTGCTTTTTGCCATTGGGGTTGAAGCTCCGGAAGTTCACCTATGCACTCCGAATGCGCAGGCAGGATACGGCGATGTTGTCCGGGAAATCATGCCAGGCACACAAGTAATACCACACCATAAACCGGGCCCATACCCGGTCGAACAGAACCCGGTGATTGGGATGGATGTTCTTAATTTCGATGACGGGAGCCCGATGCTGCTCAGAAGCTAAGAGCTTATCATTTCTTGGCCATCTTCCAGAGAAACCTGAAGTATCCAATAAAACTCTCTGCGATTTCCCTGCTTTGTATTACAATGAAGATTGGTTCTTCGCTAAGGATATTGATGCAGCTGCTTGGATCTGAGCGGGATGCTGAAGCAGGATTCTGTTGAGAACAGGGTAAAGATTCTTATTGCGTATTAGAACATAACAGTTCTAAGGCGTTTTGGGACCAATGCAGGAATAGACGTGTATTCAATGCCCCATTGCTCGAGGAATTCCCTGATCTTTTCGCTTTTTTCAATGCCCGAGACAATTACATTATCTGACATTCGCTTGGCCTTATAGAGGTCCAATACTCCTTTCTCGTCCCTCCCATGCAGAGCATAGTAGAACCTAACCCTTTTTGACCCCTTAATTTGAGAAATGTCGTATTTAAAGAACACAACACCCATGAAACCCATGCAATCATGGATTAATCTTTGCCTGATAAGGCTGTATCCCTCGAGAAAAATGCCTTCCTTGGCTATGAACGCATCACTCTCCAGTTCAGAAACAGTTGTTGAATTCACATCAGCGTCTGCATCTAATGCTTTCCTGAAGTCTGTTTCAATCTCCTTGTTGACCCTCTCTTTGAAGATTATCATGATGTCAATATCGCTGGGATTGTCCTTGCCTTTCATAGCTGATCCGAATATTACGATATCATCGATTCCGGTTAGATCGATCTTTCTTAATGCCTGCCTATATTTTTTTAAGTTCATCTTCTACTAGTCTCTTGATTCTTTCGCATGTTTCCTTGCTGATTATGCGGTTGTAGGTGCTTCTGTAGGTGTTGAATTCACTGTCTAATAATTCATATGAATCCGGATACTCCTTCTTCAGAAGCCTAAAACGTTCAGTGTGGTCTTTTGGGGCGGTACCGATTTTTTTGAGGAGAATGAAATCGTGAATCGCAAAAAGTGTCTTGAAATAAAGAATTGTCGCACTTGTATAGTCTTCAGAATCATATACTAGATCACTTGACTCCTTGAACTTGTGAATAAGCAGCTTATCGGACATGGTTACCCCTGATAACATTATGCCTCTATTTATGCTTTTTGGTTATTTATGATAACTTTGTTATTGAAGCTAACGGAGGTCTCTTATTCTCTTCTTTTCGTTAGTTGGGGTAACAAATGGGCTAAATCAGAACCTGATTCCGTCCCTCTCTGCCCAAGCCTTGCTTGAGTCAATTGCTGCGGGCGTAAGCATTGGTGTTGTGTCTGCAGGGCAGGGGGGATATGCGCATCAGGAACCCCGACCGGGAATTGAA
This sequence comes from archaeon, assembly GCA_043823195.1. Lineage (GTDB taxonomy): Archaea > Nanobdellota > Nanobdellia > Woesearchaeales > JBDRAZ01 > JBDRAZ01. Next base: position 10,037 of record JBDRAZ010000109.1, read on the forward strand.
CATTTAATCCTGCCAAAGTCAGATCTGACGCGGGAACAGGTTGGCCAGGATATTGCTGAATATTTCAACCGCCGGGCTGATGGGTTTCGGAGCGAACATTAGATTTAAGAGTAAATCTTCATTCTCCATTAGCATGGCAAAGCTGCTTTACACTGCACCTGAATGGAAAGCAACCTTCTGCACGAAAATTGCCTATAGGGTTGACGGGTTTGGACCTGTTTTCTGCCAGGGGGTTACAGAAGAAAGCATGCCCGGCGCGCTAGAGGGGATTGAGGGTGTGGTGTTTATCGGTCCGCAGACCTCAAAGCAATCAAACGGGGTTTTCCGTGACAGACAATCCTATTGGCTCTTTGTTGAGGCTGCGCATGAGCATGACCTGGGGATTGCCGCTGTGCTCCCTGACCGGTACTGCCTTCCGGGGCGCAACAGGGGTATTGATGAGGTGATCTATCCTATTGTAAGCAGGGCATCAATCGAATATGCAGCCCTAAGAATATCAGACTTCTTTATTAGTAGGCACAATTCATAATCCCCGGCGGGCTTTCTTAAGTTTTCGCGTGAGAATCCTTTCCTTTTTCCAGAGGTGCCTGAATATCCTTTCATAGGCGCGGGCAAACTTGTAGATCTCAAGGAGATAGTATTCCTCTGCTCTTTCAAATTCATCTTTTGCTCTTTCAACAGAAGGATCATGCGCCACGCCCTCTTTCATCAGCCTCAGTAATCTCATGAAAAGGGCGTGCACCTGTTCCAGCTCGTTGTCCTGCAGCCTGATGACTCCCCTCTGCTCGTTTTCCTCAGAAGCCATGTCCCTTTTTACAGCCATCCAGTCCCTATGCTTAACATCATCATCAAGTTGCTTCAGCAGACCCTGTTCCTCTTTCCTGAATTCCAGGTCTTTGAGGCTGCCTTCCTCGACAAGCCGCGTCAGTTCATGCAGGATCTCAGCTATCTTTCCGTTGAGCTCAAGAAGCTCTTCAGGGCATCTCTCCTCAAGGTGTCCTATTACGTTATGCCATGCAAGGAGCCTCTGATACAGATCATGCTCATCTGCAATTGCCTGGCTTTCCGTATGTATGAAACACCTGCACTCTTCGATTGCCCAGTCAGCCACTTCTTCCAGTTCGTAATCAGCCATGCCGGGTATTACTGCCAAGGTTTTATTTAAGCATTTCTTCGGAGAAAGCCTTAAATAACGCACCCGAACCCCACTGTTTTATGATGCTATTATACCTAACACACTCGAAAAATATGGATGTTGCTGCAGATCTCGCTGCAGCGTGCGGCATAGACCACGTTATTGAGACGACGGCAATTCCTCTGGATGGTCATACAGGCGTTGTGCTTGTCGGCCACCAAACCTCAAAAAAGGGATTTGCTGTTTTTCCTGACATGGACACATACCGACAGTTTCTGATCCAGGTTCACAGGCAGGGAGGCAGGTACATTGCCGGAATAGAAATTGGCGGCCTTGGACTGCCGGACTATGGTATCGGAGTAGATTACAGGATCAGAGTAGATCGCGACACAGCCGATGAGCTAGGCGAAGAGATAAGGGATTTCTTTGAGCATCCGGAAAAATATCTTCGGAAGAAGCCAAGCAAATAGTCACTTTTAAGTGATACTTTTTAGAAATCTTTATAAATAAATGCTCGTTATTTGCTGTTATGGACAAATTACCTCAAAACTTTCAGGTGACTCAGTTTGCGAGTCCTGAAAATTTACTGTATTTGATAAGGACTGATGCTCATGATTCCGATGCAGTGGCTGCGGAATTCACACAGAGAGATATCTTTGGGATATTGGCTTATCACAGAAATGATCCAGGCATTAATGCTTCAGGATTGGCCTGGAATCTGAATCGGGGTAGAGACAGAAATAAAGTAATACCTAACCTTTATGATGGCGATACCGGATGTTTGGGCCTGAGTGACTTTATTGATTATGAAATTGAACAAGGCCTCTGGCAGATTCTTCGTAAGGCAGAGCTTGATGCGGTGCGAGTAGAACGCGGAATTACTCTGGATTTCTCTTATTTTGGGAGGTAATCCTATGGGTTTATCTCATTTCCACGGAAAACATCTGCACGAAGTAAACTGGCATAGAAAGGAAAGCTTTAGGCGCCTGGCGCAGAATGGTGTGTTTATACCTTTTGCAGATTCCTTTGAGCACAATGGTTCAGCGTATCTAATTGTGGGTGGACCTGATTCTGGCAAAACTTCTGTTACGGGAAGGTTTGTCGGTTACAACAATCACTCTTCCCAAAGGCTCTCAGAGGATGCAGGACTAAATGCGTTTGACGACAGGATGTATGCCTATCAGTCTGGCAGGCAGGTTACTGTCGATGCTGAATGGCGAAGGGCAGAAAGGTTTCCTATTGAAGGAATATTTCATTTATCATACTCCTTGGGTGAAGTTAAGGAAGGTGATCTTGAGCTAGCGCTGGCCAGAATGTTCTATCATTCCATGGGAGGTAAAACTGAGTATGAGGTGGTCCGGGAGGTTAAGCCATGGATGGTGAATATGACAAAGCATGCGTATGAAAATGTCCCTGTATTCTTATTGCCACGCGGTGAGTCGCCTAACGAGTGCTACAGGAGTCTGAAGAAAGCAATAGATACTCTGTAGGCAGCCATTAGAGGACACTTGCTTCACAACGGCAGAAGCCCACATTACCCAATGAATTTCACCTGGGAAGCCCTGGAGTGGTTGTGATGGTTATGCCTTCCGAAAGGAACAGGCAATAGAGTTTTAAAAAGTAAAGAACAAAGTGTAGAAGATGTCTGTTAAACAGATGGGCTGCTAATGCGATTCCAATCTTAATCTCATTGACCCTCTCTTGGGATTGAGAAGTGAATAATCGCCTCTCTGTAGATGGGACAGCATATGCTCCACAACTGCCAGGGCCTCTCCCCGGTCATGATATCTTCGAGCGTTAGGGTGTACTACTGAGCTTCCGTTAAACCTCACTTCGACAGGAAATCCAATTCCGTGCTGACTCTCAACTAGATGAACCCCAATATCATATAACCTTATTGTGCGCAGTACATGCTCATCGATGGTTCCAGCTCTGTCAGTGAGTCTATCAAAGTCAAGCGGGACGTAATCGCCTGTCATTGTGCTGTCAGGTGGGCTGTGAAATGTAATCATAGTAATAGGAGATGCCTGATTGTATATTAATGCGAGCCTAGCGAGCACCGGGGTTTAATTCCCCGACCTTTAGGTCGTGGGAGTAGGTCATTTTATGGGTCCTGGTGAAGAAGCCTTTCCAGCGCTTCATAGCCCGGTTTTGCCCAGCGATCGTCTTTCCACTCTTCTCTCCACTGAATTTCTGTTTCACACCCGCTCTGCCAGAAGTCAGCGATGGCTGTGCGTCCGTTCAGGTAAAAGGGATCATCCGGCTCTGCCGCCTCACCTGCCTCAACATGGCACATATAAACCACCATGAACTTGTCATTCCTCAGGGTCTCAGGCTCGTCATGCGAGACAGCTATTATTGGGAAATCCTCTGGCGTGTATCCTCGCAGCCCGAAATGATGCAGGCCTGTGGCCGTATCGGCATGGGCCAGTATCTGCTCAACAACCTGCCTTATTGGCCTTTCAATCCTGATGATGTTTGTTTGTAACATTTTTTTCCTCCTGAATTTAGATGTTCATTCCTCTCATCTGTTCACCAACACGGTGGGTGTTGTCCCTCAGGTAGCCGTTGTTTGCATACCAGAAGACCTGGGCATGGATAAGGTCTGCAAGTGAATCCACAGGAACGAAGCCAAGGTGATTGCACAATGCAAAGCCATTTGCCAGAAGGCCGTCCTTTCTTGGACTTCCCATAATGTTTGGCTCGACACCAGCAAACTGCGGGTACTGCCTCATCTCCTCAGCTATTGTGTGTGCAGCTTCTTCGACACACACTATGTGATCATCCGTCCCCGAGAGGTTGTATCTTGTCGGGGGATTTCCCACCAGGTCTGCAGCGCGAAGAGATGCAGCTGCTGCATCCCTGTCCGAGAGCAACTGGAACCAGTTCTTTTGGCTAAGATCAATTGGAGCTTTGGCTGCAATCCTTTCAATGATCTCAAGCAGCCCGCTGTAGGTTCCGTCTGTGAAGAATCCGCCCCTGACAATTGCCGCATAAGATATCTCCGGATATTCCACGTCAAGAAGCCGGTCAATGACCTTCTCCTTTGCCAGAATGGACCACCCGTATGGGCTGTCCGGAGCAGGGTTCAGCGGTGCGTGGTCATCAGCCATGTTGTCCGGTCTGGTGCAGGCCACCGGGTTGTATGACCCCATAACCACTATGCTTGATCCCTGCCTGTGGTGGTTGATCACTATGAACGGCACCTTGTATCCGAATGTGTCGCATTTTGCGGCGTACTCTGCATCGCTTTCGTTCTGCCTCCTGCAGCTGTCGCCGACAAAATAATATGCGAGCGGTGTGCGGTTTGATATGACCTCGAGGCTTTGGATATTGGCTTTTGCCAGGTCGATCCGGTGCTCGGTTATCATATCCCTGAACGGCTCAACAAACCTCTCGAACTGCGGCCTTGTCCGGGGGCTCTTGACTAGGTCAATTGTCCTGTTTGTCCCGGTCTCCTTTATGGCCCTTAAGGCCATCAGCGTTGGGTGTATTGAGAACTTGCCGCTCGGGCCGTATATTACCATATCTTCTGTGTTGTCTGCGAAGAACCTTAGGACCGCTTCAGTCGGCCTGGAGTGGTACTCGTGAAGATCCTCAAGCCTTGCTGAGTCGATGTCTGCCAGTGTTTTCCACATGATCTTGCGCATAAACTAAGCCTTATTTAATAAGTTTTTTGCTATTTTGAAGTGGTTAGTGAGATTGTTTCTTAAAGATCAGGCGCACGTAAACTTATTAAAGTAAGGGGTCTGTCCGGTTGTCATGATAAGGGTTCACCTTGCAGGCGGGGTCATTGTCAATCCGAGAAAAGAGGTCCTTCTGGTGCTAAACCACAAGACCAACAGCTGGACCTATCCTAAGGGCCACGTGGGTGATGGCGAGGATTTTCTGGATGCAGCAAAGAGAGAGATTAAGGAGGAGTCGGGCCTTGGGGGGCTGGAGCTGGTCTGCGAGCTTCCTGTCTACGAGAGGCCGACAAGGCAGAACCCCAACAAGATCAAGGTGATGCACATGTTCCTGTTCAGGGCAGGTGATGTTGCAGCAAAAAGCGATTCTTCAGAGATATCAGAGATAAGATGGGTGCCCCCTGATGAGGTTTCCGCATACTTTTCTTATCCGGAAGAGGCTGATTTTTTCAACAGGATTCGGGATCAGATAGCAAGGCTCTGAAATATCTCCTGCAGTCTTTTTCCTGCAGTCGGGCTTGCAGCTTCAAGGTCATCCGCAAGAGACCTGATGTGCTGCATCTGCTCTTCGGGCCGGCCCAAAAGCGAATGGGTTCGTGTGTTGCGGATTCCATTGATATAGTAATGGTGGGGGAACACTTCGTGTTCCATCTCTTCGAGCCGCTCGTAATCAACATTATGAAAAACGGCTCGCACAAGCTCAAACCTTGCAACGGTCTCTGATGTCTGCCGGTATTGCCCGTCAAAACGTGTCATGCATTCCAGATCATTAAACAGATACGCTGTAATCTTGGTGAAGTACAATCTATCATCCATGTTTACTGAATTGATGTAGACCGGTGCGTCGGTTATCGGCCTTAATGGCTTTGAGGTTGGGAAATGCCGGATTGTCTCTTCTTTGCTTCCGACTATGTATGTGCTGTTGTTTCTTGGTAACTGCGTCCAATAGTGCTCAAGACCTTTTTTCCCCTTTATCAGCTCAACCTCATCCACTATTTCCAGGGGATGGGTGTTTTCCAGATACAGCCTGGAATCCTCTGGAATATTATTCTCTTTCAGTAGCCTTTCCAGTCTCGGCCTTTCTTCATCATCCCAATGCCACACGGGACCGCTGCTGCTGAAGTGCTCACCCGGAATAAGCCTGTTTGCTGTCAGGATGCCTTCTGTGTGGAATCCTGAAGTGGACATTGCCCTGAACTCTTCAGTGGCCCAGCAGGCTGCTTCAAGTTCCTGTGCTATCTGATTTCTGGTCTCCTCGTCGGGAACGATTAGGGGTCTGTTCATAACAGAGCGGTAATGTGGATCTGTTTTTAACAATTAGCAGCCCCCTGGGGGGTTAATTATTTATATTGGTGGTGCCTTCCATGGGTTATGCAAGAGGAACTCATGGGGCTTGGGCTGACTGAGGGCGAGGCTAAGGTCTACCTGGCGCTGAACAAGATCGGAAACTCAACAATTGGCCCGATAGTTGATGAATCCGGTGTGTCGAGGTCCAAGATCTATGATGTTCTGGACAGACTAATGAGGAAGGGCCTGGCCTCTTACATGGTCAAAGACAAGACCAAATATTTCCAGGCAAATGAGCCCTCGAAGATTATTGATTATCTCGATAATGAGGAGAATAGAATAAGAAAAAGCCGGGAGAAGCTGTCAAAAGTTATGCCCCTTCTAATCGGTGAGAGGGGGACAGGAAAGGACACGAGTGTCCAGGTCTATGAGGGTTTTGAGGGAATTATGACGGCCCATGACCACGTGTTTACCGGGCTCAGAAAGGGAGATGAATATTTTTTCTATGGGATACCTGCGTTTCAGGAAGAGCGGTATCATGAAAGATGGAACGCGGCGCACAGGAAACGTGTTAAGCTCGGAATCAGGTGCAGGATGCTTTTTAATCCGGGAACGCCGCACTTTGTCATGGAGAACAGGAACAGCTATAAGGGGTCAGAGGCGAGGTACATGCCTTCGGGGATAGAGACACCGGCCTGGATAATGGTCTATAGGGATGTCTCCCTTATTGGTCTGCAGAGCAGGAAGGGGATGGCTATTGAGATTGTGAATCCGGAGATTGCAGAGAGTTTCAGGATTTATTTTGAGATGCTCTGGGATGTCAGTGCAAAATTCTGATAACATATGTTTTTATAATCCGGACGCATAAATGCTGCCATGAGATGGTATATTCCTGCGATAATTGGCCTGATTCTGCTGTTTATTGTATCATACATCTACTCCCAGTCCGCAGTAAAAATAACAAAAATAGAGGTTGAGGAGAAGGAGTACACGCAATTTGTGGTCCTGGAAGGCAGTATCTATCTGAACAATGGGGGCTTTGTGCCTGTACGGATGGGCGGCACATATTATTTTGTAAATTTGGAGGGGCAGGAAATTCTAAGGGGGGATATTCCGGGCAGGTTCATTTCACCTGGGTCCAACAGGCTGTATTTTTCTGACGTATTGAGGAAGTTTCCTTTGACAGATCCCTCGACCACAAATGGTACGATGAGAGGATACGTTAACCTTTTTGATTTGCGGTTTATTGACTCTTCAATCCATTATGAAAAAAATATATCTCTTGAAAAGTATATTAGGTTCCGTGGAGTTATTCTCGAATAGAAATCTCTTTCTTCAGCTTCCTGAAATAATCCAGCGCGTACTCGTACCTTTCCCAGGCAATTGTTCTGGTTTCAGGAAATTCAAGCCGTTCGAATCTCAGCGGAAGGTTCTGTAGGGCATAATCTGCAGTCTCATTAAGTGATTTGCCACGCATTGCATTAAGGACAAGGAACCTTGATATTCCCACAGCCCCGAAAACGTCGAGCTTGTCTGCGTCATAAAGTACCCTTGACTCTGTTGTAGTCCTTTTTTCAGGCGGGAATGTCTCATCATGGTATTTGATTGAAAGAAGGACGTTTTTTCTTTTGTCTTCTGGAAAATTGATCCGCTCAAGGACTTTTCTGGCAAGTGGCTCACTGACTGGGCCATGCTCCCTTGCACCTTGGGGGTAATGCCTCCCTATGTCATGCAGAAAGGCTGCAGCTGCAAGGACGTCATAATCAATGTCTTTTCCCTGAGCTATATGCTGGGCATATTTCCATACGCGTTTAATATGATTGATGTCGTGTGAGGATACAACCGAGGGCGCCTTTTCCATTTCAGCCTTTATTTCCTTTTCCAGGACAGCCAGCCATTTCATGGGGGAATCAGATATTAACAACATTAAATACCTGCCGGTATTCAGTAATTCTTTAGCTTTCTGAAGCGTTTTTCCCACTTGTATACTACAGCACCGAAATCTTTTTGTATTTGTGTAGTTACATTGTAACTACAATGCGAAAACCGATGCGCCTTAATATGGAAGGATACGAAGTAGTAGAAAA
>JBDRAZ010000110.1:0-6030 GCA_043823195.1 archaeon
CTTTCATTTGGTGGATACCTCCAATATCCACCCCCAGTAAAGCCTGACGGCTTACTGGGTTATATAATTAACTAAGGAATTCTACGCGGCCCGTCAGAACTGTGAAAGACATGGCAGATTGCAGCCCACGGAATTATTGGCTAGAATACTTAAATTTAGCTATTTCAGGAAACCGGTTTGACTGAATTCCGGCGGTTTTGTAATTCTGTACCCGATATTCAATAATTTCTCTTGATTGCCAATTGCCTTTCCACAAAGCTTTTCGTGCCGTTTGCAATGTCAATTTCTGCAGCCCTGGTTTTTGTGCAGGGGTCAACAAGCTTGTGAACTTCAACTGTAAAGCCCATGCCCTGGAGCTTTGATATGCATTTTTTCTGGCCTTTCCCCAGTTGCTCATGGCCCAGCTTGCATTCTACAAACTTGAACCTTCTGTTCCTGTAGCAGAGATAATCTGGCATTCCATGATGGACGTGGCAGAGATACTGCAGATATTCATGATCGAGCTTGTGCTTTGCCATAAGCTGGATGAGCTTTTCATATTTCCTTCTGACATTGGGATAAACCTCATCCTGCTTTAAAATCCACAGTGATCCGCCGCGCCAGACTGTCCATCCCTGCCTTTCAAGCCTTTGCCTGATGAGTTTTTCAGATAGTCCGGCGCGCGATTTGTATTTTCTGCAGATTGGGATGTAGATGTGCCTTACTGTTGTGTATTCGGAGAGCTTGGCCTGGCGCTCAACGCCGCTTAACTCAGCCAGCCTGTTCTTTGAAAAGCCAAATGGCTGCAGCACGACAAAGAGGGACCTGACCAGAAGCTTCCTGTAATATGCAATGTTGGGCTTTTCGTTGTACTCGTCGGGAAGGACGATTTTGTCTTTCTGGAAAATAAAATGCACAACCTGGCCGGGCATCGGGGTGATGCCTCTTTTCTTCAATTTTTCAACCGCTGTCTTCTGCGGGATGTTATGCTTATAGCTGCTCTTGCTTATGCACACGGATGCCGCAAGCTCACTGGCAGGAGTTTTCGGAATCCAGCTTATTGCTTTCCTGAGCATCCTGCATAGTTCAGGTACCATGGCAATTATCTCTTTCTTTGTCTTGCACCTGCTGATGGTTTCCAGGACTTTTTGCTGGAATTTCTTGACCATTGTGGGAGTCCCTCTCTGCCTGACCTCTATTCCCCTAGCCTTTATTGTGCCATCGTAGAAAACGCCAAAATACCTTGCAGGGACTGGACGGTCTATGTCGTTTACTGATGGCAGGAAGACTATCCACCTGAACATGCCGTCAAAGCTTACAGGTATTCCGGTCAGGGATTCGAGCTCACTGCAGAAGTCTTTTGCTGCGTCTTCTTTTATCCTTTTTATGTAGAGTGAATCCACTATTCCATGCACAATATAATATCCCTTTTCCTCTGCGAGCCTTGCTGCCTGAAGGATTGTCTCCCTTGCGTATGCACAGATTGCCATGTGGGAGCTTGCCATCCCAAGCTTGAACTCGCGGAAGCGCAGGTAGCCGTAGCTTGTAACGAGGACCCATTTCAGGCCGACAGATTTTGCCTTGTTGACTGCTGTAGGGTTTCTCTTGTAATACATTCTCCGGTCTAGAATGGGCTTTATTGCAGCGGGAACAAGGCCCTTTTTCCTTAACGAAATCCTTACAGGTATCCCCGGGGCGTGCTCAAAGGGCCCAATATTATCCATGAGCGTCTCTGCGCTGATGTTCCTGTTGAAGATGATCCAGGGGTACATGCTGCAGAAGTCTATTTCAGCAACATTCCTGTGGAAGCCCACTTTCGGGTCAAATGTGTGGCCGGCGCGGTCAGACTTCAGGAGCTCGAACATTGAAAGAGGCCTTTCAACAGGCTTTTCCTTGTAGTGGATGAGATAGCCCTGCTGTACCATCAGCCTGATGAGGGCTGTCTGAAAGACCGCACCAAAACTCCTTGATGCAACCTTCTGGAAGCCTGCGCCTGAAAGCTGTGCAAGCTCGATGATTGCATCGATTCCGCATTCGCTTCCCACGGGGCTTGAGGTGTCTACAAGGAAGCGGCCGTGCAGGCGGATTGCGTAATCGCGGTAGAAGACCCTGCCGTAGCTGAAGAAAGACCTTCCGCCCCTGTAGGTGATGGGTCCGGGATCAAAGCGGTGGAAGGGGCAGTCTATTCCGTATTTTTGCATCCTCCCCTCAAGGTAGGGGAGCCTTGAGAATGCGTAATCCATCTGTACTACGTCAGGGTCCTCTTTTATGAAGATGTCTGCAAACCGCTTAAGTATCTCATGCTCTCTTCCGCTAAGGCGCTTTTCATTTACAATTATGCTCTTTACTTCTGAATCCCTTCTGCATCCAGCAATTACAGTTGTCCTAAGTGACTTCAGAGCAATCTCCCCCTCCGCCGGAATTATTTTTTCTCCGTCTATCTCAACTGCGCCGCATGCAGTTAGGTTGTTCTTGTATAGGAACATGTCTTCTGGTGCGACATCTGCGTTGTAGAGCGGAACCCTGTGCCTGGTCTTTCTCTCGATCCACCCGACAAAGCGCTCATACTGGGACAGGTCTGGGACAGGAAGGGCAAAGACCTTCTTTGTGCCGCTGTATGTTTTGCCTGTGTATTCGTAATGCGGAATCCGCTCTTTTTCAAGAAAGCGTTCTGCAGACCTGTCAATGTATATTACTGAGCTGAACCTCTTCTCTATCAGGATGTCCTGCGGCACCTTCAGCCAAAGCACTACTGAGTTGCCCTTCCTGTATGCGTCCATCAGCCAGGCTTTCATGCTTTACCAGTGAGTTGATCTTCTTTTCCTGTTCGAGGAGAATTGACAGCAGGAGGAATGCCCAGACATGGATGCTGCTTGCATAGGATATGCTTCCAACATGCTTCAGCGGATCTTTTAGGAGTTTCTCGTAAATGATGCGTTCCTCTGCCCTTAATGACTTTCCGTATGCCTTCAGCTCAGAGAGCATTATGTCAAGTACGATCCTCTGGCTCCAGACAGTGTGGCCCATCTTAGATGACCTTAGTGCAGAACCTGTGTGCAAAGTCGCTATGAATGTCGTCAACAGCCACCATTATGTCGAGGTTATCTGAGATTTCCTTCATGAGTTCCCATGAGTGCTCGTAGATGTTGTTGTTTTCCTCATCGTTGCTGTAGTCGAACAGGTGGTGGCCGGATGTTATGACAATGCTCTTTAAGCCAAGGCTCTTTGCCATTGCCGGAACCCTCTTAAGCGTATCCCTCAGCTTGTAGAGAAGCTCGATCTCTATGACATAGACGCTGTCGAATTTTTCGAACTCCACTTCAGGGAAGAGCGAGTGAGGGTTTGCGCAGTTTGCGCAGTCCAGTATCAGGGCCGGCGTGTTGTCAAAGGCGTGGAGCAGAAGCTCCCTGTTGACTGCATGATGGTTCCCCCGGATGCCTACCAGTGTCATAGAATTGGCTAAGTGCTTTTCCTTTAAATTCGCTGCGGTGGAATGTCCAGTGATGAGTGATCTTCCTAAGCAGTCACCCAAATAACGATGTCCGGCGTCCACAGGAATCTTATTCCTGCATCGATTTGGTGATTGCTGCGCACCCATTTGCCTATGGAGATCATCTGCTCCATATTTAGACCACCCTCACTAAGCGAGTCTGAGAACAGGAATGACAGATCCCTCCCAATCTCTGCGTCTGTCCTTGCAAGAAGATGGCTTACATCAAGGCCAAATTTTATGCATTGTCCGGCAGTATATTTCATTCTTTCTTTCTCAAGCGTTCCCTCTACTACTCTCCGGGATATTGGAGGACATTTCCCGAATTCAGGATAGAGGCTCCTTTTCATTTTCTGCAGATCACTCTCAGGGTCTTCAATGACCACTGTTGATGTGCCGCCCTCTCCCATAAGTTCCGTTAACTTACTTAATGTGGATATGGTGCCGTCATTATTTCTCGGAAACTCATATAGGGAATGGATTAGCAGTGTAATGTCATACCGTTCATACGGATGAAAATTGCCCAGGGTTACTGGGTGAACCCTTCCCCTGTGTTTGGGATGTGACTTATATGTTCTGAGCAGTTCTTCCCGCTGTTCCTCCCTCGGCTCTAACGAGTCAATGGTCGTTTCAGCACCAAGGTTACTTAGTCCCTCTGTAATATACAAGGCCTTCATGCCGTTGCCAGCACCAATGTCCAGCATCCTGCCGTGGCCCTTCTCCCTGAGCATATTTAATGTTTTCGGGGCATAGGATGGTAACTGGCCCAAAATGCCATCTGCCTCAATATGATCCTGCCCGGAAACTTCCAGAAACGATGCCAATCCTGTTCTGTATGCTGTGCTGTTTGCCATGGTTTGGCGATAATGGTGATCCTTAATAAGTTATGTTGTCATATGTTATGATGACATATGCGAAAGATTAATAACTGCGCGTGAATTTGTATGGGCAATGCACCATTTTAATCTTGAGAAGATAGGATTGAACAGAAATGAAGCCAAGGTATACCTGGCCCTGGTAAGAAGGGGTTCAGCTACAGCCGGAGTCCTTATTAAGGACACAGCGTTTCACAGGAACATTGTATATGATAATCTTGAAAAGCTGATTGACAGGGGACTTGCTACATACATCATATCTGATGGAAAAAAGCTTTTTCAGGCAAGACCGCCAAGCTACATAATGGATAACATAGACCGGGAAGAGAAGGAGATCAAGGAAAGAAGGAAGATTGCGGATGAAATAGTCTCTCAACTAGACCGGATATACGGCAGCGAAAATGAGGAGACCAAGTCTACCATTTTCAGGGGGGTCGCCGGAATAAGGCATGTTTTCAGTGATATCCTAGATACAAGAAAGGATTATTCTGCGATTGGAGTCTCCAAAGAGAGTGAAGATATAATGGGAGACGTATTCTGGAGAAACTTCCATGCAAAGAGAAGAACATTGAAAGTCAATGCAACCATTATACTTAACCATGATTATAAGGAATATTCAGGCAATTTTCTAAACGATAAGACGATAAAATTCAGAATCCTGCCGAGGAGGTTTAAGGTCCTAAGCGAAACCCTCATCTATGGAACTAAGGTGGCCATTATTGTATTTGGGACAAAACCTGTTGCAACCCTGATTGAAGATAAGGCAGTTGCAGACTCGTATAGAAAACACTTCGAATTGCTATCTCAGACTTCGCAAGAACTCATCAGCAGATAATATTCTGATCCCCCCATATTTCTTAATTTCTAGCAAATCATAGTCGCCTGTAACAATATGATCAGCCTTTGCTGCTAGCGCCGCCTCGATGAACTTGTTGTCTTCCTTATCCCGGCATATATTGATTTTTTCTCTTGGATTAACAATCTCTGCCAGTCCAGACAACAGCATGATGAATTCGTCTCTTATGGTTTTGTCAATGAAGCTGAACTTCTTTCGTGCAAGCACCTGGCAAACTTCTGCCAGAATTTGATGACTTGTAGCAAGCCTGAATCTGTTGTCCAAGCACTTTTCGAGAATAACTCGGGGCTTGCCTTCCCAGCCAATGGCAGATATCAGAATGTTTGTGTCAAGTACAACCTTCATGCATTTCTCACTGCTGCTATTTCTCTTTTTAGGTCATTATCTGCAATACCGGCCTTCCTGAACTCCTTTGTAAATACCTTCAGTAAGGATCTCATCCTCAGTTTAATCTCATCCTCGGTTATTTTTTTGAGTATAATGGTATCCTTATCATTTACCAGAACAAGTTTGTCTTTCTGATCAAGCTTCATCTCTTCTCTCATACTCTTTGGAATAACCAATTGCCCTTTGCTTGACATGTTAACAACCCCTATCATGTTATCACCTTTGTAAGTTTTATCTTACTGTAAGGTGAGACTTACTTATTAATCTTGCGGTTATGTTGCTTGGGGCCTTTTCCTTTAAATCCCAAGTTTGACAGATAGATAGAAAAATACTCTTAGGTTGTTTGAATCTAGGATGAAACAAACAACCCTAAGAGCAAGAAACATAATACCGAACAAGAATATATCTTTTCCTGTTGGGACTGCCTTGGCAGTCCAGAAATA
>JBDRAZ010000111.1:0-13835 GCA_043823195.1 archaeon
AAAAAATAAAAGAGATTATTCAGCAAGATGCAATCCTTAAAGTGCATATAAAAGGGCGGTTTGCAGGCCATGAAAAGAAGCAGCACAAATATTCTGTCGTGCTCCACCTTGAATATTCAGGCAATTCTCTCTCAATCGATAATGTCCATGATTGGGACTTAAAAAAAGCCGTCAATAGGGCAATAAAAGAACTTGAGAGTAGGATAAGCAGAATTGGCAAAGGATCGAAATATCCTGCACAGTCCTAGACGCAATGGCAATCAATAATCAATATCAAAGGATAGTGCCGTTTATTCTATTCATACTTGCATTATTTATGTTTTTTGAACTGATACATCCAGTGATAACTATTATTTTAAGCAGCATCCTTCTGTCATACATCTCTTTTCCTGTCTATAGGAGGATAAGAAAAAAGATATCAAATAAATCGGTTTCAATTCTTCTGTCTTTAATGGTTATTGTCATCATAATATTAATCCCGATCTCTTTTCTGGCAGTTGGAATCGGACAGCAGGGATATTATTTCTATAATTCATTATCAAGTTCAGTCGCAAAAGGAGCACTATTAGGGTTTTCATGCAATAGCGAAGACTCAAAAGTATGTATGCTTGTTAATCAGGCTGAACAATTCAGTGTAGAGCAGTTGTCAAAGTTTGGATTTGACAAACAACTGCAGATATATCTGCCAGTGTTAGAAGAGAAGATTAAAAACATGATATCGGGTATACCTTTTATAATCGCACATATTTTTCTTACATTGGTCATAACATATTTTATTCTAAAAGACCATAAGAACATATTAAAAAAAATAAGCGACCTGATTCCAATAAGATCTGATACAAAAAAAAGGCTTATCGAGGATTTTGGAAACATAGCTTACTCCGTAATTTATGCTCAATTATTTGTTGCATTAGTCCAGGGAATAGTGGGGATGATGGGGTTCTACATATTTGGTGTTCCTTTTCCGATTCTATCGGGAATTTTAATAGCTTTTTTCGCTTTGGTACCATTTATTGGAACATCTATCATATGGGTGCCAGCTTCGTTATATTTGATAATGAGCGGCTATTTTACTCAGGATTATTTGGTTTTAGGCAAAGGAATAGGCCTATTGTTATACGGCATTTTTATAATAGCCACTATTGATAATATTCTCCTTGCGAATATAGTGAAGGCAAAAGCTAATGTAAGCCCAATAATTGTAATTTTAGGAGTAATTGGAGGCGTGAGCGTGTTTGGGATTATTGGAATATTTATCGGCCCGATATTATTGCCTTTGCTTATTACTTATTTTGAAACATTTAAAGAACGGTTTATTTAGCAATTCAGTTTTTGGTAAGCATTTAACACCGTCACAATATTTAAACCAAAGAAAAAATTTGGGTCGAACGAAGTGAGCCGTTAAATCAATGTTAGAAGAAAGTGCGAAGCAGTTCTTAGTCGTTCGTTTTGTTACAGATTTGACAAAGGCACCCAATAGTCATCATGGACCTCGAAATTGAATGCCTCTTCCAGGCCGGCTTCGGCTGTAATCCCAGACACCACACCGAGAGCAGTAGGCACTCCCAGTCCAAAAGCCTGCTCTGTCAGAAAAGCCAGAGGATCGGCCACAGCATACTGCGTAAAGAAACGATATATCTCGGGCGCATACTCTGCTGTTGCATATAGCCCGGCACCGCCAAGCGCCACCTTCAGGGCGCCCTTAGCAAGATCCTTTGCCAGGGTTCCAATATCCCGTGATTCATTCCAGTGGAATTGCATTTTAGGGGTAAAGCATTATTTAAATTTATATTTTTCGGTGGCTACCGGGACAATAGCCCTGCCCGTTCTTTTGCAGCTGTCTGCGGCTTCCCTATATCGCTCCTGGCAGCTGAACTGACAATCTTACCTTTCTCTTTTCCGGTTATCAGCCCCGCCCTAAGCAGCAGTTCGGCTTCCCCTGATACGCAGCTTACGAACTTTCCGTGGCTCCGGTATTCCTCCGGGCTGCACAGGATTGTCCCGTCACAGTCCTCATCAATGCTGTTGCCGGGGATTTCGAAACTTCCCGGACTCACAGAGGCATCATTATCATCACAGTCTGCCAGGATATTATAGTCATCTGCGTCAGCATCAGCGTAGGCACCCAGGATATACTCGCTGAAATGCGCGACCGTCAATTTTGCCGTATCGGCATTGGAATCAACAGCAGCACCCTGCGGCTCCCATGCCTGCGTTGCCGGGTTGTAATAGCTGACATCAACCGTGCTTTCATCTATTCCTGCATCGTCGTATTTGAAAGTTAATGTTACAGGATAGCTGAATGTGATCCCAACCGGAGCGAGGGTATAGATCACGCTCACTGCCGTCAGGTTCGTCAGCTCATGAAAGATAACAGTGCTTGAGTCTGAGGTTACCGTGTGGCCAGTGATCGATATCGGGGTGGCAGTTGAGAGAGAAAAAGCGGAAATATCAACTACCAGGCCTCCTGATCCGGTTATGACCGTGCCGCCGCCAGGGCCAACAGGGATTGTGATTGTTTCCCGGTCGATGCATGTATCGGTAGCATCTGCCGGGCAGTCGTCGCAGACATCTCCCCCGCCCTGCGAGTCTGAATTGATCTGGTCCGGATTGTATTTGTCCACGCAATTATCCACGCAGGATGCAATCCCGTCTGAGTCAAAATCAGGATATCCATTGTCAGCGGTGCCATCGCAGTCATTATCCAGCCCGTCACAGATCTCAATGGCAGGGCCAATTTTTGCCTGTGTTACAACCGTATCCCCATCAATGCATTCAGTAACGCCCTGCCGGCACTCGCCCTCGTCAGTCCCGGAGATGACAGTCAGGTCTTCATCAATCAGTCCGTCACCATCATCATCCTGGCCGTTGCATATCTCCTCTCCTCCGCAATCAGGATCTGAGTAATCGGCAAAGCCATCGCAATCATTATCCCGGCTATCGTCACACTCACCGGCAGCCAGGTCTTCTATGCCTCCACAGTCCGAATCAAGCAGATTCGGGCAGCCATCGCAGTCATTATCGATAGGCATACCCCCATCATAATCGTCGCACCCATTAAAAACAGGAATACCGAAAACATCACTATTTTCCGCTCCCCCGCAACTCGAGTCAAAACTGCCTATGCACCCATCGCAGTCAAAATCCAGATCAAGATCCGTTCCGCTGCAGGTCTCAGGTGTGGGCCTCCCGCTGACACAGCTGTCAGTCTGCTGTCCGCCTTCACAGACCAGGTTGCCTGTGCGCGCACACTCCCCAACGCCGCACTCCGTAGCAGCGTAATACCAAAACTCATTAAGTCCGTCCGAAGTATCATTATTGCAGTCGTTATCAGATCCGTCGCAGACTTCCGTGCCTCCCGGATAACTGGCACCATCATTATCATCGCAGTCTTCTGGCCCCAGACAGTAACCGTCAAGGTCGGCATCAGTGCAGGGATCACACGCATCCCCCACATCATCCCCATCTAAATCGGATTGGTCCTTATTATGGACATAAGGGCAGTTATCGCATACATCCCCTTTCCGAT
The DNA here is from genome assembly GCA_043823195.1 of archaeon. Lineage (GTDB taxonomy): Archaea > Nanobdellota > Nanobdellia > Woesearchaeales > JBDRAZ01 > JBDRAZ01. The sequence continues at coordinate 3,530 of JBDRAZ010000111.1, forward strand.
CACCATCAGAATTCAGCTGGTCACGGTTGCTGGCACCGGGGCAATTATCAAGATCATCTGCCCAGTCATCACCATCCGCATCTATATCGGAATTGCAGTGATCTCCAACACCATCCCCATCTGTGTCCTCCTGGTCAGGGTTGTATACCCCTTCACAATTGTCCTCGCTCTTCAGGACACAATCTTTATCGTTATCTTTATTCGTATAGGCTTGGTATGCTGCGCAGGCTACAGCATTTTCGCTGAAATGCGCCACCTCCAGCCTGGCAGCCTTTGCAGCAGAATCAACAGCAGCAGTCTGCGGCTCCCAGTCCAGCGTGGACTCATTGTAGTAAAAGATATCAACCAGGCCCCCTATCGCTTCATCATCAAAACCTATAGATATCGTCACAGGCGAATCAAATACTGTTCCATGCGGACCAAAGGTATAGATCAGGCTCTTGACAGTATGTGTCTGCTCCAGAGAAGCAAGATCTGTACGTGGGGTCACCTCCCCACCCGATATTGAGATAGAGGTGTCCTGTGCCAGGGCGCCAGGCGGAATAATAACTGAAGAATACCCGGAGCCCGTCACAAGCATCCCGCCCTCAGGACCGATGGTCGCGCTTACAGACTCCGCAGTATCACAGGCATCAGCTGCATCTATCGGGCAGGCATCACAGACATCCCCGCCGCCCTGCGAGTCAGAATTAACCTGGTCAGGATTGTAATCTGTTGGACAGTTGTCTTCAGGGTTGTCAACACCGTCAGAATCGCTGTCGCAGCCGTAATTGTCTGCCAGCAAAAAGAAATCATCAAGGCCTATTGCTCCATCACCGTTAAAATCGTATCTGCCGTTATCCCCTGCAGCTGACTGCCCGAAATGCATATTGAAATCGTCAACATCATCCTGGTCAATGCAGTTAGGGTCATCTCCGGCAAGGTTATAGCCGCAGACAGCCCCTTCGTCATTGCTTGCGTCACAATCATTATCCTGGCTATCGCAGAGTTCTGCCGCACCGGGATAGACCGCCGCATCATTGTCGTCACAATCGATATCAGATGCATATCCATCCATGTCAGCATCAGCAGCAAGAACCACACTCAAGGAAAATATGCTGACTAATGCAATAATAATTGCAGAACAAACTCTCTTCATGCTAACCACCCCAAATCCAGCCAGATTGTGTATATATAAATGAATAATATAAAAAAGTTGTGCAAGAACCGTCCAAAACCCGGCTCTGCGTTAATCGATGCCCGGAGACCTATCGATTTGCCATTTTTCCCCGCTCCCCAAACCACACATTATTCCCATAAGAATAATTCAGTCAGCAATCTTTATATAAAACTCAATCCAGAGCTATATGCATTCTGAAACGGAGGGATATTATGAAGAAAGGCAAGTATATCTTTACAAGCGAGAGTGTGACCGAAGGCCATCCTGACAAGATGTGTGACCAGATAAGCGACGCGATTCTTGACGCGGCACTGAAAGACGATCCAAAATCCCGTGTTGCATGCGAATGCCTGACAAAGACAGGATTTGTCGTTGTTGCAGGGGAGATAACCACATCAACCTACATAGATGTCCAGAAGGTCGTAAGGGACACAATAAGGAAGATCGGATACGATGACCCAACCTACGGCTTTGACTGCGACGGCTGCGGAGTCATCGTATCCCTGTCAGAGCAGAGCCCTGACATTGCACAGGGTGTTGACGAATCTGAAAAGCACGAGCAGGGTGCAGGGGACCAGGGCCTGATGTTCGGCTTTGCATCAAACGAAACAGAGAGCTACATGCCCCTTCCCATCGTCCTTGCCAACCAGCTGACCCAGAAACTCTCAGAGGTCAGGCGAAACAAGATCCTGCCATACCTCAGGCCTGACGGCAAGTCAGAGGCTGCAGTGGAATACAACGATGGAAAGCCCATCAGGGTTGACACTATCGTTATTGCTGCGCAGCACGACGACAACGTGGACATGGATAAGCTGAGAAAGGACATAAGGGAGCACGTCATCAACCCCGTCTGCAGGGACTACATGGATGCCAAGACCAGGATATTTATCAATGGCACAGGGAAATTCGTCCTCGGCGGGCCGGTTGCTGACTGCGGCGTCACAGGAAGAAAGATCATCTGCGACACCTACGGCGGCCACGGCAGCCACGGAGGCGGAGCATTTTCAGGAAAGGACCCGAGCAAGGTTGACCGGTCTGCATCATACGCAGCAAGGTACATTGCAAAGAACATCGTTGCAGCAGGCCTCGCCGACAAGTGCGAGGTGCAGCTTGCATATGTGATCGGCATTGCTGAGCCAATCTCGGTTCTTGTGCATACATTCCACACCAACAAGATCCCCGAGGATAAGATAGAGGAGCTTGTGAAAAAGCACTTCCCGCTGAAGCCAGGAGACATAATCAAGGAGCTTGACCTCAGGAGACCCATCTACCAGAAGACTGCTGCATTCGGGCACTTCGGAAGGGTTGACCCGGATTTCACCTGGGAGCGGCTTGACAAGGTGAACGCGCTGAAAGCAGGAGCCGGCTTAACAAAGGCACCTGAAAAGACAGGCAAAGAGGAAGGCCTTGATGAGGATGATCTCGAGGAGACATCCTAATTTTTTCTTTTTATTTTGCTATTTCTAAAGGACGACATGAGCAAGATTTAAAAGTAAACCGCGATTTCTCACCTGATTATGCCGCCAAAGTACGCAATCACAGAAGCAAGCGAAAGAAAAACTGATGTTCTCAGCCTGGGGGCATTCATTGGTGACCTTTATAGGCATCATCAGGACAGGGGCTTGAGGCTTGGTCCGCAAGACATTATGGACGTAACCCCCCTAAAAGGACATAATCTGGCCTCCCTTGAAACTGCCCAGGTCATCGCCAAAGCCAGGGGAAGGGACCCAGGCGCCCTCTACAGCGAGAGGGACACCCTGCTTATGCTCGGACGGCCTGATCCGGATAGCTCATATATACCCAGCCAGGTAAGCAAGCTCTTTGGAGCAGATAATGACTCTGCAGCCACCATCATTAGAAAGTACGGCCAGGACGGATCCATTGACGGCCTGGCACTTGCAGCCCTCTATGATGAGGCCTTTCCTGGGAGACTCCCTGCCTCAGACATCGGCAAGAGCGACCGCGGAAGGCCGGCAGAAAGCCTGAATGATCTTTTGCAACTGTACTTCGGGGATATCGCGGGCACGGCACCGGTTTCTGCCGACAGGGAAAAGGAGCTGGCAGCCCGCATCAGGGACGGGGACCCCGAGGCAAGAAGGGAGCTTATTGAGGCCAACCTTAGCTTTGTTATATCGGTTGCCAGGCAGTACAGGAACAGGAACCTTTCGCTGCAGGAACTCATAAGCGCAGGAAATGTCGGCCTGATTACTGCAGCTGACCGGTTTGACGGCAACAGGGGGTACAAGTTCATCTCCTATGCAGTCTGGTGGATAAGGCAGAGTATCCTGCAGATGCTTAGCGAAGAGGCAAGGGCAGTCCGCCTCCCCATGAACAAGATCGGGCTCCTTACCAAAATCAATAAGGTTAGTCAAACGGTTATGCAGGATGAGGGGGACATGCTCACCTCAGATGCGGGCAAGGCAGAATTAGCAGCAAGGCTTGGTGTAAGTGAAGCGGATATCACAGACACCCTTCTGGCTGCCCAGCCAACCGCATCACTGGATGCCCCTCCTGAAAACGATCTTAGCGCTTTAGAGACAATACCTGCTGAAGGGGAATCGCCGGATGCAGCAATCATGCGGGCGCAGGGCCAGGAGCAGATAGAAAGGGTATTATCAGTATGCGACGGACGGGAACAACGAATCCTGAGTCTGTACCTGGGCCTTGACGGCGAAAAGCCGATGACACTGGAGCAGATAGGGGCATTAATGGGCCTCACAAGGGAGAGGATAAGGCAGCTCAAGAAACGCGGCCTGGATAAGATAAGGCGACACAACGACTATTATCAACTTTAGCAACATTAAAATACTTCAGATTCTTTGGATTTCGCATGCAGTTGAAAAGAGGGGTCCTATTCAGCAGAAGGTCCGTTCTCAGGCGCGTTGATCTGCTCTCAAAACAGATCATCTCAGACCTGGGAAACAGCATCCACGCGGTTTTCCTTCTTAAGGGCGCAACAGTCTTCTTCACCCATCTGATGGAAAGGCTCCATCATCATGGCGCTGAAGTTTCATTCCACCCTATGTCAGTCTCAAGCTACTCAGGCACAAGGTCATCAGGAAAAATCAGGGTCAGGCTTGACATAGACCGGATCAGAGGAAAAGATATTCTCGTTGTTGAGGACATTGTTGACACAGGGCTAACCATCGACTATGTTATGAGACATCTCAAAAAGAAGGGCGCCGGGGAGATAAGAGTATGCAGCCTCTTTGACAAGCCAGAAAAAAGAAAGGTAAAGGTCAGGATCGACTATGCAGGGTACGCAATACCCGACATATTCATCGTCGGCTTCGGCATGGACTGCGGCGAGAGATACAGGGACCTGCCATATGTTGCAGAGGTTAAGAATGGATGAGCACAGGGTTAAGCTTGGCGAGCTTATCTTCAGGCTGAAAACAAGGGAGAACGGCCTGAGAACAGAACAGGCCAAGACCAGGCAAAAAGAGCACGGCCTAAACATAGTAGAGCATGCCAGGAAGTCCCACCCCATGATCCGCTACCTTAAGCAGTTCACCAACCTGTTTGCAGTTCTCCTCTCAATCGGCGCAGTGCTCTCCTTTGCTGCAGAATACCTCTCACCCGGCGAGGGTAACCTCCAGATCGGGATAGCGCTGGTAATGGTCGTATTCCTCAACGCAACCTTCACCTTTTACCAGGAATACAAGGCAGACAAGATCATGGAAACCTTCCTGAACATGATGCCTGACAAGGCAAGGGTGCTCAGGGACGGCAACGAAATTGACATCCTCGCAAAATACCTTGTCCCGGGCGATGTAATTCTCCTTGAGGAGGGCGACAAGATTCCTGCCGACGCAAGGCTCCTTGACATGCACCAGCTCAAGGTTGACCACTCAACCTTGACAGGCGAATCTGAGCCGCAGCTGAGAAGCCTCAATGCAACCCACGAAGATATTATGGAATCCAGGAACATGGTTTTTTCCGGGACAACGGTGCTTTCAGGGAACGGGAAAGCCCTCGTCTATGCAACCGGCATGGGGACCCAGCTCGGAAAGATTGCCAACCTGACGGGCAGGACAGAGGAAAGGGAGACAACAATCCACAAGGAGCTCAGCCATTTTGTAAAGATAATAACGGTGATAGCGCTGATCCTGGGTGTGTCATTTTTTGCCATAGGGCTGTTCCTTGAGCGCGGTGTCTGGCAGAACATGGTCTACATGATCGGGATCATTGTCGCCAATGTCCCGGAGGGCCTCCTTCCGACAGTCACGCTCTGCCTCTCGATTGCGTCGCAGAAGATGGCCAGGAAGAACGCCCTGGTCAAGAGCCTTGAGTCTGTTGAGACATTAGGAAGCACAACCGTAATATGCACAGACAAGACAGGGACCATAACCCAGAACAGGATGTCTGTATCACGGATATTTGTAAACCAGAGATCTATAAAGGCTGGCAAGGAAATCCGGGTTCCGGAGGAACTGACCAATCTTCTCGTCCTGTGCAACAACTCAAAGGCAACTGAAAGGGGGTACCATGGCGACCCCATGGAGATTGCCCTTCTTGAGTTCTCTGAAAAATTTGCCAGCCCTGAGGAGATCAGGAACAGCAACCCGCGAATAGCAGAGGAACCCTTTGACTCAAACACAAAAAGGATGATAACAGTAAACGCAGGGGCAAAAAAGACCACAGCATACCTGAAGGGTGCGCCTGAGGTCGTGATTGCCAAATGCAACAGGATTCTTATCAACAACAGGGTTACAAAACTGACCGCAGAGCATAGGGCGCAGATCCAGGGGCAGGTAGAGACCATCTCATCCCTGGGCGAGCGTATCCTGGCGCTGGCATACAGGCAGGCCAAGGGCAGGAGGGTCCGGGAAGGGGAATTCATCTTCCTCGGGCTGATATCCCTTATTGACCCGCCCCGCCCCGAGGTGCCGGATGCCGTAAGGAAATGCAAAGAGGCCGGCATTAAAGTCATAATGATTACCGGCGATTACAGCCTGACCGCCCTGTCAATTGCCAGGCAGGTGGGCATAAGCAAAAACCCCAGGGTTGTCACCGGTGCGCAGCTGGACGGGATGTCTGAAGGTGAGCTGAAAAAGGCCCTGTCTGAGGAAGTCCTCTTTGCAAGGACATCGCCCTTCCAGAAGCTCAGGATAGTAAAGACCCTCCAGTCGATGGGCCATATTGTGGCAGCAACCGGCGACGGCGTTAACGATGCCCCGGCGATCAAGAACGCAGACATAGGGATAGCCATGGGGATCATCGGCACAGATGTTGCCAAAGAGGCATCAGACATGATCCTCATGGATGACAACTTTGCGACAATTGTTGCCGCAGTTGAAGAGGGAAGGACCATATTTGACAACATCAAGAAATTCATATCCTACATCCTCACATCCAATGTGCCCGAGATCCTCCCTTTCCTCGCGTTTGTCCTTCTCGGAATCCCCCTCCCGCTGACAGTTGCGCTGATCCTTGCGATAGACCTGGGCACAGACCTGATACCGGCGCTGGGGCTGGGATCAGAAGGTCACGAGCCTGAGATCATGCATCGCAAGCCGAGGGCAAGGACAGAGAGGCTCGCATCAAGAAACATGGTGCTTCTTTCGTACGGCATAATCGGCATGATTGAGGCGGCAGCAGGATTTACCGCTTATTTCCACGTGCTCTACGGCGGCGGATGGCAATGGGGCCTGCGGCTGGCCAGCACCGACATCCTCTACATGCGTGCAATAACGGCATTTTTCACGGCAATAATCATCTGCCAGATGTTCAATGTCATGGCAAGGCGTGTCAGGAAAGGGACATCGCTCAAAGGGATGCTTTCGAACAAGCTCCTGCTCTCGGGCATAATGGTCGAACTCATCCTTGTTTGCCTGATAGTCTACCTCCCCGCAGCAAACCGCTTCTTTGGGACATCACCCCTTACTGCATTCGAATTCCTGATAGGCCTTCCATTCGGCATGGCCATTCTGCTGGGCGACGAACTTAGAAAGAGGCTGATCCACGCAGATGTTAAGATGGTTGCTAAATATCTGGACTGGTGAGCCTTCTGGCCGCATCCCTGGCCTGCTCAAGTATCTTATCCTCATCCCTGACCTGCCTGTTCTCCATCAGCACCCTGCCGTCACAGATCACAGTGTCGGCACACGAGCCATTGGCAGAATAAACAATGTCTGAGACCAGGTTATAATGCGGCGTGAGTTCCGGCCTGTTAAGGTCTACCAGTACAATATCCGCCGGGTTTCCCTCTTTGATTCCCAGGTCCAGACCCAGTGCATCAGCCCCCCCGCGGGTTGCCATGGAAAACGCCTCGGGAGCAGGCATGGCCGTCTGGCGGCCCTGTACTGATTTCTGCAGAAGCGATGCAATCTTCATCGCCTCAAACATGTCCAGATTGTTATTCGAGGAGGGCCCGTCTGTTCCAAGGCCCATAGTCAGATTGCTCTCCTTCAGCAGGCGGTACGGCATCACGCCATCCGCAAGCTTCATGTCAGCGGTGGGGCAGTGCGCAATCCTGACACCGTGCTTCTTAAGGGCATTTATATCCCTCTTGCTAACCCAGATGCAGTGCGCTGCAACCAGCTTTTTCCCAAGAAGCCCTATGCCCTCAAGATACTTCACAGGAGACATGTTATTCTTCTTCAGGCAGTTTTTGGCCTCTTTTTTGAGTTTCCGCAAGGTGGATATGCACAGGAAGCGAGTTCTCCTTTGCATATTCCGCTGCCCATTCCAGGGTAAGCCTTGACACAGCATAGACCGAATGCGGCCCGATTGCAAACTTGATCCGCGGGCCGAAGGTCCCGGACATCCTGTGAAGCCTCTCGACCTCAGATATCTGCTGCTCAGCCTTTTCCTCATCAAACCTGTCCATTATCGGGCCTGCAACCATGGCCCGCAATCCCATCTCCTGTATCGCTTTAATGGAAGCACTGGTATGCCAATAAAGGTCATTGAAGCAGGTTGTCCCGGTCCTGATCATCTCAAGGCAGGCAAGCCTTGTTCCGGCATACACGTCCTCGGGCTTAAGCCTGGCCTCAAGCGGCCAGATCTTCTTATCAAGCCAGGAAGACAATTCCATGTCATCAGCATACCCCCTCATGAGCGTCATGGCAGAATGCGTATGCGCGTTGACAAGGCCAGGTATTGCCGCATGGTTCCGGGCCTCTATTGTCTTATCGGCATCAACTGCCTTCCCGATCTCAGATATCGTTCTGTTTTCAATATAGATATTTGTGGTCTTGTTGTTAAGAAGCACGTTTTTTATGAGTATGCTCATGTTACCAGCCTTCTTGCGATCTGCATCAGCCTGCCGGAGTTGACGCGCTGCCTCTTTATTATTTCATCAGGGTGAATCGCACCGATCCCGTTTGCATAGTTATCGACCGAGCAGATCCCAGCATAGGCAATCCCCATCTCAGCTGCAAGGGTTGCCTCGGTTCCCATGGTCATCCCGACGACATCTCCGAACCTGGACAGCATCTTGGCCTCTGCCGGGGTCTCCAGCCTGGGGCCCCTGGTCTGCACATACACACCCTCAAGGGAACCGATTCCGCACTGTTGTGCTGCTGCCCTGAGTCTCTTCCTGAGGTCCTTGTCCAGGCCGGGCACAACATGCCTTGCCGCCCTGTCAAAGAAGGTTGCTGAATCCCACAGGCTGATGTAGTCTGACGGCACGACAACGCTTCCCGGCCTGATCTTTTTCCTGAGGCTTCCCACCGAAAACAGGCCAATTGCCCGGGCAGCCCCAAGCTTTTTGAGTGCTGCGATGTTTGCCCGATGGCTGACCATGTGCGGGGGAACCCCCGTCCCATGGCGGAAAAGAATGCAGGCCTCACCCGATATCCATGCGTGGGCTGCCCCATACCTTGTTGCAACCCTTTTTCCCCGACCGGCATTCAGAAAAGCAGAACCCGCAATAATGCCAAGCATAGGATAATCGTGGCTTTACAGATATTTAAATCTTTGTCTTGACAGCTTTTTCAGAGACAATTGCAGAATTCCCGTTAATATCTTCAATGATTATCTTAAGGCTTTCTTTGCCCCACATGACGCGCGTCAGTTTCTTGATAAGGCTTTTTGCCTTCTTCTTTGCCGCCGGGTCTTCCTCATTGTCCCTTACATCCTCTATCTGCTTCTGCACCCGCTTGAGGATGCCCTCGACTGTTGTGATGTAGCCGTTTGATACAGGCCCGGGGGTTATGGTGGTTATGCGCGGAATCCGGACAACCGCTGTGCTTGACTTTATAACCCTGATATTAAGATCATCCACCTCACTGACATCAAGGGTATACTTAGCAGGCTCGCCCTTATCCTGTGCCTCCACATCAACCACATGGTATTTGCAGTTGGAGCAGGTCATGGAGAACATGAATACCCTGCCAAAGTACGGAACCTCCCTGTTATGCTCCAGAAGTGCAAGGTTGTCAGTCTGGCACATCGGGCACTTCTGCCCAGAAATTGTCTGGAGATCCCCTGAACCTGGCCCATTTTCCATAGTCATCATTGCACCGGATATAAATTTAAATTTTTCGTTTTGATTTATGCTATATTCTTCAGCCTATAAACTAAATCAAACGTGTCAGAGAATCTAAAAATCGACCTTCTTCTCAGTCTGCTTGTTCCTGTAGATTTCTGCAAAGCTCGGCGTCACAACGATCCAGTCATCGCCGAATCCGGCAATATCGCCCTCGATTGCATCGCAGGTTTTCTTAAGCTTATTGATTGCACGCTTGAGCTCAACAAGGTCCTTGTCTTTCAGCGGCTTGATGTTGATGAGAGCAACGGTGCTGCCCTCCCGCATGCAGTCAAGTATATCCTTAACATCAGAGAAGTCTTCGATTGTAAAGGGCCGTATCTGAAACTTTGAACTCCTCCCGTCATCTGAAGCAGTGTTCAGTTCGACATACTCCTCTTCGCCTTCGTCCTCATCGGCCTCAGCGTGTCGTCCCCATGTCTTCTTTATATTCGATATGAATTTCTTCATTTTTACAACCCTCGGCTCCGAAAAAAGATGGTCTTGATAACTATATAAATGTTTCGGATTTAAGTAATTCTTTAGCTTTCTGAAGCGTTTTTCCCACTTGTATACTACAGCACCGAAATCTTTTTGTATTTGTGTAGTTACATTGTAACTACAATGCGAAAACCGATGCGCCTTAATATGGAAGGATACGAAGTAGTAGAAAA
>JBDRAZ010000112.1:0-27008 GCA_043823195.1 archaeon
CCAAGCCGCAAAAGCGAAAGAGATTTATTTAGGAAGCAACCCAGTATGTTCATTGTTTATGCACAGAAAGGTCTATGCAGGTTCGCCTGCATAGGCTTTTCTTTTAATTCAGAAGTAGTTATTTCTCATCGGAGATACTTCTAATCCCACTGCCCAAGTTTCATCACTGCGCCGTATAGCCTGCCCAATCCGTCAAGCGTTTTAGTTTCTACATCAGCAACAAATTCAGAAGGAACATACTTTTCATCACCCTTGGCAGGGTGCGACCTTGTAATGAAGATTGCGTCCGGCCTGTCCAACCCTCTGACAACATCCATTGTATATTGAATCCTCGCATCATAGCCGCGGGTGCCATCATATCCGCATGGAACATTATGTACAAGCACGCTGGAAAGGCCGTCAAGATCGATATCCAGTAAAAACGGGTGCTGTATCTGGACATCTTCAGGCCCAATTACAGTGCATTTTGAGTCGCGTATTGAACGGAGCTCACTCGGGCTGGCATCCCACACAATGCGTTCTGAAGGCCCTATCTGGTCAAGCCTTGTTTTCTTGTCCAGCATCTGAAGCCTTCTTTCCTCAGAGAACGGATTCAGCCAGAATATCGGCGGCCTTAGATGCCCATAATGGACACCTGCTGCATATTGCTCATTTATATCCAGCATTACATAGTATGGCGCTACCCCGTCCCTGGGACGTATATAGTCCATGAAATCTCCGTGCCCGTCAACCCTGAAACAGGAAAGGCCTTCCATTCCCAATTGCTCCCAGAAGAAAACATACTCGTTGTGGTCTGCCGTATTCACAGCCGGAATTCCTCCGATAGACCAGAATGTAACCTCATCTGGGCGTCTTTCAGGCGGATTTTCCAGCAGCCTTTCAAGGCTCTTCATGTAGTCTTTTGCGTCGGGCATAACTATTCAAAAAATAACTACAACCAAGTAGTATATAAGCCTTGCGAACCGCCCGCATAAATTACCTACTGGCTGGTGGTAAATAATCGAAACATTTATAAATAGCAACAACACCTCTGGTACTGTGAGGATGCAATGTATGCGAATCTGAGACCCCAAAGCCTTGTTTTGCATAGTCGTGACTCTAAATATGGGCCCGGAAACCGGGGATCACAGGCCATCGAGACGATTGCCGGAGGGAGTAGCGGCTCGAGGTACTGTACTGAATTGCATCTCTTTCCGAATCACGATCGCGACATCGCTGTTGCTACGCTGTCAGATGGGGCCAGCGGGGACGAATGTCCGTTTCTTGTAGGCAGGGTCAACACAGCTGCAGTGCACTGGGAAGATGGGACTGTGCTAACCGATCCGCGCATGGGCGATGAGATTATCGGAGATGCCCTGGACTATGTCGTAGATGAAAGGCCCTTTGTGCATGTTGGGCTTGATTATGATAGGCTTGACACCATAGAAACAAAAGCGGTTGCTGCATATCTGGGGATTCCCGGATGCAGGAGCTATCATGCTCTTAGCGCACGACACAGGCTTCATCTGACAAGAAAGCTGTCAGGCTCAGATGCCGAATTCCTGGCCAGCGCCGCCGGAATGGTAAGTGATCTTGACCTGCTGGAATACGTTATCATCAATGGGCTTCATGGCACCGCTCTTGCTGCGGCCAGCAGGATTGGCCTGAAAGAAGACACTGTACGGGTCCTGAGGATGCTCAATGCCTCCGGGACGGTTCAGCAATCCTGATAATTGCATCCGCATGCCGGTTTCTGCTGAATTGCAAAGAACAGCAAGCCCGGGCATTAGTCGGTTTTGCAGTTGTCGCAGGTATTGACGCCGTCACAGACTGTAACCTTTTTTGCATAATTGCCGCACTGCTGGCACACCCCTTCGCTATCAATCGGCTGCTGGGCCTTGGTCTCCTCTTCCCTGATCTCAAACTTCTCGACAATCAGGTCAAACAGCTGCGGCTGTATCTTCAGAATATCCTTTATTGTAAGCAGTCCGATCATCTGCTTTTTTTCCACGACTGGAAGATGCCTGATGTTGAGGTTCCTCATGATGATGAGGCCTTCGTACAGGTCCTTGTCAGGAGATATTGTGACAAGCTTCCTTTCCATTATCTCACAAACCTCCTCAGTTTTCGGGTCAGCCCCTGAAGCAATCCCCTTTCTCACTAGGTCCTGCTCAGTTGCGACTCCCAGAAGCTTTCTGCCCTCCTTGATCAGGATGCATCCTATGTGCTCCCTTGCCATTATCTTCGCGCACTCTTCAAGCGTTGTGGTGGGTTCTATGGAGACGGGCTTCCTGGTCATGGCATCGCATACCTTATAGCCGGTCTTCATCTTATAAGCACCTCAACATCCTTTCCGAATATGCGTTTCAGGTCTTCAAAGATCGGCTCCTTGATAAATGTGTTGGGCGGGATCTTTATCTTGGCAAGTGATTTCTCAAGCTCCTCCAGCGAACTCTTCTGCGGCACCCCTAGGCCGCCATTAGGTTTGACCGCTGCCTTGGATATCTCCTTTTCCTCATGGTCAATATCGTGGATTATGTAAGCCTCCTTGTCAAGGAGCAGTATCTCGCCGTACCGGTTTCCGTGCTTGACACGTATCTTTGCCCGCTCAAGCTCGCGTCCCCGCTTCCTCTGGATGTACTCAACCATGAACTTGATGAAGCCCCTTGACTCCTTCTTTACCTTTTCAACCTCTGGCTTTGTAAGCTTCTTGTCATCATAGTCCTTCTTGGCCTTGATTATGTCATTTAAGGATCTCAGGTATTTCGCAGGTATCTTTCCCTGGCTGATCATCTCATCCTCAAAGATTTTTACAACCTCAATATCACTGACCTTCTCAATGCCCTCCATCCTGAGGACATCCCGTATTATGGTGACAACCGTATCATAAAGCTTGACGACCTCATCCTCTTCCCTGTTGTCCTCAATCTGCTTGAACAGCTTCTTGACCCTTGTCAGGTATTTCTCAGCGTCAGCAAGCAGCTTGTCTACATCCTTTCCTGTAAGCTCTTTCTTGGTGCCGTGCTCAATATCCTTCCTGGTCTTTATGTTGTTGTCGAGAATGTTAACATAGCTGTCTTCCAGGAGCTTTTCCTTCTTGACAAATATATCCCGCATCAGTTCAGCAGTCTCCCTGGGTGATGGAGGGGGGACGCCGTAGAGCATAAGCGCGGCCTGTGAGGGGGTCAATATTGCATAATATATGTCTTCCATGCCAATGTCCTTCAGCTTGAACTTGACCCTCTTGACCATCTGGTCACCGGAGTTCATGAACATGTCGATGGCTTCAGGGCTTGGCTTAATCTTGCCCATCTTCAGAAGCTGCTTCCATGGCATGAAGATTCCCCTGTCATAGAACGGCACGCCATCCCGCAGGAGCGTGAATATTATCGGGTTAGCCTCCTTAAGGCTGTCCCAGAAGTCAGTAAGGATGTAGACCTGGATGTTCAGCTTGTTCTTGATCCCGGTTATGTCGCCGGCCTCAATTCCCATGCCGATTATTATTGCGCGGAGTTTGTCCTTGAGTTCCGCCCTTGTCATCTTCTTGACATCAGTGTCATCAATGACCACCCAGACATCAATATCGGAAGTCCTTGTTGCTCTTCCCTGGACCAGTGATCCGGCAAGGACATAGCTCACTATATACTTTTCGAACTTCTTGAGAATCATTGCCTTATGTATCTCAGCAATCTTGATGGCAGAGAGCATGCCGTTTTCATACACCGGCGCAGCCATAGCCATGGTCTGCAGGAACTCATACTTTCCGTCAAAGCAGCCCTGCCAGAGCTCGCTCAGGATAACTGTCTGGGGGACAATGTTCTTGTCAATATCCTTTGAAATGTTATCAATAATCTGGGTGAGCTTTGTCTTCAGCTCCTGCTTGCTCATCCGCTTGCTGTCCGTGTCATCAACAAGGACCAGGATATTGATCTTATCCCTTTCCTCCTTTGTTGCGTCCTTTTTTGGAGGGAGAAGCGCGATCCCGACAATGTACTTGTCAAACTTGCTCACAACCTGCTTCTTGAACTTGTCAAGCTTTGCCTTGATGGCTTTCAGCTTTTTCTGGGCTTCCTTTGGAAGATTCGCAATTGGGTTCTGTCCTGGTTTTGGCATTGGTGGCGGTTGCTTGTTGTCCATTTTAATCAAAACAGAAGTCCTTTACCTTTATAAAGTTTTGCAATAGAAAAAAGAGGGCGGTTACTTGCCGCCGGGTGCAGGTGGCTTCCAGCCTATGTAATCATGGTAGCCTTTGGACTTATCGTACTGTCCCAAAGGATGACGTTCACCAACCCTGTTCTGGTTTTCTTCATGGTACATGCTCCTGACCCTGTTTGCCAGGGTTGTGTGCCTGGTAGTTTTGTCAATATGCTGGAAATGGTCATCTCTTCCGTGCCATCCGGCAATTTCTTTTACTGACTTTCTTGCATCCTCAATCTTCATCTGCTGCAATTGGCTCATGTAGGTATCTAGCCCATAGTTTTGAGCCTCCGCAAGATACCTGCCTGATAGCTGGCCAATCACTTCATCATCCAAACCATTCTTATTTAGCTTGGCCTGTATCTGCGCGTTATCCAGTATTTCCCTGATGAGGTCATACGGCAGCTTGACATGATGATCCTGGCCTGGAAAGTGCTTTTTTGCTGGCGCACCGCTTTTTTCAAGAATCTGGTCAATCAGGTCTCCGATGTCTACTTTTCCGTCCTTGCCCTTTTTTAACTTAATTTCTTTTAGGGCTTCCTTTAGGTCGTCTCTGTAATCATGAGCTCTGCTAAGCGTATCCAGATACTGTTGATGGGGGACTGGATCCTGTTTTTCAGATTTGGCCATAATTATCACCTGTTAGCTTGATTCCGGCATTTAATGCACTGCTGAATATAAACCTTTCGGATTTAATAGTAGCAAAAAACACCGCAACCTTTTTAAATTACTGTTCATCACACCCAATCAATGTACAAGTCTGGAACAATCGATAACCATTTCGGATCAATGGGCCCAGTCAGGACAGGCAGGACTGACATGAGCAGGGTTTACGTAGATCCCAGAACCGATCGTGTCGTCAGGGTTGACAGGGACCTTCATGATTCTGCAGGCGATCTGGAGCAGCAGGCCCGGAGGCTGCACCCCCGCTACAGGAACGATGCAATCGACGGAATACGGCTGTCAGAGCAGGTAAATGATGCCTATGAAACCTGGAAGGATTCAGATGAGGGCAGGGCATTCCGGAGATACCTTTCGAAAGATCCTGAGCTCGACCGTGTTATTGTCGAGGAGCTTGACCCTGGTATTGCAGCCCAGACCACACCCACTTCACTTGACAGCGTATTCATCCACAACAAGAACTACACCAGGTCGCATGCTCAGCGAATTGGCCGGTCAGTCGGCGGCACAGAGCAGGACGGCTGGAATCTTCTCCTTGCCCACGAACTGCTCCACAGGTACGGCCAGGACATTGGCGTCTTCGCAAAGGGCAGGGTTTATACTGAGCTGGATAATGAAAGGGGCCTTACATATTTCTTCAGGTCCATGAAAGAGCAGGCCCTTACTGAGGGCGATGAAGAGGCAGCAAGGCTCTACGCAGGAAAAGAGGCATTCTGCCTTCATCGATGGGGCCGCTTGGCAGATGCATACCTTAGGCAGCTGGAGGAAGCAGGGATCCCGGTGACTGATTCTGAAAAGTCTGAAATTGACCCGGATGCTGCAGAAATCGCGGCGGCAATCATTGCCTATCTCGCTGACTCAGACTGACCTTATCCAGAGGCAATGGTTCCACGTGGGCTGGTTGTAGTGCGATCGGACGTAATCAGCTGATTCTTTAGGCAAGTAATTTACCAGGTCATCTTTCGTGGCAATGACATACCTGACATCCTCCAGTTTGTGAACGAGGTTCTCACCAAAGACCTCATAGCCGGCTATTGAATCAAATATGTCAACAAAGCCATCCAGTGTCAGCCAGAAGAACTGAAGGTCTGCATTAAAAACATAGCCGCCGCAGTTGCTCCACAGGAAAAGGACAGGTTCTGTTCTCTCAGAGTTGTCTATTATGAATTCAGTCAGCCTCTCCTGGTTCGCACGCATGGGTTCCATTCGAAAGGGTGTTGTGTCAGCCGACTGGATGAATAGCGTACCGAGGACCAGAACCATGACAGGCACCTTCCAGTGCCTCAGCCCATCCAGGCCGTACGCTGCAACAACGCTTAACAGCGGAAGAAATATCAGCCAGAACGGCTTAAGAAGCCCCATCAGTGCACCGCATGCAGTTATGAACCCGGCAGTGAGCAGCAAAACCTCTCTCATGCTGTACCTCCTGATATTGCTCCTTATCATGAGAACAAACCCAAGGATCACTGCAGCAACAAAGGCCGCCTGCCTTGTCAGGAAAAAAGCAATGTACTCTCCAAAATACCTCTGATGCACCATTACAGCTGCCTGGTTGATCCAGAAATTGTAGATGTAAAAATCATACAGGGCACCGATTATCCAGAAATACAAAACGAAACCTGCAAAAACCGTAAGTATCCCTCCTGCCAGCAATGCGATGTCATAGACCCGTCCCTTATCCCTTTTATAGAGAATCTGAAATATAATGAAAGCAAAAACTGCAGCTGGCCCGATAACCGCCTTTGTGTTTGTCATAACCGAGCACCCGAACAGCAGCCCGGAGAGGAAGGCGGTTTTCCTTTGCGAGCATCTCATGTAAACATACAGCCCCGCCAGCCAGAACACGTTCTGCAGGACATCCGGCCTGATCTCAATAGCCTTTGTCTGGAAAAAGGAAAGGCTTGAAAGAATGACAACTGAAAGCAGGGCCGTTCTCTTGGAGAACATCTCTGCGATCCTATATGTCAGAAACAGCGTGAGCAGCATGAACATGAAACTCATCAGCCTGAAGAAATATACGATCCCAAACCCCGGCTCAAAAAAACCAATGATCCATCCGTTAAGAAGGGCATACAGCGGCCCGTGGTGGTCAAAGAAATCCCGGTAAAGGGCCCTTCCTTGTGCTATGTTCCATGCAATATGCAGGTGCTGGAACTCATCATGGTTAAGCTGGGAATTGAAAACCTGGAACAGGCAGAATGTGATGTTAACAATAAGCAAAGCAACAAGGATGCATGTTCTCCATTTCATTATGTTTGCTGTACTGTACGAGGATGGCCATAGCCTGTTCCCGAGCAATCACTGCCCTGGCATACCCTCACATCTTCAATCCTGAGGTCGCCCTGGTCAAATGCAAAGCTCTTCTGGAATTCATTGGCGTTTGCGTTGCCGCCCTGCCCGTCTCTTGCTATTGCCGTGAGCACATATTCTTTGGATCTGTCAAATCCAGGAATTGCATTTGGGTCAAGGCTGAACCCGAAGAACGGCGCTGTTCCCGTGCCGGGCCTGCCGGGCTGAGGCGGGTTAACCAGCGTGAAGTATGCAGATGAACCGCCTGTCCAGGTTGCAGCCGCTTTTGTTACCGTGATGCTGCATATCCCTGTATTTGTCATCCGTCCTTTCTCATCAATCCTAAGCTCAAGGCTCTCAAGCTGGTTTGCATCATCAAGGACATTGACGCCAATCGGGACCGGGCCGGCATTCGGGAAATATGAGCCCACCGGTTCAATGATCTCAACAACAGGGTTCCTGCTGCCGTCAGCGTTGGTTCTGGCAACAGTGATGGGGATGCTCTTTGCCTGGTCGTCTGTGTCATACAGTATCGGCGTGTCTCCGCCGCCGTCGTTGTTCGTGTCCTTTAAAACATCCAGCTTCAGCGTCCATGTTCCGCCGGTGATGTCATCTGTCTTTCCAGTGAAAGGGACACTGTCCATAATTACCTTGTCTTCTGCATCTGTGTATTTGATTGGAACCGATCCACTTGCAGATCCTTCAGCCCGGATCTCCTTCACTGTTTTCACATCGCCATCATGGCACTTTTTCCATTCGCCGCCCGCACTGCCGCTTGCCGCTAGACTGCATGTTATTTCCTCTGTTTCAGTCACCAGTGTCAGGGTGACCGGTTGCGTGGTTTGACCAGAAAGGGTTTTTACTGTGATGGGCGTAGAATATTTTTTGCTCCCAGTAAACATTGCACCGCTGACTGTCTTTACAACATCAAGCTCATCCACAAGAAGATTCATAGTCACTTCCTGGTTTGGATATTTTCTTTTCGGCACCTTGTACTCAATGCTCTTCTCAGCGCCATCTGTGTTTGTTGCAGTTATTCTCAGGTAGAAATCCTCGCTGTAATCATTTCTCAGCATGGCAAGCACATTTATCTTGTTTCCGGGGAAATACATGTCAACGCTCGGCGACATCCTTGAAGCCCGGACATCGGCATTGGAAAAGGAATAAAGCTCAACAATCCCTGCATCATCCATGATCGATTCACAGCTTATCCCGCCGATGAGAGAGAACTTGCACCCAAAGCCGATATCCCCTTTCTTGTTGACCGAATTGTCAAATGTCTTTTCAACAGTCCTTTGTGTTGGCCCTGCCCCCATCTCATACTTGACCCTCAGGACCATCTTGTTGTACCACCAGATGGCGTTCTGGTCATTGAAATTGATGTTCTGGTTGAAGAGGTCGCCCCGGTCCATGGATGTCGGAATCCCTGTAATGTACAGCTTCGGGACATTTGCGCCGCACATCTCCCCGCCGCCCTTGCCGTAGTTCCGGTCGCACTCAAGCCACATCTCAATCTCGGTCCTGCCTCCGGGAATAACGCCCAGGTAGAGGTTATATCCAATAGTCATCTTTCCTGTAAAGGGGTCATGGCCATACGGCCTTGCCTCGCCTTGGATATGAACGACAGGTTCAATCGGAACAGAGTCAACAAACATCTCAAGCGATTCCTCGAGCACGCTCCAGTCACCTGAGATTGCAGACACGCACGTCCTGTGGACCAGCTCGTCAGTGGACAGCCCCATCCTTGACTGCAGGACCCCGCCGTAACGGTCTTTTAGGTTGTCCTGTATCTGGGAAGACGCCCTGGCCTGGTCCTGGACATTGCCCCTTATTCCGGGGATTGCAGGAGCAGATATTTCAGGGAAAACATTCTGGAATATCTCATAGGAAATGTCACACACAAACTGCGCAAACAGCCGCTCACACATCCCGCCCTGGGTCTCACCGATCATGGCCTGCTGCAGGCACTGCCTCATACCCTTCTGGATTGTCAGATAATTTGACAAATGCCCCTGCAGTCCCGGCCAGCATCCGCACCTCATCGATGAGATGAGGCCCCCTGCAGGGTCAACCCCGGTCTTCCTGAACTGCCCAAAGCATTTTGTCTGGTCATATTGCGGGCATTCTTCGCTGTAGCCGCCGAGCTCTGCATTGAGCTTCTGCATGTTGGAAGTCGGATCAAATGTGTTCCGGTCATTTATGCACTCATAATGCGTATCAGTAGACGTTGTCCTGGTGCTTATTATCCCTTCGCTATGCTCAACCTGCCTGAACAGCACAAGCTGGGCATTGTCATTAATGCCCTGGTTTGTTCGCCTGCATTCCTCAAAAGCCCGCTGCTCCTCCCTTGATGTGGTTGGCGCATCCGGCTCAACAAACAGCACCTGCTGCTTGGTATTAGCGCCGATATCCCTTTCCCATCCGCTGCCAAACTGTGTAAATGTGTTGCCGCTGACTTCAGCTGGCTGATACGGGCACATTACTCTGTCGCAGACATAGTACAGTTTTTCATCGCATGCAGCATCCTTATCAAAGAACCCTGACAACAGCTTGTACGCAGTATAACCTGCGCAGCCTATAGAGTTCCACTTGGCAATTTCCTTGACATGGTTATACAGAGTCTCAGTCCACTGGATCGTCTTATTAAGTGCCTTTATTGACTCATTAATCATCGATGGTGTAAGCCATTCTGCGTAATCAATAGGCTTCTGGACATCAAACACAACCTCAGGATATACCTCGCACGTGGCAGTCTGCCCGTCAACTGTATAGCTCATCTGCGCCCTGAGATAAACCTCAACCTCATCAGGAAGCTCTGCAGCAGGCAGGTTTGTCTGGACAAGGGTAATGGGTACATAGACATAGGATGTCTTCTTCTGCTCAACATATGGGGACTTTACAGCACCCAGCCTTACCATATGTCCGTCCCCCTTGCTGGTGTCAATATTCACACTTACCCGCCGGTTGACATTCTCAGGCGATCCGAAACCAACATATTCAATCGGTATGAACGCACTTCCCCTAATGTCACCTGCGTGCCAGTTTTCTGTATATACATTGAACGGGTTTGCCTCAACCTTCCCAACATGCCAGTCCGGGCATCCGGGTTTGTACAGGACTGCTTGCCTGTCCTGGTAGGAATTGCCTGCAGCATCTGCCACAGTGATGATCAGGTTGTTCAGGAGCTCCTGCCCTGCCTGCGTATTAAACAACGGCACAGTGACCTCAAATTTTCCGTTCTTGTCAGCAGCATCACTGTTCTCTTTCCCAAGGACCAGACCAGTTGGGTCAGCTATTGATCCTGTCCGTGATGCATTATATCCCCGTCTCTGGAATTCTTCATAATTGCTGTAATCACCTATGTTTTTTACTGTAACAACCGCACCAGGCTCGTCAACCCTGCCCTTAACCTTGTAGATCTTGAAATGCGTCTCATGCTCTGATGATATCTCAATAATCCTGGGCGCGGTCCGGTCAACGGCAACACCGAAAGCCTGCTTGTTCTCATTGCCTGCAGCATCCCTTGCAGCAACAATGACGCTGTGGTTGCCCTCTGCCCCGATGTTCAGCGCATGCAGAAACGAGCCGTCAGTAACAGGGATTATGCCCTGCGAGGCGCCGTCAAGGGTTATCTCAACAGCTGCATCACCATCTGTCCGCCCAGTGATATTAACAACCTCTGCCCTCGTCGGGCTCGGAATATCACCCACATCAAGCATCGGCGGCATCATGTCCAGCACAACAACAAAGCTCTGCTTATCCCTCTTGCCGTCTGGATCCCATGAATAAACATCAATCTCATTGTAGCCGACAACACCCTCAACAGTCCTTGCTGAGCTTAACGTCACTGCCTCATCAAAGCTGCCTGCAACTCTCGAATCAACCTGCGCCCTCGGGCTGACATACCGGTTCACAAAGATCATTATTCGCGAATTTGGCCTGGTCGCGCCCTTGATCTGCACGGTGTTGGT
Organism: archaeon; assembly: GCA_043823195.1. Lineage (GTDB taxonomy): Archaea > Nanobdellota > Nanobdellia > Woesearchaeales > JBDRAZ01 > JBDRAZ01. The sequence goes on from JBDRAZ010000112.1 coordinate 11,118, forward strand.
ATTAACAAGGTTTGGCACACTATCCATGACAATGAAATCAGAATCCTCCTCAGTTGTGTTGAATTTCATTATCTTGCTTTCAGTTGTCCCTGATCTGACTTTGAAGCTGTACTCCATTCCACCCAGGAGGCCGCTCAGCTCAACTGAGTGCCGCACAACAGGGGCATTGTCGCTCACACTGTCGTTCAGGTTAGTAAGCCCGTACATAACAACACTGCCAGCAGGCGCATCTGTGGTCCAGGTAATTCTAACTGTCTTTCCTACCTCAACGCCAATATCACTGATCGCAACAGACCCTGTAGTGAATGTGTACTGCTCAGATTTCTCGCATTCATCTGCGCAGGAAGACATTGTGTAGTAATACGTTGTGCCCGGGAGGAGATTAGGGATTTCAACAGAATGGTCTGTTACAAGGGTCTCATCCCTAAGCTCAGTTTCAAGAGCCTCTGTCCCATAGCTGACAACAGAGCTTGCCGGCGCTTCAGTCTGCCATCTGATTACTGCGGAATCAGCACTGACTACTGGTTCGCCCGGCGTGATAGCTAGCACAGACGGTATCAGCAGCAGCAGGATCAGCCATCTCATTGTATCACCGTCGGATAATTCCTGGACATGTTGACAGCCCTGCTCCACATAATCTCAGGATCCGGAGTTTCAGGCTCAATTGCATTGAAAACAACCCTTGTGCCTGCTAGTACAGCATTAGCATCAGGTTTCCAAACCATGCTTGCGCCGCCAACAATTGTATCGTTTCTTATGAGCTTGATGTCCAGGTCATAGCTGTAATCCCCCACCATCAGCGAAAGGTCTGTGTAATAATCAACCTCTGCGGGGTAAAGCAGGGTCCTCTCAAAGTCTTCTCCCGTAATGAAGATCAGTGCATTCTCGTTCTCAAATGCCTTTGGCCCCAGGATACCGTTTACCTCTCTGAGGATATTGACTGAAAAATCCAGTTTCTTAAGCCCGACCATCTCAAGGGATACGTACGAGCCTGCCGTAGCTTCATCAACAGTCTGCTGGTGCACTGCCCTCTTGTAGCCCTCCTTTTCAGCAATTATCATGCCGCCCAGGCAGCCCGGGAATTTAGCTGAAAGGATCGGGTCTTCGCCGGTCCACATCCCGTCAATCAGCGGATATTCAGTTGATCCTATGTTCTCGCACAGGAACTGCACGCACTGGTAGCTGATGTTAACACCCTGCAGGAACCTGTCTATCCCGAAGTAGCTGTCTCGTACTGCAACCCTCATCGGGAATGTGTCGCGCTCGCGTATCTCATCCGGATATGATATTATCTGCCCGGAGACAGGAACAACGGCGTACTCTGTTACAACACTTATATTTGAGCAGTATTCGCTGCTGCCTTCAGCATCAATTGAGATGGTCCACGGCGAGACTTCATTATGCCTGTTCGGCTCGTTCTGCACGAGGATGACAGGTGTTGCAAAGAAGAACACCTCTTCAGGATTGTCGGCGTTGACCAGCTTGAACAGCACCTTGTAGGTGAAGCTGTACTTATGGTTGTAGAATTTTACGCATGTAGCGAGCAGCAATGCACCAGGCGACTCAATTGGCTTAACAACACCCTGTTTGCTTGGCGCCACTGTCAGATCAAAGTCCCAGTCAGGATTGTACTCAGCACCCACTGATATGTCCTCAAAGTCCTCATCACTAACGTCGATCCTGTAAACATTGTCATAGTACGGATTGTTCACCGGCCCGTCATTTGTGTCATGGAATCTCAGGAACCTTATGTTGTATTCGATCAGGGTCTTGATATAATCCTTCATTTCAGCAATATCCCATCTCCTGGGCATGCAGGTAAGCTCCATGCCGAGATACGGCAGCCAGTCTGAATTTGCAATCATCTCATCAGTCAGCACCTCAAGGTATCCAGCTGAATTTTCCGCGTCCATAATGGTTGCGGCAAGCCTGTACATCCTTCCGAATTTGGTGGGAATTGTTATGCTGTAGTCCTCAAGGATATTCCTCTCAGTGCCCATCTTGCTTGTTATCTCAAGCGGGTAATATGCCTGTACAGTTATGTCATTGTCATTGATTGTAACTCTGCTCCGTAAATCAGCCTGCTCCTCAATGTCCAGGTTCTCAAAACCAGAGAAATCCATGCAGCCCTCAAACCTAAGATTGATTAGGTTCTCAAGCTGCTCTTCAGTCTGTTCCCTTGTCGGCATCCTTGATTCGCCGCCATAGTACCAGAGCGGGACTGTAAAGCCCATGTCAACATGCGTGTCAGGCCGCAGCAGGTCAGGAAACTCGCGCTCCGGGTCTATATAGCCTCCCTGCATCTCAAGCAGGAAAATGCCATCCTCAGCAATAGACTGCATGCACGATTCAGCATACCTTTTTACCGGCAGAACCTCTCCTGGAACAGATTTCCCTATGCTGAATATCTCGGTCTCCCGGATATAGAAGAATAAGCCAACACTGAGTAGCAGAACAAGGCCAACCACAATGAAAACCGTAACCTGCCCCTTTTTGATTTTCAACCCTCTTTTATGGAATTTACGCATCTATTTATATATTAATCTTAGCATTTGCCAGGCGTGATTGCCTCAATCGCCTCTGCACTCTGGAATCCGTCGCCGTTTATCAGGTCAATGCACCTCGGCAGGCGCTCGTCGTCAAACTGAACGCACGCCTGGTCAAAGATGCACGGCCTGTTGCACTCGATCGTCATGTCATTTCCTGAATAGTGCATCTTGAAAATGCCCAGCTTCTCTGCGATTGTGCCCTCTGCACCTGCCGGCGATGTTGATTTCTCTTTTGTGCAGGAGTTATAGAGGTAGGACCTCCATGCAACCCCGTCCTTGTCCGAGATTATCTTTAATGTGTAGGCATACCTGAATATTGTCGGCGAGACCTCAGCCTTTTCGCCCTTTATTGAAACCCCCCGGATACCGTCATACAATGCATTGATCTGCCTGCTGAACTGCGTGCTCTGCCTGTCATTGCTGAACAGTCCGCTCGCACCCTCGGTGGGCGTGAAAGTTGCCAAGCTGCATAATCCTTGGGGGATGCCGAATGAGTAGTCTCCGAACAGCTTGTCAACCCATGAAAACAGATAGCTGTAGACCCTGTGCCCGAGCATTATCCTGGTCTGCTGCCAGGCGAGCTCTCGTCTGTATTCGTGAAGCTTCTTTTCATTTGTTTTCCTGCTTTCAGTTGCTATTTCCAATCCTTCGAATGCTACCAGATCATTACAATTGCTTCCAGGACAGCTATCGATCTTCTTCTGCAGGTCCCTCCTGAAATTCCTTTCATTGAAACCCTCGTCATTCCTCGCATCCCTGACAGCTGCCTCAATGGCCTGCTCCTCAAGGAAGGAGTATATCTGCTGCCTCTGTTCAAGCCCCTGCAGTGCGCCTGCATAGTTCCTGTAGCTGCCGTCATCTTCACCATATCGGTGAGAATCAGTTACCAACTCTGCACCGGGAATCAGCCTAGCGCGAGTCTGGAGCATCTCAAACATTGTCTGCTGCCCGCCGCTGCTGGTAGTCAGTTTTGTACCCGTAGCAAAATCATAATTCACAGCAGCCATCTGCGCATATAATTTCATCATCTCAGCTGTGTTTTCTGTATCAAAAGCGGCAACAAAGGCAGTACTCCATGTTTGGGTCTGGGTTGTAGCCTGAAACCTGTCAAGATCAGCCTTAACATCCCTGTTGGTGAAGGGTTTCCATTCGTTCCCGTCCAGGACGTGCCAGGCGTTCCTTATTTTTTTGAACTTCGCTTTCTGGGTCTGGCCGTCGTCCAGCTCGATATAGTGCTCGATGATGCCGTCTTCTGCGCTCCCTGTGCCCAGGGCAGCCCTGGCTGCATTAGAAAGTCCGCCACGATCATTCAGCACATCCATGAGTCCCGATCCGCCAGCACCAGACCCCTCATCAAAATTCCTTTTACTGTCCTCAAACTCAATCCCGGTCTTTTTTCCCTTCACGCTTCCTTCTGCACTGTAGAATGTAAGCACAATCTTGCCGTCTTTGGCGCTCCGGGTGTAGTATTCACCACCTGCACCAGGGCTGTATCTCCCGTCCATTGTTGATCTGGGAAGAAGAATTTCATAGCGGTTGGCAGGGTGCAGGACTGTGCTGCCGCCTACACTGCCTTGGGTGTAAAGGATAACATCAGTCCCGCTTTCCCATTCATACCTGTATTCTAAATTGTCATAGCTGGCTTCATAATACTCCCCGTCCACCTTGATAATTATTTTTTCAGGAAAGGCATCCGAGCCAATTTCCGCCTTCACAGCATCTTCAACACTTGATCTGATGTCACCTGCTCCTGCCTGCACAACAACCCTGCCGTCGGGAGTTGCGCCGCTGCCGGTTGGGTAAAGTATCTCCACTTCTGTGGGCGAGCTGGCAAGTGTTGCGGCACTGTCCGAACCGGGCCTTTGTAATATTCGGAAACCGCCTGCCGCGGATAGGGCTGCTTCTCCCTGCCTCCTATCATCTAGCTTATATTTCACAGTGTAATCAGATACTTCTGTCACAGTAGCTTCCCGGCCGTCATCGATCGTTATTCGGTCCCCAATTGAAAATTCTGTTTGAGCATTGGCTACTATGACAAGGCACAACATTATCCCGACCAGAACAGCCTTACTCATACTCAGGCTCGCCCCCGTAGTCGTCCCTGGCCTTTTTCACCGCTTCTTCTGCGCTCTGCTCCTGCTCCTCTGTTGAGCCGTAGCGGTCACCAAGCGACCTGAAGCTGTCCATGCCGTCATTGAACTGCAGCCAGATTCCTGCTGCGTCCTTCACTGTCCCGACGGCACACCCAAAATGGTGCCAGAATCCCGCACTCTCAGTTGCACAAGAATGCTCAAGGTTAATGAAAACATAATTCTCAGCCAGCCATGCAAGCCTTCCGTGCACCAGGGCCTGGATATACCTGGCAAGGAAGAAATCCCACAGTGCGCCTGTGACCTGCTGGCAGAGCATGCTGTTCCGAAATTCCCTGCAGTCTGTAACCGGCTCATCCAGGATCTCATTGCGCCTGAGGCATACATTATAGCCTACAAGGATTGCCTTGGTCCTCTCCATTGAGTTCCTTATCCCTGTGATGCAAGGCGGCCAGCAGGTGGCTGACGTAAGGATGTTGTTCTTCACATCACCAAGCCCCACAGGGTTGTCCTCATTGGGGTTTATGCCCCCCCATTCACCCTCCCTGATTATGCCGGGCGTATATATGCCCTTGTTCATGTATCGCAGCGCCTTGCCGGCAATGTTCTCGCACTCAGTGCATAATACCATCTGGCAGTAGAACCCAATGCCCCTGTACGAATACTTGCTCCCTGGCTCGTTGGGGCCAACGCCGCGCCAGACGCTGTTAATCCTTGTCATCGCTTGCGCGCTCGTCTCGCATGCATACGGCATCCCAGGTATCCACTGCAAAGCAGGGAAGCACAAGCTGCCGGTTACAGCGCTCATTATCTGCCTTATAGCATTCAATCCCTGGCACGTGGGCTCAAGGATGTCAGTTATTCCCTTGATCATGTCAATAGTGAGCTCCAGCTTCTTAATAACATCCTTGTACTTCTTGATCTCGTCGATCTTGCGTATCCCCGGGTCAGAAAACACACCCTCCTTAAGTGGTATCTCGATCTTGGCAGTCACCTCTTCGTAAGGGGTATAGATGGCTCCTCTTGCAGATGAAGACTGTATGATCTCAGCAGTGCAGTTAATCTCAATCTTGTCAGATGCATTCAAGACACTTCGATACTCGCCCCCGCCGGGAAGGTTAAGGACAAGCAGCCTTGAAGTCCTGTCGCCGGCAAATCCTGCCTGCATATGGATGCCGGGATTATAGCTGTGCCCGCCGATTGCGCCGCTGCAGCTCCTGAAATTGATGGCATGCACGTATTTCGGCGTGCCTGCATAGGGCTCAAGCCTTATCTTGACCCTCTGGTAAGTCCCCTGGCCCAGTATCAGGAAATTCCTGTTAAGCTCGCCTATGGGATCAACCTTTGCAGATGGCTTCCACCAGTTGACCTCCCTTTCGCGCTCAGATGAAAGATAGATCTCGCCATAGACCCTGTCATCCCTGCTGTTCTTCACGTTCCCTGCATTATCTTTGGCTGTTATCGTCAGCTTCAGCTCCCTGTTGCCGTCAATGGGTCCCGCATATTCCCATGCGCACGTATACCTGCCCTGAGCCACCTCATCGCATGACTGCGCAGGCATGGGCTCCTGGTCAGGAAAGAACTCTGACACATCTGCAAGAACATTCTCGGCAATGAGCCCGCTGTGCCTTTCTGTGATGTTCGCAACGATCTCAACGACATCCCCGTCAAGGATCACATCGCGCTCAACACCCACAGGCCTGACTGAGATGGCCGTAAACTCAGGTGCATCAGCATCTGCAATTATCTCAGCAGATGTCCTTCCGGTCACCTCGTTTCCTGCATCATCCCTTGTCCCTGAGACAAGCCTGATGACAATCCTCTGCCCTGACCGTGGCCCCTGCATGTCAATATAGCCGTAGCATGTCCAGACAGCCCCGTTTGGCGGCTCGCACTCATGTACGTGCATCATCTGGCCCAGGTATGCATCATTGAGCCTTCCAAGATCCAGAATGACATCCTTCTGCGAAAGCCCTGCCCCTGATTCAGTGAACTGTACAACAATCCTGTTACCATCCTTTTTTGCATAGCACTCATCAGTGCATGCATCTGTCCCAAGGAACGTAGCCAGGGGACCAGTATTGTCAAGGGTGAGCGCAGCTGTTGCCTCGCCGACCGCACTGTTCCCCAGCTCATCTGTTGCCTCAATGTCGATCTGCAGCGTCCCTGATTTGGCATCCAGGGTAAGGCCGTACCCGCCATTATCCCATGTGCACACCTTTGCGGTTTCACCTTCACAGCTGCCCAGCATCCTGCTGTAGTCAACTGCCGGGTTAAGATTAAGCTCTGACAGGTCTGCGACAGCTGAAATATCGCTTGCGTCATTCACGTCAAGCTCAACGCTGACTCCTCTGACGCTGCTGTAGGGCCCTTTGGTTGAAATAAATTCCAGCGGCAGGCCGTTCTTCAGGATCCTGAACGTGCCCGAGATTGCAGGCGGGCTGTAGTCAATTGTAAGGGTCACGTATCTGTCTTCCTCAAGTGCCTTGGAATTTCCCATCCTGTCATATGCAATTATGTAGAACTTCTTTCTGCCCTCAGCTGCTGATAATTTTTTTTCTGCTGCATGGCTGCACTCGCCATTGAGTTCATCAGTCTCAGCCTTCACACCGTCAACGTAGATCTCGACTTTGTCAAGCCCTGAGCACGGCTCTTCATCAGTAACTGAATAACTGACAGTGACATTCTCGCCGCGTTCAAACGTGGCATCAAACGAATCAATCACCGGCGCAGAATCATCCCTTCTTATAGTCAATGTTGCACTGTCAACCGCACCCTCATCCCAGAGCGCAAATTCAGCTTTGAACAAATCCTCAGGCACATAGGAATCAGTGCATGTGCAGTTATAACGCGAACCATCCTCAATACAATTTGTGCTGTCACAGAATTCAGAGAACGGATGATCATTCAGCCTGATATTGTCAGGGGTAATCGCCTTCCCAAGGCTTGCCGATACATCATAAGTAACTGTGTCACCTTTCCTGACAAAATTATCAACGCCTGCAGCACCGTAGGCTCTTACTCTGTGGATCTCAGCAGCTGACACACTGGCATATACAGGGATCATCACCACAAGGAATATCATCATGAGTGCTTTCATTCCAGCCTCGGCTCCGCATATTGCATATTCAGCCTTGAGCAGCCCTCAACATGGTCCAGGGGGCCTGATATGTCCTCAACCCTGTCCGGCTTGCCCTCATCAAACACAAAGAAGGTTACATTCTTGTCATAGATGTCATACCCGACAGTCCAGTTGAAGTGCGCTCCGCCGGTAAACACGCCGCCGGACAGGTCGATATCGGTTTCAGGATACTCCTGCGTCCCGGTGCCCTGCAGAAAACCCTTATCATAGGTAAATTTCTGCGACTTGGCCTTGATTGTCATTTCCCCGGGCCACTGCTCATACCGGAGAAGCTTCAGGTCAACAAGGTATTTGCCTGGTGCAATGCTAATCCTTGAATCATTGACCGGCGAATACATAACAGGAATTGCATTGTACATGCCGTTCTCAGGATCAAGCTTTTCCAGCCTTATCATGACCCTCTCATAGCCAGCTACCGGGCTCTCATCAAATGATTTCCTGCATGAAATGATGTTTCCGCTGCTGTCCTCAACAATTGCCGGGACTGGGTCGCCGGGCACAGGCCTTTTGACAAAGTGTTTCATTATATTTACGCTCTTCTCCACTATGGGAAGCAGCGAATAGCTGGAATTGAGCACAATCCCTTCTTCAATTGTCTCAGACAGGGCAAATTTCTCCAGGTACCCATCATGTCTTATCGATATTATGCCTCCGCTGCAGGGCGGGAACCTGCTTTTAAGGATGCCGTCGGCTGTCTTGCCTATCAGGCACTTGTCAGCAAACGGGGTCATCCCAACGAGAGTTCCGTTCTCATCATAATCATACATGACCGAAGGCCCGCACTGGAAATACACCAGCGCGTCTGTTAGCTTCTGCCCGGTTATCTCATCGCTCACATGGACTTCAGACATGCCGCTGGTCCTCTGAGCAGGAAGGCAGTCATATGAGGGCTCCTCAATCTGCGTCAGATTCAGGGCAGCGCCAAGCCTTACCCGCGGATAATTGTCATGGATGACTACCTCGACAGGGAACTGGAGTGAATAATCAGATTCCCTGTCAAATATCGTAATCAGCACAGGGTATTCAACGTTGTAGTAGAAGATGTACTGCAGCATGCAGAGCTGCGCAAATAATAGGGGGATCTCAGCACCCTTGGGCTCAAGAAAGCTGCCCTGCGCAAACTCAAGCTTCAGTGGAAAACTGGTGTCATAGCTGAAAAACACCTCCATTCCAGGATAACTCTCAGTACCGACAGTGTGCACCATGTTATCGAACACAGCCTGCCTGATGTCCCGCAACTCCGGATCCGGCTCATCAAGGCTCGTTACAGCAACACGCTCATGCTCGCCGTTGTCCACCCTCAGAAAGGGGATGTTGGCTGCAAGCATCTCACGAAAATCCCTTTGCACATCTGCTGCAATCCAGAAGACCTTGTTGGCGCAGCTTGTAAAAAGCAGATCACCGACCGGAGGCAGCAGCTCAGGATCAACCCCTGAGTAATAGGCTATTAGGTTATTTGTGTTCCTGTCCAGGAACTGGGTCTCAATCTCATAATCAGTAATCTCTCTGGCAAATTCCAGGATTTTCCCCAGTCTGACCGGGATGCCTGCCCGGAACTCAGAAACATCTGAAACACTTCCCGGCCTGGTTACTGCCATAGGGTACATAAGGTGCACCCTGACATCCGCTTCTGTGATTGTCACCTCAGCTTCCGGAAACCCGTTTGGCTCAATTGTCATCCCGGAAAAGCTTGAGAAATCCAGGCATGAGTCAATATTTTCTTCCACATACATGCCCAGCTGGTCCTCCACAGAATTGTCATCATCAAATGTCTTATGGATCCTGGGTATTGCAGTCCTGTCTATGCCGTCAGCCTGCTGATGGAACCAGTACGGAATGTTGCTGCTCCCGCCGTCAAGGCTCACAACATCGGCAACAGAAGGCTCAATGAGCGGTGTGACAAGGTCAAATTCATCCAAATAGACATGCCCACCCTGCTGGCCGGCAAGGTTCACTGCATCCTTAGTAATCTCAGTCAGGCACTCCTCAACATAGTTCTTAACAGGCATAAGCTCCTGCGGCACAGTTGCAGCCAGAGGCTCAGCCTCCATCTCACCCCTCAGATAGAAAAAAAGGGCAGATGCGAAGAGTATGACTATGGCAATAATGATAAATACGGTTATCTGACCCCTTTTTCCCATACAAACCCCTAGCTTAAAGACTAACCAGACTACTGAAATCCGGTCTTTACTACTATTTAAAGTTTATCAAAACCTTTAAATAAGCAGCATCCGCAATTACCTTGTGAGCTTACGGGATTACATTCTGGATCAGCAGAAAAAGGGGTTTGATCTCAGGACAATAAGGGATTATCTTATTAGCCACGGCTATCAGGTTGACACTGTTGATGACATAATCTCTTCCATGCAGGAGAGGACCGAGGTCAGGCATGTAATAACTCTTTCTAGGGGTGTTATTATCGCCCTGATTCTTATCCTTATTGGTTCAGCTGGCGCAGGGCTTGCCGCCTACACGCTTCTTACCCCCGCTGAGCAGCCCATTCCCGCAACGCTTCTGGACATTAAGCTTGAGCCCGTGAAAACCAGGATCTCCGCTGCTGAGCCTTTAATGTTCCTTACTGAGATACGAAACCTTGGCTCAGACAGGAGGTACGATGTCCTGCTTACTCATACGATCACTGATTCTTCAGGCAAACCTGCCCTGATCCGGGAAGAAACCGTTGCTGTGGAGACAACACATTCATCGCAGTCGAGGATCGATCATGCGCTTGACCCCGGCACCTACCGATTGGAAACAGTGGCATCCTACAGCACCCAGACCGCCCGTTCAAGCTTCAGCTTTACAGTCAGAAGTGCTTCAGCAGGTGCTGAAGAACCTGAGCAGAGCGCCGGCGGACCGCAGGACACCGCAGCAGCACCAACATGCTCAGACAGCATAAGAAACCAGGGTGAGGCCGGTACTGACTGCGGCGGCCCGTGTCCTGCCTGCCTTACTCCGGCGGCACATACGATCCCCGGGCCGGCAGCTCCGGAATCTGCAACTCTTGAGTCCTGCCAGTCCAAGAGGACAACCATAGAAAAGGATATCTGCCTTGTCAGCCTTGCCGATCAAAACAACCAAAAGAGCATCTGTGAAAAGGTACAGAAGCCATCACAGAGGGATTCATGCTACATGACCCTTGCAATGAAAGGTGACTATGCTCTCTGCCCGTTGGTAGCCAATCGTGTTCTCAAGCAATCCTGCACATCACTTGAGCAGATGAGCCAGGTGAACGCAACTCAGCAATAATAGCTCTTTGCAGAATAGCTGAACCACAAGTACATGATGATTCCGATAATAAATCCGTAAGGCACATTCAATGCCGCAAGCGATACAAAACCCAGCAAAATGCCTGCTCCGGCAACAACCAGGAACCTGTGCAGATATGTTTTCCGCCAGCACTTTCCAAAAGCAGCCCTGATATTTGCCCACGCACCTTCTTTCTCATTAAAACACGAATAAAGCACAAGCGTCAGGTGACTGAAGACAATCAACAAAAACCCGAGCAGGAAAACCGCTGCAAGAGATGGCACAAGCACCACCACCATTGTCTTCAATGCAGACCACGCAGCTATCCATATAATGTTTGCAATAAATAACCCCCTGAAAAACTTCCGTGAAAACCTCTTTTCTCGTAATCTGCAGAAAATCAGTCCCTGGAAAACCGTCAGTATCAGTGCAAAAGCAATTACCGCCAGCCCGATTGTCGCCAGGGACTTAACAACAAATCCCCTGATTATTCCCCTGCTCTGAGACAGCTGGTCCATTGCATGGGAATCAAGTGCATCAAGCTGGTTGGTCTGCATGTCCATCGCAAGATTCATCAGCGGCACCAGTTCAAGAACAAGATTCATGAGCGAAAAAAGCACAGCTCCGCAAAGGATCAGGCTGCAGAGGATAAACAGAATCTCATAGCCTGAAACAGCAAATAACCTCTTGCCTGGCCGGAGGTGTTCAGACAATTTCATTGGAGTTTCTGGGTTAAGGTTATATTTATAATTTGCCGTCGCGGATAATTTCATCAAAGATTGCCCTGGCAATAAGCTGGTGTGCGAAAGGGGAGGGGTGAGAATCCCTGATCTCAGGATAAATAAATATTTCATTTTCTTCATATTCTTCCAGCATCCAGGCTAGATCTATAAGAGTCCAGCCAAAATCATCACAGGTCTTGCGCAGCAATTCCCGCTGTTCATCTGGTGTATCATACATGGCGACTAAAATCACCTTGCTTGCGTTAGTGGCGTTGCGGAGCCTTTCAAGCGGCAGCTCAACATTGCCTCTGAAGGTTTGCGAGAATGGCTTTCTGCTCACTTCAGTCTCATAAATATGTCTGCTCTCAGATACCAGGGAGTTGTGGACGGTCCTCTGCTTGCCAGTGTGCTTGAAATAGTCTAGCAGGTTCTGGTACTTCCTGCTCATCTGCAGTGTAGCCGCAATCTCCTTTATACGGCTGATATTGAGCCAGTCATTTGAATAATATCCTATTACTATAATATCCGGCTGAATTTGCATACCCCGGGAAAAAAAGAGGTCAACCTCTTCCAGCGTGTTGTATCCCTGGACCGCAAAGTTGAATGAAACATAGCTCCTGTTCCCGGAATCGTTGTTCAGTATCTCTTCCGCCAGCCAGGGATAGGTTTGCTCCTCATTTACCGGGCGGTAATACCCTCCCCCGTATGTGAAGGAATGAATCACCGAGAAACAGGATTTTTGTTTCAGGTCCTGCCAGATATGAATCTGGGGTGTCCCTGGAATCATTGCCATACCAAGCATATTCATCCATGTAAAGGCAGGGGAGCTGCTCAGTGTTGACCGCTGCATATATCTTTTTCAGATGCAATGTATGGTTGGATCCCGCATTGGCAGGTATGGGTGTCAGTGCAAAACGCTCAATTCTCTTAATTGAGTCAATTTCGTTACCAGGTTTCATGTAATCATAATCGCCGGCATTGGATCTGACAACCGCCTGCTCTCCCGGGCGGAGCTGAATGTCTTTTTCAAGGGTCCACTGATCCCCATCACTTTCAAAAAGTATTATTCTCAATCTGCCTTCAAAGTCATCTGAATATATCTCAAAAATTAGATTATCCATATCCCATGTGAAGGGTTCAGCAAGCGTGCCGGCAAGATATGAGCAGTTGTCCCCGCTGCCGGTTTTTTGCACAGTCAATTTATACGGGTGATTCCATATAGAATCACGGATAGTCCTGCCAGAAAGTGCAGAGTCAGGTCTTCTGATAACCTCCATCTGGCTTGCTGTGCTGAAATCCTGCAGGATAATTCTTTTTTCTCTTACCCGTCCCATTGCATGATCAATGCTGTCAGCCTGAAAAGTGATCATTGCCATGAAGAATAATGCAGCTATCAATGTAGCGACAACGATAATGTACACCGCCTTTAGATTAATTGGCTTTTGCATAAGTATTCACTGCAGATTGGACATCTGTCAGGGGGTGTCAGCTGTGAGAATTAATAAATTTACCTGATTTTGCCGTCTTTAACCCTTTCAACTGCAATTTCCTCTGATCCTGCCTTGAGAATTCGGCTACCGTAGGTAGCCCTGCCCTTAACAGCCTTCAGTTCAATCTTCATGAAATCCTTGAAGTCAATCTGCGCATCATTTGCTTTCATCCCTTCAATTCCAATCTGTGCGCCGGGCTTTGCATCAACAGTCAGAAGCCCGATCTTCTTTCCGTCATCGCCTGCAAGAAGCATCCCCTGGCTCTCAACACCCCTCAGTTTTGCATATTTCAGATTGGTAATCACACAGATCTTCTTTCCGATAAGCTCGTCCCTGCTGTAATGCCCTCTGAGACCTGCGACAAGCTGTCTTTTTTCGCTGCCGAGATTTATTCCTAGGACCAGGAGCTTGTCAGCATCTGGATGGTCCTCAACTGATTCTATCACAGCAACCTTTATGCTGAGCGGGAATCTTTCCAGTTTTTCAACCTTTCTGAGAATTATTTGTGCCTCATTTATCCTGCCCGTGAACCTGAACCCGATATCCTTCCAGAAAAGCCCTTTTGCATTCAATTGACTCTGAAGCTGCAAAGCAAATTCCGGCATCACCGGCTGCATCATGATGCTCAGGTTCCTGACCATGTTCACGCATAGGCTAACAACCTTGTGTGCCTTATCCCTGTCCTCCCTTACCAGCTTCCACGGCTCATTATCCTGAAAATACCTGTTCCCTATCGCAGATGCCGCCATTATTTCGTCAATGGTTCTCTTGAAGTCAAAGCCTTCATATGCTTCCCTGACCGCATCATATTTTGCCTTCAGCTCACCACTAACATTGTCTTTGCACGAAACAACCCTTGAATCAAAGTTCTTGTTGGCAAAGGAAAGCACCCTGTAGCAGAAATTCGAAAGGTTCCCGACCAGTTCAGTGTTGATCCTCTCCTCAACCAAATCTTCAGAGTATTCCCCGTCGCCATCAATCTGCATTGCACCAACGATATAAAACCTGAACGGATCAACCCCGTAGTGCAGGATCTCCTCAAAGGGCTCGACAACATTGCCTGTCGACTTGCTCATTTTCGCGCCCTTAAGAAGTATGAATCCATGGACAAACAGCTTCTTCGGAAGGGCAACCTTGGCAGACATCAGCATTGCGGGCCAGAACGCAGCATGGAACCGCAGTATGTCCTTGCCGATAATATGGATGTCCGCAGGCCACCTGTCCCTGAAAATCTTCTTATCTGTGCCATAGCCGGCGCCAGTTATATAGTTTGAAAGCGCGTCGCACCACACGTACATTACCTGCTCCGGATCCTCCGGGACCGGTATTCCCCATGGAAGCGTGGAACGCGGCCTTGAAAAGCTGATGTCCTTTGCTGTCTTGAGCCACGAAATTATCTCGTTCTTCCGTATCTTTGGGACGACCTGGTATTCATCATTCTTTATCTTTTCAGCAACCCTCTCCCTATACTTTGACAGCGCAAAGAAATAATTCTCCTCTTGCACTTCCTCGATCTCCCGGGTCGGGTGATTCGGGCATTTGCCGTCATCCAGCTCTTTTTCTGTTTTAAAGGACTCACAGCCGCTGCAGTAAAGCCCTTTGTACTGCTTCTTGTAGATGTCCCCGGCCTTTACGAGTTCGTTCCACAGCTTTGATGCACCCCTTAAAATGCCTCTTTTTGTCAGTTGTCCTGATGAAGAGGTTATGGGAGATGTTTAGCTTCTTATATAGCTCCTTAAAGACCGCCACATTTTTGTTGAGGAATTCCTTTATATCGATGCCCTGCTTTTCGGCGGTCTGCCAGTTCTTTATGCCGTGCTCGTCTGTCCCGGTCTGGAAGAACACATCCTTTCCCAGGAGCCGGTAAAACCTTGCAGCCACATCTGCCTGAATTATTTCCAATGCGTGCCCCAGATGCGGGCTCGAATTAGGATAAGCAATAGCTGTAGTGATATAAAATTTCATTTTAGTGCTGTTTTTGTTCTTATATATAAAAATCTTTTCTCGACGACAAAGATTAGTTAATTATTTTCAATATTGAAAATAATTGGTTCGCTATGTTATTCAGAATTTTTTCAAATGGAACACCAGTCATCCCATGTATTTCTGCTCGTATGCCATAACTGCAGCATAGATGCGCGGCACCAGTGATCTCTGAAGTACTTCACGGGGAAAATCAAGCAGTATTGACATCCTCCGATAGGAGACTCCCCCTGCCAATATAAGTTCCTCCAGTTGCCTGCCCAGCATGCCCATGTCATGTGTGGAGCCTTTGGCATTCGACGGTGTCGCAACAGCCATCCATTCAACCTCAGTGATCATTTCCTGGACAGCCTGCACGAGCTCACCTGGGACACCCCGGACGTATGCTGCCCGTTTTCGATGCCCTTTTGTCCCTCTTGGTCTGGTTTCAGGAGTGCCTGTCCCGTATATGAATCCTATGCCGTACTCTTTCGGCCAGGTGCCTTTTACCCCTGGGCTAGATCCGCTCATTTGCAGGCGCTAATGCGTAATTCTTTAGCTTTCTGAAGCGTTTTTCCCACTTGTATACTACAGCACCGAAATCTTTTTGTATTTGTGTAGTTACATTGTAACTACAATGCGAAAACCGATGCGCCTTAATATGGAAGGATACGAAGTAGTAGAAAA
>JBDRAZ010000113.1:0-8726 GCA_043823195.1 archaeon
TTTTCTACTACTTCGTATCCTTCCATATTAAGGCGCATCGGTTTTCGCATTGTAGTTACAATGTAACTACACAAATACAAAAAGATTTCGGTGCTGTAGTATACAAGTGGGAAAAACGCTTCAGAAAGCTAAAGAATTACCCACTATCAATAGATTTAAATAGCTCTGGGTTAAGTAACGCCATTATGACAGAGCAGCAGGCCCAGGGCGGGCTATTCAAGCACAAACCCGCAGAGGGGTCTGATCCGGGCCGCATTGCTAGCGAGATGAGCAATCTCAGCCGCCGCCTAAGGGTGCTTGAAGAGCGGTTCACCAACCTGCGAAACCAGGCCCAGGTGAACGACCAGAACATGCTGGCATCCAACAAAAAGGTGAATGCAGAGATCACTGATATGAAGGGTGAGATGAACGGGGTCAGGAAGAGCATGTCTGAAATAAGGGATACAGTGAATATTATAATAAAGGAACTCAAGGAATGCGCCAAAAAAGAGGACGTTGCAGTCCTTGAGAAATACATCAACTTTTGGCAGCCGGTGAATTTTGTAACGAGAAGCGAGGCCGAAAGGATGATCAAGGAAGCAACTGAAAAATAAAAATATTTAAATACGCGACAAGCAAAGACATATAAAAATGGCTTTTCTGAATTTTGGTGGAAAAAAAGAGGGAACACCTTATTCTGGGATGCAGGGTGCGCCAGCAGACAACTCATCATTGATAAACAGGGTTGCAGCCATGCGCAACCAGGGTCTTACTGACCACCAGACAGTAACCCAGCTCCAGAACGAAGGCGTGCCGCCGGATGTCGTCTTTGATGCAATCAACCAGCTGAACCTGGGCCCTTCGGGTGCGCCGCCCATGCAGCCTCAACCCGAACAGTTTCAGGAGCCCCGGCCGGCGCCCCAGGCTGCACCTCAGCAGACGGAACCCGATTCAGAGAGGATCGAGGAGATCACTGAGGCAATCATTGACGAAAAGTGGAAGGAGCTGACAAGGCACATCGATAAGATAATCGACTGGAAGGAGAGGACAGAGCAGAAGGTTGCACTCCTTGAGCAGGATTTCTCTGATCTGAAAAAGAACTTTGATTCCCTCCACAATGCAATCCTCGGAAAGATCGGTGAGTATGACGAAAATATAGTCAGCCTCGGCGCCGAGATAAAGGCCATGGAAAAGGTTTTCCAGAAACTTCTACCCACCTTCACTGAAAACGTCAGCGAACTCTCAAGGATAACAAAGAAGCTGAAATCCTAGGTGCCGGGCCTCATGGGTCCTGCAATCAGCGTGATTGTAAAGGTGCCGATCAGCATTATCAGTATGAAGCCAAGAATCTTCGGATGAAACAGCGTTGCCCAGAACGCCGCCCCGCCGGTCTGGCTTACATCCCCTTCTGTTGCATTGATCGGCAGGCCGGCAGCGGTTGTTGATGAAGGTCTGCCCCCCTCGCCGGTAAAATATACGGTGCCAAGGGATCCCAGCAATATGATTACCGAAAGGATCAGGATCCAGTAGGTTATTGACCTGTTTTCCTTCATGGCCGAGAGAATCGTGCCCTTATCAGCACCCATGAACATGTACCATGTCAGGAGGAAGAATACAAAAATCAGCATTACAACAAACCATGGCACCATGACATTGATAACCTTTCCTATGTTTGGCGCCAGCAATATAAGCAGGGCAGCAACTATTGCCACAAGAGCATCCAGGCCCTTATTGTCGCCAAATACCTTGACCACTGCCAATATGCCGTACACAAGGGCAAAAACCAGAAGCATGGAAAAAATAATAGAAAAATCCTGGAGCAGGCCCAGGTCCAGCGGTGTTGCCAATTATTTTCCTCCGCCGAAAATCTGCTGAAGGTTCTTGCCCATCTCACCGAAGGCTTTCCTCTTGTCGTTATCCTTTGTCTCACCTGATGTGATGAACGCAATAAGGATTCCGAACACCAGCAGGATAATGATTATGGCCACCGCATCACTCCCGAAAAAGTCAATGAACCACTGCCATCCTCCCCACCAGCCGGCTGATGCGCCAAAGACAATTATTATAAGCAAAAACGATATCAGCGTTATCCACCCGGGAAGCGCAACACCAAGCATTCGCGTCTGTCCGCCAAACAGCCCAATCAAAATCAGCATCATCACTATTGCAACCACTATGATGGAAACGGTGGGTATTGCCGTGTTCAGGTAGTATATCGGATCAAGGGCGTTGCTTGGGTAGACTCCCAGGACATGCGGAATCACAACGATCAGCGCAATTATCACTGATACGGCGACATTCATATTCTTCTTGTCATCCCCGAGGATATCAGACTTCTGCAGGATTGCAAAGAAGATCGTGAATATCAGGAGAAAGGGCAGCAGGACATCAGTCAGGCCCCATGACTCCACGACTTCAACGAACCCCTCGAGATTGTATGCACGACTTACCATTTTTTATCCCTCCTTTTAACTTTCCTCCTTCTTAGCCTTTGGCTTAGAAGGACCCTTAACAATAAAGGCCATGAATATGATAACAACAATAACCAGGATGATTGATCCCAGCCAGCCGGTCCCCCACCTGGCGGTCAGCCAATTGGTCCAGAACCATTCCAGCCATGGCTGGCCATTTGATGCCGGTATCGCCCAGAGGAAAATCAGAGCAACGGCAAGCGCCATCAAGATCATAAAAGTTGTCCTCCAGGCGCCCTCCTTCAGGAACACATCTTCACCCTCCCTGTAGAATGACCCGATGAGAACAAGGAAACTGATGCTGACCATCAGAAGGATCACGACGTTGGCCATTGCCTGGTTGATCGTGGCAACAAGCCTTGATGACAGGACCACCAGGAATGCGATGACAAAGGCGGTCATGGCATTCAGGTTCTTTTTTGGCCAGGGTTTCCCGTCAACCTCTTCGGTGCCGAAAACCCTGGACTTCTCAAGGACCGCAAATACCACAGTAAAAACCAGCAAAAACGGAAGAACAACATCATAGATTCCAAGCTTGTCAAGGAATTCTATAACGGCCCTGAAAGTACTTGTCTCCTCAGCCATGAGTGAAATACTATACAACACAATATTTAAAGGTTTCGTTTTTCTCCCGTCTGCATAGCATCGAAAATAAACTGGCTTTCCGAGAGAAATTAGCTATTTGGCGGGACCTGAAAAAAAAAGCTCTCGATGTATTCTGCCCATCTGCGATCTTGCGGGCTCATATGCCGGATCGTTTTGACCCACCTTCCCATATGCTTCCAGTGCCTGTGTAAGGAGGTCTCTTGCCACTGCCTTTTGCGGATCCTCGGCACCCCCCAATGAATCAAGCATCGCAAAGGCACGATTCTGAAGGACAGCACCCCTGCTGTACTGCATAGCATCCCCGAAGACCCCTATCGCCTCGTCTGCAGCAGCCAGCGCCTCATCAAACCTGCCTGCTGCATCATAGAGCCCAATCAAATTGAGCCAGTCCTGCCGCTCAAAACGCGGCGTGACCGAAGCCAGCAGGCCCAGGGCTTCCTGATCACGGCCAGACTCCAGATAAAACGATGCGACCTTTCGAAAGACCCCCATGTCAAGTGAGCCAGGAACATTATCAATCATATCAAGATAAATTGAAACAGCCAAGCCGGGGTCTCTCCCGTATAACTGATCAGCAAAATCCAGCTGCAGCTCCGCTGCCCTGTATGAATCAACACCATAAGCACCCTTCAGGACCGCCAGTGCCTTATCTATATCAGTCTGGAGAAAATGCTCTGCGCGCCGCGTCACTGCTGCAAAATATGCATCCTCCTCGCCTGGCGTAACCCCAAAAGAGCCAAGATTCACTATACGGGCATAGGCATCAAGAGCCTCTTCCTGCTGATTATGCGTTTCAGCTGCGACCGCAAGGTTGAAATAAGCTGTTATTGTGCCTTCTGACTCTGCCACACGGCCCAGCTCACCGGTATTCCCGGTCGCCATGTCAATCCCAGTTATCCGGCCAGCCAGTTCTGCTATTGTCCTTTTCCGCAGAGGGCTGGGCTCAAAAGCCTCAGCAGCATTCAGGTACAAAAGGCGCGCCTCATAAAACGGCCGTAAGCAAGATGAATCCGGCAGGGCACTGGCTGCATTCTGGATGGCTGCATCCGCCTGGACACAGAGGTATACCCCGTAATTAACATTGCCGCTGCCGCCAAGTGTGGCTATCGGATTGATGTTGGCTACCGCTCCTGCGATGTCATGGTGTGCAGCCGGTTCACAGCTGTTGCCTATGTACCACTTTATAAGATTGATCAGCCTGATCTTGGCATTTTTTCTGTCCAGGGTATTGACCGCGTCCACCAGATGGTTGACTGCCCTCATCAGGTCAGCATCTTTGCGAGTCAGCTCATACCTATTGATCAGTGTCTGCTCAAGAACGCCGTTCCCCGCTACATGACCGGGATCCGCCTCAAGCGCAATCTGGCAACTCTCCTCGGCCACCTGCAACTTCTCCATTGCTTTCTCAAGATCGCCTTCCTCCGTTGCACTGGTGGCCGCTTTAAGCGCAAGGTCCGCTGTGTAGACGTGCTGCCTGACATAATCAGGGTCTGGCGGATCATCACCCGCCGTGTCAGAAGCAGGCACATCTGCATGCACCGAAGAGACAATAAAGTCCGGCAAGGCCTTTGAAATGGCAACTGATCCGGCAAAGCCTACTCCCATCACAAACAAGATATCGCGCAACCTCATTATCCGGCTGATTGGCGACCTAACTTATAAAACTTTTGCTACTTTCAGATAGCAAGAGCGGAATGAATGATGAGATAGATGGCCTGCCTGCCCAAAAAACCCCTTCTGGCCGCCAAGCATTAGCAGGTTCCCTCGGGAAAATAGAAACGTTTAAATAAAAACAGGCACCCAACCGGACACTGACGAGGGGAGTTTGAAAGGCATAGTTTCTAAAATGGATTTTGGATTCAACTACTCTAATCAATGGTACAAGGAGCCATTCCACTACCAGGACAGCAAGATAATGCGCCTTCTTTCGAATATCGGGATGGAGGCAATTGAGGTGCAGCTGGGCGTAGTGAATGTCATCAACCGTAACGGAAAAGTTAACCTGAGAAGAAAGGCTAAGTTCTTCGCAATGGCAGAGAATTACGGGCTTAAGGTCGGCTCGATCCATGCGCCATACCCAAACTATTCGCCGACATACCTGGATCTGATTTCAGGGGAAAAAAGCAGGGCAGCAATCCAAACCCTGAAAAACAGCGCGCAGATTGCGCACGAGGTCGGCGCCGGCGTCATGGTCGTGCACCCGTCGCACACTTACGGACTGCACAGCATCGACAGGAGGAATGAAAAGGCAGTGATTGAAAAGGTGATTCAAAACCTCTCAATACTGCGGGATTTTGTGGAGAAGGAATGCAATATTACCGTGGGAATTGAGACCATGGCGCCAAAAGACGACAGGATGATAGTTGGTGACAGGCCCCAGGAGATAGAAAGGATCATACGGGCACTAAACAGCAAGAGAGTCAAGGTGACATGGGACATGTGCCACACCTACAAATCACTGATGGCCTACAAACTGCCTGTATCTGACCTGAAGGGAATTGCCAAAAATACATGCCACATTCATTACTCATCCTACTCTCCTATAATTTCACAGTGCCACTGCCCGACGGAATTCGGAAAGAAGACCCCCATATATGAGATGCTCGGGCTCCTGAAGGGGTACAAAGGCACAGTAATAAACGAGATATCCCCCCTGCTCCTTCTGTTTCTCAACCCGAACCTGACGCTTGAAGAATGGCTGCAGAAGATTATTGACAACTCAAAAGCAGGCTTCGAAAAATGGATGCACTGATACTTGCGGCAGGGGACGGAACCCGCCTGCATCCTGCAACCAGGGACACTCCAAAGGTAATGCTCAAGATATGGGGCGTCCCAATCCTCGAGAGAAGCCTCTACAACCTCAGGGCTGCCGGCGTCCGGCGCATAGTAATTGCTGTCGGCTACAAAGCGGCCGTGATAAGGCGGCACTTTGGCAATTCATGGGATGGCATGACAATTGAATATGTCCGGAGCAACTGGGTAGGAGACGGCATCATGAAATCTGCTGTTGCTGCCGAATCCAGGATGAATGGACGGTTTATCCTGCTGTCAGGAGACTCAATACCATCAGAAGAACTACTCAAAAAGGCCATAAAAGCCAGGGGCGACATTGTAGTCACAGTAAGGAACTCTGACGAAGATGGAATCGTTGCAAAGGTTGCCGGACAGAATATTGTCACACAGATAGGCATGCGAGAAGAAATAGGTGATCCCGACTTCACGGTTGCGGGAGTCAGCGTATGCACACCCGATTTTTTCAAGGCAGCCAGGGCATGCCTGAGCAGGAACAAGGCTCACCGCTCAGACCCAATCCAGTGGATGATAGAACAAAAGTACCAGATCACGTCCGTTAACATATCAAAGAACACGCTGATTGAGATTGACACATTTGATGACCTTAAGAAAGCCAGGGAAATCATTTTCAGAGAGGCCTGGAATAAGCGCCTTAAGGCGCGCGACATCAACATATTCAAGAGGATATTCAACCTTCCCGTCTCGCTAAGGCTGACCAGGCTCTTTGCGCATACAGGCCTGGACCCGATTGTTTTCACCCTGGCATCCCTTGCGTCGGCAATAGGGGGCGGCATACTGTTCGGCAGTGGCGCATTTGCACTAGGCGGCATATTCTGCTACATCGCAACCATCATAGATGCCATTGACGGAAAGCTCTCACGGCTCCAGCTGAAGACAACACTGTTCGGCGGCTACATCGACTCAGTTTCGGACCGATTATCTGAATTCTCGATTGTGCTGGGCCTTACATACGGCACATATTCCGCAACACAAAACCCGCGCATCATCATACTGGGGTTTGTCATATGGCTGGGATGGATCGGCCGGTTTTACATAAAGGAGCTCTTCATGGATTACCTGTACATGGACAAGAAGAAGTTCAGCTACTGGAGGAGATTCCAGACACCTTGGTGGAATTTTCTTGGTGACCGGGATTTTAACAGCTTCGCCCTTTTCATGTTCTGCCTGGCAGGATGGCCCGTCTATGCAATGGTTTTCATGGCTGCAACAGTACATTTATTCCTGTTTCGAAGGTCCTGGCAGATCTATACAAGATTCAAGGACAACGGCCTCCTTGGAAAAAGGTCTAAGAAGTCCAGCATATGATAAGGGAACTCAAAATAAGGACAAGCGCAAGAAACGAGTTAATCGACATAAGCAGACATGTTGCTGATTCTATACGGGACATAAACGAAGGAACCGTCACCGTCTTTGTCCCGCATACAACAGCCGGCATTACAATCAATGAGAACGCCGACCCTGACGTGCGGGCCGACATCCTGAAGAAGCTCTCCAGCCTCATACCTGAACGGGACAACTACCGCCATTCGGAGGGAAACAGCGATGCGCACCTGAAGGCATCTCTCATGGGTTCATCTGTCACAGTAATTGTAAAGGATGGGAAGCCCCTCACAGGGACGTGGCAGGGGATATACTTCTGTGAATTCGACGGGCCAAGGGACAGGAAAATAATAATCAGAAGCTAAATCCCGGAAATTGAGCCTTTTGCAACATTAACGGTCTGGCCGCCCTCTGTTCTGATTTCCGGAGAAAGGTGAAACACAACATTAGCAAGAACACCCATATTATGCCTCAGGTTGCGCACAACGTCGCCTGCTTCAGGAAAAGCCTCAACCATTGCATCAAGAGAAGCTACTGAATCCCCCTCAAAAAGCTTAACAAATTCCCGGTCATGGCCGTTTCCGGTATATGCCACTACCTCCAGTTCAACCTGCTTCCTCTCGCGCAGATTGCCAAGGGCCTGATAGGGGGAGCACACCCAGCTCATCGTTTCCATGCCCGCTCTCTGCCCCTGGATTTCCCCGGAGTCAAGAACATTCACTGCAATCTGTGCACCGATCTGGGTCTCGTCAAATAATGATAAGCGCCTCATGCCGTAAAGCTTTACTTCGTATTGTCTATCAGGAGTTTCGACAGGACCTCTGCTGGCAGGCGACTCATATCCGCCACAGATGAACGTCTGAACAAAGTTAGGTCCGCTTCTGTGCAGGCTTAGGATCGGTCCAATAGACCGCCACATTTCAACATAAGAGTAATCCTCATCTGAAACCCCATACCCTGAAACAGGATGCCCAGGATTTATTGTCTGAAACCATGGCGAAGGGTCAAACTGGATCCATTTATCATCATCTGTATCCAGAATTTCAAGAAAGTGGTGATATGTGCCATTAGATTGCGTATACGGATACCTTACCTCAAATCCACTGCCTTCCAGCTCTTTGCCCAATCTGTATCTGGTGCTTTCGCAGTCCCACATCTGCCCAATCTGACCGTTTCTTATTATGAGGCTTCCTGAGAAAACATCCGGGGTGCTAATCTCCATTTCCTCAAGCAGCGCATCCCTAAATCCGAAATTGCCGGCAGCCAGCGCCACATACTTGTCGAATTTTTGCTGTATTACCGGGTGTACCATCAGAACATACCCATCTCAGACTCAGATGCCTGGCTCATCCGGCCAGCTAATCCGATTTCATTTTTAAAGCTTGTGCGTGATGAGGCTTCATCCTGAAAACCGCATTTCCAGCGATTTCGCTGGGACTGAATGGTGATTTCAGCATTCAGTAGACAATTTCGGCAAGTTGCTCTTTTCCCTGTTTTCTTTGTGATTTCCCTGCCTAGCCGCAGAATCTCGTCAGT
>JBDRAZ010000114.1:0-15434 GCA_043823195.1 archaeon
GGGTTATCCTAAATCCCGCCCCCAGAATCTTTTTCTTAAGTTCCATGCAAGTATAAAAATGCACATGATCTGTAGTTTTTAAAATGTTCCTTTGTAGTATTCTATCACGAATCTTAAACAGTGTAACACCTTCTTGCGGTACCTGAAGGACGAAAACACCATCGGGTTTTAGCCAAAAATAGATATTATCCAGAACTTTTTGATCGTCTTTCACATGTTCAAGGCAATGCGAACTAAAAATAATATCAAAAGATTCTTTACCAAACAAATCACTTCTTGTAATATCACCCAAATATAATTTGGTAAATGGATTTCTTTTTTTATTCCTAATCAATCGAGTGATATTGTAATCTATTCCATGATATTTCAGGTCAGGAAATCTCTTATGCAGCTTATTAATCCAAAATCCATCTCCACATCCAACATCTAATAATTTCTTGTTACAACAGGATATGTTTTTCATAATTTGATAATACAACTCCTTCCTTTTTTCCGCTTCATATCTGTACCGATCTGCAAATGAGTCAACCTGATCGCCAGAATACCAACTCTCCCTATCTCTTCTCAAGATGTCAATTTTTTTTTCTAATTGCGATTTATCCTCCAAAATAATTACACCTTTATAAGTTAGATCTGGTCTGATTGGTTTCATTCTAGTGTTGTTCGTCATTGACAAGTTGACAACAATTTTTTATAGAGATTAGCTTCTCGAGATTCAAGATGTTTCCAATCGAAATGCTTTGAACTCTTTAGCGATACGCGCATTAGTCTATGTCTGATGGATTTATTTCTTGATATCTTTATCATCTGATTATTCAGATCCTCGCTACTCTTAGGATCGAAAAGCATAGCATAATTATTGTTAACAATATACTTTGTCTCAGGGATGTCAGATGCGATAATCGGGAGTCCTGCTGCCTGTGCCTCGATTAATACAATTCCAAATCCTTCAGTCAACGATGGCAGCACAAAACAGTCCGCGCCTATCATATACTCAGCTACCCTGGTATTTTTTATGAACCCGGGAAAGTCCACCCGTTCAGAGATTCCATATTTCTGTACCTGGCTCTCAAGTTTATGTTTCAACTCTCCATCTCCCACCATGACCAGTTTGGCGTTTGGCACACGGGAGAAGGCTTCCAGCAATCTCAGAACGTTCTTCTGGTTTGCAAACCTGCCAACATAAAGGAAAACAAAATCCTTCCAGCCAAGTTTTTTCCTTATCTCTTCGCGGCTAGGAAGATCCTTATACCGTTCTAGGTCCACCTTGTTTGGTGTAACAACAGCCCTTTTTGCGCCTCTTTCTAAAGCGTATTTTTTCAGGAAAGGGGTCATGCACCATGCCTCAGTAGAGAATCTCAGCGATAACCACTGATTAAACGCCAGGATGCCTCTGACCAGGAACCCAAACTTTCTGCATAGCCAAAGCTTGTCATAGTTATTGTGCAACGATACAACTACAGGTTTACCCGTAACCAGTTTGCAGATCACTGCGAGCACTCCTGCCCGGTAAGGGTTATACGCCCTGATCACATCAATATCATGTTTCATTATCAGCCTGATGCCCTTCAGTGTCATTAAAAGTTCCCTTATGATTACAGGTCCAGTCTGTTTGAGTACAATCATGCCATCCCTCTTTTCACAAATTGTGCGGTTGTAATGATATATCATGTACACTTCCGAGAACACTCTGCCTGGATTGAAATACCTGTTATGATCTTCATAACCTACCTCGTCAAGAGCCTCTAGGGCATCATTAGGAAACACTAACAGTTTCATCCTTCCACCATTTTGCCAGTTTGTCATATGTTGTGATCCATATATCGGGGCAATCCCGAATCCTTGACAGGAAGCCTTCAAAATCAAAGAATTTTATGTCCTGGGGGTCAAAGTATACATTGACCAGGTTGCCTGTCCTGACTGCTGCCAGAAGAAGCCTGTCAAAGGTCTGCATAAAATCCTTTCTGTGCCAGCTAAACCTGGAACGGGAAAATGAGTGATAGGTATCAAATATACCAAACGGGTGTTCCGGACATGGTGAGACCGGGATCTCCAGAACATCGTTCTGGTAGTACGGCAGTCCTCTCTTTGGTGTTCTTAGGGCAATTGTTGATGATGAGTACTTATAGCCGAGATCATGCAGAACCGGGTATATTTTGTCTGTGTAGAGCGGCCCAAAATGAGGTATCCGAAAGCCGGTTGGTTCATAGTCAACTAGCTCTTTGCATGTCTCATGGAACTTTTCGATCTCATTTCGTATTCGCTTAAAAGACAGATCGTTGAACCGTTCAATTGTGCCGAGTTCATCGTTATTTGGATGGCTATATGTATGGTTTAGTATCTCATGGCCTTCATCGACAATTCTCTTGTGGATTTTTGGGTATTTCTTGATAAACAGTCCAACACAGGCAAAACTGGCTTTAATATCAGTTTTAGCCAGTTTGTCAAGAATCCCGGGGATGGCCTTGACATCGGCTGAATAATCACAGTCAAACGAGAGTACAAGGCACGATTTTTTCCCCTGCCACGATATACCTGTATTTCTGTAAAATGAACGGAATATCTGCTTTCCGAGAATTATAGTTGCCGGATAAGTCACGAATCTGCTCTTGCATCTATGTAGTTTTTCTATCATTATATATAATTTCCACTATTCGTCCAGCAGCCATGCCATCCCACAGCTCTGGCCTGGAGTGTTCTCTTGTATCTTCTGACAATAGTCTCATTGATTCGGCCACAATTTTTTCCTTGCTGGTTCCTACTATTCTATTAGTTCCTTCAGTTATCGTAATCGGCCTTTCGGTCTCATTGCGTAGTGTCAGGCATGGTACACCGAGTATCGTTGTCTCTTCCTGAAGCCCGCCTGAGTCAGTTAAGACCAGTTTTGCATTCTTAACTATATGGATGAAATCAACATAAGGCATTGGTTCAAGCAGCACAACAGTTGATTCAATCCTGCTCAAAAGGCCAAACTTCGCCAGCATCTTTTTTGTTCTCGGGTGCATGGCATAGAATATTCTGATCCTGTCCTTAAGGACTCCCAAGGCATCTACTACATCGGAGAGCTTTTCCCTGTCATCAACAGTCTCAGGCCTGTGGAGGGTGAGTACTGCATAATCCCGGGGCCTGATTTTTAGCTTCTTAAGTATCATGCTTTTCTTTTCCAGCCCAATCATCAGAGTATCGATCATGACATTTCCCACAAAGTGGATCTTCTCAGGATCAATCCCCTCTTTAATAAGGTTCTTCCCAGCATCCTCTGAGGTTGTGAATAGATAATCAGACAGCCTGTCAGTTACCACCCGGTTTACTTCTTCAGGCATTTTCCAGTTCCCGCTCCGCAGCCCCGCCTCAACATGCGCAACCTTTATATGCAGCTTTGCAGCAACAAGCGCGCAGGCGATCGTGGAATTGACATCGCCTACAACCAGGACAAGGTCCGGTTTCTCTTTCAGGCAGACCTTCTCAAACTCGATCATAATCTTCCCTGTCTGCTCACCGTGCTGACCCGACCCAACACCAAGATTATAATCCGGCTCAGGTATCTCAAGGTCCCTGAAAAACGACTCAGACATGTTCATGTCATAGTGCTGGCCAGTATGCACAAGCACAGCCATAATTTCCGGATGTTTCTTATACTCCTGCATCAAGGGAGCTATCTTCATGAAATTAGGCCTTGCCCCGACAACATTGATTATTTTCATATTATCTCAAGGTACCTCTTTCCAAGCTCAGCCCAGTCATTCTCCTTCACTTTCGCAAGGCCCTTTGCAGCTACCTCGTCCCTGTGAGCCTTGTCCCTCATCCTCTCTATCGCCTTTTTGAAATACTTAGCTGTCTCGGCAAACTCAACGATCCCTTCCCCAGCCTTTTCAGCTTCATAAAACGGGGTTGAAATTACCGGCAGTCCCAGCCCCCAATACTCAAAGAGCTTTATTGGCGACACCCTGTCTGTCAGCCTGTTAACCCGGAACGGGATGATCGAAACATGCGCTTTGCTGATCTCCTTCATCGCTTTTTCGTATGGCAGGATTCCTGTTACCGTTACATTCGGCAGATCCTTTGCCTTATCCTTCACATATCCCAGCAGGGGGCCCCCGCCGATGAGCACAAAATCCGCATCAACCTCCTTGGCAAGTTTGATAACCAGATCAAAATCAACCCATTCGCCGAATCCGCCCACAAAACCTATTGTGAATCTTTTGTGTTTGTCTTTGCCCTTCTTAAGCCTCTTCAGGTCCACGCCGTTCGGGATATAGCTAACCCTTGAATTGTACTTTTCCATATCACTCTTTAGCTTATGGGCAGTTGTCACAACATGGTCGGCCAACCGTGCAATAGCTGGCGTAAAAATATGGCTCGTCAGCCATCCTCCGATCCGCGATTTCTTGGCAAAAAGCTCACCGAGGTCATCTGCATATATCAGTACCACCCTCCTGCCTGTAATCTTTGCATACAGTGAGGCAAGAACATTTCCCAGTGTTGAATAAAGCACAAAAACATCGAACCTCATATTCACCAGCGCAGATAGATTCTCCATTTCCGAATACATCCCCAG
Organism: archaeon; assembly: GCA_043823195.1. GTDB lineage: Archaea > Nanobdellota > Nanobdellia > Woesearchaeales > JBDRAZ01 > JBDRAZ01. The sequence continues at coordinate 4,559 of JBDRAZ010000114.1, forward strand.
AAGTATTCCCGGCTTAAGAGAGGTGCCGCGCCTTACTATGGTAGCATTTTTTGGGACACCATACTTCATTCCCTTCTGGGAATATCTGTTATCATAATCAACTAAATCTATTATCCTGACCTCATGCTTCTTTGCAAGCACCTCCACAAGGTTCTTCTCCTGGCCCCATGTGCTGTCCCAAACCCTTGCAGGAGAAAACGCAATCTTCATTTAAGATGGTCCCTCAGCCATTCATGGGTCTTGGCAAGACCCTCGTCCAACCCCGTTTTAGGGTTGAATCCAAGGATATCCTTTGCGACACCGATTCCTGCTCTCCTGCTCTTTACTGTATCCCAGTTCCGGCGTTCATTAAAAACCACGCCCGCATCATTCCCGGCAAGTTCATTGATCTTGTTTGCCAGATCAATGATCCGCGTCTCCTTTCCTGACCCGAAGTTGATAACCTTGCCAACTGCCCTGCCAACAGCAGCAGCCTTAAGCGTGCCATCAACAGAATCGGCAATAAAGGTGAAATCCCTTGTCTCATCGCCGGTTCCAGTGATCGGCAGGGGCCTGCCCTTCATTGCCAGCTCAATGAAATTAGGTATGACATTCCTGTACCTTCCGGGATACTCGCCAGGGCCGTAAGTGTTAAAGTACCTCAGTATGACTGTCTTTAGCCCATGGAACTCATGAAATAAGGTTGTATACCTTTCCCCAAGGAGCTTTGTAATGGCATAAGGTGTATCAAGGTTGTACTCTTTGCATGATTCATCAAGCACACCGGCCCTGTTCCCGTAAACGCACGATGAGGATGAATAAACAAACCTCTCAACATCATGCCTGACTGCTGCCTGCAGCAGCTTCAGTGTTCCCATGCCGTTAACCCTTAAGTCCTTTCTCGGGTGGTCAACAGAATTCTGGTTCGCAAAATTTGCAGCCAGGTGAAATACCACATCAGTTCCCGGCATGACCTTATCGAGAACATCATTATTCAGTATTGAATCATTGATGAAAGTGACATTATCCTCTTGCGGAACATTCTCTGCATGGCCTGAACTCAGGTTATCCAGGATTACTAATTTCTCGCATGAGGCGGCAAGCGCTCTTGCAAGATTGGATCCTATGGCACCGGCACCACCTGTTACGAGACACACCTTATTCTTCATCTAATCCCCCAGATTCATGCCTGCTTTATAAAATTTGCCACCCTCAAACATCCTGTGCCAGGTCTCCAAATTCAGCATCGCCCAAAGATGGTTCCCGTAATCCCCTTTCCGGTGCCTGTTAATGATCTTTTCAACGCCCTGCCTGGAAAAATAGCCCCTCTTAAGCGCCTCCCTTGAGAGCAGCACATCACTGCACAAATCAAACAGCTCACCCCTGAACCATTTTGAGACCGGGACAACAAATCCTGCCTTCTTCCTGTTCAGGATTTCTTCCGGAACAAGATCATAAACAGCCCTCTTCAGGATATACTTGCTGTTCAGCCGTTTCACCCGAAGCCCTGGCGCAATCCTCATTGCAAGCTCTGCCACCCTGTAGTCCAGGAAAGGCGACCGTGTCTCAAGTGAATGCGCCATGCTCATCCTGTCCACCTTTACCAGTATATCACCCGGCAGGTATGTTGCTATATCAGCATACTGCATTGAGCTAAGCTCATCACCGAACTTGGCAGCAAACCGGGGCATCTTTGAAATCCGCAAGTCCTGGTAAAGCAGCTTCTTGTCAGCCCTTGTGAATGTTGTCATGTAGTCAAGGTATCTCTCTTCCGGCTTCTTCTCCTGTGCACCGATGAATTTATTGATGTACCTCGATGGGTCGTACTTGAGGCTGGTTGCTGGAATCCTGGGCACAATATGCCTAATCACACGCTTAAATGTGTTCGGCACCCTTGCATATTTCCTGGAAAGATAGCTGCTCCAGTATCTTCGGTAGCCCCCGAAGGTCTCGTCTGCCCCGTCACCTGTAAGAACAACAGTCACGTGCTTTTTGGTCAGCTCAGAGACATAATATGTTGGTATTGCTGATGCGTCTGCAAACGGCTGGTCAAAATGCCACACAAGCTTTGGAAGGACCTTTACCGCATCCTGCTTGACTATGAATTCCCGGTGTTCAGTGCCAAATGCTTCAGATGCAATCCTTGCAAACTTAAGTTCGTTGTAATCCTGCTCCTCAAACCCGATCGAGAATGTTTTCACAGGATTCTCCATCATCCTGCTCATCAGACCTACAGTTATTGTGGAATCAAGCCCTCCTGAAAGAAATGCTCCCAACGGGACATCTGACATCAGCCTGAGCTGGACTGCCTCTGAGATAAGCTGCCTGACCTTCCTGGCGCTTGCTGCCTCATTGACAATCGAGACAGCAGGGTTTATGTCCCAATACCTTCTGATAGTGATTGAACCCTTCTCATACACAAGGTAATGTGCGGGCGGCAGCTCCATAACCGATTTTAATATTGTCTCAGGGCAGGGGACATAGAGGAACGTCAGGAACTTGTCAATTGCACTCTTGTTTATCTCCCGCTTCACCGACGGGTGGAGCAGGAGCGGCTTGATCTCTGATGCAAAGACAAACCCCTCCGCATTGGTATAAAAAAGGGGCTTCTGCCCCAGCCTGTCCCTGGCCAGGAACAGCCTCTGGTATCTCGTATCCCATATGGCAAATGCGAACATCCCATTGAACTTCTCCAGACACTTGTACCCGTACTCCTCGTACGCATGGACAATGACTTCAGTATCTGTATCCGTAGAAAACCTGTGGCCTGCTGCCATCAGCTCCTTCCTGGCCGCTTTGAAGTTATAGATTTCCCCATTGAAAACAACGTATACAGAAGCATCCTCGTTGTGTATCGGCTGCTTGCCGGACTTCAGATCAATTATCGACAGCCTGCGATGGCCAAGGCTGCACCTGCCGTCTGAAAAATACCCGGAATCATCAGGCCCCCTATGCTGGAGAATATCTGTCATTCGCCTGAGGGTCTCCCTATCCTCGCCTATAAATCCGCAGATCCCGCACATCCCAATACCTCTTTGTATGTCTCGATATATTTTTGAGCGCAGTTATTCCATGACAACCCAGATGGAATTATCCACTGCCTGCCCATCTTCCCGACAGATGGACTCTCAATAGCCATTTGAATAGCATTCCGTATTGCACCAGGATCCCCCGGCTCAATAAGGAATCCCGTGACGCCGTCTTTAATTATCTCAGGTATGCCGCCGACTCTTGTTGCCACAACAGGTGTTCCGCAGGCCATTGCCTCTAGGATCACGTTGGGCCTGCCTTCTGATAAGCTTGGCAGCACAAGGCAATCAGCAGCATTCATGTACAACGGCATCTCACTGTGAGAGATCAGCCCCCTGAAGATTACTCTGTCATTAGCCATCTTCTTCAGCCTGGGCTCATCATTTCCCTTTCCCACCAAAACGCAGCTCACCTTCATATTCTTAATGGCCTTAATAAGGTGCCCAATGCCCTTTCCCCTGACAAGGTTTCCTGCATAGAGCACTAATTTTCCTTTGGGCAGGCCAAGCTCTTTTCTGCATTCTTTTTTGTCCATTGGCCTGAATAACTCAGTGTCCGCGCCGTTCGGTATAAGCCTAGCCTTAACTCCCATCCTACTCAGCCGCTCCAACAACTCACCATTGACAGTTATTACAGATGATGCAGATTTAATAATCTTGTGTGCGATTTTCAGCACAGCCCCTGATTTTGGGAGGTTGTTGAAATCGCTCCCCCTTAGCGTCAGCACATAAGGCTTTTTTGTAATTTTACTTGCAATAAGTGCAGCGACACCAGCTACTATCCAATTAGCATGCAGGATGTCTACCCTCCTCGCTAGTCCGATGGCCTTCAGTGAGAAAACGAGAAGGAAAAACGGCAACTGCACCTTCCCTTTCAAGGTCTTAAGTGCTTCCGGAAAATTTGCATCTGATCCCAGTCTCTCCTGACCGGGAAAATAATGGAACCATTCAGCCATGTCATTATTGTATCTCTTTGCAGGCGCCGGAGCAACAATCCTTACAAGAACACTCTTTCCAACATGATCAACAAGGCTCTTGACAAAATTCCCTGAAAAGTCGCCATCAGACGCGGGATAGGATGTTGTGAGCATTCCCACTCTCACATTACCCACCCTGGTTATGCTGCATGTCAAACCACATGGCAAAGAAAATTGTCTGAAGGCCCATCATGAGGAGCATGGCACATAGGATTATTGATGCAACTGTCGCAATATTATGCTTGAATAGCCTCAGATAGAGTATGTACAGGGCCAGTAACCCTCCTGTTATAATGGACAGGAATCCAAAAGTGTAGAACAGGAACAACGGGTGAAAGTCCCTAATCAAGTACTTCTCCCGCAGCCTCCAGAGGAAACACTTCATAAGGAGATATGAAAGCCTCGGGACATACCTCACAAGACTGATGCCTGACTTCTCTTTTCCGTAAACCGGTTTCACAGGCACATCCACAACCCTCAAGTTATAGACATTGAGCTTTGTCAGGAGGTCATTCGGAAACCCGTACCTCGGAAAAATCTTGCTAAAGGGAACAAGCTCCATTGCCCGCTTGTTTATGGCTGTATACCCGCACTGGGGATCCATCACGTTCCAGTAGCCGCTGGCAATCTTAGTAAGAATTGTGAGGATTGAGTTACCGATGTACCTATGGCCGGGCATGATCTTTTTGACATCCCCGGTCAGAAGCCGGTTTCCCTTGGTATAATCTGCCTTGTCGTCAATAATTGGAATAACCACGCTCTCAAAATCAGAGGGATCCATCTGAGCATCCCCTGCCATTACAACGGCAATATCCATTCCCAGCTTCAGAGCCTCTTCATATCCTGTAAACACTGAGGCACCAACACCCTGATTGGTTTTATGGCGGATAATGATCAGTCTTGAGCCATATTTGACCTTGAGCCTCTTCAGAATCTCAAGTGTCCTGTCAGGGCTGCAGTCATCTATGGCAATTATCCTGTCTACATACTCCGGAACGCTATCTATTGTTTTCCTTATCAGCCTCTCTTCCCTAAATGCGGGCACAACAACAGCTATCTTTTTTCCCTTATACATCCCCTACTCCAGAATGATAAAAAGATGTTTAGTTTAAATATATTATTAAAAATCTTTATATACATTCTATCCTCGATACCCCGTATGAAGATAGCCATTCTTGCAAATGCCATTGCCCCGGACGTGATTGGCGGCACTGAGACCCAGACAGCAAACCTGGCAAGGCATTTGGCAAAGGAACACGAAGTCTGCGTCTATGTAAGGGGCAAAGATTGCAGTACTGAACAAAGAGATGGCTATCTGCTGAAGAGGACCGGTTCCTTCACGACAAAAATCCCGACCGGGCGGCACATTACTTCTACTCTTCTTGCGGTTAAAAAGGACAAAAAGAACATTGATGTCACACTATGCATGAGCATTGAGGAGGGCTTTATCGGTGTTATAGCAAGGAATTTATTCGGGATTCCCACTGTGACCTGGATCCGCGGTGGCGACTGGTACTTGAAAATCTCCTTGCTGTCGCGTATTAGGACAAAGTACACGCTATTGGGAACAGACAGAGTCCTGGCCCAGACAGAGGGCATAAGATTAGAAGTCGAAAACCGTTTTCCAAACCTGAAAATCGATGTGATCCCGAATGGCATCGACCTTGCAGGTGAAAGGGCAAATGGCAACGCGGTCATCTTTGTAGGCAACCTTATTCCAAGGAAGGGCGTCGAATACCTAATCACGGCAATGAAGCATGTCAATGCACCCCTATTGATTATCGGTGACGGTCCTGAGCGAAAAAAGCTTGAGCACATGGCAAAGGGGATGGATGTTGAGTTTGCCGGCAGGCAGCCGCACGAAAAAATCAGAAAGATGCTGTTAAGGGGACGGGTCTTTGTCCTGCCTTCCGTAAGGGGCGAGGGCCTTCCCAATGCAATCCTGGAGGCAATGTCAGTCGGCCTTCCTGTCATAGCAACTAACATTGCGGGGATACCTGACATAGTCAAGGAGGGCATAAACGGTTATATTGTAAAACCAGCCCACCCCTCACAGATTTTTAGTAAGATTCTGGAATTGCAGGATAATAAATTGCACACTAAACTCAGCATTAACGCATCAGAAACCGTAAAGGATTATGCCTGGCCAAGAATCACGCAGAAGGTGGAATCGCTTCTGCATCAGATTACAGTATTGTAATCTTGTTATAATCTTCACCATCGATATAGATGCGGTTCCATATCTCCAGAGCAATGAATGACCAGATGAGCTGTGATCTTCTCTCGTTTGCATAATTCATTTTTCCAACCAGCTGCCGCATATATTCTTTCCTGAATAGCCCTCTTCGTAAGGTCACTGAATCATCCAGCAGCCGGGCCGCTATTTCCTTGGTTTCCTTAAGCCACGCAAATTTCGGGACAGAAAACCCCATCTTCTTACGTTTATATATTGCATTTGGCACCAGACTCTTGACCGATTCCTTAAATAAATATTTTTCTGTGCGGCCTTTTAATTTGAGATTCTCAGATACAGAAAAGGCGAACTCAACAAGCCTGTGGTCAAGCAATGGAACTCTTCCTTCTATTGAGTGTGCCATAGTCATGCGGTCTGCCTTGGCGAGATAGCTGTTTGGAAGGAGTGTTTTGGTGTCAAGGTATAATGCCCTTGACAGAGACATATCTTTGAGATACCCGTACTTTTCAAACACCTCTTTCTTGGCATAAAAATGCTTTATGCCCTTTTTAGTATGAGGGGAATATAATTCTGCTTTGTTATCAACAAGCGAGTACTTGTATAGGTTCTCTTTCGGGTTCAGATAAAGTCCGGTCTTTCTTAAGCTCGTGCTGATAAACCCGGAGGATATCGATGCTGCAACCTTGGGCAGCCATGATATGAGTCCTTTTGGAATCTGGCCGGTGAAACGCCCAATCCGGTTCAATCGCCGAAGCTGCACATAATAGGGGTAGCCGGCCCAAATCTCATCATTGCCTTCCCCGGTGAGTACCACTTTCACCTTCTTTTTTGCCTGTTCTGACATGCAGTAAACAGGAACGGTGGCTAGGTCTGCCATTGGCTCATCAAGATGCCAGATTATTTTGGGCAGCTCTTTAAGTGATTCGGGATAAACAATCATTTCTTTGTGATCTGTGCCAAAGTACTCGGCAACCTGCCGGGAATAAGATAATTCATCCTCTCCGAATTCTCCAAACCCAACACTGAAGGTTCGGGGAGAATCTGAAAAACGCTTCATCATTCCGACAACGGTGCTCGAATCAATGCCTCCGGATAGGTATGCTCCCAGCGGTACATCGCTTATCATTCGGTATCTGACTGAATCTTCTATCAGCTTGAGCAGTTTTGCACAAGCCTCTTTTTTGTCAGCCGTCTTTGGTCTGATTATGGCATCCCAATATTGATTGATCCTGAGCCCTTTTTGGGATATTGTCATGTAATGGCCCGGCGGTAGCTTCCTTATCCCATTAAATAGTGTCTGATCCGAATTATTGTATCTGTATTCCAGAAGGTTGTTCATGGCATCTAGGTTCAGGGCCGGTATGTACCCCGGATATTGAAGAAGTGCCTTTTGCTCTGATGCAAAAATGACATGGCCGTTTTGTTCCATATAAAAAAGCGGTTTTATTCCCAGCCTGTCGCGCGCGAGAAGGAGGATTTTTTTGTTTGCATCCCAGAGGGCAAATGCGAACATGCCGTTGAACCGGGATAGGCAATCCGTGCCATATTCCTCGTAAGCATGAATAATTGCCTCTGTGTCTGTTTGGCTGCTAAACACATGCCCCTTTTTTTGCAGCTCAAGTCTCAGTTCAGAAAAATTATAGACTTCCCCGTTATATGTAATCCATATTGTCCCATTCTCATTGCTCATTGGCTGCTGGCCCGACTTGCTTATGTCTATTATGGCTAGCCTGGTATGCCCGAGGGATATTTCGCTGTCAGTGTAAACCCCGCTGCCGTCAGGTCCTCGGTGGTCCAGGGTTTTATTCATTTTTCTGACAAGCTCTTTATCATTCAACCCGTATATCCCGCATATGCCGCACATTTTAGCTTATTTTGTTGTATGTTCCCTCAATCTGCTCTGTGCATCTCTTATTATCAAAATTCTGCTCTACTACTTTTCGGCCTGCCTCACCCATTTTTTTTTGTTGCAATTCATCCCTAAGTAAAGTAAGCATTTTATCTGCCAATGCCTGAGGATCATTTGGCGGCACAATATAACCTGTAATTTTATCCTGTACTATTTCTGTTGCGCCACCAGTGGTTGCAGCTATGACTGGTTTTTTCATAGCCATTGCCTCGATTATGGATCTCCCGAATGGCTCAGGTCCGATTGAGCAGTTTACGACCAGATCAATATTTATTAGTAATCTGGCTACATTATTTACATAACCAACAAAATGCACACTATTGGTCACTTTGAGGTCCTTGGCAATTCTTTTAAGGTTGCTTTCTTCGGGTCCTGTACCGGCAATAATGAATTCAGCATCACTGCAATGGTTAAGCACAATTCTTGCAGCCTCCAAAAAGACCCTATGGCCTTTCCAATCGACCAGCCGGCCAATTATCCCGATTTTTTTCCCTCGTCGGCTAGGTCCTGGCCGGAATTTATTAACGTCTAACACGTTGTATTCGATTTTTAGTTTTGTTTTGCTTATTCCTTGTTTGATGAGGCAATAATGGATAGCCTTTGATATGCAGATCACTGAACTTGTTCTTGCAATCATCATTTTCTCAATAAATCCAATACACACAAACTGCCTTAAATGCAAAACATAAGGCTTGCGGGTCAGCACCGATGCCAAAACCGAGCTTAAGCTCCAGGTCAGATTACCATTGGAATGTATTATGTCGATTTTATTCTCAGATATTATCGATTTCAACTCGATTGCTTCGGGGAGTGAGGTGAACAGGATTCTTTTTATCTTCGCGAGTGATCGGTATAATTGACTTGATGGGTTATCTTCATTTGGCTTCACGCAAAGTATTCTTTTGCCAAACCTTTCCAGTTGTTTTTCACCCATTTTTTCAGTTGTGCCTTTATGCCTAAGAATGTGAACCCGAATCCCACATTTTCTGAGAAGTCTGATGTAGGGATTGTGTCCGTAGAAAACCACGTGTGGTCTGTATTTTCGCTTATCCAGTGTTTTAGCCAGGTTGTAAAGGCTAACATATGATCCGCCCACATTATCCGCCGACGCTTCAATTAGCAGGATTCTTTTAGTCATTGATTTACGCACCATCGGGTATTATTTAAATGCTTGATCTGCCAAACTGCTGGTTGTTGGATTAAATCCTTTCACACAATGCACCAATGTACAGGTACGAATCTGGGTTTATCAGTCCTATTTTCATGAGACACTGCTTGATAATCCTGTTAACTGCCGTGAGGCCAATATGCCTCAACCGCTCCTCAAATCTTCTCGGGGTTGCGTATCTGTCCATTTTGACTGTCCTGAGTCCAGACTCCTTGACTGCAGCACGCAGCTTATTCTCGTCAAATGAATGCAGGTGACCGTCCATGTTATGCTTCTTCAGGCAGAACGGGCATATTACCTCTCTGATATTTTGTTTGTAAGGGACAGTGATGACCACATACTTTCTTGATACCCTGGCAAACTCTCTGATTGCCCTACTTATATCCTCCAGATGCTCTATTACTTCAACTGCTGTTACCAGGTCAAAGCTGGCGTCAGGATATGGCAGCCTATATATGCTGCCCTGCTTAAAATCAATATTTTTGAACGTTCTTTTTGCGTGGTCAATCCTTGAGTTAGAAATGTCAACACCGGATATGGAAGCAATTCTGTCTTTGAGCATGCTGCAAAGGTAACCGTCCCCGCATCCTGCATCGAGCACTGAACTTATTTTTGAAGGGATTAGCGATAGCGCAAAATTTGCCCTGTGCACCTCGCTGGGATCTTCTGCCGGTGTAAACCTTTTGCTGCGACCCTCGATATTGTAATAATCATTCCATTTTGGTCCGCCCATGAAAAATTCCTCGCAGATTATTTGTCAACTCAATTATGTCCCGCCTGCTAATTAAAACTATGCTCGTTATTTTGAGGCCCGATCTCATTCTGAAAACCTGAATCATGTAAAATCCGTAGACACTATAAGCAACTGAGCTGGCAAGCGCTGCACCGATGATGCCCAGCTTCGGGACCAGATACCAGAGCAGTGGCACATTAACTGCCAGAGCCAAAATTGAGCCCTTCGAATTATAGAGTGGCCTCCCAATGCCTGAAGTGTACTTGCTAATTATCTTGGCTGCTGTTAATCCGATTATTCCGGGAAGAAGCACCATCAGGGCAGGAAATGCAGGTGAAAATGCTGGGCCGTAAAGCACGCTGATTATTGTCCTGCCTAGTAGTATTAAGAGGAGAGACGCACACAGAGTGAGGAAGATCACTATCCTGTTGATCTTTGCGGTTAATTTTTCTGTTGGCCTCTCGCTTGAAGCAATAGCCGGGAACAGTACCACTCCGATTGAATCCGGGATATACCAGATAAATTCTGCTATGAGTACTGCTATCGAATAGATTCCCACAGCTGCCGGTGTGGCAAAAGCTGCAAGGATTACCCAATCTAATCTTAAATTTAGGTTCTGGGCAACATTCCCAATGTGCTCTTTAAGCCCGAATCTGAAAGACTCTCTGGCAAGCCGGCAACTGATTCCTAATGCTAGCCCCGATATCCTGGTGATGCATCCAAAAATGTACACCACTGATACGGCTAATGCAAATATTGTAGCTAGAAGTGCTGTCGTTACCGATAGTTTTGATTCAAGCAACAAAACCACAATTACCCCTACATAGCTGATCTTGTTCAATAGCTGGGCAAAATTGTACTGATTTATTCGATGTATCCCTCTTAGT
>JBDRAZ010000115.1:0-12388 GCA_043823195.1 archaeon
CCAAGCCGCAAAAGCGAAAGAGATTTATTTAGGAAGCAACCCAGTATGTTCATTGTTTATGCACAGAAAGGTCTATGCAGGTTCGCCTGCATAGGCTTTTCTTTTAATTCAGAAGTAGTTATTTCTCATCGGAGATACTTTCATAATGTTAGCACGGTCATGCCGGGTTTTTGGACCCAGATCCGTTCAATACGTCCGTGGGTCTTGTGGCTCAGGTATGAAAATATTCCGGGACTTATGTATGACAGCGTCCTGTCTGTCAGGAATTTGAATCCCGAGATCTGCAGGTTGATGTTTTCGAATTCACCTCTCTTCCTTAGGTAATCGATTCCCCTGATGATTCCAAGATTGAAGATTCCGGCGTGAGTGTGGCCGGAGAGTGCGAAGTCCAGTATTGCGGGAACCTCATCTGTCAGCCCGTCGAGGTTGTGCAGCGCCATGATGTTCAGGTCATTTTCACCAATGCCGGCCATGGCGGCATTGACATCAATTTTTCCATATGTTGCGTCATCAAGGCCGATTATATTGTATCTTGCTCCGCGGTGTTCAAGCTGTGCTGATTTGTTTGTGAGAATTTCAAATCCCTGCCTTTCAATTGTGCCCATTGCACTCGTGTCAAAATATTCATGGTTGCCGGGGACAAAGAACTTGCGGCCCGATTTTGGCCTGATCTGCCTTAAGAATTCATAGTGGTAATCCTCCAGGTCATTTCCTGACCGGTTGATGCAGTCGCCTGTAAACACCGCGATATCATATCCGGGCAGATGCGCGAGATACGATTCCAGCCGCAAACGGTCATCCCTTTTGCCGAAATGTGCGTCAGACAGATGGAGTATCCTCAGGCCATCTAATCCCACTGGATGATTGGGCGTGGCGCTGTAGATCCTGCCGCCCAGCGTCTGGGTTTCCGCTTCTTTAATTGCCTCTGCCAGAGCCACTTTCTCCTTTGAGACCTCCGGCGGGATGTATTGGTCTTGGGCCTTAGTTGTACCATACGGCCGGTGACTTGCGTTTCTGCCGTTAAGCCTGATGACCAGATTATCCAGCACCAGGGGAATCAACCTAAGGGCGGCTTTGCCAAGCTTTGCCAACAGTCAGCTCTTCCATATGATCGGGTGTTTGACAATCCTATTTAAACATGTAAGATTTATATATAACCGTCATTTCCGTATTGAAATGGTGGGCGTTGATGCAAAATGCAGGGTCTGCGGCAAGAATCATCCTGTCTCAAGTTTTGTCCTTGATACAAAATACATGATGATGGTCTGCGCAGAATGCTCAAAAAAGGCAAGGCAGTCAAAGGAGGCAAGAAAGCCTAAGGAAGCATCCGATGATGTGAATGTCAGGGTTGTTGGCAGTCAGAAGCCGGCAGGATGGGATGCTGAAGATGAGTATCTTGCAAAAGTGCAGAAGCAGAAGAAGAGGCCCGGGGAAGAGACGCCGGTTATCCGCGTCGATATGGAGCGCGTGAAATACAGATGCCCCAAGTGCAACTATGAATTCTTGTACAATATTGTGCGCAAGCACCCCGGAGTCTGTCCCTATTGCGCCAGGGAGATCGGAAGGGTCAGGGTGCAATAGGCAAATATTTATATAATGCTTAGCCTGTTTTTTTGCAGATGCTAGTAAAAAACGGCAGGGTCCTTATCCGGGGAAAGCTGGTTGACTGCAACTTGCTTCTTGAGGATGGCAGGATCAGGCAGATTACAAAGGCGATGCCTTCTTCTGATGAAGCCATCAATGCCAGGGGAATGGTTGTAATGCCCGGCGTGATTGATCCGCATGTCCATTTCAGGGAGCCGGGGTTCACCTGGAAAGAGGATTTCCGGTCTGGCTCAGGCGCCGCAGCTGCCGGCGGCGTGACAACATACCTCGATATGCCAAATAATGATCCGCCGACAACCACGGCCAGGCTTCTTGATGAAAAGAGGGAGCTTGCAAAGAAGTCTGTAGTCAACTATGGGTTTCACTTTGGGGCGACCGGGGATAATGCCGGGGAGATCAGGAGGGCAAAGAACATTGCCTCTGTCAAGGTCTTCATGGATATATCTACAGGCAGCATGCGCATAGATTCACAGAGCGCGCTAAAAAGGGTATTTGCTGAAAAGATGGTCAGTGTTCATGCGGAAGGGGATAATGTGAAGAAAGCCATCGGGCTTGCCAGGCATAAGCTGTACCTGTGCCACCTGAGCTCCAGGCAGGAGATCTCTTTTGACAAAAGGTCAAATGTTTATTGCGAGGCCACACCGCACCACCTCTTTCTTACGCCCAGGAATGATCCGTTCTGCCTGATGAAGCCGGCGCTGAAAGACACACAGGACAGGGAGGCATTATGGGGTGCTGTAAAGGGCGGGTTTATCGACACAATCGGTTCAGATCATGCTCCGCACACAATCGAGGAAAAGCAATCACATGATCCGCCTTACGGGGTTCCCGGGGTTGAGACCAGCCTGCCCCTGATGCTTGATGCGGTCAACAGGAGACGTCTGCCACTATCAAGATTGGTTGAGATGATGTGCGAGAATCCTGCAAGAATATTTGGGATGAACAAGGGCCGGGTTGCCAAAGGGTTTGATGCAGACCTTACTATCGTAGACCTGAAAATGGAAAAGAAAATCAGGAACGATGAGTTGCGCACCAAATGCGGCTGGAGCCCGTTTGATGGCGTGCAGCTGAAGGGCTGGCCCGCCTATACAATAGTCATGGGCAGGGTTGCCTTTGACGGCGATATTGTCAACAATACGGGGAGTGAGGTAGAATGGAACAAGAGATAGCAACAATTCTTTTGAAAGTGAAGGCGGTTACGCTGCGCACATATCCGCCTTATCGGTGGGTTTCAGGAATACTTGCGCCGATATACACGGATAACCGGATCCTGATGTCCTATACGCGGGAGCGCAAAAAGATCGTTAATGCCTTTGTTAAGAAGATCAGGGATGATGATATCAATCCCGAGGTCATTGCGGGCATAGCCACATCGGGAATACCTTTTGCTGCATGGATCGCGCAGGAGATGAACCTGCCGATGGTATATATCAAGAAGAAGCCAAAGGACTATGGCAAGGAAAACCTGATCGAGGGGAAGCTTAACAGAAACAAGAGGGTGCTGGTTGTTGAGGACCTGATCTCAACAGGCGGAAGCTCCCTGAACGGGATTACTGCTGTGCGTGACGCCGGAGCAAAGGCCGACCACATCATTGCAATATTCACCTATGGATTGAGCATTGCAGAAGCAAACCTTGCCAAGGCAAATGTCCAGCTCCACACGCTGACAAACTTCAACACGCTTGTAAATGTTGCGGTAAAGGAAAACTACCTGAGCGAGTCAGAGGTATCCACGGTGCTTGAATGGGCAATGGATCCGGGCAACTGGAAATAACTTCTGTGTTTGCCCATTTTAGAAAACATTAAAAATCCGAACGATTTTCGGACAGATTGAGGGGTTTGTTGATGCCAATAATAAATCGGGACAAAAGCGTTATACCTGCCTGTGATGTTGCAACACTTGAGAAGCTTAAGGCAATAGTCAATGCAACGTGTTCCATTGAGGGCGTGGGCGGCTATAAGGTAGGATGCACGCTAACGCTTATGTACGGGCTGAAACAGATCATGGAGGCAGTGCGCGATCTGACAGACCTTCCGGTGATATATGACCACCAGAAAGCGGGCACCGATATCCCCGCACTGGGTGAAAAGTTCATGGATGCCTGCAAGAGGGCAGGCGTTAATGCGGTGATACTTTTCCCGCAGGCAGGTCCGGTGACTGAGGAGGCATGGATCAGCGCAGCAAGACAGGCTGATGTTGATATCATTGTCGGCGGCGAGATGACCCATGAGGGCTATATGAAGTCCGACAACGGCTGGATCCTTGATGAGTCGGCAGGCAGGATATTTGAGATTGCCGCCAACATGAATGTGACTGATTTTGTTGTGCCTGGCAACAAGCCCGATAAGATAACTGAATACAGGAACCTTCTTCTGTCAAAGGATATCTCCCCGGTGCTTTATTCGCCCGGGCTCATTGCACAGGGCGGCGAGATTACTGCTGCTGCTGAGGCAGCAGGCGACAAGTGGCACGCAATTATAGGGCGGGCAATATATGATGCCGGCGACATGTCTCTTGCTGCAAAGAAATTTACCAAGAAGATATGAAACTAGCTGTCATTGGTGCTGTTGCGGGTGCTGATTCTGTGATGAGGCTTGCCAGGGATGTGGGCAGGGCTATTGCAAACAAAGGCAGTGTTCTTTTAACCGGAGCGGCAACAGGCTATGGCCACGCAGCTTGCCTGGGTGCAATGGAAATGGGCGGCCTTGTGGTTGGGATTTCTCCGGCAGCAGAGGTTTCTGAGCATAAGCGCATGGGGCTCCCCGCAGATGCTTTTGATGTTATTGTCTATACCGGGTTTGGATACAAGGGACGGAACGTGGTTCTTGTCAACAGCTGCGATGCAGCAATCATGGTCGGAGGCAAGGCCGGAACACTCAATGAGTTTACAATTGCTTTTGATTCGGGAAAAGTCATCGGGGTCCTTACGGGCAGCGGCGGGGCAACCGGCCTGATAAAAGAGATTTCTGAGGTGTGCGATAAGAACGGGGAGAAGAATAATGTTGTGTATTCTGACGACCCTGAAAAACTGGTCGATGAAGTCGTGAGACTAGTCAGATCTTTATCCTGACTTGACTTTAGGCCAATCCTATTAACCAGCGATCTACCTTTTTTCCAATCTCTTCTGATACTCTGTATAGCATCTTGTCATGTAACGCTTGTATGTCTTGGCCTTGATTAGCGGCTTTATCTTGAGTTTTTTGCAGGATATTTCGTATGCTTCAAGTAATTGTATGTGATCCAACTCGTGTATCCTGTCGATGATTCGGCTCAGAAAGTGAGGATCATGCTCTTTAACGAAGGTGGGATATGCACCGTAGTAAACGTCAAATCTCTGCTTTCCATAGAATTTTCTGAGTTTCCCTATATCATATCGTTGGTCTGAATCCCCTTTGATCAGAAGAAACTGTCTCTTGCCTTCGGTAGCCAAGATATATAATCCGATTATGTTACCAAGTGAAAAACCGATATTATAGCAGACCTTCAGATCTAGTGGACGTGAACAGTTGATATCCTTTATGCTTGATTCGCATATCCTGGACAATTCCTCAAACTTGGATGTATCGATCCGGAAGTATCCGAACTTGATGTATCCGTCTTGCAGCAATGTGGCTGACTCTTGTCTAATGATTGAGAACATCATGAAAATGAACCAGGCATTGTTACCCAGGAGCTCTTTGTCCTTCAGGTCCGAATACCTGAATCCAATATGCAGAGCCATATCCAAGTAATCCAGATCCAGATGATGTGTGAACTCGTGTTGTATGATGTTATAATATTCAGCCAGTATAGTCTTAATCCTAACTTGGCGGTTTCTGTACCGCAAATAGGTTACTTGACCCAGGAATCGTATGACACTCACACTAATTTCGATATGAGACGGCGATGAGAAGAAAGTGATATACTTGGCGTCTTTGACCATGTCACGGTCAAACGTTATGGATATGGAAGTATAATCCAGAAATGACTCGTGGTGCTGTCTTAGCATTTCCTGAAATGCCAATGTGATAACTCTGCAAAGGGTTCCAAGATTTTCATTGAAGGATGTGGCGTTAATAGTCGCCGGGGGGACCTTGAACTCTTTACATATGAGTGCATAATCCCTGACTACTTCATCGTCAAATTCATGTGGTATGTTATAATCGATTTCTATCTGTTTCTTATCAAAGGTGAAGGATTTGTCGTAGATGTGAGGCATATATAACTTAACTCTTATGGCTTTATCTATTTTTCTTTTTGTAACATTCTTGGATATCCTATGGTGCCGATGATCCCGCAAACTATTTATAGCCGGGAACCTTATTCATGTGCATGATCCTTGCAGTTACCGGGAAGATCGGCTCAGGAAAGAGCACTGTTGCCAGAATGTTTTCCGGAAACATTATCGATGCAGACAGGATCGGGCATGAGATTCTTGCGGTAGTGAAGGATGAGCTGGTTAGTGCGTTTGGTGAGGCTATTGTCAAAAACGGGAAAGTTGATCGGAAGGCCCTGGCCGGGATTGCTTTTGCCGGCGCAGACGGCGTGAAAAGGCTGAATGAGATCACACACCCCCACATAATTCAGGAGATCAAGAAGAGGATTATGCCGGGCCTGAACATCATTGATGCGGCGCTTTATTCTGAGCTTGGAATTGACAAGGTTGCAGACAAGGTTATTGTTGTCCGGACTGACAAGCTCCGGATCGATCCGGAGCTGGCCAAAAGGCAGATATTCCAAAAAGAGGTCAAGAACCCCGATTATGTTGTTGTGAATAATGATATCAATGAGGCACGAAAGCAGGTTGAGGATATAAAAAGATTTATTAAAAGCAGCAAATAACAGCATAAGATGACTAAAGCAGTCTATCCGGGTTCGTTTGATCCTATCACGCTTGGGCACATCGACATAATCAAAAGGGCGCTGAAGATATTTGATGAGCTGGTTGTTCTTGTTGCCGAGAACAGCCAAAAGGAGTCTTTTTTTTCTACCGATGAAAAGCTTGATCTGATCAGGAATGTAACCCGGGGGCTGAACATCGGAGTTGAGTCCTTCTCGGGGCTGCTGGTTGATTATGTCAGGACGAAAAATATCAAGACTGTTGTGAGGTCGCTTAGGGCAGTTTCTGATTTTGAGAATGAGTTCCAGATGGCGACCGTTAACCGGAGAATGGATCCTGATTTTGAGACTGTGTTTCTCATGACAGACAAGGAATTTTTTTTCCTCAAAAGCTCCATCGTGAGGGAGCTTGCCCACCACAGGGCAGACCTGTCGCCCTTTGTCCCAAAGTATGTTGAAGAGAGGCTGAAATGGAAGCTAGGTTCTATAAAAAACTGAAGGGCCATGTTAAATGCGAGCTCTGTCCGCATGAATGCGCCATTAAGGACGGGCAATACGGCCTGTGCCATGCAAGGAAGAATGCGGACGGCAGGCTGATGTCAATGGTTTATGGCAGGCCGGTTTCAGTAAATGTTGATCCAATTGAGAAGAAGCCGCTGTACCATTTCCTGCCCGGTTCCCGGGCGTTTTCAATCGGCACGGCAGGCTGCAACCTCAGGTGCGGAAATTGCCAGAACTGGCAGATTTCGCAGGCTGCAGCAGAGGACATTCTGACAGAGGAGATGCCCCCCGGGCGGGTTGCTGAGCTGGCTATCGAGAACGACTGCGCAAGCATTGCCTATACCTACAATGAGCCGACCATTTTCCATGAATATGCTGCCGACACTGCAGAGATTGCCCGAAAAGAGGGACTGAAGAACGTTATTGTGACAAACGGCTATATCAATGAAACGCCGCTCGGGAAGTGGAATATCGATGCTGCCAATGTTGACCTCAAGTCCTTTAATGACAATTTCTACAGGGAAAACTGCAGCGGCAGCCTGGAGCCGGTCCTTAGGACAATCCTAAGGCTGAAAAAGATGGGTGTCTGGGTTGAGATTACCAATCTGGTTATACCCGGAATGAGTGACGACCTTAAGGAGATCGAGGATATGTGCAAATGGCTCAGCAGGTATGCCGGCGATACTGTTATTCATTTCTCACGCTTCTTTCCCAACTACAAGCTGCCTAGTATTGAGCCAACGCCGCCGGAAACGCTTGAGAGGGCAAGGAAAATTGCGCTGAAGCACCATAGCCACGTGTACCTGGGCAATATGGAGACCGAGGGCAACAACACATACTGCCCGAAATGCAAAGAGCTTCTTGTCGAGCGGATGTGGTATACACCATCAACTGACAGGATCGTTGGCGGCAAATGCCCGAAATGCGGGCACGCAATCGGAGGCGTATGGGCATGATTCGGCAAGAGGATAAGAAGGCCAAGACGGCATCTGGTGCGCGGTTCAATACGTCTGCGACAGGCGAAAAGACCATGTGCATAATCACCCGGCAGAGCAGGTAGGCTATGTCACCAGGGGGCGGCCTAAGTTGCGGATAAATGACGCGGAGGGCGGTGTCCTGATATCCTAAGGATCAGCCAATCGATCGGAATGCTTCCTGCTGCCCATCTGTCGGTTCCTGGTATAATTGCAGTCACCTGCTGAAAGTTGAATCGCATGGGCACTTCCGCCACCGGCTGTTCGATTAAAAGAATTAATGCCACAACCACGGTTATGATTCAATGATTATGGTTGTATTGAACACCACTTTTTTCTCCATAAACTGACCCGGTCTTTTTGTCTTTATTAAGTTTTCTTCTTATTCCTGCAATTCTTTCACGTCGCTGAAATCCCCTCCATTTCTCTGAGATGACCCATATAAAGCCTGATGATTACCTCCGTTTATGAATCCGAATCTGCTGATTCTGTTGTTCCTGGCTTCAGCCTGCATTGCAGATTCTGGCCGGGATATGGAAATCCAGGCGATATTCCCTGATGTAGTCTACCTGAATGTTGAATATGACAAGCTCTTCAGGATACGAAACCTTGATCATGTAACCGGCGACACTGACAGCATCGATGTCTGGGTGATATATAATGTGTCCTCTGCTGAAAGTTATAATCAGCAGACGTTTGCCTTGACCGGCCTCAACAAGGAAAAGACCGCCGGTACAGGAAGCGTGACTTTTTCAGCGCCGGGCAGATATATTATCTGCGGGCGGATAGCCAATGCAACGGTTCATGACCCGGACACGGCAAATAATGTTGCCTGCAAAAATGTCTCTGCGCTTGACAGCACGGGGCTGGCATGCAATGTTTCCATCGGGCTTGAAACCGGAAAAACGGTTTATGAGGCCGACGAGGTGGTGGGCTTCTACAACAGGCTTTCGAATGAGTCCTATTACTATGTCATTGAGTACTGGGCAGAGGACCTATTCGGCAATCTCCTGAAGAAGAAGGTTAATACAAGCAACACAAACAAGAAGACCTTCACACCGAATATAGAGGAGACAGACCGGGTAATCCTGTTCATGAACAGGATTGCATATATTGCCTGTAACAATTCAGGAATCGGGAGCTCACACAAGTATATTTTTGCAACAAGAGCGCCGCCTGAGCCATATCTTCAGATCAGCAAGGTGGATTATCCGGGGTCCGACTATGCGCTGTTTGGCTCGTCTTTCAATGCTGAAATTGTGCTCTCCAAAGGGAACTCAACCAAGAGGACGCTCTACCTCTCGGTTGAGGGTCTGAGCGAGACAACGAAGGCCTATATTGATGATCCGCTTGAGCACAGGCTCAGCCTGCCGGTCCGGCTGAAGGGCGGATGCGATAGCCCCAAGACAAATGGACAGTATACGCTTGTTGCGAAGGGCTTTGACCTAAGTGATGAGAAAAAAATCAGGATCAGGATGCCTGTGTGTGAAAAGCCGGATTCTGTGGCGAAGGGCGGCTTCGAGGTCTCGCTTGTCAACGTGCCAAAAAGGGTTGCCGGACCTTTTTATGCCAAGGTGAACATCACCAACCGTTATTCAACTGAGCAGCTGTTTGAAGTATACAGCTATGCCTACCGGGGTTCAAGGTCATATTCAGGAAACCGGACGGAAAATCTCGAAACGGTCAAGGCGGGCAGCGGCAGGTCGGTTCAGGTTAGGCAGAGGGTTGAACTTGATGCAGATCCCGGAGAATACAAGGTCAAGGCAGTTGTAGTGCGGAAAGGATATAAGACGGGAAAAGAGGCGGTTGCTGATTTTGAGGTTGAGGGTATTATTTCTTGTCCTGAACTTCTTCCGTGCGAATGTGAAAACATGACGATAGCTGTTAAGGATAACTGCTCATTTGTAAACGGGTCATATCCTGCCTATCTTTCGGCATCAGGAAAGGCAAGGGACCTTGTGCCGTATTTCATGGCCGGGGCGTTTGCAGTGCTGTCCCTGATCCTGCTTAAGAAGAATCCAGTTTAGCCCGGCGTCGCTTGCTGCGTGCCATCGCATCGCTGCCAATCCAATATCCTTTGAGGCATTTCGCACCAGTTCTTATTGTGGGGTGGTGGTTGTTTGTATTGGAGCCGTGCCTTTTTGCCTGTTAGAAACATTTATATATCCACGTCTATCCTTTTTCTGCCATGGGATTGTTCAAAAATGTAACAGAGGAAGTGTCTGATGGTGACCTGTTAGCAGAGGGCCGGGTTCTCTGCAGGTTCATAATTGAGGTGCTGGGAAAGCCTGAGGATTATGCAAACAAAACACTGAAGAAATATGTAGAGGGGATAAGGGGGGATAAGCGCTTCAAGATAGTCAATGAGCATTTTGCTGACCCGCAGCCGCAGGAAGGCTTGTTCTCGGTATTTGCCGAGCTTGAGGCCTGGGTGAAGGATGTGCCCAGCATTGTTGAGTTCTGCTTTGACTATATGCCTTCAAGCGTTGAGATCATCCAGCCAGACAAGATAGGCTTTGTATCATCTGAGCTTGCCGGCCTCCTTAATGATCTTCAGGCCAAGCTGCATAACGTTGACATGATGCTCAAGAATGCCAGGCGTGAAAATGAGATCCTAAAGCAGAATGCCAATGGCCTGCTGAAAAATATTGTCGTCCTTTCGCTTGGCAGCGGCGAGAAGACTGCTGCAGAAATCAGCAGGAACGTGGGTGTTCCTGAAAAGCAGCTTAAGCCCTTCCTTGACAAGTTTATTGAGAAGGGCACGATAAAAAAGGTGAAGGACAAGTACCAGAATGAGCGACCTGAAAAACAAGGCTGAGGCAATACTCTTTTCAGTCGGGAAGAAGATTGATATTGAGGAGATCCGGAAGCTCTGCAGGGCAAGGGACATAATGGAGATCAGGAATGCCCTAAAGGACCTCCAGAAGGATTATGAGGTGCGCGACAGCGCCCTTATGATTGTTGATGAGGGCACCAGCTGGAAACTGATTGTCAGAGAATCCTACCTGCCGCTTGTGAAGAGGATTGTTACTGATACCGAGCTTCCCAAGACGGTCATCGAGACGCTTGCTGTAGTCGCATGGAAGCAGCCGATCCTTCAGAGCGAGGTCATCAGGATACGCACTAACAAGGCCTATGACCATCTCGATGAGCTCGAGGAGATGGGGTTTCTGACGCGGCAAAAAAAGGGCAGGACCAAACTTATCAAGCTGACTGATAAATTCTTTAAATACTTTGAACTGGCAGATGAGAGGGACATAGCTGATCTATTTAAGAAGGTCAGGCAGGATAAGGGGCTGCCCAGGGATAAGCAGGAGATGCTGGGCCAGTTAATCGTCTACCAGGAAAAGCTTCCACCCCCGACGCCCGCGGTCCTTAAGGAGCAGCTTGGCGGGCTTGAGGTTGTGGATGAGCCGGAGGAAAAAAATGCTTCTGAGATGCCCAAAGTGCAGGCAGACAATGATGTACCAGCCAAAGAAAAGCCCAAAGACTAAGCGCTGCGTTTACTGCGGATTTTCTATGGATGCGAGAAATTGTATTGTTCAGTAAATCCTGTCGAAACGGTCATGGTTGTATTGGATTATCGCCTTTTGCAGGGCTTCTGATGCCTTTGCGGTGGGCATTCTTTGGGAATCGATGCCTATTGTAACTTCTGGGTGCTTCTTTGCAAAATCAACTGCCCTTGTAAGCGTACTGTCAATCCTGCCCTGCGCAGACAGCGCCTCAGTTACTGCTGCTTCTGCATCGGAACGCAGGGGCCAGATTGCAGGGATCACTTTATCATGGAGCCGGATATCCTGGGCAATAGACTCAAGATCTGAGCCCATCTCAGTTGCAACTGCGTTCATTGCATCCCAGAGGCGGTAAAGGGCCGTTTCCCTATGCTGGGCATATGCAGAGAAGGCATCTGCAGCATCAGTAAAAATGGCCCCAAGTTCCCTCTCTGCTTCCGGCCTTTCCGGCTGCCTGAGCTGTGCCGCCTGGCTTTGCATCGCGTCTTCCATGCCGATTAGCCTGCCCAGGTAGCTGACGGGGTCATGATCAGATCCCCTGGACAATTCAGCGGCCTGCCTGAGCGACCGGTAACGCCTGGCAAGAGGTTCATATACGGCATGGTCCATGCCCTCACATTCGACCCCCTCGTATATAGTGAGGATCCTGCTGTTTTCCGGGCCTGACAATACCCTGAACCTGTCCTGAAGTAACATGGGAGCGGGAATTAACCGGGCATTTATAACTCTTGCGCAAATTTTACTACTTTTTAGTTCTTCGCTCTTGGGTTTGATGCTATTTTTGTCTTTCTGAAGGCCCGGAATCCGGGTGATTTAAGCCCTGAAAACACCCACTTAAAAGTATCTCCGATGAGAAATAACTACTTCTGAATTAAAAGAAAAGCCTATGCAGGCGAACCTGCATAGACCTTTCTGTGCATAAACAATGAACATACTGGGTTGCTTCCTAAATAAATCTCTTTCGCTTTTGCGGCTTG
>JBDRAZ010000116.1:0-2107 GCA_043823195.1 archaeon
TTCATCAGTAGCATCCTTGCTTACGCCAAGCGACTTGTAATAATCTGTGTTATCAGACATTTAGATATTCCTTTATACTGTTTTCCGGCTGGGAAAAGGGTTCCAGGGTTCCAGGATTCGAGGGTTCAAGTGTGCAACCAATTGATTTTCAATTATTTTATCGGGGTCAGCAACTTCTTAACCTCCCTGATGTCTCTAAAGAAGTTCTGACAGGCTTTCTTTTCACTTGAATCCTTGAACCCTTGAATCCTTGAATCCTTGAATCCTTAACTCCCAATGCAACTTATTCCCGGATTCTTGTTTATTAAATAAGTAAAAAGCCCCGGCCTGTCAAGAAATATGCCCTCATCAGGAGCCTTTATGAAAAGCTTTAAGAGCAATCATAATCACGGAAACGGCGGCAGGAGTCATTCCATCAATTCTTGACGCCTGTCCGAGGGATGCCGGCATGACAGAACCAAGTTTTTCTTTCAGTTCGTTTGAAAGCCCGTGAACCTTTGAAAAATCAAAGCCATCCGGAATTTTCATTCTCTCCAGATTCCTGAACTTCTCAATTTCTTTATACTGCCTTTCAATGTAGCCTTCGTATTTTATCCCGATTTCAACCTGTTTTACGACCCTTTTGCCGATATTCTCACAACCGCCGGCAAGCGTATCTACTGCGCTGTAGTCAAGCTCGTTCCTTTTCAGAAGCTGGTCGAGGTGTGTTCCGTTGCTTATCGGATTCGTACCTCTGCTTTCAAGAAAGCTGTTTACTTCCTTCGACGGCTTTATGACAATGCCCTTGATTCTCTTTATTTCATCTCCGATTTGCTGTTTACGCTCATTCAGATCTTTAAGAGTGTCGTCATCTATAAGTCCCAGTTCATGACCTTTCTCCATAAGCCTCAGATCCGCATTATCTTCCCGAAGCATGAGCCTGTATTCCGCCCTTGAAGTAAACATGCGGTATGGCTCCCGCGTTCCTCTTGTTACAAGATCGTCAACCATAACAGCCATATAAGCCTGGGATCTGTCCAGAACAAAAGGCGGCCTTTTTTGCACCATGCAGGCGGCATTTATACCTGCCCACATACCCTGAGCTGCCGCCTCTTCATAACCCGAAGTCCCGTTTATCTGTCCCGCCAGAAAAAGCCCGGCAATATTCTTTGTTTCAAGGGTCTGTTTAAGCTGAACAGGATTAACATAATCATATTCAATGGCATAAGCAGGCCTGATGATCTCTGCCTCTTCAAGCCCTTCTACGGATCGCACAAGCTGAATCTGCACTTCGACAGGAAGGCTGTTGCCCAGTCCGCTTGCATATATCTCATCGGTGTCGAGGCCCTCAGGCTCAAGGATTACATGGTGAGTCTCCCTTTCAGGAAACCTTACCACCTTGTCTTCAAACGACGGGCAATACCTCGCGGAAACCCCCTTGATTATTCCTCCGTACAATGCTGAACGGTTAATGTTGTCCAAAACTATTCTGCGGCTTTTTACGCTTGTATGTCCCATATAACTTGGCAGCTGAGGCAGGGAAATAGTATCGGTAAAAAACGAGAACGGCTCCGGATCGAGCTCTGAATCCTGCCTTGCAAACGCATCAAAATCGATACTCGACTTCTTAAGCCTTGGAGGAGTGCCCGTCTTCATTCTTCCGAGAATAAACCCGAGTTCTTTCAGATGTTCAGGAAGGCCGTAAGATGCGAACTCACCGGCCCTTCCGGCTTTTATCGATTTAAAGCCGATATGCACAAGCCCGCTTAAAAAAGTTCCTGTTGCAAGCACAACAGCCTTTGCCTGATACCCAAATCCCGTATAATCCTCAATCCCGGCAATTTTTCCGTCTTCAACAACAAGGCGTTCAACCATGACCTGTTTCAGATCGAGATTTGACTGCTTTTCAACAACAGCATTCATGGCACTATGGTAACGTGAGTTATCATTCTGTGTTCTGGATGAGTGAACAGCAGGCCCTTTTTTTGTATTAAGAGTCCTGTACTGGATAGCGGTTTTGTCTGCAATTTTTGCCATCTCGCCGCCAAGAGCATCTATCTCTTTCACGAGCTGCCCCTTTGCCATACCTCCGATTGACGGGCTGCAAGGCATGGCGGCAAGCTTGTCG
>JBDRAZ010000117.1:0-46990 GCA_043823195.1 archaeon
CTGCAAACCGCCCTTTTATATGCACTTTAAGGATTGCATCTTGCTGAATAATCTCTTTTATTTTTTCAAAACTTCGCTGGGCAGTATCTTTAATTGATGAGGTAATCTGGTCATCCATATTTAATTCACGAAGGCCCACAAAGCATACGGCCCGTGTTTTTACTATCTGACTTTTTTCTAAGTTATTTAATATGTCTTGCGGCCTGATTATTAAAGACGAATCTTTCACAATTAAACCAGTAACATTATTTGCCTTGAAATGCCCAATAATATCCAGAATAGCATCTTTGCTGTTTACTTTTACACATTTTTTGCCCTTGATAAACTCCGAAATTGGCAATGCTAGCATATCCTGCCATTCTGACTTATAACCATTTTTTTGCCTGTCTTCCTTATAAAGGTCTAATTTCAAATTTCTGAGCAGGTCATATCCGTTTAGAATGCCTACCGGATTATTATTTTTGTCCTTAATCAAAATTAAATTATGGATATTTTCATGGAGAATCTCTATTGCATTCCCTATTTTTTCATCTTCAAGAAGTATAAAAGGCTCTTGCATTTCAATATCTGATACTTTTAATGAGTCAAATTTTAGCGCATCCAGCAGATCAAAAAGGTGGACTATTCCTACAACTCTTCCTTTCTTTGAGATTGGCAATATATTATTGCCTGTCCTCATCATTTTAATCATGATTTCATTAATACCTGCCTCTTCACTAAGTGTATTAATTGACTTTACCAGTTTTTTAATTCTCATATTTCCCATACTTTCTTTTTTAGGAAGAATCATCGAAGAGCGGGATGGTGAAAATATTCCAATAGTTTTTTCTTTATCAAAAACCAAGACATCAGAAAAAGCCTCGTCTTTAATTCGGCTGTTTACTCTTAAAAGAGTTTCTTCCTTATCGGCTGACAAATATTCTGTTCTTAAAATGTCTTTTGCTGTCATCATTTTTTCTCACCTTTTCGACAAATTTCATATTAATGATTTTTTGCCTTTATTCAAAACTATCAAAGCTATAATGAAGATTGCAAAAAATAAGGCAATTCCAATATACGCAAGAAAATTTGTTTCAGGTTCAGGAAAAAAGAATAATATGGCCAAGCCAATGACAATAATGATTGGGATTAGATAAGCAATTTTCATTTTACATCCTCAATGCCATTCATATTTTTTTTGTGCCAATCCAATTATAGATTATCCCCTAAACGCATATCCTCTCCTTGTTTTTGTATTTCATCCGTTACCCGCCTCATATTTGATGCCTGATTGTTTGCTGACTGCTGCCTTTGTACAAACATTTCCTCCTTATCCATGAGCGAGTTCATGAATGAGACAGTCAAAATCTCTTTCAATGGCAATTTGTCATAGCCCATCGCAGACAATGACTGCTCAATCTCATCTGCAGATCTGCGCAAGGTTATTAATCTCTTCCCACACCTTATTCTTCTCATCCTGATTCATTAAGCTTCCTTTCCGATTCTGCATCAATTTACGGTTGACTCTTGCGGTTCCTTCTCATCAAGGCTGCTGCTGCTGTAACTGCACCGGTAACTGCGCCGATTCCAGCGGCAATCAACACTGATTTTTCCGGGTTCTTTTTGATGTATCCATCGACATTTCCCCTCACCTTTGTTGCCTTCTCTTTTACATGAGCCATTGTTTCTTTGCCGCTTTGGCTCATGCTTTCAGTCTTGTCCATAATCTTGTCAACGCTGTCGTGTGTTCTCTGTCTTAATCCATTCGTTTCATTTGAATTTTTTTTTGCCATTTTTTCACCTTTAATATTTTATTTATCATATCCTGCTAACTTCAGTATGAGACCTGTCACAAATACAGTTATTCCTATAGAAAAGAATGCTGCAGCCTTGCTCCAGCCCAGAAATTCTATCTGAAAGAAAAAAAGACCAAAAACCAGGAATATTCCTCCTAACAATATTATCATGAGAGAAGATATCTTCCTCAGCATTCTTTCCTCTATCTGTATTATTCTTTTTTCGATATTTTTAAAAACCAATTCTGCACCTTCTGCTATCTGCGGAAATAAGCCTCCTGATATTATCTGGGAGACATAACTAAATCCGTCTTTTATCAGATTCATAAATCCGTGTTCTTTTTTGCGTTCGACCATCTTTCATTCCATTTTAAAATTCTGCCTGGCTTTAGTATCCCCAGGAGATGCAGAGTCTGTATCTTGCTTTCTCTGCATCACCTTCAGATAATCGCCTTTTTGTTATTAATTTTTTATTGTTTTTCCCTACGTATTGCCTGCTCTTATCTTAAAGAGGTCCTGCAATAGTTGGCAGTATCAAACTGACAATTGTTGCAAAAACCCAAATAGCAACGGCCACAAAAAAAGATTTCAGCCAGCCCATCTTGTATAGGCTGCCAAGAGCGATAAGCCATGCTAACCCCCCAACCAACGCGGCAATCCAACCAACACCCAGCAAATAAGACACTAGTGCGAATATTATTGCGCCGATAAATGAGGCTGCTATCGCTGTGTCAAATCCCTCCTTCTCTCCAAGCAATTTTGCAGCTAAATAGATAATAATTGCTGAAATAATCAAGCTTATCAAAAATCCTAATGCTATTCCTAACAATGCCATTATGAACACCTCTGTTCCTTTATTATTTTATTGTCAATTTTCTACATAATGAAAAAATAAAAAAATTAACCGGTCTGCAAGGTTGTTGCACCTGTGATATAAAGGTCGCTGCCTGTGGTAAAGCTCCAGATATACCTGTTCACAAGCGGATTACCTGCAATATCTTTCACTCCCTTAGTTACGGTAACTGTAAACACATTACCGTATATTTGGTTTGGGTAAAACCTTTCATCTGATGTAAATGTCGCTTTACGGTCGCTATAGGTGATAGCTCCTTCTATCGGCAATGACCTATATTGATCAGCATCCGATCCTGATTTTGGCGTAGTCCTTTGCTCTACCTTAAATGTATTTTTATTGATGGTCAAAGGATCCATGTCTTCACTGAACATAATGCTTATTGGTACGCGTACAGGAACATCCATTTCAGTATTTGATGGAGATACTGAGGTCAGTGGCGACATGTAGAGTACTGTCGGCGGGTTTGTGTCTGTTATTCCACAAATCTGCTTATTTGCAGCACTCAATTGGTAATTGTCGGAATTAGCTTTATCTAATTGCGAGTTAAGAGTATCTATCCCATTAGACTGTTTGTTTATGGTCATAAAACCCCAAACAGACCCGGCCAGTAGGATGGCAATTAACCCAGCAATCACCAATAGTCCTATTGTATCTGCAGCATTTCTCCGTATGTTTATTGCTGCTGCTTTCTTTGTGCTTCTTTCTATCTCTGAATCCATCAGTTTGTCATCCATCCTACCGGTTCTAGCAACTCTGGCATCTGCTTTCAAGCCTTCAGTCCTGCCTTTCTCTGCAACCCTAGCATCTGCTTTCAAGCCTTCAGTCCTGCCTTTCTCTGTAACCCTTGCATTAGACTTCTTATCAGCTGCTTCTGCCCTATCAATGACTCTATTTCTTTCCGCTATCCTTTCGCCAGGATAGTCATTTTGTTTATGGTACTCATAGTTTTTTTCTGCCATTTAAACCACCTCTAATGGTTATCCATTATTCCCATTATTCTTTGTTTATGCTCAAAAATGTCGACACACATTTTTGGCACTACAAAATCTTTGATTTTGTGTGCACGAAAGCTTTGCTTTCGTTGCATTCTCGGAAATCACACTGGATTTCCGGCACACAGAAATCCCTCGTATCTCGGGATTTCTATAATGCCGGGGTAGGGCAATTTCGGCGGATTTTTATGATTCTAGTGCTGTTTATGATAGTAGAATCATGATAATATTGACCATTGACTGATCTTTTACAATAAGGGCATACAAGTGTTAGGCCAACCAATGCGGGGCTTGTTATTTCCTTATGGCAATGATTACATATGATTGTTTCCATCTTGTTCTTCAGCATATTTTTTGATTTTGCCATTTTCATGCTACCTCCACCTAAAAAGTCAGCGATTTATGAGCCTGCCAAAGAACCGTGCTGTTCTTGGCACATTTAGCTCATGCTGCTTGCTTTTCTTCCTGCATTCCCCTGATTTACAAAGGGTTTGCTGGGCTTTCTGAAAATAAAGTATCCGCCCATTCCAAGTCCTACGATGCCTAACATCACTAAAGCTGCAACCCACCATGAAGGCGTATACATACTTTTTGCGATAGCTTGGCCAGTAATCTGGCTATCTACAGGTGACTGGCTTCCTACAGGTGAAGGAGTAATTACATCATTACTCTGGTCTGTTGCCCCTGTATTTTGTACAGTGCTGCCTGGATTTGTTGTCTGTGGTGCAACTGGTACAACTGAAGGTTTGCTTGTAGTAGTTTGTGCAGCTGTTGTTTGAACAGGTGTGCATGATTCATTTTCTGCTGTTGTAACCCTGCCATTTGATTGCGTGCATGTTCTTGTGCGTATTCCTTCTGAATTGCATGTTGACCATTCTCCACACGTCCAGGCAACCTCTCCGCCTCCTCCACCGTTGCTTCTACGATAGCTTGGAGTTGCTGCTAAAGTCGTGAAATTATATGCCCCGCTTGTATTACAATTTCCTGTTGGGTCGCAGCTGGTAATATTATAATAATACAATGTACCTGCACTCAAGGATAAACTTATACTATGGCTTGTTGCAAGAGAACTGCTTTCTACTTTACTGCCAAGATCCAAAGTTGTTCCATAATTAACTGTGGAATTTGCTCCTTGATTTGTTGTCCAGGCAATTATGGCTCCGCTGGATGTTATGGCAGAGCTAGAGATATTGCTCAACGTTGGCGCAGTTGTATTATCATTGATGTTGATTACCCTCGATGCAGATGTTCCTGAGTTGCCAGATAGGTCTTTACACTCAACATACCAAGTATATCCCCCCTCGGCTAAAGTAGCGTTAGGAGTAATCAAACTAGATACGTTGTTAGTAGTTAAACTAACATTATAGACTATACCGTTGATAATCAAGCTGCAATTTGCCGTCGCAGACACAGTGTCAACAAATGTAAAGTTGAAACTGGTGAGGTTGTCATTAGTCCATATGTTATTATCTGGTGCATTCAATGTTACTATTGGCGGAAGTATATCACTGCTTACTACAACACCAACTGGCAATGAGACATTATTGGACTGTAATGTAACAGCTTTTTGTGACAATGCCCTTCCGTTTAATACCGCGCCAGTCCTTATTGCAATTGCTTCATCAACAGCAACACCAGGACCGCTAAGGATATTTCCATTGAAAACAGAGGTTGTTCCAAGAGTAGTTACGCCAGCGACCTGCCAGAAGATGTTCTTTGCCTGTGCGCCGCCGGCTAGGATGACCTGCTTACCAGAAGCAATATCCAGAGTTTGTGCTATCTGAAATATCCATACACCTGTTGAGTTTCCAGAGAGGGTAACATCTGTTGGTATTGTCACGCCAGAACCCCATTTGTAAAGGCCTGGTGCAAGGGTCATTCCCCCAATGTTTCCGGATCCCAGTTCAGTGTGATCCGGCAAGGTTCGTCCGGCAGCATCAGTGTAGGCTGTTCCCATATCGCTTATGGCCGTAGTCATCATGCTTGGAGTAGGTGATGTGTAGTCAGCTGCATAAACACTTCCGTTAACCAAAGCGGATGTTGAATATGTACCAGATGCATCAAGCGGTAATGCACCAAATCCGGTTATATAGACTGCAGCAGCTGGACTTACTCCAATATTTCCATTAATTAACGTTGTTCCAGTTGTTGAGATTCCTGATTTCGTTAGAATAACAAAATTGCCTGCTGTTCCGAGATTTACAGCTGTAAGAATTGAGGGCACACTTAATTGAATCATACCTGTATGATGTAATCCGGATATTGTAAGTGTAGTATCACCTGTGCTTTTCGTACACGTTATCCCATTATTGCTTACACCATTACATGATAAAGGAAATTCACCTGCACCATTGCAATTTACAGATGGTATTGATGCGGTCTCAATATCTTGCACACAAATTCCATTATAGCTCGTGTTTACATCATACATGTAAATTGTCTTTGTGCCAACAAGAGCTCCGGTTGAGTTTACTCCTGTAACTACAAAGTAATGCGCGCCCGTTCTGGTTCCGTTGCTTATATTTAATGTACTGAAATTTAACGGGCTTGCAGTAAAATTATAGTTGAAATCAAGTACTGGCAGTCCATTAGAGGTTATATTCACTGGTTGAGTACCGCTAACTGACATTCCATTGGTTGCATTAACTCCATTGATCATCACTGAAACATTTGTCAAGGCAGTATTGATATTTGAAGAATCCCCGACTACTGCTGCCAAAATGATTAGTCTGCTAATCGCACTTAAATTTCCGCTGGATGCATTAATCGTAGCGCTGCCAGATCCAACAGCGGTAACTAAGCCTGAAGATGAAACATTGGCTACAGCAGTATCATTTGATGCGTAATTAATTGTTGCTGCTATTGAATTATTATACTGGTCAAGTTTTGTAGCATTCAACTGCAGGGTAGATCCTGTGGTAATGGTGGCAGATGCCGGTGACAACGTGATTGTTGTTAGAACAGGGTCACTTGAACTTGATGTAGGTATTGTAACAGTAGCGGCATCTAATGTAACAGCAAATTTTGACAATGCTCTTCCGTTCAATGTTGCGCCGGTCTGTATTGCAATAGGTGTTCCTGCCTCAAGAATATTTCCTTCGAATGTAGAGTAAGTTCCAAGTGTGGTTGCGCCAGCGACTGACCAGAAGACATTAGCAGGCACTGCGCCGCCAGATAGATGGACAATCTTAGCAGAGCTAATATCAAGAGTTCCAGGTATAATGAATATCCATTTGTCAATTGCGCTTCCAGAAAGATAAATGTCCTGGGTTATTATTACATTTCCAGGAACCGTAAATTTATAGACACCGGGGGCGAATGTTATCCCCCTAAGATCACAAGTGCCAGCAACACACTGACTTGCTGCAATACCTGCAAGATCAGTATTATCGGCTGCTCGACCATTAGCATCGGTTATTGCTGCTCCAAGGTCACCTACAGCATAGCCAAGTAACGTAGAATCTGTTGTCAAACATGCAGTAAGTCCGCCATTACCTGAATATGTATTATCAACATCATATATTGTTCCATTAACTCTTGAGCACAATACGCCTGTTATAGTACTGCCTGCAGCTGGACTAACTCCAATATTTCCAGTAATAGTAGTAGTAGCTGGATTAGCCGAATTGTCAATTGATGATTTCGCTAGAATCGCGAAACCTGTTGCATTTCCTAGGTTTACCGCTGAAGGTGATGCATATGCATAAACACTAACCCCCATAAGTGTAAATAGTGTAAGATATACAAAGATGTTTGATAATATTTTTTTTAATGATGTTTTTTCTGATTTCATTTTTTATTCACCTTTCCTGTTTTTTGATAATTATGTTTGTTGTAAAAAATCTCAATGAGATTTTTGGGACACAAAACATTTTAATTTTTTCGTGTTTCATTTTAGTCCTTTGTGGTATGGACTGTAAGCATGTATTTATCCTATACCTTCCCCACATCTTACTATACTACTGAACTATAATAGCCCTTGGTTGATAATCACAAGTTGCTTTTGCAATTCTGTTGAAAAGTTTAGGATTGAAAATTTAAAAATAATAAATTTTAAAAATAATAAATTTATTCAGCTGGTTCAGTAGCTATAAATGCCCACCATGGCTTATGCACTTTGGTATCTCCTG
This sequence comes from archaeon, assembly GCA_043823195.1. Classification (GTDB taxonomy): domain Archaea; phylum Nanobdellota; class Nanobdellia; order Woesearchaeales; family JBDRAZ01; genus JBDRAZ01. The sequence continues at coordinate 7,754 of JBDRAZ010000117.1, forward strand.
TTTGTGCATCAACATCTGCACTTACCTGCATCTTTTTCTGGAAGAGCCCGAAAAGTTTTGAGTGCCTTTCTAACTGAACTTCATATTGGATTTTTTCTGCTGTTCCGCTTCCAACATCCTTTAGTTGAATTGTACAATTATTATCAGATGAACAAACTTTAACCTTGAGGATTTCCAATGCTCTTTTTGAAGCAGTGTCAGGCATTATCTTTATTTCAATTTCCTGCCCGTTTTTAAGCATTGTTTTTAGTTTGGTTTTTCCGTTTGAATCAGTCTCAGCAATTATATTCAGATCTGTTTGTGCCGGAACGTCGTTAACTCTTAATTCTTTCAAATTTTGTGCTAATTCTTTTACTCTCAATAATTGGCCAAGAGAGCCAGTATAATCGCCAGACTTAATCTCTGCTTTCCTTTCTGTTATCTGTTCGGTAAGCTTCTGGCCCATTCCCTGATCAGATTGGCCTTTTTCAACCGGAGGATTTTCATTTGGTTGAGTTTTTGTCTGAGTAGGTATGCATGTCTGCTTTTCAGTTGATGCAACCTTGCTGTTTGACTGTGTGCATATCCTTGTACGTATGCCTTCTGAACTGCATGCTGACCATGCTGCGCACTGCTTACTAACTGTTGAACTTTTATCTCCGCTGCCTGCTCCAGAGTTTCCATTGTCAGAGTTAGAAGTTTCTGTCGGATTTGATTTTGTAGTTGAAGTTGCCGGAGTAGAAGCTGATGATCCTGTCGGTGCAGTAACAGCGTTAGCATCTAACGTAACAGCTGTTTGTGCTAGTGCTCTTCCTTTTAATGTTGCGCCAGTATTGAGCACAATAGCGGTCTGAGATAATATAATCCCCTTAAAGTCAGAAGTTGTTCCGAGTATTGTTGTGCCAGCTACCTGCCAGAAGATGTTCTTAGCCTGTGCGCCACCGCTTAAAGTGATAATGGCACCTTCACCAACTGTAAGGTCCTGGGCTATCTGGAAAATCCAAACATCGTTTGCTCCGCCAGAGATAGCGACACCATTATTTATCAGAACCCCGGTCCCCCATTTATAGAGTCCGGGAGCAATTGTCATTCCGCTGATATCTCCTGCGCCTAGTTCAGTAGCAGTAGGATTTGTTCGCCCGGCTGCATCAATGAATGCTGTTTCCATGTCACTTACAGCTGCAGTCATTTTAGTTGGAGTAGGCATAGTATAGTCAGCTGCATAGATCTTTCCAGTTACTAAAGATGATGTTGAAAATTCATTAGAAGAATCCATTATTAACCCAAATCCGGTTATTGCAGTGCTGTCGATCGGGCTCACGCCAATATCCCCTGTAATTGAAGTTGTTCCTGTTGTTGAGACTCCTGATTTAGTTAGAATAACAAAATTGCCTGCTGTTCCTAGATTTACAGCTGATTGGGCGGCATTAACACTAAATGCCATAAGTGCAAAAAGCATTAGATATGCAAAGATGTTTGATGCTATTTTTTTTGATTTCATTTTTTATTCACCATTTTGTTATTTTTTAAAATCTTGATAATTTTGACCATTGACTGATTTTTTACAACCAGGACACACAAGCGTTGAACCCGCCAATGGGGGGATTGTTATTTCCTTATTGCAATGATCACATATTATTAACTCCATTGGGTTCTTGAGTATTTTCTTAAGTTTTTTTTTTCCATGCTGTCTCAACCCAAATGCCTTGCATTTTCCCGTGCATTTATTTCGCTTTGTCCAACTTTTACCCCATTATTGCTGGATAACACCTCCAATCATAATTGTTGCTGTAATAATTTCTTCAGTTACAACCCCCTTTTATTCGTCTTTTAGATTAAAAGGTTCTTTTAACATTAGTGCCTTTTCTGAAACTGCGGCTATGTAATCAGATGTTATTACTAGTTCCGAATCTGTTCCTTCAGTATTTACCTTAATTGATAAAAGTGTGTTCGTCTGTTTGGATTTGTTTATCCCTGTAACTTTTCCAATCTTTTTACCAGTTGGGTCAAATACTTCTTTTCCAACAAATTCGTCTATTGGCTCAATTTTCAGGACAACACCTTTCAGATTTAATGTTTCAATGTATCCTGCGTCAAAATATTGGTCCACCTTAAACATTCCCTGGTCTAAAACTATTCCTTCCACAGTAAGATCTTTTGGGTGTATGTGCACTGATTTAACTTTGCCAAGATTCTTGCCTGCACTGGTTAAAACCTGTTCTCCAATAATCTGCGATACATCAATGGTGTCCTTAAAAGGTATTGTTTTATGTTTTGTTTCATCCATTTTTTCCTCCAGGATAATGGCACGGGCTATTACAGAAATTTTGAATAATACTGCAAAAAATATTGCTAGCCATTTGGCAAATCAACCAAAGGCTAGCCCTATGATGAATTGACAAATCAACCAAAACCAATTTGATTGACCCATTTCCCCCCGTATTATCCTTTGTTAATACTAATTTCCTAGAAGTTCTAATACCTGCGGTAGATATTGTAAAGAGATTAATGGAATTTAGTTGATAATGTTGGCTTGTTAATAAGCGGAAGAAATCGTTATACCTTCTTAAGGTGTTACTGTTTGACTATTAATGAGCGTGATTTAGGAATAAATCGTTGGGTGAAAATTCTTTTTTATCGATTATTTCATGCAGGAGCCCCAGTGGATTACGCGAGATAATCTTGTCCACGGAAAAGGTATATATTCCATTAATCTGAACTTCCTCCGCAAACTTTGTCTGAATCTCTGAGATATACTTCTCCTTCTGAGCTGTATCCCTAAAAGCAAGCAAAAGGACGTGTGAAGCATTTTCATCAGCAACCCTATAAGCGTCAACCACATAAGGCGCTTTAGAGATCCTCTCTGAGATTTGATCGTCTGAAAAAGATTTCCAGATCTTAGAAGAAAGGCGAACAATCATAAGTGCCATTACATTAATCCCTATCCTTTTGAAATCAATAATTGGTATATATCCTTTGATAATACCGCTGTCCTCCAATTTGCCTCTTATCTTAAATATTGCCTGCGGAGAAAGTTGCATACTTTTGGCAATATCACTGTCAGGGATACGATTCGTGTTAAGTATTTTTTTGAGAACCAATCTATCATTTTCAGTGAGCTTTGGTAAATCAGGATTCCTTTTTTTCATAAATATCTTTCCAAATTGAGTTAGAGTTATAATATATATAAACCTTATTGATTTTTTGGTTCTTAATTATAGGGTTTGCTCCATAAGACCTATTTAGGTTAAGATGTAACATATTTAGTAATTCCTTTTATCCAGCCACTCGTTCGTTTTCGTTTCGTCGATTAAGAAATGTCCCCCTAATGTATGTTCTTGAAAGCTCTCCGAGCTAGATAGAACCGAACTCCCCCTTAAACTTTAGTCTGTCTTCGGCAGAATATATTGGAAATGGAAATTTTACTTCGCGGACGCAACTTTTCCGAACTCCGCTTCGCATGTAACGGAAAAGGTATTTAACAAGGATCCGCCCGATGCTATATCCAATAAATTCGGAGTCCTAAAAAAAGAAATGGTCTTTTTTTATGCAATTTTTCTCACAGTTAACTGTGGGGGCAGAACAAACTGAACCGCTGCTACCTTAGCCAACATTTCGGCTTGGTCATAAGGAACAATTCGCGTTTTTTCATCAATCATTTGTATGGAATCGGGTTTGAAATATTTTGGATCTAAAAGCAAATCCAACTTACCCTCTGTATCATGAACAACCCCTAGCCTAATCTTGAATTTGGTTAGTAAAGAATTTGCATTGCGCAGTATTCTTAGATGAAAATCAACACGATAAGCTAAATTATCTTCAGTTCTTCTAAAGTCAGGTATGTCTGGCCAGAATTGACCGGCATAGGCTATGCCGCATAATTGAGTTGCAACTTCTGTGGGGCAATTGCCTAGAGCTGCCCCATGAACTCTGAAAGTGTCTTCCGGATTGATTCCATTTAATAGATCGAGCAAATGACCTAAAGAGTCAGGATGAATACTCCCGGTGGTCTGGAAATGATAGGGAATTGAGCTTATAGTTTTTTGACTGGGTATATCTAATCCTAACTCGTCTTTTTCCCCTTCGAGATAGGTAACATAAATTGGATTTTCTGAAGAAGCACTAGCTTGTCTTAATAGGGTTACGTATTCTTCGAGGCCACGTGGATCCTGTCGTGTTGCATATGAGCTCTCATGGCTTGAGATGCCAGATGGGTCCTTCAATATTATCCGGAATGTGGCTGCTTCGTGATCTGCCAGCGCTTCTGACTACAGGAGGCTTGCTGACCACTACTTTGACAGTAAGGATTATGAATCTGCGCTAAGGTGCCTTGAGAAGGCCCTGGAGTCCAATCCCCTTGACCTGGGTTCGCTTGCAGGGAAATTCGATGTTCTCGTCCAGACCGGAAGGTACGGCGAGTCATTTGCTGTCCTGCGGCACATTGCGATGCTTGATCCTGACCTGGAGACTCAGAGATATTTAAGGAAAATGTTTGCTGCAGTTAGGGGCAGGATCTCGACATGGTAACACTCTTTAATGCGCTGCATGAGCATAACCCTGACATGCGGGAGCTTACGGCAATAAAAGCAATCCTGCTTGATCATGATGGGCGGGATGATGAGGCAACTGGACTCTACAGGAAAGCACTTGAGCAACTGCCCACCTGCCCTGAAAACAAGACCTTTGGCTATTCAGGGGAATACGGCTACCCTATTAACGGGCTTGCGCGGCTGCTTCACAAGGCAGGAAGGCATGAGGAATGCAGGCAGGCCCTGGAAGAGCATGCTCCTAAGGGTGACCTGCCATATATGGTCGTCGGCCAATATGCCAAGGGCAAGTACAAGATATTTCAGCATGTGAACAATGACAGGGAGTTTTCGAGAAATATGCTCAACAGCTACAGGTCTCTCGGATTGGGCGGGTGATTTCGTCACGGATCATGCAAATATCTCATGCACGAGCTCTATGTACATTGCGGCACTCCATGCCTGTGCAGCGCAGCCCTCTGACCTAAGCTCCCTTGCCGAGCTTAGCTCTGCATGGTGGCCGATCGCGCCCCTCCACAGGATCTCTTCAGTACTGGCCTGCATGATTTTTGTTATGTATTTCCCGTACCTGAGCCTGTCATGCCTGAAGAGCACAAGCGCCGCCAGGTTGTTGATCCAGAACCAGGAGTCTCCCCTGTGGTAGCTTCTCGGGTCCTGGCCTGTATGCTCATTGCAGTAAAGAGGGTGTTCTTTGTCGATTGTTGCAAATCCGCCCCATGGGAGCCAGAGCCTTTCAATGGCCGTGTCAAAGCATTTTGTCCAACGTTCTTTTGACAGGAGGCAGGGGCTGAGGTATGCAGCCAGGAATATGTTCGGCCTCACTGTAGGGTCGTGCAGGCCGTCCTTAAGGCAGCCGTTGCACCAGAAGTGCCTTGCTGTACGGGCCTTAAGCCTCTTTTCAAGCTTTAGGTATCTGCTGCCTCCTGACAGTTCAGTCATGAGCTTGTACATGGCCATCCTCAGGCACTGGATCTCAATGCGTATGCCGCTTCTGGTGTCATTGCCATATTCAGAATCCATCCAGGTTTCCTTGTCCCTGTTTTTCTCGAACCCGTTTTCGCTCCTGAATTTTTCCAGGAGGTATATTGAGTGCTCCAGCCGGTCCTGAATCTTTCGCCTTTCACCCTTAGAGAGGCTGCCCATCATATCAGCGATCCTCCTGAACACCCAGCCTGTGCCGTCTGCCTCAGCTGAGCCTTCTTTTGCTATTCTTCCGTCAGGGCCGATGCTTTTCATCCGGGACATGACCAGCCTGGATGACAGCCTCTTAAGGCCAAGGAGCCTCAGGGCCCTGGCAGATATTGCTTCATCCCTGATCCAGAACTGGAAAAACCACGGCAGGCCTGCAAATACACCAATTTCTCCGACGGCCAGGCTGCATAGCGAATTCACTGAGCACAGATAGGCCATGTGGACTGATGGGTTAGGTATTTCGCCGCCCGCAAGGCCATGTTCCTTATGGGCCATTGATGACCGCACGTCCTGGATTGCCTCCTTCTTGCTTTCTGACACTGAGAAGGCAATGCTCCTGGCTTTCAGCCGGAGCGGGACATAGACATAGCGGGTCCACGGCGGCGAGTTCCGGGCCTGGTCATCAGCATAGGTGCGCTTTACCCACTTCTCCACTTTCTCCGCGTTCATTTGGTCAGGCCTGATTGCCAGGTGCAGGCTAAGCTCCTCTACGCCGCCGGACTGGTCCTCGCGCGGGTCAGTGCTCTTGATGAAGCTGATGACTATGCAGTCCCTTTCCTGCGATATCTGGTAGTTCCTTCCGAATTCCCTGTTGTCATACGAGGCTTTGATATCAAGTGAAATCTCGATGTCTGCCGGGCTCGACAGGCGGTACATCATTGCTTTCCTTCCGTGGAGGCTGAATCTTTCCCTGATCCCGGCCCTCAGCCGTTCTGCATAGCTGAAGCCGTTGACAATCCCGGTCACCGGCCCGCAGCCAAGCGGCTCGATATTCTCTATGATGCGGAACATGTCACTGCCGTAATAGAAATACCCGTGAAACCTGCTTCTCGGCCCGGACTTAAGAAATAGGTATGATCCGGTCCGGTTTGCAAGCAGAAACCCGGGATCCCCATCTATATCCCTTTCAAGATGCTCTTTTCCTATCCGGTGTATAACTTTCATTACTGCGCAAGCCTGTAGGCTTCAAGGTAGTTCTTTATGAATATCTTCCAGTCAGCGCTTGATGCAAGCCTCTTTGCCTCAATCTTGTTCTTTACCCTTTGCTGCTTGTTCAGTCTTGAGAACCTGTGCATTATGTCAGCCAGTTTGCCGGAGGGATCATCATCGTTGTATCTCGGGAGGACATAAATGCCCGGAACCTTGCTGCTTGCTTTTTTGGCAATGTATCTGCCGAATCCTGCAACATCGGTCGTCAGGGCGCAGGTGCCGAGCGCAGCGCATTCAAGCGGCGTATAGCCCCAGGGCTCATAGTATGACGGGAATATTCCCAGGTGGCTACCAAGCATCGATTCATAATAGGATGTGTCGAGCAGGCTGTCTGCTCCGGTGAGGTAGGCCGGGTAAAAAATGACCTTTACCCTGTCGTCGGGATTGTTCGTCAGGCCGTTTTTCCTGAGGCTTTGCAGCACAGCATCATTCGGGTCGCATAGGTTGTGCGTGCTTAGGGGGGGCCTGCCATCTCTTACAAGCCTCTGCACCTTTCTCTGAATCTCTTCCAATAGCTCTGCATCCAAAAGGGTATCGATCTTGACCGGCTTCTTGGCAACGAGCGCCGATATCAGCCTGTTTTTTATATCATCTGACTCGTCATCTATGTCCCCCTTAAGGTCTTTGAAATACTTGCGTGTTTCGAGCAGTTCGGCATCTATCCCTGAGATGTTTGCCGGGACCCAGATGAAGGTGACAATGGTTCTCTTTGAATTTTCGGCCTTCAGACGCTGGTTGAGCCTGGACAATGCCTCTATCATGATGTCAATTCCCTTGTCGCGGAACTCGTATCTGGCGCATGTAAAGAATATCAGGGTCTCAGACAGGTCAAAGCTGTAGTACGGAAAAAAATAGTAGAGCAGAAACTCGAATATCTTCTGCTTGAATATCTTGTGCTTGATTGACCTCTCCTCGAATGTGGGGAATGCGGCAATGTTCAGCCCGTTCAGGAGCAGGACATCCGGATACCTTCCGAGCAGCTTCTCTGCCTCGATTGCGGTTATTTCAGAGACGGTTGTGAATACGGTTGCGTTGGCAGCGCAGGCGACTTCCATGAGGTGCTTTGCCTGGATTCCCATGTTCTGCGCCTCCTGCAGGGGATTGATGCTGTCAAGAAGCGAGTAAAGGTTTCTTCCGCTAGCGGCAATTGACCTGCCAAGCATCGTTGCATGGGTCGTGAAGACTGTTGAGATCGGCGATTTTGCACTCTTAAGATACAGAAGCCCGGCACCTGCCAGCCATTCATGGAAGTGCCCGATGATATGGTCACTGCCTTCACGGGATATGGCTTCCAGGGTGATGCCGACGGCTGTAGCCCAGATAACGGGCTGGTCAAATTCATAGTATTCGGTATTCAGGGAGTCAATCTGATATTCGTCCCATAGCCTTTGCTTGATGCCGTTTCTCTGGGAGGCGAATGAGGTTATGTCAATAAGGATTGTGTTGGGCTTTCCGGCGACATTCCATGTCCCGTAATGGCATTTTATCCCCATGTCCCTGAGCTTTCCGAAGGCATCCTTGAATGCTGCAGGGGGTGTTTCCTCAACGAAATCCAATGGCGGCTTCTCGGGAAGAAAGGGCCCTATGAGGTGGTATTCGCCCTTGAAGTGCCTCTGTATGACCTCGATCTTGGAGGTTATTACTGTGTATATGCCGCCAACCTTGTTGCACACCTCCCAAGATACCTCAAACAACAGCTTGCTGATCATCCCACCTCTATTCGCCTATTGCCCTGTCTGCTGCCATATATATAATATTGTCTTACTACTCTGCAGTCCCTAATTGGCTGGATTCACTACTCTGCCAGACACGGAATATTTATATATTAAATAGTATAAAGGTATTGCAGATACTGGACTGAAGATGCGGCCCAATGTCATCTGCTTCTTGGCTGCGTCTTCGGGGGGTGGGTTTGAGTGTCCCAGAGGGAGTTATCATGGGATCGGCAGACTTTAGGCGGGAAATTGATGCGTGGATAAAGGGCTTTAGGCGGGAGCTTAATGCGCATTCAAGTGAGATGGATGATTTCGGCGATATGATCAGGGCACATAACGAGGAGATCAGGTTTAACTATGAGAATATCGTGAGGCTGGAAACAAAGCTCGATCGGATTGAGACGCTCCTTGAGGATGTGTACGGCGCCCTGAGCAGGGAGCAGGCCAGGGAGGTCGGCCCGGTCATCCAAAAACTCCGGGCAATGGGTTGACCGGGGCATACCTGAATGCCGGGTTCTGCCTGGCAATTCAGCCGGCTTATGCAAATAAAAATTATTGGCAATAAACATTGGCAGAAACAGGAAGATGGTGACATAAATCTTTGATTTGCTCATGCTTAAAAATGTCCAGCGGAATTTTCTGCACCAGAAAAATATCTAATTTTTCAGTGTGCTAGAAATCCCTCGTATCTCGGGATTTCCATCAGGCCGGGGTAGGGCACTTTCGGCGGATTTTTATGATAAATACTATATAAATCTTGAGCATTTCATAGTGATCACTTCTGAAACACAATATGGTGCCTTCTCTCAGTCGGCTCGCTTGCAAGGTACATGCACAGGTTGGCAAACAGGAATATCATCACGACAATGAAGCTGCTGCTGTACCTGTCGCCCATGAATATGCCAAAGGTCAGGGCAAGCAGGACCATGGAAATTGCAGATCTTGTGATGCAGTCAGTTATCACTGTTTAATAGCGAAAAACTTATAAATGAGTCTCTTTTCTGCATGCGCATGGCATTATCCCGAAGAGGGTTTGTTAAAGAAATTGGAATATTGGCATTAGGTGCTTTAACAGCGTATTCGATTCCAGCAGGCCATGCCCTTGGTGGGAAAAAGAAACGTTTTCCGCGCAGGACAGGAAGAGGCAGGGCGCTTATTGTCAATGGCGATTCCTTTGAATTTACTCATATGGAAAACCTGCTAAGAGCGGAGAAATTTCTCCTGGGAATCGGTTACGGGACAGACGATGTTACTACAGTTTCTGCACCATACGAGGCGTTTCCCCGAAGCAATGTTGAGATGATTAGAGGGGTGGCAGAATATCAGGGAGTTCCGGTTCCCAAAATAAGTGGTCCTGCAACCTCAAGGAATATTGATGCCTGCCTTGATGATATTTTGGAAGGCGTATCTTCTGACCAGGAAATATTTGTATATATTACAGGGCATGGTTGGGCTAAAAATGGTTCCAGCTATGCAGCCTTAAACAGACGCTCCAGTTCTTCTGAATTCGATAAGCTCACCGACCTGCATCTGAGGGAAGTATTGGAAAAGGGGAGGTACGGCAATGCTGTTGTTTTGTTTGACGGATGCAGCGGTGAAGGTTTCTCTAGCAATATTGGAGGTGGAAGAATCACTGCCATTGCCAAAAACAGGTTTGGACAGGAGTCCTGGTGTGGCTATTTTGCTGAATTTTTTTTCAATGCTCCCTGGGATGGCAGGGGAGGTCCTCGTGCTGATCTTGACGGTGATGGTGTTGTCCATCTGGCTGAGGCAGCGCGATATGCTGACAGGACAATCAGAGACGGAGGTGCAGAATCAGACTTGATTATTGCTGGCGATTATAATCCTCCACTGGTGCCTGTGCAAGAGGCAGAAGAATTACGTCCCTCTACATTCAGGCTTTTTTTGCCGAATAGTCCTGTTCAAATGTCATATGCGCCCCCCATTGACAGAATACTCGCCATGGATAATGTTGTAAGGGTGCAAGGAGAAGAACAGGCCAGAGAAGCACTCTCCAATCCGGATTGCAGCTTCTATCTCCATAATGATGGCTGTCATTGGTGCAGTGTGGCTGAGCCATTTGTCGAGGAGATATTGGAGCGCTCTGATGCCGGGCGCCCCACCCAGTATGTGCTGTCCACTGAGATCGACCGGGAGACTGGAACAGCCAAGCCGAGCCCGGAGACTGATGCAATTGTAAATCACTTCGGCCTGGAGTATGCCTGGCCTCAGTTTGTCAGGGTTGAAGGTGGCAAAATGAAAAGGCATTGTGACGGAGTTCCCGTTGGGCCTTTAAGCTACGGAACCCTGCCTGACAGAACGATAGATGTTATTGACCGGAAAGCGCTCCGTGAATGTCTGCTTTAGTGGTGTCTTTCTCACGGCTGTGATCTGCTGATTTTATCATTTTCAGGTAGTGTCAAATTGAAACATTTATGCTCAAAAATGTCGTCAGACGTGCTGGGTTTAAAACTCCGGCCTTCATGCTAAAAAATGTCCAGCGGACATTTTTTGCACGCTAGAAATCCCTCGTATCTCGGGATTTCCATCAGGCCGGGGCACTTTCTGCGGATTTTTATGATGATGTGCTTTATTTGTCATACATATAACATATATTTAGCATACAAATACCCCTATCTTGTTCTCAAAAACGAAAGCTTTATATATTGCATTATTGAATTACATAAGTACTATAATTGTCATACATCTAACACACAAATGAAGATAAAGGTGCTGAACGTCCGGCTGCCGGACGAGATCCTGGAATGGATAGATGCATTAGTTGCCAGAAGGATATTCAAGAGCAGGTCTGAGGCGATCCGCGAGTTCTCGAGGGAATACCTGATGGCAAGCAAGGGTGCCGCCGTTGGGAGATAGCCTGGTCTCTGTAAGGATGCCTGAAACCCTGTTCAGGGAACTGAAGGACATGGCAGTCTCCCATCATTACCTTGACATCAGCGAAGAGATACGGAGCATCCTGAGGCAGAAGTGGTATTCATCAGCCAATCCGCAGCTGTATGAACTCAAGCAGCTGAGGGATGAAATCCAGGAGGTTGTCAGGGAAAAATCAAGGCGCGCGGTTCAGGAGAATGTCAATGAGGAGCTCAAGAAGATAAGGCAGCAGCTGAAATCCGGGGGGTTTGTCCCATGAGGCGGCCGATAACCGGGGGGCTTCTCCTCGCGCTTGTTTTGGGGGTGGTTCTGGCAGGGGTCACTGCTGACCTCTCAGGCGGCCCGCATGATAAGATCAATATCACCCTTGGCTATGGGGATGAGCCCGCATATGACCCCGATAACGACGGGGCTGAATCGGTCTGCGGGATTATCGATTTTTCAGTAAATGGCTCCAGCTATGATCCGTTCCTTAATGAAAGCGACATATGCACAGTCTGGGAGATTAAGTCTCTTGACACGCTTAAGATCACTGAGTTCTGCTATGGAAGCATTGACTGCTGCAACGCCGTGTGGCTGGTGCCGGCGGGCTTCATGGACTGGAACAGCGACCTGGTGCTCTGGAAGGACAGATTCAACAGCACAGCAAATAATGAGGTCTCTGCTTTTATCATGCATGCAAATGGCTCGATGATCGACTACTATTCCTCTGCTTCCACCCTGAACGCAATGTTCAGAAATGCCGTGTGCCTGGATTTCAGCACCCTGTCTGCAGATGTTTACAGCCCCCTCGATGATGAAGCGCAATCCCGGGGGGATTCTGTGGTTCTGAATCTCAGCCTGCGCGCAGATGATTATCTTAACATATCCCTGGATTCAGGGCCGCATATATCCCTTGGACGGAATTCAAGCTTTGTGCATAATCTCTCCGCCATGGCCGATAACGGCGTCCTGCTCAACGGGCGGTATGAGCTGAGGTTTTTTGCCAACGGAAGCGAGGCCAACTATAGCTTCATGGTTGACGACCGGAGCCCGCCGGGGGTAAGCGCCAACGTGAGCAACGGGTCTGAATTCTATTATGCAGATGAAGGGATACTGCATATTGAGCTGCTAATGGACGAGATGTCCAGGATATCCCATCGGGTGAATGGCGGGGCCTATTCATCACCTGTAGCCTCTTTACCCGGGGCCGCAATAATAAACCTGACGCTGCAAAACGGAATCAATAACGTTTCGCTAAATGCCTCAGACCTTAACGGCAATTCGGTTCTCATTTATTACAGGGTGTCCAAAATGTCATGTGATGACGGACTGCAGAACGGGGCTGAGGGCGGCGTTGACTGCGGCGGGTCCTGCGGGTCCTGCGTGCCGTTCAGCGTCAAGACAGGCAGACCCAGCTACAAAGACAACGAGGGGGTGCCGGTTACAGTTATCTCGAGAGCAGGTTCAGAGGTGAGCATGGTCGTCAGGCTTGATGGAAAAGCCACTTACCGCCATACCTTTGTCCCGGTCTTCCTAAACGCCCCAATATATGAGCAGAGGACAATTGGGAATACGACATCAGCAGGCGCATATACTATCGAATCAGTAATGACCTACATGGGAGTAAATCAGACAAATGTAACCTACTTCACGGTAAACTCAACCACGCCGCAGAATCCGCTTTCATTATCTGTATCAGCAGATACAACTGCGGTTGTTGGCCAGAAAGTGCTGTTCACCGCATCGGTATCCGGGAACACGTCAGCGCTGAGCTATGAATGGGACTTTAATAATGATTCCACGATTGATAACCGGAGCGGCCAGGCACTGCATTTCTTCAGCCATAACGCAACATACCCGGTAAAAGTCACGGTGAGGGATAATACCTGGAACCGGACAGGCCGGATCACCGTGACCGTAAAACGGATGCTCAACATTACAGTAAAGGTTGTGGACAATAGGACGGGACAAGCCATTGAGTCTGCTGAAGTGGGGCTTGGCGATGTCTCTAAAAACACGAATGCCGAAGGTATAGCCCGGTTCGGTGTGCGCCAGGGTTCACATGACCTGAATGCCAGGAAGTCCGGCTACCTGTCATACGGCAAGGACTTTACCCTTATGAACAATGCAACGATCCGGGTTAACCTCAGCGCCAGGGATGAGTCTGCGCCAGGGATCGAGCTCCTTTCCCCGGGTGCCGGGGAGGTGCTGATAAGCATGCCGGTGAAGCTGGTTTTCAGGGTAAAAGATGATGGCATGGTCAGCTGCAATCTGCGCCTTGGCAGAGGGACGGGATGGCTGGGTGTCAATGACACAATCAAGGGGATTGAGGATTTATCTGAGCGGGAATTTGTGTTTGAGCGCCTCGGGGGCGGGACTTACAGGTGGTCGATGGACTGCACAGATGCAAACGGGAACAAGAACAGCACGCCTGTCAGGGATTTCATACTTAACACGTCGATAACAGCGGCAGAGGCCGGCCTTACCCTGGAAGAAGAGGATGTAAGCCAGATGCTCGATCAGGTTGTTAAGTTCATGGGCACCCTGGGGCAGCTCTCAAGTGCCCAGAAAGAGGCTGCAGATGCGATGAATCTTGAGCGGACCCTGGACCGGGCAAAGACCAACCTGGAGAGGGCGACCCGCGATCTCCATAACCTGATTTGGAGGCGGCTCAATGATAGCGGCCGCGAGGAGGTCAAACAGGAGATTCTTAACCGAATCAAGGAAATAAGGGACAACACCCCTTCCTGGATTGACGTAATTGATAAGGCCGAGTTCATAGCCTATCCTGAAGAGAAGGATGTACTGGATGTATCAGAAAAATACATTAATTTTGTGGATGCCGATCTCAGCGAAGATGGCATGAGGCAGTATGCAGCGCGCAACCGGGACCTGCAGTCCACTGTCGGGTTTATATCCAAGGGCAAGATACTGCGGGTGCGCTATCTGTCCGGAGAGGAGAAGGACATCACACTGGTGCATAAGGAGATGAAACTTGAGGACAACCTGTCTGATGTCGCATATATTGAGCTGATTCCAAAAACTGTTGCAGGCAGCGCAGATCAGCTGGATTTCTTTGTTGAGCATAATGTTATCGAGGATGATCCGGTAATTCAGCTTGAGCTTGACGGAAAGACCAGCTTTTCCTATGCCATTGACCACGAAGTGGACCTTAGGGCGCTGGAGAAGGTCCATACGGTGGCGGTATCAACAAATACGAAAATCAAAACAGGGGGGGGATGGATAACCGGATTCTCGATATTTGATTCAGGATCTTCTTGGGCCAGATCAGTAAACAAAAGGCTTATGATTGAGATCATTGCAATCCTGGTCCTGTCGCTGGTATACGTTTTCTACAGCTATGATATCATTGGGATGATCAGGGCCATCGGCAGGAGGGAAGAGGGTGAAATTGCCAGGCTGCTCATCCTGGCGCACGAACATCTGGCAAACAAGCAATACAAGAGCGCAAAGGAGCTTTACAAGAGCATCGGTGTGCGGTTCAGGGAGATGCCGGCAAGCGCCAGGAAATCCCATTATCCTAAGATAGTTGAGCTGCAACACCTCCTTGACGTGTTCCACATAAACGCCCTTTTAGACAAGGCGATGGAGCATCTCACCCAGGATCAGCGCGATGCGGCGCGGCAGCTCTACCTGAGAATAACGAAGATATACAAAAGGATCTCAGAAGAGCACAAGGAAAAGGTCCATATCCGCTGCCTGGACCTTCATAAGAGGCTAAAAAAGAAAGTTTAATAAATTTTGAGTGCAAAGAATGACAAAAAAGAGGTGGGTGATGATAAAAAAGAGAGTGGTTGCGCCTGTAGCAGTGCTATTCCTCTTGTCTGCTTTTCTCCTGACATCATCCTTTGCCCAGATTGGCCCCCTGGCCAACACATCTTTTTGCGGTGACGGTGCCTGCAATCCCGATGAAACTGTTTCTGGCTGCTTTCCTGACTGCAAAACAGGGGATGGCTGCAGCAGCTGCGATACAATCTGCCAGGCAGAGACTGAGCAGAGCGGGCTGAATGCACAGAATATGATTACCGGCATGGCAACCAGGGTGAGCGCAGCTAACCAGGTGTCAGGCGCGTCGGCGCCCCGCAAAAGCTACATTATCCAATTCAGAGATCCGCCGGCATCTGAAAAAAACCTTGAATTGGAAAGGGACATTAAGAATAAAAGAGCGAACCTGAATGGACGGGGCAATTTCTACAGGCAGACGGTTGGCAGGCTTGAGGGGAGATATATTGATCTGCAGGAGGAGGGTATTCCTTCAGCAATACTGGAATATCGGGATGATATCAGGGAAAGGCACAGGGTTATACCGGATATTGAGAAAAAGATCATGCGCGAGTACACTGATGCATTCAACGGGTTCAGTGCTGAACTTACAGATCATGAGCTGCAGGATTTGATGCAATCCGGAGAGATCGAGGCTGTCTATCCGGATGCCGAGGTTAATATCACCCTGAGCGAGTCAGTGCCCTTGATCGGTGCAGACTATGCCTGGAGCCTGGGCTATACTGGAAAGAACGTGACAATCGGCATTATTGATACTGGAGTTGATTATATGCATCCGGACCTGGGGGGCTGCTTTGGATATAACGGAACCGGGCCGTCTTGTGGCGACGGGACCTGCAGCGGTGAAGAGACCTGCAGCACCTGTGAGGCTGATTGCGGAACCTGCGTACCTTTCTGTGGAGACGGGTCCTGTAATGGCGCAGAGACCTGCAATACCTGCACAACTGATTGCGGCGCGTGCCCATCCTGCGGTGACGGAATCTGCAGCGGTGACGAAAGCTGCACCACATGTGAAGCAGATTGCGGGGCATGTTCAGATTGTTATGATTCTGACGGCGGGATTGATGTCATGGTAAAAGGGTATGCGACCCTGGATGGCACTGATCTGCATTGGGATTTTTGCCAGGGGCCCTCGTCGCACACAGAGTATTACTGTAAAGACAATGAGATTATGGAGATTTACAATTATTGCGGTTTCGGTTGTGCAGACGGCGCATGTAACCCTTCTGATAATCCCACCTGCTATGATTCAGATGGCGGAAAAAACATCTTTGTAAAAGGTTATGCTACAGACCGCAGGGGATACAATCTTTCAGATTACTGCCATGATGCACTTAGCTTTGAAGAGGCCTACTGCTCGCCGGCTACTGATTATGCATTTTATTCAACACAAATCTGCCCGGAAGGGTCCGAATGTGCGGACGGCAGATGTACGGGCGGCGAAACCTGCGGCGATGGTTTGTGCAACGAAAATGAAACCTGCGGAACCTGCCCGGGAGACTGCGGTGAATGCGGCGGGTCGGGTGCTGATACGCAAGCTGCAGCAACATCGGGCCCGTGCAAAGTAATCGACGGCTATGATTTCGTGAACGGTGATGATGATCCTATGGATGACCACGGCCATGGTACGCACGTTGCGGCGACCGCTGCGGGTGACGGGCTGTTCAAGGGGGTCGCGCCTGATGCAAAAATTGTTGCCTATAAGGTTCTGTCCGCAAGCGGAAGCGGCTATACCAGTTGGGTTATGGGCGGAATAGAGAGAAGCCTCGATCCCAATCAGGATGGTGATTATTCAGATCACCTGGACGTAATCAGCCTAAGCCTTGGCGGCAGCGGGCATCCTGATGATGCGCTTTCGCTGGCAATTGATAATGTTGTGTCTCATGGTGTGGTCGCAGTGGTTGCTGCAGGAAATAATGGGCCCTATGAACAGACCATCAGCAGCCCGGGCACCGCAAGGAATGCGATAACTGTCGGTGCATCAGACAAGAGCGACGTCATTGCAGGTTTCAGCTCACGCGGCCCGGTAATCTGGAGCGGAGGTGAGATTAACAAGCCGGATATTCTTGCTCCCGGCGTAAGCATATGCGCAGCGCAGCATAATGGCTGGTATGATGCGTATCACTGCTATGATGATGAGCACATTTCCATACAGGGGACGAGCATGGCAACGCCGCATGTCTCAGGCGTTGTTGCGCTTATGCTGCAGAAGAATCCCGGCCTTTTGCCGGACGAGGTAAAGCAGATACTCATGGAGACAGCTGTTGACCTTGGGTATGCGGAGAACGTCCAGGGCGCGGGGAGGATTGATGCAGCTACAGCAATCCTTCAGGACCAGGTATCTCTTATCGGCAGGATAAGCACCTACGGGGATGTGGACGGCATTACAGATATTTACGGCACTGCTTCCGGGGAGTTGTTCCAGCAGTATACGCTTGAGATTGGCAGCGGAACTGACCCGACCCAGTGGGAACTGCTTGCCCAGTCAGGCAACCCAATAAGAAGCGGAGTAATGCACACGATGGATACGTCGTTAAGAGCCGACGGGATTTATGCACTGAGACTGACTGTTTACCCCACAGATGGCAATCCTATTCAAAAAAAGGAAACAATTGAAATCAATAACGTATACATAAGCAGTCCTGCAGATGAATCTGAGGTGCCTGATCTGTATGGTGAGCTGGATATCTTAGGACGGGCAGCCGGCGCAAATTTTGACCGGTACGTTGTGGAATACGGCCAGGGTAAGTCCCCCGACACCTGGTTTACGGACGGGATAAGCCTGGCAAATGACGGCCTTGAGCCGATTGTTGACGACATTCTGGCCACAATCGACATTCCGACTATGATTGCGAATACCGGGGTAGGGTACAAGACAATCCGCATTACAATGTTCAGTGGGGATGTGGTGAGCGGGCATTCAGTTTATGTTACAGCAATACTCCATCAGGAGGGCTGGCCTAAGCAGGCTAATATGGATATACGGGGTGCCCCGACTATCGCGGACATTGATGCTGATGGCGACATGGAACTCTTGGTCGGCTTCAGTGACCGGAAAGTATACGCATTCCATCATACCGGTGAAATTGTGGCTGGTTGGCCTCCTGGCACAACCGGTGTTATTGATTCAACACCTGCTGTTGCAGATATCGATGATGACGGCTATCTGGAGGTTTTTGCAGGCAGCAGGGACGGCAAGATGTATGGCTGGCATCATGACGGCACCCAGATTGGCGGCTGGCCACAGGACACATGGTATACGCTGAGGAGCTCTGCAAAGGTTGACTCTATCTGGGGGTGGTGCAATTTTGGTCCGTGTTCAAACGGCATATGTGTCGACCCTGCTGGGTCAGTGGGGAACTGTACTGATGCGGACGGCAATAATAAATTTGTGCGGGGAGTGGCTTATGATCCGATTACTACAATCGCGGATGACTGTAATGGAACCTCAGTTGTAGAGGGCTTATGTCATCGCGATGGCTATGCTATTTCACGTCAGGACCCCTGTTATTATGGATGCAGCAACGGAGCCTGCATAATACCTGAACCAGAGGAATCCAAGTACGGATGCGTTGATGATGACGGCGGGAAAAATGTTTACCAGAGGGGTACAACATATATCCCCGGAGAAGCTAGTTATGAGGATTACTGTCATAACGCGGAATATGTTCTTGAGTATTACTGTTCGACCAAAGAGATGTCAGGTGATTATGTCGGGAGTATCAAGGACTCACCCACAATCGGCGATGTGGATGGCGATGGCGACCTTGAGATTGCTGCAGGTGTTGCAGAAGTTCAGGCAATCACGGACCCGACCGGACAGGGCAACCAGGTTTACCTGTGGCATCACGACGGCACCCTGGTTGACGGATGGCCAGTAACAATTTATTATTCCGGAGAGAATCCCAATGGAGTGTACGGGACGCCAACCCTGATAGACTTGGATGATGATGGTGATCTGGAGATTGTTGCTGCATCAGAGTCATCATCACTCCAAATCTGGCATCATGACGGAACTCCATTTGAAGGCGACTGGCCTAAGATTTTTTCTGGATATGCCTTTAACATGGATTATCAGCCGACAATTGCTGATATTGACCTTGACGGCAGTCTGGATATACTGGTTACGAGGGCGGTTGTTACAGATCCTGTGGATTGGACCGATTCCCATATGACTTACATCTATGCGTATAGAGCCGACGGAAGCAGCCTGCCAGGATTTCCTATCACAATGACTGAAAACTACACTGTTCATTCTAGCCCGGTTGTAGGCAATCTTGACGATGATCCTGAACTTGAGATTGCACTGCCGATCGATTACAGCTATCGTAACAATACGAAGTTGACTATCACATCTTATATGCAGGTCCGCAATCATGATGGTACAGTTGCCTGGCAAAGAGAGGTGCCCAGGTATTTGCCATGGTGGGGTTATTATGCCCGCGACACTCCGACTATAGCAGATGCTGACGGAGACGGAGACCCTGAGATTCTGATTGGCATTAGCCAGATCGATCTGTCTTGGTACTGGACCGGCGGAATCATGGGATGGCATCATGATGGGACACCTCTTGAGGGCTATCCCCTTAATGTTGGGGCTGTGGAGTCAGGCATTACAATCCAGGACCTTGATCTGGATGGAGACGCTGAACTTGCTGTTGCTGCCTTCTACGGCTATGCACTATCTTCGAGCACCGGTAAAATCATTGTCATTGATCTTCCTGGCGCGGATATGGGCAAAGAGAATGAATGGAGAACATATCACCATGACATCAGGAGGACCGGCAATTATCATGCAGAGCCAGTTACCGGACCAGCAGAGAAAACCAAATACAGATACTATGACCTCACTGATGATGACTGCACTGCGAGTATCAGTGCATCCAGCTCAGGGAACACAACGCTTTATGCAAGATGGGTGCCGAATGTGTGCGATGATTACTGGGATGAGGCTGCAACTGCACCCGGCAACCAGACGGCTATACTTTCGAGATCAGGCCTGTCGCATGGAAGCTATGCATTGAAGGTGGAATACTACGGTAACTACGGCCTCAGTGTTCAGACCGAATGCCTGACAGATATAACCGCTCCCGCAGTTGTTGTTCAGGAACTCCCGCAGACAGTCAACGGAAGCGAGCTCCTGCAGGCAACAGTTACAGATGCGTTCGGCCTGTCAGATATGTGTGAGGTTTGCATGGCAACAGAAACATGCAATTGGATCCCTGCTGTAGCTGATCTTGCTGTTGGTGACAAGACAGGAGCCTGTCGCTATATGTGGAATGCATCTTCCTACCCTGATGGCGATTATAATGTCAATTTCAGGGCATGGGACGTGAACGGAAACATCGGGTACGGTGAGGCAAAGACAGCCAGGATTGAGCTGAACCCGCCCCGTTTCGAATACCTCATTGCTGACAACCACACGACGACAAATTCGCCGGTTTATTTTGAGGCGAGGGTCTCAGATGTCTTCGGGGTTGGCGAGGTGGGCGTTGATTTCAATGGCTACAGGACCATCGATGACAACGGGTCAGGCATTTACCGGGACTATCTGACAGCACCCTCTGAACCTGGTGAGTACACTCTCAGGGCTCTGGCCTATGACCTTTCCGGAAACCTCAAAATTGCCGAGAAATCAGTCCGGGTCGATGAACGGATAACCTGGTCAAAGGATATCAGGCTCACGCCCCAGGCATCCAGGCCGGAGGTTTACGTGGATGGCCCAAATACCCATATTGTCTGGACCGGTACAATAGACGGCAATCCTGAAATATATTATTCAAAACTATTCAATGGCAAGCTGCAAATACACAACCAAAGAATTTCTAACAATATTTACAACTCCCTGAATCCCTCTGTTGCTGCTGACCAGTATGGAAATGCATATGTTGCGTGGCAGGATGACCGGGACGGAAACAAGGAGATATATGTTTCAAGAAACGGTGCGGTACAGAGATTAACGTTCAATGATGCCGATTCAACTGATCCCGTGCTGTTTTACGGCAACGGGGATTTCATTCTTAGCTGGCTTGATGACCGGTCAGGGAAGGGTGCATTGTACCTTAAGATCTTTGATGCAGGTGGCAACATTAAGGCTGATGACACCAAACTGACGCCAGCAAATCATGATGTGGCAGAGTTCGATGCCTCGTTTGGCGATGCGCTGTACTTCACGTATACGACGACGAGCGGGGACTTGTTACTGGGGAAATATTCAGGGGGGGGCGCTGAGACACGGGAGGCGGGCAGCGGTGCAGTGAGCCCAAGGATAGATGCTGCCGGCAGCAGAATAGGGGCTGCGGTCATAGAAAACGGGATCCTGTGGTACCGGATGTATAATCCGGATTTTGAGCTCATAACGGAGATTGCGGTCTCAGCTGAAGAGCCATCAGACCCTTCTCTAGCACTGGATGCCGGTGCTGCCGCAAACATTATGTGGATCGATGCAGGGCAGCTGAAATATGCCAAGATCCTGAATGATACGTTCCTGGTCCTGCCCGCTGCGGTTACCCAGAACGCCACCAGCCCGGCAGATGCCAGGATTGCCACAGGTTCATTACATTTTGTCTATTCAGACCAGTCAGACCTTTTCTATAAGACCTCTGAAGAGGAGCAGATTCCGCCCCTAATATCAAATGTCAGAACCGCCGAAACAGGGGCGTTCCATGCCCAGATTGAATGGGCCACTGATGAGCCCAGCACAAGCACCGTAAGGTACGGGAAAACTGGCCCGCTGAGCATCGTGTCATCTGATGACCTGGTGACTGAACACAGGGTTGTTATTGAAGACCTGGACCCAGGGTCCCTTTATTACTATGTTGCGGCATCAACTGACATTTACGGGAACGTTGCAACAGATGATAATCACGGACTGCTTTACACTTTTTCAACTGATGAGGCTAGGTACAGGCCGGAGCTTCCTACCACTGTGTATGGGAAGGTTGTTCATCTGAATGGCAGCCCGGCAGGCGGCATACCTGTTGCCTTACACTGGATTGACAGTGCTGACATCCCGCATGAGACCTCCGCCAGCACGCTAACCGAGCAGGAGGCAATCCTGCAGAATAATCCGGAGCTTGCCGGGTACTATCGGTTTGCAGAGGGGAAGATCAAGGCCAAAAGGTACAGCACCATCAGAGTGGAGGTGTCAAATGCCATTACTGAACCGGATCCGACTGTTACAGCAAATCCCGGAGGCTCGGCACGGGAAGCTTCGCAGGTTGTGATTGACCGGTCACCGCCGGCCATCATCATCCATTATCCGCTGGAGGATGTTTACTATACGACAGACCTCTGGATGAATTACACTGTTGACGAGGACGTGCAATGGGCAGTCTTCAGGCTGAATGAACAGGATGAGGTCACTGTTACCGGAATGGCTGGGCAGAGGATTAACCTGTCTGCCAGAGAGGGATCCAATACCCTGGCGGTAAGGGCACTGGATATGACAGGCTATGAGGGCTCAAGTCAGGTTACTTTCACGGTGGTTGACCAGGTGGCGCCCACAGTCATTGTTGCTGAGCTGGACCCGAGAATAGGCCAGAGCATGACTCTGTCTGCTGCTGTTTCTGATTCCACCAATGCCCTGCGATCGCCATGCCAGGTATGCATAGCTGATGACGGATTATGCGACAGCGAATGGTCCAGTGCGGGAGTGGTGTCTGATTTCAGTGAGGGCGACACTGCCGGCAGCTGTTTCTATCAGTTTGACAGCGAACAGGTTTCCGATGGGCCATATGCAATTAACTACAGGGTTAGTGATGTTTCTGGCAACATGGGATACGGTGTCCCGGAGGAAGCGACAGTTGATAACACGCCTCCCCTGCCGGTGAGCAACCTTATTGTGGCTCAGGTTGCCGGAAGAAATGAGCTTCAGCTTAGCTGGCAGCAATCCGGTGACGCTGCGTTGTCCGGGTATAATATCTACCGATCAGCTGTTCAGTTTGACCTTGCCGGTGACCAGCTGAAGATTGCGTCTGTGCAAAACACCTCATATCTTGATGCCGGCCTGGCTGAAAAGAGCATCTACCATTATGCTGTCACGGCAGCTGATGACCTGGGCAACGAGGACCGGATTGTTGCCTCTGTTGAGGGCATTGTGCCCGACATTACTCCTCCGGCAATTGCCGTTCTCTCGCCTGAAGCAAGGTCATACAATGTGACGCAGGTTCAGCTGATTTTTAGCACAAATGAGGAGGTTGCCATGTGCCTTTACTCACTTAACCAGGGGCCGAATATCACAGTATCTTCAGGCCAGATGATCAGCGTCCCGGAAGGCAATGACAATATCCGGATGTGGTGCTCTGATCCCGCAGGAAACTTCGGTTCATCTGCCCTTAGGCAGTTCACAGTTGACACCTCTGCTCCTGCGCCGGTTACCGGCCTTGTTCTGGGCATGGTTAACGAAAATGACGTGGCGCTGAGCTGGACTGGATCATTTGCCCCCGACTTCTCGCATTACAGGGTTTTCAGGGCTGAATCAGCGTTTGAGGATGTTTCGGGAATGCTGTCCATTGGAACGACAGCGCAAACCTCATATACTGATTATGCTGCTGAGGAATCGATAACCTATTATTACGCTGTCACTGCAGTAGATGCGAACGGAAACCAAAACAGCGCGGTGACAGCAAAGAGCATATCCACTCCTGATTCAACTCCCCCGCCGCTGACAGCCAATGTTACGGTCAGGCCCATTGCAGGGGAGGCTGCACTCAGAATCAGCTGGGCTGAGACTGCGGCCGGTGATTTTTCAGAATACCGAGTCTACCATGATACTGAACCATTTGCAGATGTTCAGGGCATGAGCCCGGTCCATACTATTGATGATCGGGGCCTTCTTCATTATGTGCACGATGGGCTGATGCCTGAGCATACTTATTACTATGCTGTCACGGCAGCAGATACGAGCGGCAATGAGAACAAGATGGTGCCAGCTGTCAGCGGGACAGTTGCTGATGCAACCCCGCCAGAAATCAATATTACGGTTCCGGACAGCATTTCAACTTACGGAAATCCTGTCCCTCTGCGGATCAGCTATAATGAGCCGCTGAAGGAGTGTTCACTGGTGCTTAACGGTGGAGAGCCGCAGGGCATACCCTTGCGCAAGACCGATGAGGTCTGCGTCAAGTATCTCGGGGGGTATGATTATATCAATAATGATGCAGATCCGATGGATGATCACGGGCATGGTACGCACGTTGCGGCAACCGCGCTCGGCAACGGACCCCTTCTGGGAGTGGCGCCAGATGCACAGTTAATGTCATATAAGGTGCTTTCATCTGGCGGGTCAGGGTCATGGTCGCAGGTGATTGCCGGCATTGAAAAGGCAGTAACCGACGGCGCTGACATAATCAGCATGAGCCTGGGCGGCTATGGCGGGCCGGATGATCCTCCTGCTGTTGCAGTTGATGCGGCTACGGAGGCAGGTGTGCTGTCGGTTATTGCAGCCGGCAACAACGGGCCCGGGACCGCCACAATAGGGACACCGGGCGCAGCCCGGACAGCTCTGACAGTTGGCGCAAGCTGCATGGAGCAGCAGATCGGCGAATACTATTGCTCAAATGATATAGCATATTTCAGTTCCAGGGGCCCGACAACGGCCGGCCCGAAGCCTGATGTGATTGCCCCGGGTGTCAGGATCTGCGCTGCGCAGTGGGACAATGCCTGGTCAGACAGCACCTGTTACGATGGTGATCACGTGGCAATTTCTGGGACGAGCATGGCAACACCGCACGTTGCCGGGGCAGCAGCGCTCCTGAAGCAGGCATATCCTGAATGGGACCCTCAGACCCTAAAGTCCGCTATCAAGAGCGGAGCTGTCTCATTGGGCCATGACGTGAATACCCAGGGTTCCGGCCTTGTGGATATCGCCGCATCGCTCGGTTCATCGATTATTGCATCGCCCAGCTTCCTCGACCTGGGTGTTGATAACAAGCAGGACAGCTTCTGGCAGTCTTCTGACTCATTCACGCTGACAAATCTCGGTGATGAACCTAGGACATATACCCTGTCGCCCGGTTCGCTTCCGTACGGTGCCAGTGCCCAGCTGAGCCAATATATTATAACGCTGGAACCAAAGCAATCCAAGGAGGTTGCCCTCAGCGTGCAGGTTAACAATCATCTTACCGGTGACGGCGAATACTCGGGCAGTGTCAATGTGATCGGTGAAGGTGATGCTGCAGCAATTGGGTTCTCATTCGTCAAGTCTCCTGTGATCAAATTGCAGCTGAGCAGCCCGGCGCGGAGCGTTGCAGTATTTACATCAGATGGCAGGTATGTGGTTTATTTCAGGGATGTCAGCACTGACACGTCAATCCTTCTTGATGAGGGGACATATGATGTTCTGGTTGAGTTCCCTTTCTCTGACACCCGGCCGTATGAGTTCCGCTGGGTCATCCGAGAAAATGTGCACGTCTCCACCCAGACGGTTGTTGAGGTTAGCAAAGCAGATGCAGAAAATTATATTAGCTTTTATCCCCGCGACAGATATGGCAACCGGTTCTATCCCATCCGTGACGTCAGCGGCATTGAGCACAGGAAGTCTCATGCGTCCTGGTCATATTTCGGTTTCAGGTTCGCCAGTGTACGTATATCGGATTTCAGCAGCAAATATGAATACGACTATTTTGCCATGGGTTATCCGATGGGGAGCTACCATGAGCTGCGGGACAAACGGGTATCCCTATACTCTGGCACCACGATCGATCCGGACTATAACAGCTACCAGCCGATGACGTATGATTTCCAATCGTCTGAGTACAGCCTTGATATTTACCACTGGCAATGCAATGTCTATAACCTTTCCGGGTGTTCGGGGTGGTGCGTGATTTCTATCTGCACGACCAGCAGCAGTGAGGGGCAGAGGGTCTATTCGCCCCATGATCAGATGTCCTATGGCATGCAAAAGGCGCCCGATACCGCATATGGCATAGGATCCTATACCGAAGCATCGCGAATTAACTGGGACCCGTACAAGAACGACTACAATACCGATTATGTATCATATAATGCGAGCGGGCCTTATTATGGATACTATGAATACCCTACAGGCTATCACTTCCATTCAATCCCCGACAGCCGCCTTGCGGTCCATTCCCAGGGATCTGAGAGGCCTGGTGCAGAGTCAACCGAGTACCTGAGCTCCCTGCTTGAAGTCAGTGATCCCGCTCTGATGATTAACTACGGTGTGATGAATGATGGGGTGGCGCATAACTGCGTTGCGGCTGTTGACTCAGCATCTGATACGCTCGTCGCCTCCTCACAGGGATGCATTGACATGCTCCGTGCTGTCCAGCCTGAGTTTGTTGAGCTAACCCCCGGCGAGTACGGGCTTATTATGGAAAACAAACCAGGGCAGGATGTGCTGGGACAGGCTGATTTTGAGCCGCGCAGGGCTGAGGCATCACTATCGCTGTTTGACGTGACCAGGATCGGGGAAACAAACAGCTACATTGTTGAGCTGGAGAGTGATTCTGTGTTGCAGTTCAAGAGCAAGGCCAGGACCTCTGCGATCCTTTCCGGTCAGATGGTTGCCGAGGCCAGCCTGGAGAGCATGACGGCCGGCTATCTGGAATCGCTTAAGGGCAGCCACGCGCAGATCTCGTCAGGAATCTCATCGTTGGGGGTCCAGGTCAAGGATCATTATGTGAATGTATTTAACGGCATGCGTGTGACGGGAACGTCTGCGCAGATAGATGGTGTGAGCAGTCTTCCCGGAGTGAAGGCTGTGTATCCTGACAAGGTTATACGGACCTCGCTGTCCAGCAGCGTGCCGTACATAAATGCACCGGCGGTGTGGCAGAATACAGACCAATATGGTGATACACTGACAGGAAAAGGAGTCAAGATTGCAGTGATTGATACCGGCGTTGATTATACGCTTGAGGAATTCCAGAGCTGCACACCTGCAACAGGGTTCAATTTCTCCTTTACAGCACCTCATGGCCTGAATGAGATCATCGTTGAGTGCCTTGACATGGAAGACAATCCCGGCATATCTGATCCACAGACTTTTATGGTTGATGCAGAGCCGCCCGGGATGATCGCTGCATTGTCAGCTGTTGGCGACAAGGATGCATTTGGAATCCAGCTTGCGTGGTCGGGATCCGATGCTGCAGACTTCATGCAGTACAACCTCTACAGGTCACAATCGCCGTTTACCGAGATCTCAAATGCGTCACTAGTGTTCGTCGCCGGCAATGTGACTGCAGCCAGCTACCTGGATCAGGATATTGCTGACGGCGGGGTGTATTTCTACGGAGTTACTGCAACTGACTTCTACGGCAATGAGAATCCATTGCCCAGAATGGCAAATGCCAGTGCACCTGATGCAACGCCCCCTTATGTTTCGCTTGTCCATCCTGTCAACATGACCTATACCACAGCCAACCTGAGCATTGAGTTCTCTGCAAGTGAAGCCGTTGACTGCGCCTACGTGCTGAACTGGCAGCAGGCAGTTCCTGTGAGTTCAGGAGACATCATTCCTGCCAGGGAGGGGCACAATTATCTGACGCTGTATTGCAATGACAGCTCAGATAATACTGGAACCGCTGAAGCGGCATTCAGAGTCGACACTCTGATCCCCGGGCCCGTGACAGGGCTGCGGGCGAATATAAGCCAGGATCCTGATGCAATCGTGCTCGGCTGGGATGCAGCAGTGGATGATTTTGGCAGCTATAACGTCTATCGGTCCTTGATGCCGTTTAATGTTGCCGGAAACGCAGAGCTGACGGGTTCAGTGTTCCAGATGAATACTCCTTCGTACGCCGATACAAATAGCATGGTTCTGGGTAATACATATTACTATGCGGTGACTGTGCGGGATGCGGCCGGAAATGAAAATCAAACCGTGAATGCTGTTGGTGTGCTGTTTACCGACATAACTGCCCCCAGGATCAGCGTATCTTCGCCAGATGCAATTACCTATGCCACGAAGGAAGTTGCACTGGTCTACACAGCCAATGAGCCTGTGCAGGAATGCGCCTACAGCGTGAACTCCGGGCCCTATACTGATGCTGCAAGCGGTGACTTGATTTCAGCAGGCGAAGGCAGCAACACAATCACGCTCCGGTGCACTGATCATTACAACAATACGGGATTCTCAAGCCCGGTTGATTTCACGATTGACACCATCGCTCCGGGAACACTGAAAAATGTGGCTGTAAGCACTATTCCCCGGGAGGCTGCGCTGAACATAAGCTGGCCAGCCTGGATTCATGCCAGAACTTATCGCATCTATCGCTCTGATCATATGTTCAGCCGGATATCGGAAGCTGTTCGCATTGCTGAGATAAATGATAACCGGTCAAGCCACAAAGATGATGGCCTTATAAGTGAGCAGACATATTTCTACGCTGTTACGGCAATAGATGAAGTTGGGAATGAAAACTCCAGCGTGATATCAGTCAATGGGACTGTTGCCGATACCACTCCGCCTGCGCCAGTTAGTGAGGTCATTGTGGAAAGTGTGCCGGGTGAAGAGAAGCTTGTTGTGAGATGGCAGGAGTCCGCAGTTGAGGATTTCTCGCACTATAAAGTGTACAGAAAGTCAAGCCCTGCAGTCCTGGTAGCTGTAATATATGACAAAAATGTGACTGTTTTTGTGGATCCCAATGTAACCCAGTCTGCTTCATATTCGTATGCTGTGGTGGTTGTTGATGATGACGGAAATGAGCTTTCTGATGTGTCATTCACCAATGCCACTGTGGCTGACCTGGAGCCGCCGGTTATTGCAATCCTTGCACCGGCGAGCAGAGTGTACAACATGTCTGTGATTTCTGTTGTATTTGAGACTGACGAGGAGACTGTCGATTGCTACTATTCGCTGAACTCAGGGCCCTATCAGCTCCTGCAGCAGACCATTCTGGCAGCAGAGGGCCAGAATAGCCTGGCCCTGCAGTGCAACGACACCTCAGGGAATGCCGGGTTCTCCAATACAACATATTTTGCCGTTGACACAGCGCCTCCCCAGGCAGTATCAGTTGTTACAGTTAACACTGTTCCTGCAGCCCTGGCGCTCAACATCAGCTGGCTGCCTGTTGCTGACGCAGTCTATTACCGTCTCTACAGAGCAAGATATTCTTTCACAGATGTGGCGGGCCTGGTGCCCATTGCCGCCCGGACAGAAGCTAGTTACTATGATGCCGGCCTTGAAAGCGACACGCTATACTATTACGCAGTGGTGGGTGTTGATGACGTGGGAAACCAGGATACAGATGTCATTTCTTTTGCCGGTAAGGTGGCTGATCGTACCCCTCCTGCCATGATAGCTGGACTGGCCGTGAGGCCGACAGTCGGCCGGAATGTGCTGAACCTTACATGGACAGGGTCCCCGGAGACTGATTTTGACCATTACAACATATATCGTGCCAATGTATCTTTCTCAGATGCTGGAGGCATGGTTCGCATCGGACAGGCTGCAGTGAATGCATATCAGGACACGGGTCTTGCCAGCAGGAGCACCCATTTTTACGCAGTTACTGCAGCAGATCATGCTGGAAATGAACTCACGGAGGTGGTCTCGTCCATGGGGACCGTGGCAGATACGGATTCTCCGGCTGTGGGCATCATCTCGCCGCAGCAGAAAACATACAATCAGCCCAATATTGTGCTGGACTATTCTGTCTCAGAGCCGGTGTCCGGCTGCACTTACTCATTGAACGGGAGGCCTGAAGTGCCGGTTGCCGGCACTATAATTGCGGACGAGGGCAACAACAGCATTGTTGTATATTGCACTGATCTTGGCATGAACGTCGGGGAATCCGGGCGCAGGGAATTCTCAGTTGATACGACCCCGCCCCCGCCGGTTGCAGGTCTTGAAGTTATTCCTGTCAGCAGGCAGGCAGCCATATCTCTGGTGTGGGAACCTTCAGCGGCAGCGGATCTGCAGTTCTATTATATCTACAGGTCAGGCACAGAATTTTCAGATGCAGAAGGAATGTCTCCCCTGGCAAGCGTATCTGAGCCATTATATGGGGACTCAGGCGTCATCAGTGAGATGACCTATTACTATGCGGTTACGGCTGTGGATGAGATGTTTAACGAGAATAAGGCGGTTGCTGCACTTCCCGGGACAGTTGCGGATCTTAAGTCCCCTGTAATCTCGATAGAAAGCCCGGCAGCTCAGGTTTACACAGCTAACCGTGTCTCGCTGAATGTCAGCACAGATGAATCTGTATCCGAATGCAGTTATTCCCTTAACGGAGGACTTAACATTTCCTTTGATAAGTCTGCCATGATCACGGCAAATGAGGGCCAGAATCAGGTAAGGGTGTATTGCTATGATGCTGCAGGCAACCTTGGCACAGATGTCCGGGTTTTTTCAGTTGATACACAGGCTCCGCCCGGAGTTAAGTCGCTTGCAGTCCAGCCTGTTCATGGGCAGAATTCCCTGCAGTTGAATTGGGATGCCAGTCCGGTGCCTGATTTGTCCCATTACAGCATCTATCGGAGCAGCTATGCTTTTGGGAATGTATCTGGCGCACCCATTGCCAGTGTGTCGCAGAACTCGCACCTGGACAGCGGCCTGGTCAGCGAGGCAACATATTATTATGGTGTCACAGCTGTTGACGTCTTTGGGCATGAGGAACACAATCTGACAAGCGTTCCCGGGACTGTTGCAGATACTGTCCCGCCGGGCAGGATACGTGGCTTGATGGCAGTCGTTGACGGGCAGCAGACTGCCGTGAAGCTCAACTGGACTCCTCCAGGTGACGATGATATGGGATTTTACAGGGTGTACCGCAGCACTGAATCAATTGCTGATGTTTCTGGCCTGATTTCCATCGCTTCAACAGAGAACACAATGCTGATTGACACGACCGTGTCAGATGGTGTGCTGTACTATTACGCAGTCACGGCAGTCGATGATGACGGCAATGAGGATAAGCAGGTGGAGTCTGTGTCAGTTGTGACACCTGATGCTTCGCCACCGGTTGTCATGGTCAGTTCGGTGGGGGAGCGAGTGGCGGGAGAGGTGGTGCTTTCCGCCATCCTGTCAGATGCCGGCACCGGCCTTAAGAAACCCTGTCAGGTCTGCCTGGGCAGCCAGGGCTCCAATGCAACCTGCCAATGGTCTGCTGAGGCCGTGGTCAGCGAATTCTCAGATGGTGACGAAAACGGGACCTGCTATATTATCTGGGACACAACAGCAGTTAATGAGGGATTTTACAGCTATAATTTCCGGGTTGCCGACATCGCTGAGAATTACGGTGAGGGGCAGGAGCGGACAACCCAGGTGATTGACGCAAATAATACCTGGACATTTGCGTTTGACCTGAACTCCGGATGGAACCTGATTTCTGTTCCGTTGATGCCTGAAAATGCAGCAACTGAGAATGCCCTGTCCTCCATTGCGGGAAACTACAGGCGCATATACTATTATGATTCAGCCAATACCAACTGGCAGGTATTCGCCCCTGAGCGTACTGTTTTTGATCAGCCGAACAACCTGCTCCAGCTGGCCATCGGCAACAGCTACTGGATAGATATGACGAATCCGGCAACACTGACCGTCAGGGGCGTCCAGATGATTAACTACAGCGCGCCGCTTAAGGCGGGATGGAATTTCATAGGCTGGCCCTATCTGGCTAATGTCCCTGTTCCGGCGGCCCTGGAGTCAATAGGTGACAGCTACCGCAAGATATATTCGTATGATTCAGATAATGACCAGTGGCTGGTGTATTCAAGATATGAGAGCATATACCAGCCGAACACACTATACAGCTTAAGGCCAGGCAGCGGCTACCTGATTGACATAACCTCAGAGACTGAATGGCGGTGCAGCGCCAAGCAAAATGAGTCTGGCGATGATTGGTGCGGTGACGGCCTGTGCAACGGTGTCGAGTCGTGCATCTCATGCGAGGTGGACTGCGGCACGTGCCCATCATATTGCGGCGACGGCGAGTGCAGCGGTGATGAGGCCTGCAGCAGCTGCGAAGCTGACTGTGGTGTGTGCCCTTCAACCTGCGGCAATGGGGTGTGCGATACTGATGAAACCAAACAATCATGTCTTGAGGACTGCCATGCCTGCGGCGACGGTGACTGCGATTATCCATATGAGGATTCAACCTGTTCAGACTGCCCGAGCGGCGGCACAATTGAAGCTTTGATTGATGCACCCGGCGAGCAGGACAGCGTAAGTGTTTCAGGGAACAGGATCATCTGGGAGGACACCCGCGATGAAGACCGCGATGTATTTCTATACGACCTTTCAACCGGGCAGGAAACCCAGGTGACAGATATTGTGTCATCTGAGACTGCGCTCCGCGACTCATCAATTTCGGGCGACAAAATAGTGTATCGCAACGGCGCCACGCTTTATATTTATGACATTCCGAATAAGAAGCACAAGGCGCTTCCTTTCTTTGGGTATTATCCACAGCTCAGCGGCAACCTCATTTATGCTGATACACCTGTTGGTGAAAACGCCACCTGTTATATCCATGATCTTGACACAGGTGAAACCAGGGATATTATTGTTCCCAATGAGTATGAAGGACTCCAGTCCCTCAGGACTTTTAAGCTTGACGGTTCCCGGTTGCTTTATATCCAGCCCCTGCAAACAGGCGACCCTGACCAGATAGTTAAACTCAAGTACTATGATCTCGAGACCGAGACAGCGCACGACGTATCAGAGTCCGTTCTTGAAATTGAGTATGACGTTGGGGATGGCACGGCAGTTTACTTGGAAGTCGCTGCAGCAGGAGCTGAGAAGGTGGCCTACCGCTTGAAATACCTTGATCTGAACACCGGCGAAACCGGCACGATCCGCGACCGGTTCCTCAATGAAGACGGCGGTTTTAATCCGCATGACGTCCGGATAGGTCAGAATAAAGCCACCTGGATCAGTCACGTGGACACCGAGGAGTATGCACACGACTATGTGATTAACATGTATGATTTTGACGCCGGCGAAGAACGGTCTCTTGTAACGGTCCCGGCATATGAGGACGGAATAGAAATGTTTGTCAATTACCCCGAGTATGTCTCAGGCCGGATAGTCTTTGAGTACGGCATGTGGCGGATGTACGACAAGGAGACAGACATATACCAATATGTATTAAGCTGACCATGAAACAGATAATCGCTTTGCTTATCATCATTTTCGCTTCTCTAGCTTTTGCCGGGCCGCCTGAGCTCCCGACAACGCTCTACGGAAGGGTGCTGAATGCGGACGGGTCACCTGCTGCAGGGGTGGAAGTTACTGCCTCGTGGATCGATTCAGATGGCAAGGAAAGGACGACTGTCGTAAAAACATTAACTCAAGATCAGGCGAGCGGTCTGGGGAATCCCGGGCTGGCGGGGTTCTATCTGTTTAACCATGGCCTATTGAAAGCCAGGGACACTTCGCTAATTGAGATGACAGTGGAAGAGCATGGGGCCAGCATAGAATCCCGGCCGGGGGGGAACGTGGTCCGTTGTGAGGACATCGTGCTTACTGTTGCATCAAGAACACCTGGTGCTGCGCATGCGGCCGCAGGGGAGCCCGGGGCCCAGGGGTCCGGGGATTCTGGCGGTGGTGAGAGCTCAGGGGCTGTTTCGGGCGGATCAGATTCTTCAGGTTCATGGCACGGGACTTCTGACACATCGAACAGGGCCCAGCCCGGGATGCCTACTACGCTATATGGTCAACTGCTTGACGGTGCTTCTCCTGCGCCGGGGGAGACCGTGATTGCAGAGTGGACTGACCCTGACGGAAATCTGCGGACTGCGCAAACAAAGACACTGACTAAGGAGGAGGCAAAGTCATTTGGCTATGAGGGGTTTGAGGGATTTTACTTTTTCAACAGGGGGGATATCACTTCCCATGGGAACATAACGGTAAAACACCTCAAGGAGAGCAAAGCCTACGACCTCACCAGCGTTGCAGCAGTTGCCGGCAGCAGAATCGAGGTTCCGACCCAGCTGCTGTACGGGGGGAAAAAGACAGATGTTGTTATAGGCAGCGGTGAACAGGCGAAGCCCATCGTTGGTCATGATCAGCTCAAGCTGTCAGCTGTTCAGGAAGTGGAATATTCTGTATCTGACAAGGATAATCAGGCTGATACCTCACGGGGTTTAACGTTTTTTGTGGCCGGGATTCTGATTATAGTCGTGTTGCTGGCATCTGTGCTTGCAAGAAAGCGCATCACCGATCGCGTAAGCGATCTGCACGCCGGCAGCACGGCTAATTTGAGCAGGCTCCTGGTCCGATGGAGCAAATCCAAGTTGGCTTCCGTGATGACGAAGAGCCTGATTACAATTGGGCCGGGAGCTACAATAAGAAACGCGCTTGATCTGATGGTTAAGGAGGACATGGGTTCGTTGATAGTGGTAGAAGGAAACAGGCCCATAGGCATTTTGAGGGAAACAGATTTTCTGAAAATTGACTTTCATACTGAAAGGCTTGATGATGGGTGCTCTAAGCCAGTAAATAAACTGCTGGTTGCTGATCTCATGACCTCTTCTGTGTCTGCCTGCCCGGCAGATGCAACAATTGGCAGGGCTCTTGGCATTCTGTCTAGGGGTGGGGCGACAGCCATACTGGTGACAGAGGGAGGCAGGCTTGGTGGTCTTGTTACAAGGTATGATCTTCTGAGATCATTTGACAAACGCTACTGTGCAAAATCGTCTCCGGTTGTCGAGGTTATTGTGGCCAAAACCATGGCTGAAAAGATCCTTAGTGTCACTAAGGACCAGCTGCTGCTGGATATCACTGAGCAGCTTAGGATCAGTGGTTATGCCATAGTTACGGGGGAGAACGGCAGTCCCGTGGGCATAGTTACAATTCGAGATATAATTCATGAACTTAACAAACGGCTGAGCCTGAAGGCAGTCCGGGTCGAGCACATTATGACTTCACACTTATGCTATGTTACTCCCGGCCTGAATATTATATCTGCCAATCATATCATGGTTGAAAAGAAGTACAAAAGGCTGCCAGTGATCAATAATAAGCGCGTAATCGGTGTGGTTACCAGGGAGACAATCACAAGAGCCCTGTATAATCAGATTCCAAAAGGGAAAAAATGAGATTGTTGCTTATTATGGCTTTCCTGTTGTTGCCGTTTTCTCTGGCGCAGTCTGATTATAGCTTGTCAGTTCGGGAAGTCACCCGGACTTTGAATGTGGGGGAATTCCTTGAGGTTCCGCTAATTATATCTAATAATGCAGATGGTAGTCTTCCTTTAACATTTTCATTGGAGGGCAGTGTGGTGTCTCTTGTAAGGCTGGACCAGAACAGAATGGTGATTGATCCCGGTGCCAGTGCGGAATTGCTCCTCACAGTTTTTGCCGGGAATTCCAGCCAGTACACAGGTTACCTGTTGATCGTGGGAACTGCTACTGAGAGACTTCCGATTAATATTACAGTAAAACAGCAGAACGGAACCCCCGTTGAAATACTGGCACTTGATATCGAGCTGTTGGACCCGAGGGTCTTCACAGGTGAGGTGGTTAAGTACGAGTTGAATCTGCAGAATTATCTGAGCGAAAGAGAGTTTCCGGTTACACTCATACTCTCAGTAGACACTGCTGAACCAGGAGGCAGCACAAGCGGCCTTTCCAAGGATGCAAAAACCATAACAGATATAAAAACCCTAACAGTGAACACCACTTATACACTGTTTGGCGAGTTCGAGATACCGAGCTACCTTAGGCCTGGCGAATACATTGTTTCAGTACAAGCAAACTATCTGGGCCTATCTTCATCTACCAGCAGGCGTTTTTTCATTATTGAGCCATTTTGGGATTATCTGATACTTGGACTGTTTTCGGTCAGATGGGCTATACTGGCTGGTTTGATTATTCTTTTTGGTATCATTGTATTTATATGGATCAAGAGACGGAGTGCAAAGAGAAAACGATATGTTAGCAAGGTGGATTTTAATCTTCTGCCGCGACCAGGTCCGCGCTCGGTTTATATTGGCAAAATTGCAGAGACCGAGAAGAAGGCCTACTTTGACATAGACCAATTGACAATGCACACCCTGGTTGCGGGTTCAACAGGTGGCGGGAAAACAGTCTCAACCGAAGTTCTTGTGGAAGAGGCTTTGCAGGCGGGCATAGCTGTAATTGCATTTGATCCGACTGCGCAGTGGACCGGATTCCTGCGAAAGTGTACTGACGTTCGAATGCTTAAACTCTACAAATCGTTTGGAATGAAAACAATGGATGCGCGGGCGTTTAACGGGAACATCAGGCAGGTGAGGAATGCGAGAGAGCGAATAAAGATTGCGGATTACATTAAACCGGGCGAGATTAATATATTTTCGATTAGTCAGCTGGACCCGACGGATAGTGATGTACTGGTATCCAATGCTATAAGGGAGATATTCCATTCAGGCCTCCCGGAGAGTCCGGAACTCAAGCTTCTGATTATCTTTGATGAGGTCCACCGCCTCCTTCCTAAGTTCGGTGGAAGCGGCGAGGGTTTTATTCAACTGGAAAGGGCCGTTAGGGAATTTCGTAAGTGGGGGATTGGGCTGATCCTGATTAGCCAGGTTCTCACTGATTTCGTCGGTGAGACCAAGGCCAACATAAACACTGAGATTCAGATGAGGACCAGAGATCAGGGCGATCTTGACAGGATTAAGAATAAGTATGGCGGATATATGCTTCAATCTCTGCTGAAGGCGTCAACCGGGACAGGCATGGTTGAGAATTCTGCATATAACCGGGGCGAACCCTATTTTATCGCTTTTAAGCCCCTCATGCATATGCACGCGCGTCTTGAGGATGATGTGCTTGAGAAGTACAACAAGTATAATGACATTGTGGATGACCTGGCCTGGCAACTGGAGCAGCTGAAGGAATACGATGTTGATACATTTGACCTTGAACTGGATCTGAAACTAGCGAAGGACAAGGTTAAGTCCGGAACCTTCAATATGGTTGATATCTATCTTGAAGGGCTTGCTCCAAGAGTGAAAACACATTGGCAAAAGCTTGGCAAAATGCCCCGGAAAAAGGAGGCAGAGATTGTGTCAGATGACGAGCTTCAGAGGGAGTTTGAGCTTGCCAAAAAGGCCAGAGACAATCTGGATGGGGAAACTGCCAAAAAACTTGAGCCCCTTAAGCTTCATAACGGCAGCACGATTAACAATGTCCAGCAGCTAGTGGACAGCATAAATCCAATGACTGACGGGGAATTTGCTGAGTATGTGAATGATCAGAAGAATGAGTTTGCTGATTGGATACAGACGGTGGATCCCCCCCTGGCTACACAGATGAGAGACAAAAAAACCAAGATAGAGCTGATTGATGTCTGTGAAGGCAGCCTGGTAAAGAAATGATTGCGCTTTTGCGCAGTCCCTCATGACTTTAGTCCTTTGCGCTAAAGAGGTTCCACGGATCTTTGCAGCTGAACTGATTATCGAGAATCTCCAATCATTCAGGGGATACAGGCGGCAGACACTATTCTTAAGGCCCAATCCGTATCTTGCAGTATTTTTATAGCTTAATTAATTATTTTATGCACAAAAAATTCGCAGAATTTTCTGGGGGGTTGAAAACCCCGCGCTCCAGGGCAGGGTAGGGCACTTTCGGCGGATTTTTATGATGATTTTATCCCAGTTGGGTTGTGTACTACATATTGAGTATGTATTCATATGTATGTATTTATCAAATTTCTATATTTATTTAGCTAAACAAAACATTTAAATAGCACAAGGTATGTAATGATATGTAGTTGTATGAAAGAGCGCATTACCATTACTCTGGACAGGGAACTCCTGGAATGGCTGGATGCCAAGATTTCTGAGCGGGTTTTTGCAAACCGAAGCCATGGCTTTGAATTTCTTGTTGCTGATATGATTAAGAATGAAGGAAAGAATAACAATAACGCTGGATAGGGATCTTCTGGTCTGGCTTGATCAGAAGATACATGATCGGGTTTTTGCTAATCGCAGCCATGGATTTGAGTTCCTGATAACCCACAGAATCCGAAAAGAGGAGAAGAATGAGGATTAGCTTGGACAGAATATCAGGCAGCAAGATTAGTTACGTATTATTGGCGTCAGCAGTTGTCCTGCTAATTGTCGTGGCTGCAGTATGGCTGAAGACTTTTATTGGTTTTGTGATCTCGATCCCGGCCGAGGGAGGCTATATTACAGAGGTCCTGATTCAACAAATCCATGCCACAGGCAACTGGTATGGATTGTCCGGGCTTGTCCTGATGGTTCCCGGTTATGCCGACCTGTATCAGATTGAGGCGAATCCCGGTGAACTTGAATCAGAGCACCTGATTGTAAACTGCCTGGAGCCGAATATCGGGCATGAGGTCTATGCCAGCAGGGTTCATCCGGATACCCTTGACTGGAGTGTTGTTCAGGCAGTTAA
Source organism: archaeon (assembly GCA_043823195.1). Classification (GTDB taxonomy): domain Archaea; phylum Nanobdellota; class Nanobdellia; order Woesearchaeales; family JBDRAZ01; genus JBDRAZ01. Next base: position 46,170 of record JBDRAZ010000117.1, read on the forward strand.
TACAACAGCAGTTGACTTATTATACAATATCTGGCCCGTCGAGAGAGATTCAGTAACACGCACCCTGACGGAATATGTTTCTGTTCTGGTTGGCAATTCCAATATCTCCGCTGTGTCGGCAGCCTATACCAATGTATATGGACAGATCGGGGCAAAAACCTTTGATACCGGCGTTATCAATGTAAGCGGCAATATCGTCTTTGTTACTCATATTGCCAAGTCAATAACCCGTGGTTACAACGATAAACAGCTTAACTACCAGATACTGCTGCCAGCCCTCAACGCGACGACCTACTATCTGTTTACAGATCCATCAGACGTCTGTCCTGCAGGCATGGGGACTGGATATTTCGGAGATGGGAGAATCGAGGGTTATGTTTTTGACAATACCACTGGTGCACCGCTTTTCAATGTAACTGTTGGATTGGGAGGTTCGTATAACTACACCGATGTAAATGGCTTATACAATATCTCAGTCATTGCGGGCAGGCATTATATTGTGGGTTTGAAGAACGGCTATACTACTCATGTCGGCTTAGCAACTGTCAATATCTCGCTCGTCACATATTACAATTTTACAATGTGGCCCTTCAGGGGTGTGCAGCCTGGAGAGACCGCGGTAAGAAACCTGACGCTTGTCGGATATGTGACTGATGATGCTACGGGTCTTCCTATAACCAATGCAACAGTACATGCCCCTGATGATACTGACCTAACGGACGGGAACGGGTTTTACAATGCCTCAGCACTCTCAGGCCAACACAGCGTAGTTGTGATGAAGAATGGATATTTCCACAGCATTTCACAGGTGAACATTTCCG
>JBDRAZ010000118.1:0-3335 GCA_043823195.1 archaeon
GGTGTTAGGAGAGCATCTAACAGCAACAACAGCGAAAGCGCAAAGACAGCAGACAAGATTTAGAATAATAGCATATAATGCATACAAGAAGTCGAGTCTATTTTTATTTGAGCATTTCTACGCCGCCCCGATTAGATAAGCTTTATATATCTGTTTTGGAATAATTCCACTGATGTCGCCTGATGATGATCCGAATATTGGGTGTTTGGCTAACTCTTCTTTTCAAATAATACAGGGCGGCATGGGTGCGGGGATTTCAGGGTGGCGTCTGGCCCGGGCCGTTTCGCAAAATGGTGCACTCGGTGTCGTCTCCGGTACAGCAATGGATACTATCCTTGTCCGCCGGCTGCAGCTTGGGGATCGTGACGGCCATCTGAAACGGGCAATGGAGAATTTCCCTTTTCCCGAAATTTCAGATCGTGTTTATGATGAATATTACATTTCCGGCGGCAAAGGTCCTGACGTACCCTTCAGGCGTTCCGGCATGTTCAGTGTGAATGCTGATCAGGAGATTCTTGAACTGGCGGTTCTTGCTAATTTTGTCGAGGTATTCCTGGCAAAAGAGGGGCACGATAGGCCAGTTGGCATCAACTACCTGGAAAAAATACAGATGCCTCATCTCCCGTCTATTTATGGGGCAATGCTTGCAGGCGTTGACTATGTTTTGATGGGTGCCGGCATACCCCGCCAGATTCCGGCAATCCTGGATTCTCTAAGTTCGCATAAGCCAGTAGGTTACAGACTAAATGTTGAGAATCTGAGTCCCGGCAGTTCTGTGACTATGGAATTTGACCCCGGAGTAATTGGTGATGAGCCTGCAGGACTGTTAAGGCCGGAATTTTTTGCTATTGTCTCATCTGCAACCCTGGCTCTTACCTTGGCCAAAAAAGCGTCAGGCAAGGTCAATGGCTTTATTGTTGAAGGACCGACTGCCGGCGGCCATAACGCGCCGCCCCGCGGAAATTATTCGCTGAATGAAATCGGGGAACCGGTTTATGGCGTAAAGGATGCTGTTGAGCTGGATAAGATTGCATCAACCGGCCTGCCGTATTGGCTGGCGGGTGGCTATGGGAGCCCCGGACAGCTGAATCAGGCACTGGCATCCGGCGCTGCGGGGATTCAGGTTGGCACTCTTTTCTTCTTATGTGATGAATCTGATCTGGATGGAACCATCAAGCAGGAGATTCTCAACAGGCCGCGCGCAGAAGATCTGGCGGTATACACTGATCCAATAGCATCTCCAACGGGGTTTCCGTTTAAGGTTCTTATGATGGACGGAACCAATTCAGAACCGTCAGTTTATGGTGCCCGTGCAAGGACCTGCGATCTGGGATACCTGCGGGTTCCTTATGAACGGCCTGACGGTTCTATCGGTTACCGCTGTTCAGGTGAACCGGTCGAGACCTACAAAAAGAAGGGCGGCCCGGAAAATACAGCCGGACGGAAGTGTCTCTGCAATGGCCTTATGGCAAACATTGGCCTGGCTCAGGTGCGGCGGACTGGCCTTGTGGAACAACCCCTCCTTACCGCCGGAAATGATATTAATCTTGTCAGGTATTTTCTGAAAGAAGGGACATCATATTCTGCTGCCGATGTCATTAATTATCTGACGCGGTAGGCTTTGCCCATTAGAATCTGCTCTGCAGCAGCTGCCGGGGTGAACGGGCTTTATGGTTCGCTTCACTTTGGACCGGCGGGCTTATGCAAGACAAAGCGCATTTCTGCTTGCTGCCTTATTTTCTTTCATCTATTATTGCTTCTTTCATGACCTCTTTGCTGATTTTGAATTCTTCGGTTATCTTTTTGGATTTCCATGAACCGTTCCTGTATGCAACATAGAGGATTGTGGCACCAAATACATTGGAGATCGGAAATGACCACCAAAGCCCATCAATGCCGAGCGAAGAGTGTTTTGATAAAATATATGCCAGCGGGAAATTTATCACCCAGGATGTTGCTATTGACAGAGTCATTGACAGTACTGTGTTGCCTGAACCCTGCAATGTTCCAGTCAAGACCTGCTGAACTCCAATGAAACCAAACGTCAGCGCCATGATCCTGATGAAGACAGAACTCATTTGAATTACTTCCATGTCGCTGGGGATAAATGTTCCGGCTATGGGTGCGGCAAATACAAAGAGCAATATGCCAACAACAGTAAGGGTCATAAAGGCAAGCAAAGAGCTTACCTGAGAGGTTTTAACTGCACGCTCAATCTTGCCGGCGCCCATGTTATGCCCCACCAGGGTGGAATTTGCCATTGAAAGCCCCATTGCCGGAATGATGACAAAACTGAGTATCCTGAACCCAATCCCGTATGATGCTACCGCCAGTGTCCCGAAACTTGCTACAAGCAGCGTCATTATTGTGAAATTCAGTGCCCTGGTGGATTGCTCGATAGATGCAGGAAATCCGAGCTTAAACATTTTCCTGATTATCGCAAAATCGGGTTTCAGATGCTTTGTTTTCAGATGAACCCCGTATTTTCCGCTGAAAAGCATTATTATGCCAAGAATCGCCGCAATGCCCTGTGTTCCTATTGTCGCCATTGCCGCACCTGAAACACCAAATGCAGGAATGGGGCCAAAGCCGAAGATAAAGAGCGGGTCAAGGATAAGGTTAAGGAGCACCGTTCCAAGCACGATAATCATCGGGGTTTTCACATCCCCCACCCCCCGCATCAATGACTGGAAGACAAAATAGCCAAAAAGAAATATGACTCCAATGAACGAAATCCGCAAATAGGAGACCGCGCCGGCCAAAACCGCAGGATCCGCACCCATGAATTTGATGATCGGCTCTGACAGGAAATAACCAACGGTAGAAAGGGCTGTTGAAAGTATCAGAACCATGATCATTGTCTGGGCTGCAATATGGTCAACGTTGTACTGTTCCTTTTTTCCCTTGTACTGGGCCACCAGGATAGTGCCTGCTATGGCAAACCCTCCGCCCAAGGAGATAAGCAGAAAAATGATTGGAAAGCTTAACGAGACAGCAGCCACCGCTTCCACGCCAAGCCTGCCAACCCAGAATGTGTCAGTGAGCTGGTATGCCGTCTGAAGGATATTGCCAAGGACTATCGGCACTGCAAGGGTTATCAGGGCTTTCACAATAGAGCCCTCTGTAAGTGATTTTGGCAGGTGTTTTCTTTTTATGGGTGACGTCATTTCTGTCCAGCAGAATCTGCTTTGCTTAAGCCCTCGGAGGGAATCAGTTAAAGAGTACGCTTCCCTTTGTACTTCAGGGATTATGTAAGACAAAGTATATAAAATTTGTTAAGGTTTAGGTTAATGTATGCCAAAACTCCAACAAAGCCAGAATCGGTACTTTCTTAC
>JBDRAZ010000119.1:0-9085 GCA_043823195.1 archaeon
GGTGTTAGGAGAGCATCTAACAGCAACAACAGCGAAAGCGCAAAGACAGCAGACAAGATTTAGAATAATAGCATATAATGCATACAAGAAGTCGAGTCTATTTTTATTTGAGCATTTCTACGCCGCCATCTGAGGAAAAGGTTTAAATATCGGGATGGATATTATTTTAAAATAGTTATAATTGGCAAAACGAGGTGGAAAAATGTTCTTTACTGATTTCAAGGTCGGCGAAAAATTCAAGAGCAGGCTGCAGGCAATAGGTGGAGATTACCATGATTCATATCGTGTGTTGTTACTGCAGGATCGATCAAAAGCACAAGAATTCGCAGAGGCTCTTACTCATGTAAGAGAATATTTCAGCAAGCAGTGGCGAGTTGCAGACCATATCTATTTTTATCATCTAAGGAATGTTAATATCATACATCAATACATGGAAAGTGATGGTGTAGATAGTCGAGAAGAATTAGAGGCCGAGGAGAGTGAGGATCGGAAAGAAGTAGGTAGACTGATACTAGATATTCAGTATCTTCTTGGCGGTTGTGGGATATTGATTAAGATTATAAGGGGGAGGCATCAACGTGGTGACGAACATCATTTTACATACTCTCTTGGTCAGCTTTACAGTAGCTTGGACACAATTGATCATGATTCGCAACAATATATGGAAATTATGAAACGGGAAATACCCATTTATAATGAGGTGGCCCGTGATAGTAAAAGAAAAGCTGAAAGACTCCTTGCGCATGTTGCGCAGTATGAAGAGGCAAGAGATACGCTCCAGCATATGGAAGACGAACTTAAAAAGCTCTAAGGAAGAACAACCCTTGTATTTATGTAGCTCTCCTGGACTGGTCTGCCGGCGAGTGTCGCATTTACTATTGTCGCTAATACGTCAGTCGAGGGTCTGCCTTGGATTGCGTGAAATCCGCCGCATTTTGTAAGGTATTTTGTGACAGTGAGGTCATATTGCTCGCGCTGCCTTAGGAACCCTGCAACGTCGTCTGCCATGACCTCATCTGTCAGGTCAAGAAGTCCGATAGGGATGTGTCTGTTCTGTTTTCTGATCTCTATGGCAAGATTGTGGCCGTCCATGCCAGGAGGGGACCCGATCTCGTAAGCGCTGTCTATGTATATTATCCCTGCACCAGATCCAGCGAGCCTTGAAGGTCTGTCATCTGGGTCCAGGCTTACTTCGTAGCCATGTCGATTCAAATAAAGCAGAGTGTCTCTATGGGCTGGCTGAATCTTTAGCGCGATAATCAACGGTCTTGAACCTTTTTTCTTCTTTGACATTTTATCCTCCAAGAATTCCCAGAGCGATCCTCACCCTCTTTTGTTAAGTGAATTGAGTTGTGTTTAAATAATTTACGCGGGACAAGGTTTATATATACTCCAGAATAACCACGGTGATATGAAGGGCCTGATTATAACCCATAAAGGTATGGAAAGCTTTTGCGCTGATGAGGTGAAGGAGCTGGTTGGCGCTAAATGCAAGACTGATGATTCTGTTGTTGTGTTTGATCTGAAGCCTGATGACCTCTCAATTCTTGCCTACAAGGCCCAGAGCGCCTGCAAGGTGCTCGGGCTCCTTGATTCTTTTAATGTCAAAAACCTTGATAAAGATCTCGCTGATTCGGTAGGGAGAACCGATTTGGCATTTCTGGATAAGGATAAGACATTCAAGGCTGAGGCAAGGGTCGATGGGGGTTATGACGGATACTCGGCTGCACAGTTGGGGGAGCTGATCATCGATAAGGTCAGGGCAACCAAGAAGCATGACCAGAGGGTTGACCTGGACAATCCTGATGAAATATTCTTCCTTTATGTAAACGGAAAAAACGGATACCTCTGCATTGATCCCACGGGAACCGACCTTTCAAAGCGCGAGTACAGGATCTTCACGAGAGCAACCTCGCTTAAGGGTACTGTTGCATACCTCCTTTTGAGGGCAGCAGGGTACAAAAAAGGAAAGGTCCTGCTTGACCCGTTCTGCGGGACAGGGGAGATACCCATCGAGGCAGCGCTTTATGCGACCGGCACAGCTGTCAATTATTACAGGAAGGATGCACTTGGAAACTCCTCTGGCTTTGCGAAGCTTGATCGGAAGATCACCACTGCCAAGAACATCTACGGATATGACAGCCTCCTCCATAATGTGAAGAATGCCCAGAAAAATGCCAAGATAGCCGGAATTCATAAGAGCGTGAACTTCTCCAGGCAGGATATTGAGTGGCTGGATACCAAATTTGAAGCTGGCAGCGTAGATTGCATCGCTGCAAACCCGCCCGATATTTCAAGCCGCACCAACCTGAAGGAAATGGAGAAGATATACAGGGAGTTCTTTCACCAGGCGGAATTTGTTCTGAAAAATAAGGGAAGGGCGGCATTGATTTCCGGGTCTGAAAGGTCTGTTGAACTTCTCAGGCAGGCGGGCCTGGTGCTGGAATCCGAGCACAGCCTCTGGCACGGAAAAAAGGAAGAAAAAATCCTTGTTTTCAGGAAATAGATTTATAAAGTGAACCCCGTTTCCAGGCCATGTAGGGCAGCGCTTAACAACGGGCCTGACCCAGGAAAGTCCACCCACTATAACGGCCACTCATTCGAGTTTCCGAAAGGGAAGGCAACCACTAAGAAACGAGACCACCCAAGAGGAGGATGACGCTTGCGAAGGCTCTGGCGACAGAGCTGAGATAACCTGCAGACGCTCTTTTGGGAACGGATGAAACGGTGAGCCCTGGCTTGTGCAAGTCTTTGACGCTTAGTTGAATGTTAAGGCAGACAACCGCAAGGCAACGCCTTGTTTGTGTCTGACAGAAGGTGGCTTACAGCTGCTCTACAACCTCTTTATTTTGCTGAAGCGGTCCTGGTGGGCTTTCCACATAACCTTCCATTCTTTCCAGATGCAGGGGTATATCGCCAGCCATCTCCTCCAGTTCACTTACAACCTCGGCGAGTTCTTTCGGATGGTTGTTCAGGACCGGAGCGTACCACCATTGCGTGGATTTACCAATCTGTGCGACCCTGGCGGATAATGAGCACAGGTCCTCATAATTGGATGCATTAGCTGATCCGTCGTAGCCCGTCATCGAAAATATCGCATTTAATGCGAGGTTCCTTGCCCTTTTAGAGGGAATTTCCTTTTTTCCTGTCAGGTACAGATACTGCAGATTGCCGGACAGCTTCTCAGAAACTACCTGCCCGTCCTCAAATACGTGAATGGCATGGGTCAGCCCGTTATCCTGTAAGCGAGTATAGCTGACAATGGGACCCATTTGCATAACTCATAATTATCATGGAATGTTTATAAAGAAAACCCATAAAAAGTGGATTATATGTTCAATTTACTGGGTATGAGCCTTTTGTCAGTCTTTCTGTGCATTGTGTCAAGCTGCACAAAATACTGGCTCATGCCATCAGGTGTTGGGTTGGTAAGGGGGTTGTAGAGCCATTCAGCCTTTACCTGTTCACCCTGCAGGACAGCTATCTCCAAGATGTCACAGTCCGGTGTGGACCTGTCGACGCGCGGTAGCCCGGCTGAATCTTTCCTTAAAGCCTCTGCCAGATGATCTACACCTTCCGTAGTACCTTGGCCTTCCCAGTAATCGTCCTCTGTGATAACTGTTGCTTCCACTCTTCCATCAGCATAGATGTGTACCGTGTCCATGCGGCCATCTTGATATGTCCTTCTGTAGCTTATGACTGCCTGCTCTGCTATCATAAATGGCGGAATTTGAGGTTGATTAAAAAAGCTTGCGCAAAGCTTTAAAAGATAAAAGGCATTCTTCGTTTTATGATAACGACAACAACTGATTTTGTTCCTGGAAGGGAAGTGAAGGAGATTATCGGCATAGTGAAGGGAAGCACAATAAGGGCTAAGCACATTGGAAAGGACATTATGGCCGGCCTGAAGCAGATCATAGGCGGCGAGCTGAAGGGCTATACAGAGATGATAAATGAGGCGCGCGACCAGGCCATGGAACGGATGACCGCAGATGCCAAGAGCATGAAGGCCGATGCCATCATCAATGTCCGGCTCCAGACATCCCAGGTCATGCAGGCGGCATCAGAGGTCCTTGCCTACGGGACCGCAGTCAAGCTTAAGTGACCCTGTCGACAATCTTCTTTGCGAGTATTGATACGATGAAGGCTGCAGGGAAGCCGACAGCAAACCCAATTGCCAGCTGGCTGACCCAGAAGGCAAAGAAGTCCCGGGTAAAGCCGGTGTGTGCGAGCGCCATGAAAAATGACATGGCAATCGCCATCATAAAGCTCATTATTGTGCTGAAAAGGAGCGGGGCGAATTTTTTTGGTATTCTCATCAGCTAAAGAGCGGATGGCTGTGTTTAAATAATTTGTTGATGAAGCTGATATCCCTACGTTGCCAATTACGAATAATTATTTATTCCAGAGCATTTTTTATGCAAACAATGGCAGTCGACCTAAAGCAAAAAATCAGGGAGATCGGCGGAAAGCCGTATTGTCCGGTTGATGTGGTAAGAGTGAATGACCAGGTGATCAGGATGGCGCTGGTTGACGGGGAATTCCACTGGCACAGGCATGCTGAGGATGAATTATTCTTTGTTTATTCGGGAGAAATTGTAATCCAGTATAAAGACAGAGGCAACGTAAGACTGGCACAAGGTCAGATGCATGTTGTGCCAAAAGGAAAAGAACACTGCCCAAAAAGTATTGGGCCGTCCTATGTTTTGCTGTTTGAGCCGTACAAGGTCAATACGCGCGGAGATTAGCTGCCAATTGTATAATGACAAAATTAAACTGCAAAAAACTGGTTCTTATTCAGCTGTTTGGTGTCCTGCACTGCGTGGAGGAATATTTCTTCGGTTTTTCAGCCTGGGCCACTGAACATTTTGGAACAACAACGCAGAAGTATTATCTGATTTCCCATCTGTTTATTGCATTAATCGCTGCAATCATATTTATTTATGCCTATAGAGGCTATAAACTTGGCATCTTCTTTGCGTTAGTTGTGCAGGCAGTGATATTTACCAATGGATTATTTCATATTTTCGCAACCGTGTTCTGGAGAGAATACTCGCCGGGAATGTCTGCCCAGATATTGATAATACCTATTACTTACCTGGTTTTCAAGAAAATATATCAGTCAAATATCTTTTCCCGAAGTCAAATCGTCTATGCTCTGCTGACGGGATGCGTGGTTTCGGCCCTTATAATCTTGAGCCTGTTTCTCGATGTTAGGGTGTAGGAGCAATCCAATCCACAACTGTTTGTGCCAGCTCATCCTCATGGGAGGTAAACCAATGGTCAGAATTTTTCATCAAAACTGTGCTGCATTTGATGGTTTTTTTTAGCAGACCCAGCCTTTCCGCAGGGTTTGCCTGGAAATCATCGTCTGAGCCGAAAACTGCCAGGACCGGGACCCTGACCTTTTTCAGTTCACTAAGTTTGCCGTCATAATCAAATATCCTCCCTGAGACACTATTGGGGTCAGATACCTGAAGGAACATATTTGCACTCAGCAACGGATAGAACTGCATCCATCCTGGAACAGCATCCTGGCCTCTTCCCTTTTTTACCATATCTCTCGCAATTCCTATTGATTCATTATACTTGGTCAATAGTTTTTTTTGCACGTATTCTACGTCGTTGACAGGAGCGAGCAACACAATCCTGTTTACCCGCCTGTCCTGCCTGGCATTCTGATAGCAAATGACTTTCTGGCAGCCCAGGCTGTGCCCCTGTAACGTTATTTCTGAATAACCCTTCCCCGCCAGGAACCTAATTGCCGCCTCGATGTCCAGGGGAGATTCTTCAAATATCTCCAGACATCCGCCAATATTTTCTCTTTTTTCGTTTCTTATGAATTCAGTAACAATGCCGGCGCCCCGGTTATTAAATGCCAATAATGCGATATCCCTCTGCAGGGCAGATCTTGCTATGGGCCCGATGAATGCATTTTCATAGCAGTTTCCCACCCATCCATGCACATGCACTATTGCGCGGCGCCGCTTTCCTTTGGATTCATACAGGAGCCCCTGCAGTTCAAGGCCGTCTTTGGTTCTGAGCCTGATTAATTCGCTTTGCATACGGCTGTTGTGTTAGCAAACTATTTAAATGCTCTTTCATTATTTTACCATTATGACTGAAAACCTGAAGACAACTGCAGCCCCATGGAAGGCTATTGCTGATATGTGGAATACATACTTTACACAGCCCAGCCGGGTCTCCAGAGAGGAGTCAGACAAGTATAAGGCCTGGATATCCGGATATGCGGATCCGTCAAAAAGAATCCTGCTGCTGGGAGCAACCCCCGAAATCCGGGAATCGTTGGCAGTCCTGAATTGTCATGTTACCTGCATTGACATAAACAAAGAGATGATATCTGCCATGAACTCAGTGATGAAGACGACAAATCCAAATGAAAACATAATAAATGAAAATTGGCTTGAGAACTCACTCTCTGACGGATATTTTGACATTGTTATTGGCGATGCGGTATTGCCCAATGTTGCCTGGGAGGACAGGGATAGGCTGCTTCTGGAAGTCAAGCGAGTTTTAAGACCGCATGGATTATTCATAACCCGGGCATTCTGCGTTCCAAGGAAAAAGCCTTTCGGTAATGTTGATGAATTGCTCACTGAGTTCTCTTCACGAAAACCTGATTATCAAAGCGCTTTGCAGTTTGTGCTGGAACTGCAGATCCTGGCATACGATCCCAGTGACCACCTCGGCACATTTTCCAGACCAAAGGAGATGCTTGAGAAACTCAGAGGCGAGAATGGATTTGATCTTGACAGTGAGAACCTTAACAAAATACTTGAGATGGTGTGGAATTTCTGGTGCGGAAAATTCCTTAACAAGGCATATACCTACGCCTATCGCGATGAGGAGGAAGAAGAATACCTGAAATATTTTGAGATCGCTGAGACCTATGAAGCCAGAGACAACAGCTATTCTGAAATTACGCCCATGTATGTCCTGAAGTTAAGATAAGTGTTCGAAGAGCTTTCGTACTATTTCATCATCCTTCTGATCCTTTCCGCTGCATGTAACCTGATCTCAACAGGAATCCTGCTTACCTCAGCCATTATTGCCTCCTCTCCGACAACAACTTCCCTTATGCTGTTAACTGCATAAGAAAGGCAGGGATTCTCTGGGACGCCCAAATACGGATTGATGCCGATAAATACTGTGGGATAAAACATCTCTTCCCCATAGGATATCTGGACACCGATGTGATATTTGGCATTGAACCCGAAAAAGACCTGCGGGGCACCTATGTCCCTGTGATTCCAGAAGTACGATACCTGCCCGAATGTGCTGAATATATCTTTGAGGTGACCCATCTGGGCCAGCTCTTCCAGAAGTGTTTTGTCCACATACTCGTGCGGATGATGTCCCTCCGGTGTTTCATAGTATACTGTTGAAACCAATCTCCTAATACCCCTCCGTTCGAAATCGATGTCTGACTGTGCGACCCGGCCGTCTGAGACAAAGAGCTGGCGCTCCGGGTAGTCATTAGCCAGAACAAGCACCAGATTGCCGGCCCCCATCTCCGGAAGGTCAAACATATCCTCTTTGCCGAGCTTTATGATTAAGTCTTCACTAATGTGCATTTTCAGAACCCCAGCCTAAGTCCGCCCCTGACACCCACAGAAGTGTCGTATGACCCTTCCTGTGTCATGTTGCGGTCTGCTGTAACCTCTCCGTTAAGTGATACAGGTCCCTTCAGAGATACATCGATCCTCGGAAGTTCAATGTGCCAGCCACCGTCTGTCAGGTTATTCTTGTTTACCAGACCCCCAACTGAGACATCGCCAGGGATTGGATTCATACCAGGAAATGATTCCGCAGAAGCGTTGAAAACCATACGAAGACTTGGATCGCCGTTTGTGTCACAGCCGCTCCGCAGCATTAAATACTTGAGACCAAACGGGCTTCCTGAATACATGAACCCTGCCCGCGCTGATTCAGGCTGTTCACTGTTCATAACACCCTCTGCCCATACAGCAAATCCTCCTGCCCGGCCCGGATCATAATAGCCAAGAAGCTCAATGTATGCGCCATTGAGGTCTCTGCCCTGAGCCATTGTCTCGGCATAGAGCTCAAGATTGCCTGTTCCGTAGCTTTTCATCAGCCAGAATTCCAGGTATGGTGTTGTGCCGCTGTCTGTCCTGTTTGCGTAAAAGTCCAGCGTGCCTTTGGCAGGCTGTTCCTGAACAATCGGATTCGGCTCGATAACCTCTTCCAGGGCGCCTGCACCAAGCGGAACCGCAGGTATTGTCGCTACAGCTGCCTTGATTATCCTTCCAACCCTGTAGTTCCACCACCAATTATTAATCTTTTGCATCATTCCCATCGATATCACCTATAGCTGCCGCTAGGCCTGAAGTTCGCGCAGATCTAGCGACCCAGTCGAGTATTACTCGATAATGGTAAAAAACAGACCATCCTTAAATAGGTATGTGGTGGTATGGGCCACCTCAATTGGAAACGCTTATATAGATTCCTGTCCTAAACGGCAGCATGTACGAAGAAATACTGCGTGACCTCGGCCTCAGCCTGAATGAGGCAAAGCTATATGAAACGATGCTGCAGCTAGGAGAGACTAATGTCAGCCTGATCTCAACCAAGTCAAGGGTTCACAGGAGGAATGTCTATGACTCGCTTAACAAACTGATTGAGAAGGGGCTTGTCTCGCAGTATGTGGTCAAGGGCGAGAAGAGATTCAGGGCAACGGACCCCCAGCGCCTTCTCACAATTCTTAAGGATAAGGAGGACAGGCTCAGCAATATCCTTCCGGAAATGAAGAGCAAGTATCTTGGCGTCAAGCAGGAGGAAGAGGCTTACATATACCGGGGTGTGCAGGGTTTTAAGAACTATTAGCCCGACAACTTAATTTTCCATCACATTTATATAGTAGCTCTTCTTAGTTTCATTTATGAAACGAATTATTATAGAATTAAAAAAAAAAAGAGATTCTTTTTCTAAAGAAGCTCTTAAAGACTGGAACAAATAAAGCAAGGAAATTAACACGAGCAAACATCTTGCTTTTAACAAACAAAGGAAAACAAAGCGATGAGATAGCAATGTTGTTGAGTATTAA